>NZ_JAYVPL010000073.1:0-65927 GCF_043757465.1 Armatimonas sp.
CTTGTGCCGCGAGATCCGCGATGATCTTCCAGATGGCATCGGGATCTTCTCGGGTAAGTCTGTCAAATTCCTCTCGGTTCATTCTTGGCTGGGAGTATACTGTAAGATAGGCACTCAGGCAAGACCTGAGCAGTTACTTCTGGTTTCCTACGAAGTGCTCTGCTAAAAGCGCGAGATTCGACTGCACACGGAGTTTCGGGATGTCGCGCTTATTACCGACCCTTACGAGTACACCGACGTGGTCTTTCATGGCGTCTTTGCCTACCACTTTCAGCAAGATACGCTGGTGAACATTATTTTTGGTATTGAGGAAGTTGCGACTGCCAACATCCTGACCGACCATAAAGTGCTTTTCGACGCAGGCCGTCCCTACGGCTGGCCACAAATCGAAGGGAAGCTTCAAGCAAATCTGGAAGCGTATCTTAGTGAGAACGAAGTGCGTGGCTTTGAAATCGCGTCGTCGTATGGGCTGGAAGGCTGGGTTCTGGCGCAGAGCATGGAATTTATCGCCGTGACGCCTTTTTCGTAGGCTTGAAGGTGTCCCATGCCAACACTTTCTGGTTGTTCTCTGAGACGCGTTTCGCGTGACCATCGGCGAAGGTGAAGTTTTGGCTGCCGCCATGCCGTTTCTGGGCGACCGTTGTGCCGTTGTCGCTCTCGAAAAAAAGTATGACTTCGGCGGGGTTCTCCAGCGCCTCTAGCTTTTTCTTGCTGAGAGCTTTGTTCATCGCGTAGCTTGACCCCCGCTTCACCGACGGGCATTTGAGCGGTATTTTCAGATACGGTTTCAGCGCCACTTCCCAGTGCGCCACAGGCGGGAAGGTGTCGTCGTAGTCTTGAGCATACTGCATCGCGGCCTCACCGAGCGATTTCATGACGGCGTGGCAGCCCGCACGTCGGCCTGTTAGCTGTGCGCAGCCGACATGGAAGAGCCCCGCGAGTGTCAGCAGGACGTTGGTGAGCAGAAAGACCCAGACCACGATCAGTCCGAGCAGGAGCGGAGGATGTCGCTGCATCCGCCAGCGTTGTTGAATTTGGTAGGCCGCCACGCCAAATACCACAGCCAGAACCAAGGGAACCAGCCCAAGGCTTGTGTGGCTCAGTGCTCGTAGGAACGCGCCATCATCGGAAGTGCCCATACGCAATTGTATCGTGGAACGGGGAGGCAGCGATCCTTAGACCCGTCGTGCCCCATTGGGCACGAGTTGCGGACGGCATAGACCATCACGCCGAGCGTGGCGTTTAGTTTGGCACCCGTGTGGCAGCTCAGGCACTCAGGTTTGGCAGCGAGAACGGGACGCATCAGAACCGTCCACTCGCCTTGCTGCGTGCGCTTCTCTTTGCCTGAAAGTAGCGTCTGTATCTCGTCTTGTGCGGTTTTTTCGAGTGCCTCAAAATCCAGCCGGTTGGTTTTAAGGAGCTTCTCCGTGTTCTCGGTCATCATGACATGATCCCAGTCTTTGACAAGCTGATTCTGGTTGAAATAGAGTAGCTCTAGTCGCTCTGAGGCATGGGTTCGGTTGGGCTTGGGGGCACCGTGGAAAAGACCGATGGCGTAGTCACGGCCTGTGGCGTTGATATTGGCGAGCTGGGTTTTCTCCGCGTCGCTATCCACTTTTAGCTGGACGATTCCGGCGTGCTTGCGGTAGACAATGCGAATCGCGCCGAAGTTTTTATCACGTAGGATCTCAAAGCGGGGCTGGACATAGGCATCCAGTGCCTCCGCGACTTGCGTTGCGGAGTCGAGCTTTTGCGTGGGCGGCACCGACGAGCGCAGCACCTCGCCGGGCAGCTCGTAGAGGGCTTTGTCGAGGGCCATCTTGCCCACACAGCCCGCAATGAGCAGAATCGGCACTCCGACACAGCCAAAGAGAAATCGTTGCCCGATAGCCATGGGTTATTTTATCCCCTATTTGGGAGGCTGGCTGGTGAGCTGGACGAGAGTTTCGAGGACGCGGGTGCGGCGCACAGGGTCGAGGATCAGAAAACGATCTCGCCCGCCGTTTTTGGGAGTAAAGCGCGTGAAGCCGTCGCCTTCGACGGTGACCTGGCCGTGGGGCGAGAGGGCGAAGTAGTCGCGGTCGGGCTGGGCGGCGTAGAGGCAGCTTGCCAGATCCCAGCAGGGGCGCTCCTCACCGGGCTGACAGTAGACTTTGTAGGCCAGCGGGATCGGGTGGGCGGGAACATAGCCAAAATCTTGCTCGATGCTCTTGAGCGGGTAGCGCAGGGCGTCACCGATCTCAAAGCCACCCCAGATAATAGACGTGGGCCAGTCTTTGGCGAGCTTCTGGGCGGCGGGAATGTCTTGCGTCACGTTGTACTCGCAGAAGTGATTGTTGCTCTCCACCGTTGCAAACGCGCCCGCCATGATCGAGAGCACCTTGACTTTCTTCAAGACCAAGTCACGGTCTTTGGGATCGTCGAGCAGCTTGGCGAGGTTGGAGAAAAAGCCCACTTGTGCAATCGCGACAGAGCCGTCGGGTTGGGCTTGGAGGGTCTTGCGGATCAAGTCCACGGCATCGGGGGCTTTGTCCGGGTTGATGCGGTGGGGGAACTTCTCCGCCACGCGCAGGTAGGCGCTCGGATCGGCGGGCTTGCCGTCGCGCTTCACTCCGATGGGAATCTCGGGGCGGCCATAGAACGTATTGACCGCATCGGTGTAGCGAGCCGACCACGGGTCCACGCGGGTGAGAGTGACGGCGAGAATCTTGCACGCCCCCCGGCTCTGCAAGCTGTGGAGAACGGCGAGGGCAAGGGCATCGTCCACGTCGTTGCCCATGTCAGTGTCAAAGATAATTGAGGTCATATTGAGTCTATTCTCTATTTTTATCGCCCCGGTGGGTTTCGCCCCCATGAACGGGGGCGAAACCCATCAGAGCGAGTGTCCAACGAGCTCCTGTGCGGCTTGTTCTACCCGATCCGGTGTGATCGCGTCGAGTCCGGCGCGAATGGCATCATCGGTGACTTTTATGCCAGGAGGCACATGGGATGCGAGGCTTCGGTGGCGCGGGCCGTCGTAGTGCCAGCGGGCGTACTTGGTGGGGCCGAAGATTCCCACGGTAGGTAGCCCAACTCCTGCGGCAAGATGCAAGAGGCCGCCATCGTTGCCTATCCATAGCTCGCAGCAGGAGATGAGCGCCATGGCCTCGCGTAGCTTGGTCTGTCCAGCGAGCATCAGCGGCGTGTGGGTCATCTGCGCCGCCACGGCGTCGGCGGCCTTACGCTCTGTGTCGGTGCCAAAGAGAACCACCCGCGCACCGTATTTCTCACTCAGCCGATCCCCGACAAGCGCATAGTGCTCGGCTTTCCACTCCCGAACATAGGGGTCGTTGGCTCCGGGCTGCATCCCAATAAAGCGCTCTCCTTCACTAGCTAACCGTGCTGTTGCAGCGGCTTTTTCGTCATCACGCACCCAGAGAATCGGCGACGGATCGTAGGTTCCGAGTGCAATAGCTTGCAGCAAGTCTAAGTAGGCGACAATCTCGCGCTTATCCCAGAGATACGGGACGCGGTGCGTGAGCAGAAAGCCTCGCCCCTCGGCGTTGAAGCCCACGCGCTGCTTCGCGCCGCACGCCACGCCGAGCATTCCGGCACGAAAAGAGCGGTCTACGAGAAAGCAGATATCAGGCTTGGCGAGTTTTTGGGCGAGTGTGAGCAGTCCATCGTCTTTTTTGTAGGCGATAAGCGAGTCCGTGTAGGGGCAATTTTCCAGAAGCTGAATCGCCGCCGCGCCTGCCGCCAGAGTCACGTGGCTGTCCGGGTAGGCTTGCTTGATGCCCCGCAGGAGCGGCGTGGCAATGAGCGTGTCGCCCATGTACTTGTGCTTGGTGACAACGACAATGCGCATGGCCTATTCTACCGTGAACTGTGCGGCGTGGAGCTGGGCGTAGACCCCGTTTTTCTCTAAAAGCTCGGTGTGGGTGCCGCGCTCGACGATCTTTCCAGCCTCCATCACGAGAATCAAATCAGCGGCGAGAATGGTCGAGAGGCGGTGGGCGATGGCAAAGGTCGTGCGGCCTTTGGACAGCCCGGTGAGGGCATCCTGGATCAGGCGCTCACTCTGGGTGTCCAGTGCGCTTGTGGCTTCATCCAAAATCAGAATCTGTGGGTTCTTGAGGATGGCGCGGGCGATGGCGATGCGCTGCTTCTCCCCGCCCGAGAGCTTGTAGCCACGCTCCCCGACAACGGTATCGTAGCCCGCCGGGAGGCTGGCGATGTGCTCATGAATCGCGGCGGCCTGCGCGGCGGCAATGAGCTGTTCATCGGTGGCGTCGGGGCGACCATATCTTAAGTTTTCGCGGATGGTGTCGTGGACCAGGTAGGTTTCCTGTGTCACCACCCCGATAGCTTGCCCCAGTGTTGCCAGCGGGAGACGCTTGATCTCGTGGCCGTCTATGCGAACGGTGCCCGAGTCGGCGTCGTAGAGGCGCGGGATCAGATAGGTCATGGTGGTTTTGCCCGAGCCGCTGTGTCCGACCAGCGCGATAAGCTGGCCCGGCTGGGCGGTGAACGTAATCTCGGAGAGCGTCTGCTTGTCGTCGTAGGCGAACGAGACACTCTCGAAGCGCACCTCCCCACGAACCTCCGAGGCCGCGAGTGCGATGGCGTCTTTGGGATCGGGGTTCTGAATCTCTTGCTTCAGGTTCATGTACTCAAAGATGCGCTCAAAGAGCCCCATTGCGGTGAGCACTTCGACTTGCACATTGAAGAGGCTGGTGAGCGGGAAGAAAAGCCGCCCCTGGAGCGCCGTGAACGCGACGATTAGCCCCACGGTGAGCTTCTCGCCGTGGGCCATAAAGTAACCCGCCAGCCAGTAGACCAGTGCGGGCGTGAGAGAGAACGTCAGGGGAATCAGGCTGAAAAAGATCCGCATGATCGTGGACTGCATGATTTGCGTGGCCGTGAGCGCCTCGTTCTCTTTGGCAAATTTTGCCAGTGTCCGCACCTGCTGCCCGCTTGTCTTGGTGAGAAGCACGCCCGAAACAGAGAGGGTTTCCTGCATCGTCGCCGAGAGATCCGCGTTCTGCCCCGCCGAGATTTTGCGCATCTCGCCCATCTTCATCCCGAGCTTGGCCGAGACAATAGCAAAGATCGGCAGAATGCTCAGCGCTAAAAGGGTGAGTCGCCAGTCCAGTGCGATCATGACGATGAGCGTGGAAATGACGACGGTGATGTTATTGAGGAAGTTGGCGATCGTGTCCGAGAGCACGCCCTGAACCCCACCCACATCGGAGATGAGGCGTGATTGAATCTCGCCCGTGCGCGTGCTCGTGAAGAAGCGCAGGCTCATGCCCTGCAAGTGGTCGAAGAGATTGAGCCGCAGATCGCGCATGATCTTCTGGCCCACCAGCACCGAGAGATACCCAAACCAGAGGGAGAAGCCGCTGGATGCAATGGTGGTAAGGAGCGTGAGGAGCGTGTAGTGCGTCACGACCTCAAAGTCTTTCTTCCCAAATCCTTCATCTACGATAGTCCGTAGATACGCTGGCGGGAGTAGCCCCACTCCTGCGGAGACCAAAACAAGCACACAAATAAACGCAAGCTGGCTACGGTACGGAACAAAAATCCCGAATACCCGCTTGATCGTCTCCGGATTTGGCTTCTTCGGCGCTCCGCCCGCCCCGCCCGGCCCCCCCATGCGAAAACCCATGTGGGGATTGTACCGTAACTGATAAAATGTCCTGATATGCACCTACGCCGCCATCGCTTACTCACCGCCCTTTCTTTCCTTACCCTGGCTTCGGGCTGCCAGAAGCCCCTGGCTCCGGCTCAGCCCGCTGCTCCGCCGTCCGGCGTTCGTTTTGCTGAAGTCGCGGAGGCATCCGGGGTGAAGTACACCTGGACTGCCCCGGGAAAGCGTCCTCTGACAATCCTTCAGACCATTGGCAATGGGTGCGCCTTTCTGGACTTTAATAACGATGGCAACTTAGATATCCTGCTGGTGGGCCCAAAGCCTGCACTGTTTCAGGGCGACGGCAAAGGGCACTTCACGGAGGTGACGGCCTCGGTCTTAGGGAGCTTGTCGGGCTACTTTCTGGGCTGCGCGGTGGGCGACTACGACGGCGACGGCTTCCCGGATCTCTACCTCTCTGGCTACCGTGAGGGACGCTTGCTGCACAATGAGTCGGGAAAGCGCTTCGCAGATGTCACCGCGCTCTCGGGACTAAAACCCCAGCCCTGGGGGACTTCCTGCGGGTTTGCCGATCTCAATGGGGATGGGAAGCTGGATCTGTATATCGCCAACTATGCGCAGTTCAGCACGACGACGCAGCCGCAGCTCTGCAAGTTCCGCACGGAGAAGCACGGTGAGGTGCTCAGCTCCTGCGGCCCCACGCGCTATATCGGGCTACGCGGCACCCTCTGGCAAAGCAATGGCAAGACTTTTACGGATGTCTCGCAGGCATCGGGCTTTAGCACGCAGAACGGGCGCGGGCTCGGGGTGGCGTTTGCTGATATTACGGGCAAGGGGCTGACCAGTGTGGCGCTCGCCAACGATGAGGCACCCGGGGACCTGTTCTGTGCTCGTGGCGGTGGCAAGTTCGAGAACACAGGGCAGGCATCGGGCGTGGCGACGGACTCTGAGGGGAAAGTTCATGGGGGAATGGGCATTGACTGGGGCGACTACGACAACGACGGCAAGCTCGATCTTTTTGTGGCCACTTTCCGCAACGAAGTGAAAAATCTCTACCACAACGACGGCGACGAGGCGTTCAGCGACAAGAGCAACGCCGTTGGGATCGGGCAAGCGGCGCTGCCGTATGTTGCGTTTGGCTGCAAGTTTTTAGATGCGGACAACGACGGCTGGCTGGATCTGATTATTACCAACGGCCATGTGCAGGACAATATCGAGCTGATCGAGGACACGACCTACCGCCAGAAGACGCTTTTTTTGCACAATCAGAAAGGAAATTTTACCGATGCCGGAGCCACCTCGGGTATCGGCAATCTTGCGCCGATTGTGGGCCGTGGCCTAGCAGTAGGCGACTTTGACAACGACGGTCGCGTGGACGCGCTGATTGTGGACAGTGAGGGCAAGCCGCTTCTCTTACACAACGAGAGCACCCCGCAGGGTTGGGTTGGCTTTGACTGTGGGGGGCGCTACGGTGCGGTACTTACTCTGAAGCTTGCCGATGGACAAACCCGTGTGCGTCAGTGCCAGAGTGCGGGTTCCTATCTCTCCGCCTCCGACTCCCGTGTGCACTTTGGGCTAGGCACGGGGCAAGCCCAGAGTCTTACTGTGCGCTGGCCGTCGGGCAAGAGTGAGACCTGGAAAGGCTTTCCCACGGGGCGCTACCTAACCCTCGCGCCCGGCCAGTCGCCGCGCTAGGGTTTTTTCGAGGTGTCCACCGCCGCCGTCTCGCGCATCGTGGCGTCCATGAGCGCCTGAAGGCCGCGTGCTGCCTGCTCGGGGTGAGTCTTGAGCATCTGGATCATGCCGTCTTGCTGACGTGCCTTCTCCAGCTCCCCGGTCTGTCGGTAGAGCTGAGAGAGCTTCTGGTGGATGGCGCTGTCTGCCGGGTGTGCCAGCTCCTGCTCAACCAGCCGCCGGATTTCGTCCTCGACACGAGAGACCTCGGTGGCGATTGCCTGCACTTCCTTGGCTTTCTCCGGCTTGCCAATCTTGCGATAGGCTTGTGCCATGAGCCGTAGCGCACTGATATCGCGCGGCTTCGCTTCAAGAACTTCCGTGAGCAAGATCCCCGCATCGGCAGCTTGTTTGGCATCGTTTTTATCGAGCAAAATCTGGGCGAGGGCCTGCTTGGCGGTGAGGGCATCCGGCTCCAGTTGGATCGAGAGGCGCAGGTGCTTCTCCGCCTCGGCGACGCGGGCGGGGGTACTCTGCTGCGTGGTCAGATGGTAGCCCAGCATGTAGTGCGCCTGGGCATCGCGGGGAACAGCGGCAAGGCGGCGGCGCAGCAGGGCCTCAGACTCGGCGGGCTTGTAGTTGGCGCGGTAGGCATCGGCCATCGGAGTGAGGAAATCGGTGCGCTCGGGGTCAAGCTGGGCCGCTTTCTGGTACGCCGCCAGGGAGAGATCGTAGCGCAGGCCCTGATAGAAGTACGCCTTGCCCAGTGCGATCCAGACCTCGATATTGCTCGGGGCCTGCTTGACCGCTTTCTCCAGGTTCTCCAGAGCGAGCCGGTGGAGCTTTTTCTCCGTCGCTGCCCGCCCCAGCCCCACCACTGCGGGGAGCCAGTCCGGGCGCTTGGCAAGTATTTTTTTGTACTGGAGCGCCGCTTTCACCGCTGCGCCGCCCGCTAGCAAGACATCGGCGTAGACGCGCTGCGCCTCAAGGGAGTCCGGGGCAAGAGACTGTGCTTTTTGTGCCGCCCGCTCTGCATCCTGGTAGCGCCCGTTGCGCCGGAGCGCTTCGGCCCAGAGAAGCTGCGCCTCTAGGGAGTCCGGGTTGGCACGGGCGAGCCGCTCACGGTAGGAGAAGCCGCTGTGCGCACGGTCGCGGCGCGCCTTGCCATCGGAGTAGCTATTGAGATAGCTCCCCTGTGAGTAGCGCTGAGTAACTTCACCGGGGCCTTGGGGGCAGAGCGCCTTGGCAATGTCAAGGTCCGTGGCACCCTTGGGAAGCGCTTCGGCACGCTTGAGGGCTTCGGCAACCGAGGCGGTGTTGCTGGCGCCGCCTTTTTGCGCCTCTTCGAGAACGGCACGCGCGGCAGGGCGCTGGCCGGAGGCCGTCAGACACGCGGCCCATGTCCGCCAGAGCAGCTCGTCGCGCATTCCGGTCTGAATGGCTAGGGAGAGAGCCTCCGCGGCTTCGGCGAAGCGGTTGATCTCCGCGAGCCGCGCCCCCAGGAGCGCCAGTGCCTGCCCATCTTTGGGCGATTTCAGGGTGTAGCGCTCCAGCTCATCAAGATACGACTCGCGGAGCCAGGTGGCGTGGTTGGCCTGGACGACCGAGCGTACTCCCAGGCCGAGCAGGGAAAAAGCAAGGGCCGCACCGAGCCAACGGAGTCGTTGACGCGCTGCGGCCTGAGAACGGGTACGGTGTGCGGGCATACTTGCCAGAGTATACCGAAAACCTACTGCCCGCCGCCGCCCATTTGTGCTTTAATCTTCGCCTTCACTTCAGGCGGCGTGTTGGGGTCGTTGAGGGCGGCATTCATCTGGCCTTTCGCCTCACTGGGCACGACTGCGGGGGTACCTCCTGCCTTAGCATCTGCAGTAATAGCTGCCGCCGAGTCCTTGGCAACTTCGTCCTTCTGGCAGCCCAGCAGGCATAACGTGGTCGCGAGGAGGGCGAGGAGAAGCGAAGAGCGGAGTGTTTTAGTCATGAGAGGTTTTCCTTTTCAATCAAAGATAAAGACGCACCGCATCAGAGAGGCGGTACGTCTTGTTAGTGATGTGCTGCGAGCCTACGGGGTGAAGATCACAGTGGGCTTGGCGTTCTTGAAGAGGTAGAAGTCGTTCTTACGAACGGTTCCCCAGTTCAGTGCTTTGGCATGGCCATCAGAGAAGACATAGTTGCCATTCTCCATGTGTCCCTTGGTTCCCGGGTTGGAATTGTAGGCACCAGCACAATTGCCCGAGGTGGCGGCATCTTGGGTAATCTTGCGTCCGGCGAGCTTCCAGGTGTCGCAGCCGGTGAAGAGCGAGCCCCACGGCGAGCCGTAGTTGATATCTCCCCCGTTGACATCCACAACCTCGATGGTCTCCGCGGGGGCATCCATCGCGGCGAGTGCGGTGGGCGTGCCGCCCCAGTTGGACATACCCGTGTTCTGGTCGGTTCCGTTTGCCTGGCGGGTGTTGATGCGGCCTACGGAGCTATAGGTACGGGTCTTGGGCGCTAAGTTGAACTTGCCGTCGTAGTAGTTGCCCAGGCCGTAGTTTGCGCCTGCAGTGCGGTTGACACTAGGACACTTCCACATGTCCGTGTTCTTGGTATAGGGTTCGATCATGGACTCAAAGGGAGTGACTGCTTGAAGGCCCCCGTTGATAGGGGGGTTGGCGGGGAAAGCCACGGGCAGCGTTTCGTCGTAGTCCTGGGAATACATCATCAAGCCAAGGCCGATCTGCTTGAGGTTGGAGATGCAGGAGATAGCACGAGCACGCTCACGCGCCTGCGCGAAGACAGGGAACAAGATAGCGGCGAGAATCGCGATAATCGCGATGACGACGAGAAGCTCAATCAGCGTAAACGCTTTTTTGGCAGAAGAAAAACGAGTCATTCAAAACCTCTTATTTCAGTAAGTTTTCGTAGTGATTCCAGTGTTTGTGCACAAGCACTATCGGGCGATATTGACCAGCATAGGATGAGACGCTTCGAAGCGTTCTTAGGAGCCCGACTTAACACCAATATATACCACGTCATCTTAGCAATGTCTATGCCATATGTGAAAATCGTGTTAATTTTTTCGGAGGATTTGGATGTTGTGGTCCGCCATAGTCATAGGGATAGCAGAGCCTTCCAGTGCCTTTCGCGCGGGCATGTGGCAACCGATGCACTTAGCCGTCGGGTTGACAGGGCAGGGCTTTTGCGGCGGGGCCTGCGCGGAGTGGCACGTCAGGCACGCGCGCTCGTAGAAGGCGGGTTCCCTGGTTGCGCTCTTGGCGTTCTCATGGGGGCTGTGGCAGGTGAGGCAGGAGAGCGTCTCGGAGCTTTTCTGGAAGCACTTACTCTCCATCAGGCCGTAGGTCTGCATTCGGTTGCTGACAGATTTAGGAAGGTGCGCCGCTTCGACATCCTGGCGCGTTCCGTGGCACTTCCCGCACAGCAAGTTGAGCCGGGTCGCCGGAAGCTTCCCTAAAGATTCCATCTTCCCGCTGTCGAACTTGCCAGAGCGGGCGGCGGTGACATGCGCCGCCCCCGCACCGTGGCAGGACTCACACCCGACGCCGAAAAAGCGCTTCTGCGGCTTTCCACCCGTTTCCGGTACCGCGACAGCGTGGCAGAGCATGCATTTTTTCCCATTGGCTACCGGGTGCACCTTGCCCAGAGAGCCTGGTGCTAGCTTTTCCTGGCCGGGGGTGATGTACCAGCTTTTTTTTACCGGAAAGTAGCTCATCCGAAACTCCGCCATTTTGTTATCGTCCATAAAGGCGACATAGGTCACTCCGGTTTTCCCCGACCCCACGGCAAGATCCAGTGGCACTTTCTGATCCGAGAGGGCCGGAGCGGCAACGGTGAACACTCCCGCTGTCTCATGGAGCACGAACTCTGATTGGGCAATGTTGCCTCGGGGCGGCACACGTGCTCCGAGGTCGCGTGCGGAGAGCAGGCTCAGGGTCTGGGCATGGTAGCTCTGTCCGTGGCTGCGAGCGATATCGGGGTGGCACTCGGCGCAGACGGCATTGCCCACAAAGGCTTCGGTCGTCAATAAAGTGGCCTTTGGTTTGGGAGAAGCGGGTGTCAGACTGGGATCACCCAGGCAGCCCGCCATGACCAACAGAACCAGAGTCAGTCCCAGCCCGAACAATTTCCCAGGAGCAGTACGGTAGCGCATCTTGCGGGATTGTACCGAATTTTACTGCGAAGTTAGGGCGAATCGTGGTTATTGCACCTCAAACTCAAACTTGAAGCGCTGGGTGCTGGCAACTGCTTGGCCATTCTTGAGAGCAGGCTTCCACGTCCATTTTTTGAGGGCCTCCAGCACGCGCTGATCCACCTCCGTATTCCCCGACGACGTGCGTAGGCTGATCTCGAAGCTCCCATCGGCCTCGATCTCCACTACCACGCGCACAAACGACTTGAACTCGCCTTTCTTGAGAGAGTCAGGAATGCTGGGCTGAACCTGGCGACCCGGCTCGGCCTCACGTGTTGGCCCAGAGGGCTTTGGTGTGGGAGCGGGTGTTGGCTTCGGAGTCGGGGCGGGTGTCGGGCGCGGGGTGGGAGTTGGCTCCGGCGTGGGCCTAGGGGTGGGACGCGGGGTGGGGGTAGGCTCTGGAGTCGGCTTCGGGGTTGCCGCAGGCGCACCGGGTGTGGCTTGCGCTGCTACGGGCGACGCTTGAGCTGCTTGCGTAGGGATAGCTGGTTTTGCCGCAGCTCCACCGACAGCAGTGAGAACAGGGCGCTCCTCTGGTGCAGGAGCGGTGCGTGTTGATGAGGCCATGAGAGCAAGCTTGGGCGAGAGAGAACGAGCCGTGGGCGGGGAAGGCGGCGGAGTGCTCGTTAGAGTAGGAGCTGGGGTGGCTTTTGGAGCGGGCGTGGTGGTCGTTTTACACTCAGGACAGTCCTGAAAGACAAGCTCCAGCGGCCCTGGATGCGAGTCTCGGTGGCCACTATGGGCTATTGAGATGCGCATCACGGCAACAAGAAACACCGCATTGAACGCGAGGGAGAGCCCGAGGGCGGTACCAAAGCGTGGGCGAAGATTGTCTTTCAGGATTTCCATAGCTTTAGAACTTGCTGGTGAGGCTGAGCATCACGCGGCGACCCTGCTGGAAGCGAGTGCCGGTGAAGGGCGAGTTGAAGTTCATCACGCTACGGCTGTCGAGCAAGTTCTCCACGGAGAGGTCAGCTTGGAGGCCATTGGGAAGGAGTTTGCTGCCTGTGGAGTAGCGAAAGTTGAACTCCGCACGCGCCTGCCTCTTGCCACCGTCCACGGTTGCATCCGCATCCTGCGGGTTGATAATCGGGGACGAAAACGCGCCGCTGCCGTAGTAGGCACTCAGGGCGACATTCGAGCCATTCTTGAGGCCATAGTTCAGGCCACCCGAGAGTGTGTTGAGCTGGTCGTGGTCGGAGTAGGCTTCTTCCCCATTCACGAGCTTGTTGATGGCATTGGCCCAGGTGAAGAAACTCCCTAGCCCGACTCCGTTTTTAGGTGTTTTATCATAAGAGAGTTCCAGGCCATTGGCAAACGAGCCCGTGCTGATATTGACCGTCGAGAACACCCCTATCTGCGTCCCCGGAATCAAGATCGCGGTATCGAGCTGATCGTGGAACCACTTGCGGTAGGCGGCAAGCTTGATGGTTTGATTCTGGGGGAGCTGGCGCTCTAGGCTGGTTTCGATCATCTTGACACGCTGCGGCTTGACTGCCTCTCCGATCAGCCCTCCTTGGGCCAGTGGCGGCTGCGAGAAAAGCTGGTTGTACGAGGCGCGGACAATGGTCTTAGGAGCCACGCTGTAAGCCAGGTTCACACGCGGCGAGAGGTCTGTTGCGGTGAGAGACGCACCCGCCGTGCCATCTACCGTCTGCTGTGAGTTGAAGGTGTCCAGGCGCAGGCCGTAGTTGACCGTCAGCTTCTCAGTGGCTTTAAACGTGTCTTGGGCGTAGGCCGCGCCGTAGTAGCCCTTGCGCTTGACCCGAAGCGTGGGCGTGGCGGTGGCAGTTCCGACGATATAATCATCGCCGACCATGCTGCCACCTGGAGCCACAAGACGCGCATCAAGCTCATGGAGGGTATTGAGTGCGCTCTGGCTGCCAGGGACGATCTGGTAGCTCTCGTTGCCGCGCTGATCGGAGAAGATTCCGCCAAACTTGTAGGTGTGCTTACCCTCATTGAGCGTGAGGTTGGCTTGAAGCTGGCTCTGGTTGTACGTGCGCTTGATAGTCGGGTGGAACTCAATGGACGAGTCAGCAGCAAGACTACTGGAGGAGATTGTCGCGCCATTGCTCGCTGTGTTGTTGAGCAGATCCTGCTGGGACTCCGACGAGCCGTAGGTGACAACCGCTGTGGTCTTGGCATTGAGCTGCTTGCGGTACTGAAGTGTCCCAAAGCCGTTGTTGTCTTGCTGATAGATGTCTTGGCCCAGCGCGTCCTGGGAGGCGAGGCCGCTGCTGGCGTTTTTAAGCCCCCCGTAGCCAAAGCCCTGCCCGACGGGCTCAAACTTTGCGCCCAGACCCGTGCGGTTGGCTATTTGGGTTCGCGCTGGAGCTGAGTTGACCGTGAGTGAGAGCTTCTCTGCGCTAGAGAGGTCGTAGTCAAAGTTGGCAAAGAGAGTCTGGGAGGTCTGGCCGTTGTGGCGGGTTTGCTTATCAGGCTGGGGAGCCTCGATGGCATTGTCGGTGGTGCGGCCCGTGTAGTTGATGAGATAGCCCAGCTTTTTCTTCTCGGAGCCTGTCTGACCACCTGCGGTAAAGCTGGTCTCTCCGGTGCCAAACCCACCACCTGTCACCGTTAAAGAGCGAAACGGCACAAGCGTCCCCGAGCGTAGCGTGAGGTTCAGCGCCGCCGCCGTCTCCGAGCCGTACTCGGGCGCAAAGCCCCCGGTAATCACATCAATGGTCTGGAGTGCATCTGGCGCAAGAAACTGCCCCGCACGGCCCTGAAACGCGCCAGGAAGCAGAAACCCGTTGAGGTAGATGGAGGTCGCGGAGTGCTCGGCGCGGGGGTGGGCCTGGTTCACCGAGTCCTCCGCAAAACCGGGCACCGCGCGCACTGCCTTGGTGAGGCTCTGGCGGTTGCCTGCCGTCAGCGGGAACTTCTGAACAGCCTCGCTCGAAAGAGACTTTGCCGAGGACGCATCGCCGCTACGAATCCGATCCCGCTCCGCCGTGATCTTGATGGTCTTCTCTTTGAGAGGCTCCAGCAGAATCTCAACCTCGGTTGTGGCATCGGCGACCACGGTGACGGACTGGGTGTCCTTCTGGAACTCCCCGCCGGATGTCGAAAGCTTCCAGACACGATTTTCGAGCGGCGGAGTGAGCGCCGTGCCATCGGCTCCCGTGGTGACCGTCAGCGGGGTGCGTACCCCCGCACTGTCGGTGAGAATAATTTTAGCCCCGACAAGCGGCTTCTCGGACTCGGCGTTGAGCACTTTGATTTTTAAGCGGCCCACCACATCGGCATGGGCGGCGGCGGAAAGAGAGACAGAAAGAGCAAGGACAAGCCCAAAACGGGCAACAGACGAAAGACGCATGAGGTATCAAACTCCTGAAAAAGAAAAAGAAAGACGACGATAAATGTTTTTTTAGGAGAGAGAGCTTGGTGGGCCGCGCGTGGTGTGTCGTGGAGAGATCAGAGCCGTAGTGGGAAGCAAGAGAGCTACCCGCGACGTTTTGAGCGCCACGGTTGGGGCCGGAAGTGTGAGGGAGGAACTTGCCAGAGCAGTCGGGGCCGCTTGGAGTGAACAGATGGCACAAGGATCTCCCGCACCGAGTGTCAGGTGTGCGGGTGTCCCTTCAGGCTGTGGTGTGTGGCTTTTGTAGTGAGTAAGAGGGCACCAGAGGCAGACGAACAACCAGAGCGCCGCGACCACAGAGGCGAGGCGTTTTAGAACTCGTTGTTTTTTGCAAGTAGTAGCCATATGTCTTTGTGTGTTTATTATAACACAATAACAAAAACTACTTTGGGGAGGTCTGACAGCGCCCACAGGTTCCGTGCAGCGTCAGCGTGTGGCTGGCGACCTGGAAGTTATTGGGCAGAGAGGTTTGGGTGAGCATGGCATCTACCATACAGCCCCGAAAGTCGGCAATCGAGCCACAGCTATCACAGACCAGATGGTGGTGATGATCCGTATCCGAGGGGCCAGGGGCGGGCTCGTAGCGGTAGAAGCCTTCGCCAAACTCAGTACGGGTGAGTAACTCTAGGCGGGTAAGCTCATTCAGCGTCCGGTAGATCGTAACGAGATTAATATCCGCTCCGGTCTGCTCATAAATATCTTGAGCAGAGAGAGGACGCTCACTGGCGGCTAGCAGGCGCAAAAGAACCCGTCGTGGGAGCGTTCGTCGCATACCCGCTCGTTCAAGGGTGGCTTCAAACCACTGGAGGCGCTCATCCTTAGTCATCGTTACTAGGCAAAATTATATCATGGAGGAGCTGTTTTCTTAATCCTCACTTGAGCTGTAAGTGTGTCTGAGAGGGTACGCTAAGCACATGAATCGTAGAGAGCTTCTTCTGGGCGGTGGAGTTGGCCTGACGGGCCTAGTGACCCGTGGGGCGCTGGCGCTGGACCGGAGCGCGGTAGCACTTGGCTACGGGAATCTGGTGCCCACGGCGGCGCACAACACGGGGGAGGTGCTCTTAGAGCTGCCAGAGGGGTTCTCCTACAACGTGCTTGGGCGACAGGGAACCCGGATGACCGATGGGAATCTCACGCCCACCAAGCACGATGGAATGGGCGCGTTTTTAGTCAATGGCAAACTGCGCCTGGTGCGCAACCACGAGGTTCCCAACACACTCGCCCGGCCTGGTACCGCAATTCTCCAAGACGAGCATGCCTACGATACAAGCGCGGGCGGTGGAGTGACAACCCTCACGATTGACCCAGTAACCCGCGAGCTGATAGAGAGCCATATTAGCCTAGCCGGAACGCACACCAACTGTGCGGGCGGCCCCACGCCGTGGGGGAGCTGGCTCTCGTGCGAGGAAACAACTCTCGGGGCGGCACGAGGCAAAGACGATAAAGGCAAGCCGATTGGTGGCTTCGAGAGAGAACACGGCTATATCTTCGAGGTCCCTGCTGCAAGTGATAGCCCCGTGATGCCCATACCACTCAAAGCCATGGGGCGCTTTGTACACGAGGCGATTGCCGTAGACCCTGCCACCGGGATTATCTACGAGACTGAGGACCGCACCAGCGCCGGATTCTATCGCTTTTTGCCGACCAAGCCGGGGCAACTTATCGAGGGCGGACGGCTCCAGATGCTGGTGGTCGAGGGTAAGCCCCAGGCCGATCTCCGCAAGAAGCAAACCGTTGGTGAGCCGCTTGCGTGTGTCTGGATAGATATTGACGACCCCGATCCTGCTGCCACCTCAACCAACCCGCTAGCTGTCTATGAGTCCGGGAAAGCCAAAGGCGCGGCCACTTTTGCGCGGCTCGAAGGCTGCTGGTGGGGCAATGGCTACGTCTATATCAATGCCACGACGGGCGGTGATAAACAACTGGGCCAGGTGTGGCGCTACCAGCCCAAGGGTGCGGATAAAGGCGAGCTGATCTTGCTCTTCGAGTCTAAGTCCAAGAGCGTTTTATGGAACCCGGATAATCTCTGCGTCACGCCGCGCGGCGGCTTGGTGCTCTGCGAAGACACCTACGGCGGGGATTGCTACCTGCGTGGCTTGACAAAAAAAGGCGAGATCTTTAGCTTCGCCCGAAATGCCTATCTTGGCTACGAAGAGAGCGAGTTCGCTGGAGCCTGCTTCTCCCCTGACGGCCAGACGCTCTTTGTGAACCTACAGCTTCCTGGCGTCACGCTGGCGATCTGGGGACCATGGGAGCGCGGCCCATTCTAGCCGCTCTGGGAAATACGATGGGGCGTTTGTGGTTAATGTCCCGACGCCACGGGTGCTCTCGGATCAACGCCTTGTTATCTCCGGTCAGGGCGACACGAATTGGTGAGACGCTCTACGCACGCGACAACAAGGAGATTCTTGCCACGTCGCTGAAATAAAGCGTGCAATGACAAACACTGCACGCATTGAGGCGTTTCTGGCACTGGGCCTGTTGCTCTTTCTCG
This sequence comes from Armatimonas sp., assembly GCF_043757465.1. Taxonomy (GTDB): domain Bacteria; phylum Armatimonadota; class Armatimonadia; order Armatimonadales; family Armatimonadaceae; genus Armatimonas. The sequence goes on from NZ_JAYVPL010000073.1 coordinate 17,354, forward strand.
CGCCTCCCGCCCGTGCTCAGCTCTTCGAGGCAAAAATCCGACCGCTGCTGCTCAAGCGCTGCACACCTTGTCATGGTGCGGAGAAACAGCAAGGCGGCCTGCGCCTGGATAGCAAAACCGGCTGGCAAGCCAGCGGGGTTGTTGTGCCTGGCAAGCCCGAAAAAAGCCGTCTGATCGAGCGCATTAAGAGCAAAACCGCGCCGATGCCGCCCACCGGCCTGCTTCCCGCCAGCGAGCAAGCTGCGCTGGAGGCATGGGTAAAGCTCGGTGCTCCCGACCCGCGAGTCGCGCCTAAGATAACAGCGGCCAGCCCCGCACTAGGGCCAAAGCTACGGAGCCGTGATTTTGTCATCAGCGAGGCGGATCGAAAGTGGTGGGCATTCCAGCCAGTCAAGTCCCCCACCGCACCGACAAGCATTGATAAATTGCTACTGGCGAAACTTACGCCCAAGGGACTGGCGCTCAGCCCTCCCGCGACGCCGCGTGAGCAAGTGCGGCGGCTCTACTTTGATCTCTGGGGACTGCCACCCAGCCCCGAGGAAGTCGCGACGTTTGAGCGTACCCCAACCGCCGCCGCGTGGGCGCAGCTCACAGACAAGCTACTCGCCTCGCCCCACTACGGGGAGCGCTGGGGGCGGCACTGGCTGGATCTCGTGCGCTACGGCGAGACCAACGGCTACGAGCGCGACAGCGACAAGCCCCACGCCTGGCGCTACCGTGACTACGTAATTGATGCGTTCAATGTCGACAAGCCCTACGATAGATTTATCAAAGAGCAGCTCGCGGGCGATGAGCTTGAGGGGAGCGGCGATGCGGGCATTATCGCCACGGGTTTCTTCCGCTTGCATGTCTGGGACGATGAGCCCGATAGCACGCTGGTGGCGGAGTTCGACGATCTGGACGATGTCATGGTGACGACCGGTGCGGCGTTTCTCGGACTCACGATTGGCTGTGCACGCTGCCACGACCACAAGTACGATCCCGTGAGCCAGCGCGACTACTACTCGCTGCTCAGTTTTCTGCGCGGCGTGGATCCCTACGGCCAGCACAAGACCGGCGGCGGCGGGCGCGGCACGGGCAAGATCACGCGGCCTCTCGCCAACCCGACGGAGCAGGCGCTGGCGGTGAATGAGAACGGCCCTAAAGCCAAGCCGACTTTTATTCTTGCTCGGGGCGAGGTAGGCTCCCCACGCGACGAAGTCATGCCCGCCTTCCCCGAAGTGCTCGGCCTGCCCGCACCCACGCTTCCCACGCTCCTCGACAACGCGCCCACCACAGGTCGCCGGATGCTCCTCGCCAACTGGATTGCAAGTGATAAGAACCCACTCACGGCGCGCGTGCTGGCCAACCGGCTCTGGCAGCACCACTTTGGGAGGGGCATCGTCCCCACTCCCGATGACTTCGGGCAGGTCGGCCTGCGCCCGACCAACTTACCCCTGCTAGACTACCTCGCCTCGGAGCTCGTCAGCGGCGGCTGGAAGCTCAAGCGGCTCCACAAACTCATTGTCGCCAGCCGCGCCTATCGGATGTCGTCGCGCACGGCCAATCCAAAAGCACTCAACGTGGACCAAGACAACACGCTCCTCTGGCGGCAGAATCTGAGGCGCATCGAAGCCGAGGCCGTACGCGATACGCTGCTCTCGATCAGCGGCCAGCTAAATTTTAAGCAAGGCGGTCCCAGTGCCTACCCAAGCCTTCCGCCTGAGGTTCGCGACTCAGGCAACCCTGCCAACGCGGGCTGGAAAGACAGCCCCGAGGCGGAGCAGAACCGGCGCAGTGTCTATTTGGTCGTGAAGCGTGCGCTGAAAGTGCCGCTGCTCGATGCGCTGGACTTCGCCAATAGCACCTCGCCCGCCGGAGTTCGCTCAATCACAACCACGGCCCCGCAGGCACTCATGCTCCTCAATGATGCCTTTGTCCAGAAGCAGGCCGAGGCGCTCGTCACACGCCTCGAAACCGAGGGCGGCACCGACAAGCTCACCCGCGCTTTTGCCCTCACGCTGCAGCGCACACCACGCCCCACCGAGCGCGCCGCCGCCGAGCATCTGCTCTCGGCCACACCCGACCGCGCCGACTGGATCGGCCTCTGCCGCGCCCTGCTCAATCTCAACGAGGTAATCTATGTGGACTAATTACCCCCTAACCCCCGCCCGGCGGGGGTTAGGGGGCTGACATGAACCCTGAAGACCACCGACTTCTGCCGCGCCACACGCCGCTCTGGGAGCAGGGCGCGGGCTTTCCCGCCCTCGCCCTGGCCGGCATGCTCTCTGACTCCTCCTTCGCGAAGCCGGAGGGGGCCGGGGGGAGGCAAAATACGCGCAAGAAAGCCAAGTCCTGCATTTTTTTGTTCATGTTCGGTGGCCCAAGCCAAGTAGATCTTTTTGACTACAAACCCGAGCTACAAAAACGCGATGGCCAGACCATTGACAATGAGTTCCGGCGCGGGACAAAGACCAAAGCTACACTCCAGGCAAGCCGTCGCAGCTTCAAGCAGCATGGGAAATCGGGGCTCTGGTGCTCGGATGCGTTCCCCCATATTGCGCAGCACATGGATAAACTCGCCGTGGTGAAATCGCTCTACTCCGACTCTTTCGCACACGGTAGCGCTCTACTCCAGATGAACAGTGGGCGCATTCTGCAAGGTCATCCGTCGCTGGGCGCGTGGCTAAGCTATGGCCTCGGGACACTCAATAAGAACCTGCCGGACTATGTCGTGATGCTTGATCCACGCGGCGGCCCGACCACGGGTGCACCGAACTGGAGCAGTGGCTACATGCCCGCGAGGTTTCAGGGGACTGTTCTGCGCACCGACGGCCAGCCTATGGTGAATCTCAAGCCCTCCGCTGGAACCAGCCCGGAGCAGCAGCGGCGGGAGCTGGACTTTTTGCAGGCCGTGAATGCCGAGCATGAGAAATCCCACCCGGGCTACTCCGAGCTCTCAGCGCGGATTGCGAGCTATGAGCTGGCCTTTAAGCTGCAAACCACGGCTCCTGAAGCGCTGGATCTCTCGAAAGAGGACTCGCGGACGCTCGAAATGTACGGCATCAACGCGCCTAAACCCACCTGGCACTCGCTCGCACAGGGCCCAGCGGCATTTGGACGGCAGTGCCTCACGGCCCGGCGGCTGGTGGAGCGGGGCGTGCGCTTTGTGCAGATCTACTCAGGCGGCGGCGGAGCGGGTGGGCAAAACACCTGGGACGGGCACCACGGGATCGAGGAGAACTTGAAATTACACTGTCCGGAGGTGGATCAGCCCATCGCCGCGCTGCTCGCGGATCTGGAGCAGCGCGGCTTGCTTGACGAGACACTGGTGGTCTGGGGTGGGGAGTTCGGCCGCATGCCGGTCTCAGAGACCTTCAATACGGGTGGAAAGCCAGGCGGGCGCGATCACAACCCAAAGGGCTTCACCTACTGGCTGGCGGGTGCGGGGGTGAAACCGGGCACGAGCTACGGCGAGACTGATGAGCTCGGCGAGGCGGCGGTGGTCAATCGGCATCACCTGCGAGACTTACACGCGACCATTCTGCACCTGATGGGCCTGGATCACACACGGCTGACCTATCCCCACGGCGGCCTCAATGAGAAGCTCACCGGCGTGCTACCGACCAGTATCATCCGAGGAGTCGTGGCGTAAATATGGACATTCACGCTGAGAGCTTCGTGCTCACGCGCACCGAGCCGGGCAAGTTCTGCGTCGAGAGAATTGCTAAGGGCAGCGTGAGCGTCCGTAGTACGTTTCGCGCAGAGAAGCCGGGCTCCGTGGTCTACACCGAGGGCCAGGACTATGTGGTGGACTACGCCAAGGGAACTCTGGCGCGCACCCCGGGCTCGCGCATTCCGGATTTTGCGACCAACATGCTCTACGGCCAGAAGGACTTTGACCATACGAAGTTTCCGGGCTTTACCAACCACCCGTGGTTTGTCTGGGTAGACTACAAGACCAACGCTAAAACACCCTGGGCACGGCGCAACGATCAGAGTCGCGCTCTGAGTACCGTGAAGAAAAAGCTCCAAACGGGCGGTGCGTTTAAGATAGTCAGCTACGGCGATAGCATCACGGCGGGCGGGGAAGCCTCGGAGGACGCACTGCGCTTTCAGTGGCGCTGGGCGGCGTCTCTTGGCAAGAAGTTTCCGAAGGCGACGATCACGGTAGAGGATCTCTCGCTCTCCGGGTACTCATCGCGGCAGGGCACTGACTGGTTCGACAAGAAACCCGAAGCGCTACGGCCCGTAACGACGCTGGGAACCTGTGAGAGCCCCGATCTGGTGCTTGTTGGCTTTGGAATGAACGATCACAACCGGGGAAGCGCGGAGCCAGAGGTATTCAAGAGTAATTTGGTCACACTGACGAAGCTGATTGGCGAGCGTAAAGGCGCAAGCGTGGTGCTGTTCTCGGCGTTTCCCCCCAACGACGACTGGCACTACGGGACGCACCGTATGGCACAGTTCGCGGCGGCGACAAAACAAGCAGCGAGCGAGGCGGGCTGTGCCTATGCGGATGTGTTTAGTACGTGGGAGTGGGTTCTGAAGCGCAAAGATCAGCCGTCGCTGCTGGGCAATAATATCAACCACCCCAACGACTTCGGCCACTGGCTCTACGCGCAAGCATTTGAAGCAATGAGGTTCTGACGCGATACAATGCCCCGCATGAAGTTTATTCTACACACCGATGGGGCGAGTAAGGGTAACCCCGGAACCGCAGGCATTGGCGTGGCGTTCTGGCGCGACGGCGAGGCGGAGCCCTTTCACACCCTGGCGGAGCGGCTTCCCGACACCACGAATAACGCGGCGGAGTACACCGCGCTGCTACGGGGCCTGCAAGAGGCGCTGCTCAAAGGCGCGAGCGAGGTGGAAGTGCGCACGGACTCCGAGCTGATGGCAAAGCAGATCGCCGGGCTCTACGCCGTGAAGTCCGCCGACCTGCAGCCGCTCTTCGCGGAGGCCAAGCGCCTGATGAGCAAGTTCGACAAAGCCAAAGTGGTGCACGTCCGCAGAGAACAAAACACCCTGGCCGACAAGCTTGCCAACCAGGGTGTCAAAATGCCGCTTTAGACGGAGCTCAGCCTAGCTCGCAGGCTTGGTGAAATCCAGAAAGCCACGGGCATCGTAGGGTGGGTGTAGCTTTTCGTCAATGATCTGTTGCTTAAGCTCCTCGATTTTCTTCAGCACTTCCGCAGGAACCTTGCCCTTTGTGTTCTTCATCTCGGAGAGGCCCACGCCCCCCTCTTTGAGACCTAAAATAACCTCGCCGCTCTCGAAGCGATCCGTGGCCACTTTCTTGCAGACCTCCAAAACAGCGACATCCACGCGCTTGACCATCGAAGTCAGTACCCGCCCAGGCGCTTCATCGTCTTGGTCTTTGTCAACCCCAATTGCGTAAAAGCCCTCCCCCTTGATCTGGGCCGCCTTGATGACCCCAATGCCCGCCTTGCCCGCAGCATGGTAGATAATATCTGCCTGCCCGCTCATTTGGGAGAGCGCTAGCTCCATGCCTTTTTGCGAGTCATTGAAGTCTCCCACATAGGCAACGCGGGTCTGGATCTCTGGCTTGATGGTGTAGGCACCTGCCTGATAGCCGAACTCAAACTTCTTGATGAGTGGCATCTCCATCCCCCCGATAAATCCCAGAACCCCCGTCTTGCTCATAGATGCCGCGAGTGCTCCGGCTAGAAACGAGCCCTCTTCCTCACGGAACTTATAGGCAACACAGTTAGAGAGTGCAGGAGCATCGCCATCAATGATCGCAAACTTGATCTTGGGGTAGTTGCCCGCTACTTCACGCAGAGCATCCTGCATCAGAAAACCCACGGCGAAGATCACATCATACTTCGCCTTTGCAAACTTGGTCAGATTGGCAACATAGTCCGCATTTTGTTTGGATTCAACATACTTGACCTCCGCGCCCAGCTCTTTTTGCGCTGCCTGGAGCCCTGTCCACGCCTGTGCATTGAACGACTTATCTCCCACCCCCCCGGTGTCCGTGACCAGTCCGGCCTTGAGCTTATTCGTACCTTTGCCCGTCCCCGGAGTCGGCTTGGGAGAGTCGGTAGGCTTGTTCTTATCGCAGCTTGTCAGGAGCGCACCTGAGAGCGTGAGCCCCAGCGCAAGAAAATAACGACGGTTCATGCCAGCAGTATACCGTCGAATGCAGGCTACTGACCTTTGCCCAACCGACGTAGCAGGCCATCGAGGAGGACTTGCTCCTCCTTGGTGAGTAGCGCCAGCTCCTGCGCCACCGCCGCGGCATGGAGCGGAAAGAGATGCGCAATCGCCTCCGCACCCGCCCCAGTCAGGTGCACAAAGATGATGCGGCGGTCAGTGGCGCAGCGCCGACGCTCCACCAGCCCATTTTTCTCTAGATTATTGACAATAACGGTGAGGTTGTTCGGGCTCCGCAGGTGCTTTCGGGCCAGCTCGGAGAGTTTCAGCGGCCCCAGGTGGTGCAGTGCTTCCAGTACCCCGAACTGTCCCTCCGTAAGTCCCGCTGCCTGGACATGCACGAGGGCGCGCCGCGCAACGGACTCGGCGGCGCGCATGAGCTTGATGTAGGTATCCAGTGCCCGTTTCTGATCGTCAGGTCCTTCAAAATGGGTCGGCATGCGGGCATTATACCAATCCCTAGGGCAGAGCGACCCCTACGGGAGATCAAAGAGGAGAACCTCACTGGGCGCACTTGCCTGGAGAGTTATCTGGCTCTCTTGCTCCAGCTTCCCCGCATCTCCCGTGCTCAGAACCTGCCCATTCACACTCACCTCGCCGGAGACCACATGCACGTAGGCACGCCGCCCCACCGCCAGAGTGTGCTCGCGGCTCTCACCAAGCTCCAGAATGGTGGTGAGAAGCTCGGCGTCTTGGTGGATGTGCATCGCGCCGTCGCGGCCCGTGCCGGAGACGACCACCGCCCACTTGCCGCGCTTCTCGCTCTCCGAGAGGTGGCTCTCGCCGTAGCGGGGTGCGGCTCCCAGTACACTGGGCTCGATCCAGATCTGGAATAAGTGGAGCCACTCGGTCGGGGAGGCGTTGGCCTCGCTATGAAAGACCCCGGTCCCGGCGCTCATCCGCTGAATATCGCCGGGCTTCAGCACGCCTTTGCCGCCGGTATTATCCTCGTGAACCAGCGCCCCGGAGAGCACGTAGGTAATAATCTCCATGTTCTCGTGCGGGTGCATCCCAAAGCCCCGGCCCGGCCCGAACTTGTCCTCGTTAATAACCCGCAGTGGCCCAAAGCCCATGTTGGTGGGATCGTAGTATGTATTGAACGAGAAAGAGTGGTAGGCATTGAGCCACCCGCGATCTGCATGCCCTCGCTCGTTAGAGCGCCGTATTGTCATCATCTTCGTCATCCTCCAGAGTTATTAAACCCCAAACGGTTAAAATAGTTCCAGTTGTGAATGATTTTAGAATTGCTTGGAAGCGACGCGGTATACTCGCTAGAGGATGCGCTATCTCTGGCTGACTCTGGGATTTCTCTGTGTGGGACTGGGGTTTGTGGGAATTATCGTGCCGGGGCTACCCGCGACGGGGTTCTTTGTCGCGGCGGCCTGGTGCTTCTCCCGCAGTAGCGAGAAATTTCTCAGCTGGCTCCTCCACTTGCCGCTTGTCGGGCCGCTTCTTTGCGACTACCGGGCGGGGCTAGGAATGCCCCTCAAAACCAAGTGGCTCGCCTCAGTCAGTCTCTCTCTTGCTGTGAGCATCAGCGCCATTTTTGCGATCCGCATGCCCTGGGCCAAAGCGAGCTGTATCACGCTCGGGCTAATCGGACTCTGGTTTATTTGGACTCGTGTTCCGCTCCGCGAGAAGGTTCTTGCGGAGAGGAAACACTCTGATTCTAACCAGGCTTAGAGAAGTTGTGCGCTGGCGCTGGGGAAGACACTGGCATTGTTGCCCAGTGGCAGGTTGGTGTGATCCACGGCGTCGGCGGGGATATTGCCCACAAGTGGCTTGAGTTCAAAAGGCAGTGTGCTATCGTCGCTGTCCGGTTCAATGGAGATCACCACCTTGCCCCCTCGAACGTCGGTGGGGAAAGTTAATCCTGCAGGAGCGTTGCGCAGAAAGTCCTCGCCGGGGAAGGCGGGGCCTGCGGAAGTGCCCGAGAAGAGCGCACTCTCATCCGTAGTGTTGAGGCTACGGAAGCGCCCCGTCGAGACCGGCTTGCCCCCGATGACCGTCCAGCCCTCGTACTTCCAGCCCTCAGGGAGCGTGGGGAGCGTGAGACCCTGCTTGGGGCCACTGTCAATCTTTAGGAACCAGACGCCGCTATTCTCATTCGTACCATCGCCATCGGTAGGCGTCGCCAGAATAAAGCTGCCCGCTGCCGTGGCGAAGCTATTTCCCAGCGCCATCGGATGTCCAATAGTTAGGCTGGCCGCATTGGCCGAGACATCTCCGGCGATAATATGCGTCTTTGCCGGACTGGTGTCCGTGTCGCCTGTCGGCTCAATGGTCACGACAATCGAAGTTGCGCCTGTCAGCTCTTTTCCTGTGGCAAACTCGCCATTGCTCACCACGGTGCCATCCAGGTTAACAATCTGACCACTCGCATTGATATTAAACTTGCCTGCGGGCAGTGCCTTGCCGCCCACAAGCACCCAGTTTTCGTAGTGATAGCCATTGGCAAGTGTCGGCAAGCCATTGTTCGTGATCTTCAAAACCGCACGAGTCGGTGTAACAGAACTGCCACCGCCACAGCCTGAAAGAAGCGCGAGGGCAGACAGCGCCGCACCGGGAAAAAGCAGATGCTTCATGGAAAGTCTCCTGAGTTGTTTTTTGGGCACCGGGCCGGCACCCCTCACTTTATAACTCCCCGGGCCTTACCAAAAGTTCAACCAACACAAAATGCGAGGCATGATTGATGCAACCAGGCGATAAACTCAGTTGTCGGAGAAAAGAAGAGGACAAAAGAATGGCGATTATGACCGGGCTTTCCGGCAATGAGATGTTCTGCCTGCACCTGAAGGGCTTCGCGCCCGGCGAGCTGGTGATTGGCAATAGTGTGTACTCAATGGGTTTTGTCGGCTCCGTAGGAGCGGGCTTGAAGACAATGATGGGTGGTGAGATCGAACAGGTCACCAAGATCATCCATGAGGGGCGACAGAGCGCACTGTCGCGTATGGTAAAAGAGGCAGAGCACCACGGCGGAATCGGCATCACCGGAGTCTCCAGCGAGCTGATCTGGCAGGCCGGCAATGTAGAGTTTCTCTCGATTGGCTCGTGCATCCACCACGAGGGCAATAAGTCTGAGAAGCTGGCGTTCTCAACCTCCGCCGACGGCCAGGAGCTCTACTGCCAGCTCGACTGCGGTTTCATGCCGGTGAAGTTCGTCTTCGGCAATGTCGCCTACTCCATTGGGGTGGGCGGTGGGATCATGGGTGGCCTGCGCTCACTCTCGCGTGGCGAGGTCAAGGAGTTCTCCGATGTCTTCAATGAGACGCGGCACAGGGCGCTCTGGCGTATCACCGAGGAGGCGCGGGAAGTGGGGGCCAACGCCGTTCTCGGTATCCAGACCTCCATTCTGCCGCTCAATGGGATGCAGGAGATGGTGATGGTAGGCACCGCCTCGCGCCACGCCGACCTGGATCCGCGCCACTTCGAGAGCCCTATTACCAGTGATCTGACCAACGAGGAGCTCTGGAATATCTGGTACATGGGCTACCAGCCGATTCAGCTTGTGCTGGGTGTCTCAGTCTACTCGCTGGGCTTTGTGGGCAGCTTCACCGCCGCGTTTAAGTCGTTCGTGCGTGGCGAGATCCCCGAGCTGAGCTCCCTGATCTACGAGGCCCGTGAGAATGCCATTCGCCGCATCCGCGCCGATGCGGAGCTGGTTGGAGCCGACGACGTGGTGGGAATCAAGACCTATGTCTATAACCTTGGCAGCGGCCTGATCGAGTTCATGGCCATTGGCACTGCGGTCAAGAAAGTAGCGGGTACCAAACCCCTCACCAACGCGCTCCCACCCCAAGCGGTGATTAAAGACAAGGACACGTTCTACAACGCCGCAGAGAAAACTCTGGGGGCGAATCTGAACGAGAGCAAAAGATAACCTCCGTTGCCCCACACGTTTTAATTGCCTCTCCCCGCGCTTTAGCGCGCGACCCTCTCCGGCTTCGCGAAGAGGGTACGAACGTTGCACTTGCTTCTCGTCACCATGCTTTCCCCCTTCGCAGTGAGGAACGAATGATCAGCCGGAGGGGGTCACGAGCAGTGCGAGTGGGGGGAGGCTCTTACGGCGGGGGTTAGGGGGTCGGAGCAGGCTCCCCTGCCACGCGGCGCTGACCGCTGGTGTTGCGTGGGTTCAGACCGATCTTGGCAAGCTCGGCGGTCTTGTCTAAATCATCGCTGGCGGAGCCATAGAAGAGGCGGACACGAGCATTGACTAGGATCAGCAAGCGAAGGGCTTCGTTGCGGGCTTTGGTGGCTTGCTGACGTGTCCCTACCTTTGACCCGGCTCCGCTGGTATCCAAAATATCTAAGCTGACCTGGATACGGGAGAGAAGCTCGGCAGGGTAACGGGCTGCAAGGGGTTCGATCTCTGGTGTGGCCGCGAGTGCCTTTCGTGCAAGGGCAAGCACCCGATCAAGTCCTTGGAGGCTACCGATGTTCCCCGATGTCCAGCCATAGGCAGCAAAGGCGGCACTTCGTTCGGCAGGGGTGATGGAGTAGCTCGGCAGAGCTTTAATGTGGTTGTAGCCATCGCGGAGCAAGTTCGCCAGGATCGGAAGCGTCTCTTTTAATTTCTCAGAGTCTCTCAGCCGGTTCCCTGTTGCTCCTTGCTGTTGGTTTTCTAAGTTAATCAGTGACGTAAGCCGTTGATCTAGTTCGTGGCGCAGTGTTGGTAATAAGCGAAACGAATCATTGGAGTTACGTCCATTATCTACAGTCTGAATTAAGCGTGCCGTTTGAATAGCGGCATCGGAGTCTCGTCGGGCCATCTTGTTATTCCTTTTTGTTTAACGACGTAGCTGGGCAGTGACTTGCTGAATTAAGTCTGTTTGATTCGCATAGATAAACAGACACTCTCCCTTGCTACTCTCGGCCCAGAGTTTTCCCACTCGCTCTTTATCCCGCTCTTCTGGGTTATCAATTAAGTGGGCACCTTTGTATTCTATCACCAGTGTTTTACCATTATCTAGTGCAGCGATAAAGTCGGGGTAGAACTTGTAGCCGTTGGGGAGTGGTAACCAGAAAGACGTGCGCTCTCGTTGGGGGATATTACGCACCCAAAACTTCACTTTTGCTTCGTCGCTCTCCAAAAATCTTGCACACGGCACTTCTTCGCTATTCATCAGCTCTATCTCGGGGTAGTAATGCTTGCGAAACTCACTGATATTAGGGTGTGGCTTGTTCACCGGGTAGGCATCGGGGTCAAACGTGAAGACACGCTCGGCGCTCACTTGTAAGTTTGTTTGTGGTGTATCAAAGAGCATTACCTGCGCTTGCTCTCGCATGGCACTTTCAATATGCTCCGCGATTTTGTGCTCTATCGCGGCACGCAAGCGCATCCGCTGCCCTGCCAGAGTTTCCAGAGTGAGGCCGCGTGTCTGTACCAGGTACTCCAGAACTTTCTGGCAGAAGAAAACTTTCTGTGTCTGTGGGATGCGGTGCTCTTTGATATGCCGATCTAGCCAGACTGCGAGCGAGTAGGTTGTCTCTTGGCCAACTATAAAACCCTCAAAGCTGTACTGTGCCATGCGCTCGGCAAGTTTTTGAATGTCTAGCTGTCCGCGCTCAGTAATATCAAGCTCCGCTGTGATTCCACGGGGTGGCTCTGGCTCAAACTCGGTCTGTGAGAGGGTGGCAGTACACTCGGAGAGCTTCCAGGCACTAGAGAGAAACTGCTCAGGCTCCAGCGGCTCTGCCTTACCCTCTGCAAAGAGTGTGAGCTGAGGCACCGAGAAACGCTCGCCACGCTGGGCGGGGGCTTGTTTTCTCTCGAAAAGCTCGCGCATTGCATCATTGCTGGGTAAGTTGAGCTTCGTCTGGAGTATCTGCCTTACTTCGCCTAACGTAAAGCCACTCTCAACCAGCGCGTCTTCTAGCTGCTTTACACAGCGGGCAAACTCTCCAGTGACATAGATATAGGCTTTATTTAAGCTGGCCTTTGCTTGCTTCTTTGCCCCCGGCATTCGCAACACCCGACCCAGTAGCTGCTCCACAGCGGTAGCGGACTTGCTGTCGCGCACTGAGCAAAGCACATAGGCAAAGGGACAGTCCCAGCCTTCCTTGAGCTTATCCACGGTGATAATCACCCGAATGGAGCAAGTGGGCGACGAAATATCCACGCTTTCCAAGTCCGCCCGGTTTTTGTACTCCACGGCGACCCACTCTTTAGGCACGCCTGATTTCTCGGTGAGGTAGGTCTCTAAAAACTCAACGGTCAGTGGTTCGTTGCTCTTTTGCGCCTGAAGCAGAAGAATAGGCCGCAGGTACTGCCCTCCCGCTCTTTCCTGTGCAAGTGCTTCGGCCTCTAGCTCCGCGCGCTTTAGCAAAGCATCACGCAGCGACTCCTCCCAGTGCGGCGACTCTTGCATGAAAAGAGGCAGCTTAATCATAGAGTCGCTTTTGAGCTCATACGCACTGGTGCGGTGCAGAACATTAGTATCCCACTTCTGCTTATCAGGAGTCGCGGAAAGCTCTAGGATGACCGCAGGGGAAAAGCGCCCGAGTGTCTGAAACGAAAGCCCCGTCGAGAACCGATGTGCTTCGTCCACGATGATCACAGGGCGGCTCATTGCCAGCAAGTTTGCCAGAGAGTATTTGGGTCTACTTGCCCCAGGAAAAGGCTCTAGCTCCGAAAGCTCCTTTGCACTGCGCCCCGAAAAGTGCCCACTGAGTGTACTGTTATCGTCGTAGACCTTCCGCCCCTCGGTTTCGTCCACACGAAACGCTGCCATTGTCGCCACAATAATCACCGTGCTTGTCGCCACCGTTGCGGGAGAGAGCGAGAGCGCCTCAGAGGCCGTGAGGACTTCTATCGGCCCATCGGTTGCGGTTTCCAGTGCCTGCCGGTAAGGGTGTTTTCGCGCACGAAGCGCCCGCAGAGTCTGCTCCACAATGATATTTGTGGGAGCCAGCCAGAGCACAATTCCCCGGTCTGCCTGCTTCCACTCCTGCAAGAGAGTTCCGACTGCATGACAGGCAACCAGTGTCTTACCGCCACCCGTGGGAATTCGCAGACAGACATGAGGAATACTCTCAATCCCACTTATGCCTTCCACAAACAAGTATTGTTCCTTTCTAGCCTTAATAAACGCCGTGTCTACGTCCCCGAGCCGGTGGCACTCTTTCAAGTAGCTTGCCAGCGCCAACAGTGCCGCGCTCTGGTAGGGTTTCAGGGCTAGGCTCATCGTGTTTTTACCTCGTAGGGCACCTGCTTAAACAAAATCCCCTCGGTCGCCAGTCGCCCCGGTGCAATCAAGCACGCTTCCGCAAACACCACCCGAGGCTGCCCCTCTCCGTCAGGGTGCGGCGCAAGCGTCTTCAAGCTCTTATTTGTCAGCGCCCCGGTGCCGTCGCCTTTCCAAAGCAGATAGTACGCCGTCCCGTTATGCACGCCTAAAAGCCCTGTGCTTTCATCAAGCGCCCCGCTTATCGCCGTTCCTGTCTCTGAGAAGAAAATATGTCGTGCTAGCTCTCCCCAAGAAACCTTCGGATTGATCGCCCCCGCTGGTTCCAGAAGCGTCTCTCCCAGTGTGCAGAACGTAAACTCCCCACCCAATCCCGGCATATCTCCGTACCCCGAAGCCACCCGCCGCAGCCGTTCCGCTGTGATGTTGCTCGCAATATGGGAGTCCATCTCCACCAGAATAAACCGCCGGTTGCCTCCATCGTCTTTGTTAAGCCCCAGCACCGCATGGCCCGCCGTTCCAGAACCTGCAAAAGAATCTAAAACCAAATCATTGTCGGATGAAACTTGCCGTAGTAAATCTTTAATCAATCCAACAGGCTTAGGAAAAGCAAAAACCTTTTCTCCAAAAATACTGACTTGCTCTTTTGAGCCTTCAACATTTGTAGCACTCGTTAGAATTGTTGAAAACCCTGTAGTATCAGATTGCATGTCTGTAATAAAACGTTTCAACCTTGGTCTTCCTGAATCTGATTTAGGCCATAGAATCTTATTTTCAGTGATTAGCATCTGCATTCTATCTTTACCAGCAGACCAACCACGCGAAAGATTTGGTTTGTATATCTTTCCTGTTTTTGGATCAATTAAATCATAATGTAGATTCGGTCTTTCTCGTTCATTTGCAAGACCAGTTAGATTATCACTCATCCATAAGCCACGAGGATCATTGTCTGGATTTGAATATTTCGATAAATCCTTTTCGGAGCCACGAAATTTGAAATTTTTTGCTTTTCCTTTTCCATAGCAGAGAACATACTCATGATCCGTGGAGATACCAGTTAGGTTTCGAGCGTCAGGCACAGGTCTTCTGCGCCAAATAAAATTTCCTAGTAGATTAGATGTACCAAATATTTCATTGGCAGCTATTGTTAAATTTGAAATTTCATTGTCGTCGATACTGATAAAAATGACACCATCATCACGTAGGAATTGCTTGAGCAACTGAAGCCTCGGATACATCATGCACAGCCACTTATCGTGACGGTTCAAATCCTCCGCCTCTTTGCCCACCGTCTTGTGAATCCACTCCTTCATCTCAGCAGAGTTCACATTATCATTATAAACCCAGCCCTCATTGCCCGTGTTATACGGCGGATCAATGTAAATACACTTCACCTGCCCCGCGTAGTACGGCAGCAACGCCTTTAACGCCAGCAGATTGTCCCCCTGCACCAGCAGGTTCCCCTTCTCCGACAGCGACGATGCCCCCTGCGGCAGCGACAGGTTCGGTTCGGGTTTCAGAAGGCGAAACGGGACGGATTCGTGGTGGTTTTTGACGGCGCTTTTCCCCGTCCAAGTCAGCTCAGGCATACAGCGGTATTGTACCCGCCCCCTAACCCCCGTCCGACGGGGGGACAATAAGGAAGAATCTCTTTCCTTGTATTTCCCCCGCCCGGCGGGGGGCAGGGGGCAATGACGTTACGCGGCGGCGAACTCACCGCGCAAGCGGACACGGGGCGGATAGAAACCTAGAACAATCTGCGACTTCTCTAGGCCCGCCGCGACAAGCTCGGTGGCAATGCCCTGCTCTGTGTTGTCCGTGAGAATCCAAATCTTATTGTCGCGAATCTCCAGATGTGCCAGAGTTTGGGATTGATAGCGCTCGCCGGTTGTCTGAACTTGTTGAAGCAAGTAGCGGTCGTTTTGCGTATCGAGAAATGTCACGACATGAAATCCAATGCCCTGCTTTGCAAGCTCTTCCCAAGACATAAAAACCTGGCGTATAACGTCACGTAGATGATTTAAGGAATCCACTGTACTATCTTCTCCTCTTCAATTCTATACACACAGACGCGCCGGAATGGCGAGATAGAGCAGCATTGTACCCGCCCCCTAACCCCCGTCCGACGGGGGGACAATAAGGAAGAATCTCTTTCCTTGTATTTCCCCCGCCCGGCGGGGGTCAGGGGGTTGGGGAGCTTTGGTGCTACAATACGCACATGGCCTATAGTAAATTTACCCTGGAGCTTCTCTCGGAGCGTTTTGGGCTGCGCTATGTACAGGCCGATACCCTCTTTCCCAGTGTTGCCCCGGTCACTCCCAGCCCACTGCTTCAGGAAACGCTCCACAATAACCTGCCGGTAGTGCTGGCCTTCGGGTCGGAGCGCTCCCGCTCGGAGCTACTGGTGTCTCCCGTTCTGCTGGAAGTACGGCGGCAGCTCGGGCTACAAGTCAGTCTCTTTCCTGGGGTAGAGTTCAATGTGGATCGCAGCCAGGGACTCGATGGCTTCTGCGACTACCTCATCAGCGCCTCCGCAATCCAGTTCACGGTTCAAGCGCCGGTGATTGCTCTGGTGGAAGCTAAAAAAGGCGACCTCAGCTCCGGCCTGGCCCAGTGTCTTGCCGAGATGGTTGCCGCCTTGCGCTTTAACCAACGCCACGATAAAACGGTAGAAACCGTCTACGGCGCTGTCACAAGCGGAACCGACTGGAAGTTTCTTTCCCTGCACGAAACCACCGCAACCATCGCCTTGCAGGAATATGACATCTCTGAAATCGAGAGTATCTTAGGGATTTTTGTACGCATGTTGCGTAAAGAAAGCACATTATGAGCATTCCAACAAACACCTTTGGCCGAACCGGCCTGAATATCACGAAACTTGGCTACGGTGCGATGGAAGTGCGCGGCACACGCATCTGGGGCGGGCGGGCTGTCACGGAGCAAGAAGCCGATACGATCCTGAACGCCGTCTTGGATTCCGGCATCACGTTCATTGACACCGCCAACGACTACGGGCGCTCCGAGGAGTTTATCGGTAAGTTTCTCGCGCACCGGCGCAGCGAGTTTGTTCTGGCGACCAAGTGCGGCTGCACCGTGGTTCACAAAGACGAGCACACCGACGAGACGCCCCATGTCTGGACGCGGGAGAATCTCTTTCGTGGCCTGCATGAGAGCTTAGAGCGCATGAAGACGGACTACATAGACATCATGCAGCTCCACAACCCCAGTGTCGAGCAGACTGAATCGGGGGAGTTGGTTGCCGCACTTGCCGAGATGAAGTCGCAGGGAAAAGTGCGCTGGGTGGGAATTAGCTCAACCCACCCCCATATCGAGACCTACATCGCCTCTGGCGTCTTTGATGTCTTCCAGATTCCCTACTCGGCGCTGGAGCGTGTCCACGAGGAGGCCATCCAGGCGGCTGCAGATTCTGGCGCGGGCGTGATTATCCGTGGCGGCGTCGCACGTGGCGAGCCCGGTGCGGGTCTGGGCAACACGGATCGCTGGACGGTATGGGAGAAAGCCAACCTCGACGAGCTGTTAGACGAGGGCGAGACGCGCACCCAGTGGCTCCTGCGCTTCACCAATACGCACCCCGGCATGCACACCAATATTGTTGGCACCAAGAACCCGGCCCACCTCGCCGACAACGTGCTCGCCGCGTCCCGAGGCCCGCTCACCCCCGAGGTCTACACCGAGGCCAAGCGTCGCCTTACCGAGGCCGCAGGCTAGCGCCAGCGCAGTTGACCTGCCAACAGTTACCCGCCCGGCTTCGTAATCGGCAACCAGAAGGTCAGCGGTTTCTCGGGAAGCTCGAAGGTTTCGTCGTAGCGCTCTAGCTCCGGGCCGGAGCCCCGCGTGTAGCCAGAGCCAGGGAGCCAGTCGCTGTAGACGGCCATAATGGTCTGGCTGATCGTCGCCAGTGTGCAGTCAAAGACCGCGTAGGTTTGGGCGGACACTTCCCAGCGCATCATGCCCTCGGGAACGGTGGCATCGTCGGCGACGGGAATGGCGGCGAGATAGTCAATGGTCATGGTTGACATCTCAAAGCCGACGGTAAGGCCGTAGAAAATCCCCGGATCGGCTGTGGGCAAGGTGCTGAGATCTTTTCCCCAGCACTCCCAGAGCGCGGGAATCTCGCCGCCGTGAATGCCGCCCTGATGACGAGCTCCCACGACCACGAAGGCGGGAAGCTTTTGAATTTGTGATTGCATAACCGCATACTACCAAAGATGCCTCTCGCCCGGAAAGGCAAGAAGACAAGAAGACAACTTCGGATTTTTTCTTTTCTCTGGGCAGGATATAATAAACGGTTGCAATGTACGAACTGGTTGTTGAGAGGCATTTTTCCGCCGCGCATTTTCTGCCGGACTACCCAGGGCCGTGTTCACGGCTTCATGGGCATAACTTTATCGTCCGGGCCTATGTCCGTGGCGAGCGTTTGGATGCGCGTGGCATGCTCGTAGACTTCGGGGTGCTGAAAAAGGCACTGCTGGAAATACTAGAGGAGCTGGATCACTACCCTCTCAACGAGCTGCCCGCCTTCGCCACACAAAACCCGACCACAGAGAATATCGCCCGGTGGATCGCGGAGACGCTGTGTGCACAGGAGCTGGGCGGCGCATATGTGTACAAAGTCGAGGTCTGGGAAACGCCTGGGCAAGCCGCAACCTACTACCCACTGCCGCAGGCAGGATAAAAGAGAACCATGGACGAGAGAGCACTTCCGCCCCCCATCACGTTGCGTGAGCTGACGCGTATTGTCGGCCGTCGCTGGCTGCTGGCGGTCAGTGTTTTTCTCCTGACCGTCGTTGCCACTTACTTACTTACGAAGCGCATCACACCGGTCTACGAGAGCAAGTCGCGGGTGCTGTTAGAGTCCGGCACCAGTGGTTCATCGAGTGGACTGGGAAGCCTTCTGGGCCTAGTCACCGGCGGGGGCAGTGGCAATGCCTCGCTAGACACGGAGATGGAGAAGATCGAGACCCAGGAGTTCTACAAGAAGCTCCGCCAGCTCGCGGGGTTGGGGGAGATGGGGCTCGAAGAGGTTCAGTGGCGACTCCAGCTCTCCGCCGGACGTGGGGGACAGGTGATGAACTTCAATGCCCGCGGGTTAACGGCGGAGCAAGCACAAAAAATCGCCAATAGTGCCGCCGTTCTCTACATCGAGCTGGCTCGCAAGGACGCAAAAGACCGGATCCAGCTCGACCGTAAGCGCCTGCTCGATGCCTCCGCCCTTGCTCGTCAGGGAAAAAACCGCACAGAGCGTGCGTTAGAGCGCTTCAACAAGGGGATGGCCGCCTCCGATCCCACGGCCTACTTCCGGGGTCGCGCAGAGCGGACGATCCTGGTACGTAGAGACCTGGAGGAAGCGCGCAAGCAAGAAGCGGCCCTCGTGACGCAGATCCAGACCCAGGAGAAACAGTCTAAGAGCTTGCCTAAAGAGCTCATCAATAGCTATGGCCTTATCAAGAACACCGTCATTGATGGATTTCGCAGTGAGATCGCCCTCCTGAAGACTCAGCGAAAGATTAAGCTTCTCGACTATCAGGAAGATAGCCCCGAGGTGCAGACTCTCGATACCGAGATTGCCGCCAAGCAAAAAGCCATTGAGGAGGCGCAGAAAGATGCGTTTTCTATCGGCAATAAGAATGTCGGTCTCAACCCGGACTACATCAATACGAGAAGTGAGCTCCTCCGTGCCCGTTCCACTCTGGCGACCCTGCGCAAGACAATCGCCGAAACTCAAAACCTGTTAAACGCGCTGGAAAAAGAGCAGACAGGGCTCGCGGATAAGCAGTTCCAGTACCTGCGGCTACGCACCGATTTTGAGGCAGCCGCGGAAGCGGACAAAACAGCGCAGACCGGCCTGATCGCCAGCACGCTCAAAGAGGCTACGGGGCAGCCCTATGTGCGCGTGATTGACTGGGGTCGCAAGCCAGATATGCCTCTCTCCCCCAAGCCGCTCCTCAACACGATTCTCTCCGTCTTTCTGGGTCTCTTTCTGGGAATCGGGCTGTCGCTGCTGGCGGAGTATTTCTCGACCAAACCCGAGCAAGAACCACCGTTCTTCGAGGAGCCGCTGCCCGCTCTACCCTTAGTAGGGGGTATTCCCCTTCTTGGAACCGCACCCGCCGCCGCGCCAGGTAACCTGAGCACACGCGATGAGGACCGGCTCCGGGAGATCGGCTACTGGCTGGCGCACCGTGAGCCCGGCGGGTCCGTCCCTGTGCATCTTCTGCTCGGGGTTCGCTCCGATGACCGTGCGGCGACGCTGGCAGCGCAGCTTGCTGACGTGCTCGGCCAGGACGGTATCCGGGTGGCCCATCTGGAAGTGGATGCACCGTCGCTAGCGGAGCTTCCCAAGCAGCTTGCGAACCTCACGGCAGCGGGCAACGATCTGATCCTACTGGCGGGGCCTGCGGTCTGGAATGTTCGCGCCGTTGGGCCGCTGGAGAAGCTGGCAGGGGGGGTGGTTTTAGTCGCCTCACCCGACACGCCTCTGGAAGAAAGCGTCGCCCGCGCACGGCGGCTCCTGACCAATGGCTACACCCCGCGCTTTCACGGTGTGGTCGCCGCCGAGGAGCTACCCGCACTTGTTGCAATGGAGACAACAAAGCCATGACGGAGACAAGCAAACCATGACCCCGCTTCTTGCCGCATTTCTACTTTTAAGCGCTCAGGAGACGCAGCAGCCACCGTTGCCCGTTCCTCCCAGTGTGCTTGCTGTCAATGTCCCGACGGACTACAAGCTCGACACCGACGATGTGGTGCAGATTGAGGTGGATCGGCATGGCTACCTCAACCGGGCAATGCGCGTCCCTATTGATGGCGCTTTGCGCCTGCCACGCCTTCTGACGCCTATTCCCGTTCGAGGCCTCACCTGCGCCCAGATTGCCACTAAGATCACGGATGCCTTGCAAAAAGAGGGCAAGCTGCGCCTGCGCGAAGGGCAGGTTCAGGTAGCCCTTGTCGGGACGCGCGTCCGCCGCATCTATGTTCGGGGAAATGCCACTTGGGGGCGCGATCTGGATCTGAGAAACGGCTGGCGGGTGACGGAGCTGATCACCATGCTGGGCGGAATTCCTCAGCCAGATCGCATCACGGTGCGCCTCATCAACCCCGTGCGCCCTGCACCGCTCCTGCTGGACATTGCGGCGATCTTGAAAACTCCCGATCATCCTCAAAATGTCGCGCTCCTCGAAGGCGACACGCTCACGATGGACCAGCCACTCCGAAAGCGGCTCTTCATCAAGGGCGAAGGCCCTCGTGGGCTCCATGAAATAGACGAGCGCTTCGGGCTACGTGCCGTGCTGACACAGTTTGGCTACAGTGTCGTGAATGCATCGGGTGACCTGCACCATGTTGTGCTAAAACGCAAGAGTATTGCGGGCGATGTGAACTCCCCGGAGACCATCACCAAGCTCGATCTCTACGCGCTGCTCACAGATGAGAGTGTCGCGGACGTGCCGCTGCAAGACCTAGACACCCTGGAGATTCCCGCCTCGCTGGAGTTTGTCTATGTCTGGGGAGAGCTGGGCGGCTCGCGCAAGTACCCGCTGCCCCAGGACCGTAAGACCTATCTCCAGGACATCATGGCAAACGCCAGTATCACCACGGGGCAGGCGCGTATCGGAGCCATTAAAGTCGCCCGCCTGGGAGCCGATGGCAAGTACACGCTTCTAGGTGAGTTCGACTGGGGCAAGTACCTCAAGGACTTCAAGCCGGAGCGCAACCCGGAGATCAAGCCGCAGGATCTGGTCTATGTGCCGTCGGTGCGTCACGCGGATCCCAATACGGTCATCAATCAAATTGTGGGGGGGGTGCAGGGACTCTTCTTCCTGCGCAGTATCTTCAAGCTTTGAGCGAGCCCTCCCCCCCCTCGATTCTTGTTCAGAGTGTTTCCAAGAGCTTCCAGCGCACTGCCGGACGCGGTGGCGACTTGCGTGAGCGTTTTGCGCGGCGTGTGCGCGGGGAAAAGCAGCCCAGCGGGGCGTTTCTCGCGCTGGACGATGTCTGTTTTACGGTCAAGCCCGGCCAGCCTGTCGGGATCATCGGACACAACGGCTCGGGGAAGTCTACCCTCCTCAAGCTCCTCACCGGGATTCTCAAGCCCACCAGTGGTAGCCTCGCGGTTCATGGGCGTATCGGGGCGCTGATCGAAGTGGGCGCGGGCTTCCATCCGGATCTCTCGGGCCGCGAGAATGTCTTTCTGGCGGGCTCGATTCTTGGGCTCACCCGCCAGCAAGTGCGCGAGCGCTACGACCAGATCGTGGACTTTGCCGGACTCGCGGACTTTATGGAGACCCCCGTGAAGCGCTACTCGTCGGGGATGTACATGCGCCTGGGCTTTGCCATTGTCGCGCACCTAGACCCGGAAGTGCTGCTCATTGATGAGGTGCTCGCCGTGGGCGATGCGTTTTTTCAGAACAAGTGCCTGCGCTTCTTAAAAGAGTTTGTGAAGAAAGGCGGCACGGTGGTCTTTGTCAGCCACGCACTGGGGCAAGTGGAGCTTCTCTGCGAGGACTGCCTGTGGCTGGATCATGGTAAAGCACGCTTCTTTGGCCCCACCGAAAAAGCAATTATGCTCTACCACGACGTGGTCAACGAGCGCGAGGACGCTGAGTTCGCACGCCTCTATCCCGTGGAGTGGGAGGCCCAACAAGCTGAGAAATGCCGCATCGCCGAGGAAGCGCGGCTTGAGGCGCAGCGTGTTCAGCGTGAAGCCTACGACGCGGAGCGAGTCGAGCAAGAGCGCCTTGCCGCCCAAGAGACCGAGCGCCGCGCCGGCGAGGCTCTCCTCCAGGAAGCAGAGGCCGCTCGCAGAGCTACCCCCACCCGTGCGCGACTGACCGGGGTCACCCTCCGCGACGCTCACGGGGTGGCCCGCACGGCCTTTCAAGTGGGGGAGCGTGTTGGTATCGAGATCAGCTACCTCTTTGGCCGCCCTCTTCCGGAGCCGGCTATCGGCTTCGACCTCTTTCGCGTACCCGACAACCTGCATGTCTTTACCACCAGCAACTTTGATCACTGTGTCTCCTATGCCAATGCCAGTGGAGCAGGCACCCTCCGGTTCACCATCCCCTCCCTCACTCTGCCCACGGGCACCTACCGGGTTCAGGTCAATGTCTACCCCGACACCACCCAGCCCGACTGGTCTGTGGCTCCCGAAGATGTCCTCCCGGATGCGGTACACTTTAGCGTGACCCACTCGTGTGTAACTCATGGAGTCGCTTTTCTTGCTGTGGAGTGGAATACATGATCCGTCCGCTCCTGGCCAAGCTCTCCAACCGTCTCCATCGCATAGACGAGATCGGGGATCGGCAGGCAGTGCTACTCACCGAGCTTGCGGCAGTTCGTGCGGAGCTCGCGGCGCTACGCGCAGAGCACGCGCAGAGCCAAGCCCAGCTCACGGCGAAACAGGAAGCCGATACTACAGCGCTGCGTGCGGCACTCTCAGCCCTCTCTCCCCAGCTGGAGCTACTGCTCCAGGCGGAGCTAGACAGCCGGGGCCATGTCCTGGCGGCGCTGGAGCCCCTGCGGCTCGCGCAGGGACGCATTGAGAGCCGCCAGACCCAGACGATTCCCCCCGAGAATTGGGATGCGATGGGCTTTGGTGTCACGTCGCAGTTTGGAGAGGATGGCTTTCTCCAGCACTTGATCCGACAGGTTCCTGGAGCTCCCCGTAGCTTTGTGGAGTTCGGGGTGGAGGACTACCGCCAAGCAAACACCCGCTTTCTGCTGGAAAAGGATCGCTGGCGAGGGCTTGTTCTGGATGGCAGTGAGGAGAATATTGCCGCCCTTTGTGGAGGAGATGCCGCCTACTGGATGCGGGACCTGACCGCTGTCGCCGCTTTTATCACCCGAGAAAATATCAATGCGCTACTAATGCAGCATGGCTTTACCGGTGAGCTGGGACTTCTCTCAATCGACATTGACGGCAACGATCTCTGGGTATGGCAAGCAATCGAGGCGGTCACCCCTCAGCTTGTCTCCGTGGAGTACAACTTCCGTTTCGGCCCGGATGCAGCCGTGGCCGTGCCTTATAGCCCGACCTTCGATAAAAATACGGCTCATCCAAGCCGCCTCTACTACGGCGCTTCGCTCCGTGCCCTTACCGGGCTTGCCGACGAGCGAGGCTACGAGCTGGTGGGCTGCTCGGATGGCGGCGTCAATGCCTTCTTTGTCCGCCGTGATGTCCGGCCGCCGACCCTACCGCGCCGTACCGTTGCGGAGGCATTTCGCGCCGGTCAGCACGCGGAGTGGCACGATCCAGAGCAGGGAAAGACCATCGCCCAGGTTCTCCGAAAGAGCTATGCGGAGCAGAATGCTCTGCTACTCAGCCTTCCTTTAGAACACTTTTCGCACTGGGAAGCCCCCCAACGATCACTATGAGCCCCACTGTCTTCGTCACCATTGCCGCAAAAACAGAGCTACCTTCTGTTCGTCTGCTCCATGCCTCTGTGCAACAACATCACCCCGGTACGGATTTCCTCGTCCTGCTCCTGGATGAGCCCGAGGGGGCTTTCGATCCCGCTACCGAACCCTTCCAAATCTGGCAGCTCTCGCAGCGGGCGAGCTGGCCACGCTGGCGTGTCTGCGCCTTTGTCTGTGAGCAAGAGGCACTTCGCCAGGCCGCCACTCCGGTCTTTCTCGATGAGCTGATCGCCTTTGGAGCGTGGGAGAAAATCGTCTATCTGGATGCCCGCTCGTACCTCTATGCGCCCATGACCGGGCTCCTCGAGGCGCTGGAGTGCAACCGATTTGTTTTGACCCCACGCCTGACACAGCCGCTGCACGGCTCCGCCCGACCGAACCACTTCGACTGGCTCCAGGCGGGCGCGGCGAGTACGCTACTGATCGGGCTGACGACCCATGTCGAGAACCGCTATGCTCTGCGGCAGTGGCGCGAGTGGACCTTCTCTTTTCACCACCTTGAGCACCCCGCGCACTTTGTGCCGCTCAAGCCCGACAGCCTAGTCTTCTTGTGGCCCCGCTCCAGTGCTGTCTTCTCCGCGCCGGGCTACGGCATCTCCTACTGGAACCTGCATGAGCAAACCCCGGAGCTGGTGCAGACGCTGGTTGTCTTTCACTTCCTGGGCTACGACCCTCATTTCCCCGACGAGATCGCCGTTGGCCAGGATCGAGCGCCCCTGGCTGAGTATCCCTTTGTCCGCCCTCTCCTAGACGACTACCGGGCGAAGCTGGAGCAGGCAGGGGGAGCGGCGGCGCGTACCTGGCGCTACGGCTGGTCGCACTTTTCCAATGGGGTGCGCGTTCCGCCGCTGGGCCGGGAGCTCTACCGGGAGAATGCCGCGATGGCTCGGCGCTGGGAGCGCCCTTTCCTGGTCAACGACGATGACTGTCTCTTTGTGCACCTGAAGGAGGAGGTCGGACCCTCGGGAGCTCTCTGCAAGGGAGGTATTCCCCGCCTGTGGTGGGAGGTGTGGCGACGAACCCCGGAGCTGGCCTCGCGCTTCCCCGAGCCCTTCGCCCAGGATCGCCGCGCCTTTGCCCAGTGGGCACAAGCCGGCAAACCGCTGGGTACTCTGGATCCTGCCGTCTACGATCCCGCCTTCCTTCCCTCGCCCCAGCCCCTGTCCGCCTCGGCTCTCCAGCGAGATCGTGCGCTTGGGCTACGCGGCTCCCTGCTGCGGCGCACCGCCCACCTAGCCCGTAAGACCGGGGGAAGCG
Source organism: Armatimonas sp. (assembly GCF_043757465.1). Taxonomy (GTDB): domain Bacteria; phylum Armatimonadota; class Armatimonadia; order Armatimonadales; family Armatimonadaceae; genus Armatimonas. The sequence goes on from NZ_JAYVPL010000073.1 coordinate 42,388, forward strand.
TACTCCGCCTCGTGCTCAAAGGTCGTCCCGAGCTACTGGATCAGCTCTACTTCACCTACGTGGAGCGTACTACCCAGGCACAGGCACAGCAGAGTCTCGCCGCTCTCGCCGCCCCCCGGCCTTCGTCGGAGCCCCTTTCCCATGCCACCACCTTTGGGGTGAATGTCGCCGGGTACCTGACCGGCGAGTTCGGGCTCGCCGAGGCCGGGCGCAGTGTTGTGCGGGCGATCCAGAGCGCTGAGATTCCCTTTGTCCTGCGTAACTACATTCTTGCCAGCCACCGCTGGGGTGACCAGACCCTGACCACATTCTCCGACGAGGCGCCCTACCCGATCAACCTCCTGATGTTCAATGGCCCGGAGCTTCCTCTGATCCGGCAGGAGTTCGGGGATGCTTGGTTTCGGGGAAAGTACAACGTGGGGCTGTGGTACTGGGAGACTCAGAAAATCCCCGACGACTGGTTCCCCGCTCTGAAAGTGCTCGATGAGGTCTGGACAACCTCCGCCTTTGTCGCGGAGGCCGTGGCGAAGTCCACAGGCGCAAAGGTTTCCCGTATTCTTAACCCGATTCAGATCGACGAAACCCGGGTGGTTCCCGAACGTGCTCCGTTTGGCTTGCCTGAGGAAACATTTCTTTTTCTATTCTCCTTTGATTTTCACAGCTATGCCGAGCGCAAGTACCCGATGGCTGTGGTCGAGGCGTTCAAGCAGGCGTTTGGTGCCCGGAAGGATGTGGGCCTGGTTATCAAGTGCCTCAACAGCGCGACCTACCCCGAGAAGGCGCAGGCACTTCATGCCTCACTGGCGGGGATCAATGCCTTTTTTGTCGATCGTTATCTCGAACGCTACGAGATGTTCAGCCTGATTGCTGCCTGCAACAGCTATGTCTCCCTGCATCGCACCGAGGGACTGGGCCTAGGAATGGCGGAGGCGATGTATCTGGGCAAACCCGTGATCGGAACGGGCTACTCGGGGAATATGGACTTTATGAATGAGGATAATAGCCTCCTGATCCGCTACAAGCTTATCGAGATCGCGCAGGACTACGGTGTCTACAAAAAAGGTAACCTCTGGGCCGATCCTGACACTGGTCATGCCACGGAAGTGATGCAGAAACTGGTGGAGGACCCCGCACTTGCGGCGCGAATCGGGGCGCAAGCACGCCAGGACATTCATACCAACTTCAGCCCACAGGCTGCAGGTCGGCGCATCGAGGAGCGCTTGCGGGAGATTCTGCGAGAGCGCGCCTGATATGCTCGCCGTGATTGTGCTGAACTGGAACGGCGGCGACGACACCCGGCGCTGTTTGGAAAGCCTCACCCCCTCCACGCTGCCGCACCGCGTCTATCTGGTGGACAATGGCTCCACCGACGGCTCGCTCGAAACGCTCACCGCCGATGTGATCCTCCGCAACGGGCGTAATCTCGGCTTCGCGGGCGGCTGCAACACCGGAGCATGGCAAGCCATCAAAGACGGCGCAACAGAGCTTTTCTTCCTTAACAACGACGCTACCCTCGCGCTCGACACACTGGAAAAGCTCCGCGCCGCCCTTGTCAATGAGAATGTGGTCGCGGTCTCGCCACGCATTGCATCCCTCCCTCCTGCCCCCTCCCTTCGCCTGAAACCCTCCTCTGTCGGGGCGAAGGGAGGGGGAGTAGGCGTTGGGTTCCCCCCTCTCCTCCCGACGCAGGAGGAAAAAGAGGGAGAGGGGGTGGCGAGGAACGAGCCGGGGGAGTGCCCTGCGGAAGAGCACTTCTGGTTCGAGCGCGGCGCACTCAGCCTTCAGGAGTTTGTTATTGCCCGCCACGTAGAAGCAATAAATAATACCCCCACGGATTTCTGCTCAGGCTGCGCTCTGCTCGTCCGTGCCACTGATTTTAAGCGCGTGGGCGGCTTCGATGAGGCGCTCTTCGCCTACTACGAGGACATTGATCTGTGCCTGAAGCTGGCAAGTAAAGGCACGTGCCAAGTGATCCCCACAGCGCTCGCGTGGCACAAGGGCAGCGCCTCAACCGGCGGCAGCGAGTCGCCGCGCTCGCTGTTCTACACCTTCCGCAACTCCCGCACGGTCGCCCTGCGCCACGGCTCACCCGAGCGGCAAACCGCCTACAAACGCACCTGGCTTCGGCAAGGACTCTGGCTCGCCTCGTTTGTGGGCGGACGCTCCAAAGATGCAGGCGCTGCGGCACTTCTTGGAATGCTCTGCGCCCGCGTTCGACCATCGGGCGAGATGCCCCGCTTCCCCCTCTGGTTCCTCTGGCCGCTAGCGATTCTCAATCAGAAGCTCCCTCGGCGCGAACGAATGACGCTCTAATCACTGTGTTATAATCTACCCAGGAGCAATGCAATGGCACTTCCCGCACTTCAAGAACGTGAGGCAACTCTGGAGGATCTCTACCAGTACACCGAAAAAGCAGAGCTACTGCACGGGCGTGTGGTGCCTCTGATGCCCACGGGACGCGCTCCCAGCTACGCCGCTTTCGAGATTGCCGTCTCCTTGCGTCAGCATATCCGTAGCGCCGGGCTTCCTGGTGTTGCTGTCACAGATAACGCGGGTTTTGTCGTCAATCTCCCGTACCGTCGCTCGTTCTCCACGGATGCCGCCTACTACGAAGGCCCCAACTCGGGGATGAAGTTCTATGAGGGCGCTCCACGCTTTGCCGTCGAGGTACGCTCCGAAAACGACTACGGCGTGGTCGCCGAGCACGAGCTAGAACAAAAGCGTCACGACTACTTCGCCGCTGGCTGTGAAATCGTCTGGGATGTGGACCTACTGGGCGAGGAAGTCATCGTCCGCAAGTACACCGCCGCCACCGGAGCCGCCGTACCCTCCGCAACCTTCACCCGTGGCGAGCACGCCGAAGCCGAACCCGCCGTCCCTGGCTGGATATTGCCCGTAGACGACCTCTTCGAGTCTTAAACCTTACTCTGGTATCGAGTCTTGGGCGAATCGCTCGCCACAACCTATGCAAAGCCAGTGTTGGCCGTCGGTGTAGCCTGAGCCTTGTGCGAGTTCTGCACTCTCCCCAATACTCCAGGTGCAGATGATGCAGTGATCGTGTGTCCAAGCTCGCTCTACCAGCGTTTGCTCTTTGGGATCGAAGGTCTGCCCTGTATAAAGTTCATGACGAGTTCCATCACGTGAGATCAAAGCCGCTTTCTGCTCATAGCGAGTTTGCTTCCAGGAACGGTTTTGTAGCCAAGGGAGGCGCTGTTGCAACATCCGCGGAGTGAGAGACATTCCCCAGAGTTCTATCTCTTCAGAGGCCATATTGTTCTAGATTACCTCTAAGTAGTCGCGGTCTGGCAGAACCGGGAACGGGGCGTGGGGTTCGGCTTGGTACCAGAAGGCAACGGAGGCGATGTCGTCTTGGAGTGGTAGGTAGCGGCCTTTGCTGCGCCAGCCGAGGGCTTGCATGGTGATTCGTAGGTCTTGCTCAAAGCGCACAGGGTCCATGATGTGCCAGCGATACAGCCCGAAGCGCTGCTGGCATTTATACGAACCATCGCCGCGAATGACTTGCGGCAGACCGGCATAGGCAGTCGAGAACTCGGTGTACTGGCCGTTTCTGTCGAAGTTGTACGAGCCGCAGAAGTAGTCCTCCGTGCCCGTACCGCAGATTGTGGGGAACTCGCCATCGCCGTCTAGGAAGAACTTGATCTCGCCCTCGCCCCACCAGCTATTATTGTTCACGCCCCAGGCCATGTAGCACCCCACAAACTGCCCGTGGCCGCTCACGCCGTCCAGAATCGTGTAGACATCTTTGTACGGGAGCGGGTTGGTGCGGCGAAACTGCGCGTGGAAATACGCCGCGTCGTCGGGGATTTCAGTGAGCGTGTAGTTGACCTGGTAGTAGAGCACCATCTCGTCGTAGCCGATGTTCTCCAGCGTGATGCGGCATTTCTTGCGAAAGGGCATCTCCCAGTAGCAGTTAAACGCACTCCCGGGATTCACGCAGATGGGAAGCGAGTTCACCGGAGCGTACTGGCACCAGCCATTGGCAAAAAAGTCCCCCACCGGACACTCCACCGACGGCGTCTCTTCGTCGTCCCAGTAGAAGCGCAAAATAGAATAGCGCCAGTTGCCCGTCGGGGTCATCCAGATCTGCTGGATCGCGCCGGGGCCGTCTATCTCCGCAAGGGTAAACGTGCTCCCAGCGGCGATCTTGACATACGGGCTGAGCTTCCAGCCGACTCCCAGATCGCGGGCGCACTCTTTGGCGGGGCCATCGGTGCTCATCCCGCCCTTGCCCTTTTCCCCGGTGAAGTTCTCCGGGGAGATCGAGCGCGTCTTTGCCATCGAGAGCCGGGAAAGGTTCCCGAGGTTCATACCGAGTCCGTTAAACATAGAACTCGGTTCGCCAGCAAGCCGCCTATTTCCTGCGTCGTTTTGTGAGCGCGACACCGCCGATAGCCAGAAACGCCAGGGTTCCTGGCTCAGGAGCGGAGGAAGAATTCCCTAAAACCGCTATAGTTACCTCCTAACTCCTTTACACGAGCCGCTGCTTGAGCCACTTTGATGAGAACACGTTTGAGGTTATGATTACCTTGACGAGTGCGATGGGAAAGGACTTTGCCACCACTCTGATCCACCACACGGATCGCTGCGACTGGAATCTGTTTCATCTGGGCCTCAGTTGGATAGAATACTGCCTCAACAAAGGCCTACCTCTAAGAACATTTTCTGAGTACACGAAAGGAGCTGGAAAAAGTGTCGGGTAGTGAGTTTGTGGTTAGATTATTGCTCCAATGAGGAGCGGATCATCGTTGGCAGGCGAGCCGACACGCTTGCTCACAAAAAAAGCGTCCATCTGGTCGGTGGGAAAAGGGGAAAACAGTGACTGGAGATCGAGGGGTTTGTAGCGCCCGACCTCCAGCCACATCGCTTCGTCGTCTTTGTTTTGCAAAATCACCGGCATGCGCTCGTGAATCGGGGCAACCAGCGCATTGGCCTGCGTGGTGAGCACCGTGCAGGTTCGCAAAGACGAGCCATCGGGGGCGTGCCACTCTTCGTAGAGCCCTGCGAAGGCAAACAGCTCTCCGTCTCGGACGCGAAAGTGTGTGGGCTGCTTGGTTTTCCGATCCCACTCATAAAAGCCATCCGCGGGGATTAAACAGCGCCGCCGCGAGAGTGCGTGTTTGAACGAGGGCTTCTCTTGCACCGTCTCACTGCGGGCGTTGATGAGCTTACTGGCGATTGCTGTATCTTTGGCCCAGAACGGCACGAGCCCCCACCGAAGCGGCTCCAGCAAGCGCTCCGCACTTGGCCCCTGCGCCGCAATGGCTGCCACCGGCTGGGTCGGAGCGATGTTGTAGCGGGCCTGCGGCTCAAAGAGGCTGCCCTGCACGTCGAAGCGCGCCACAATCTCTGCCGCGTCGTGATGCATCGTGAATCGTCCACACATAAGTTTGTTATACCCGTTGATCGGGGCGATAATAGGGACAAAAAATAAAAATAAAAATATTTTGTTTTACCCTTTAGCAAACGGGGGAGAACGGGCTATAATGTGTGCGATGGGCTCGTGCGTGAACGACGGCACCCCTAAAAGACGGCCCATCAGAATGCTCAGGAGGAACGATCAAAATGGTAAGCAATAATTGGCTCTTAAATAACGGTAAGCCGATGGACGCACCCATGGCGTTTCTCTGTAGTGAGACCTCCCTACTCCATCTACTCTCCGCAGCGCGAGAACGCGGCTTGATTTTGGGAACAAGAAGTACCCAAATCACCCAAGTCTCACCAGGGTATCAACCCCTAACGCGCCTGTAGAGCGAAGCGCAGGAGGGGAGAGGCTGCAGAGAAAGCAGCCAGGCCCCCATCCTACACCGCAATTTCGCTCATTCGTCACTTTATCGCAGCGATAGCCCCAACTTTTGTGTTGGTCTGCCTCAGGCTTTATGCCGGGCAGAGTGGCTGGTTTTATGCTGCCCGCTCCTGCTAGAGCTGTGTCTCTACGTAGGTCCGACGGAGAGAATCCCGTGAAAACTGCAATTATAGACAAGGGAATACTGCACAACAGAGGTACGCAGCACCAAGACACGCTGACGCTTCAGCGTGCCAAACAGGGTGACACCCGGGCGCAAGAGCGTCTTCGCAAGTCGCTCACTCCCCGCCTGGAATCTCTGGCGGGCTACTACGCTTCCCGAACGGGAATGGATGCCAATGACTTACTGCAAGAGGCTTGGGTCGCGGTCTACGAGGTGCTTCCGACGGTTGACATGACCATTGGAACTCCTTCGCAGTACTTGCTCAAGCACGCACGCTGGCAGATTCTTGACCACATCCGCTGGAACAAGAAGCGCTCTCACGATGCGCTTGATGAACTGATGGTGGAGACGGAGGAGCTGACGCAAAGCAGCTTCGCAACTCGGGCGAACCTGCCCGGTGCCGAAGACGTCGAGACCCGGCTGATGCTGGAGATCCTGGAGGCACGCCTCAGCACGCGTCAGCGAGCGATCCTATGGGGGTTGCTGGATGGGCACACCTGGCGGCAGATCGGCGACACGCTGGGCTGCACATCGGCCAACGTCGCCTACCACGTCCGTGGAATCCGACAGGCCTACGCCGATGTCACCCAGAGTGCGTGCGCTGTGGACTAGTGGGTCTGCGAGACAGAGGAGAGGGAGCAGACACAGTGGGCGGGGAGCTTTCGGGCTCCTCGCCCGCTGTATTTTCGACTTCGGTACTAAGAGGGATGGCGCGGCGCGTGGCCCAGGCACGGGGGACGATCACTCCATGCAGCTCGGCAATGGCGGCTTCGATGAGGCTACGGAAGGTGACATAGCAGTGTGCACAGCCAAGAAGCCCCTCCGCGCAGAGCGCATCAAACGTAAGCCCACACCGACGGCAAGCCGTTCCCTGCCAGATGTCTTTGCGGATTGCGATACAGAAATTGTACCACGGTATTGAAAAAGTTAGCGGCGACCTGCGGCTTTACGGGCACTCTTGTAGCGGCTCTCACGGTCGTTGCGTGCGCCGAGCCCAACACTGGGGCCATCACCTGCCATTGCCCGCAGGAGCTGCTTCAAGTCAAGCGGCTTGCCACATCCGGAGCAGAAAAACTGATTGCGCATAATGGCGGAGGGGGGCAACATACAAGTAAAACTACAATTAGGGCAGGTCACGGTGAGCTCGCGGCGTCCGCCGCCCATTACAGGGGATTTCATTTTTCAACTCCTTACCAGCACACTCTCAGTGCCTTTGCGAAATTTTTCACAAACCACCGCTCTCGCATAAAAAAAACGGTCAGGAAACAACCTGCCGTTTATGGTTTTGTGACAAACTAACTCTTTGCACTCTTAGGTACACATTGCACTCTTAGGTACACAACAAATTCAGTATACCATAGGCTCCTTAGATACGATAGAATCGAGTTCGGCATGCCTTGGCCTACCCAGCTCGATTATCAAGAAGCGCTTGCCTTCCCACACCACTGCTTTACTGATATGGAGCTGGCAACCGCCCTAGTCGCCTCACCAGGGCTCTTTGGGCTACCTCAGCCTATCACAGGTAACTTTGCCAACGTCTACCCTCTGAAAAATGACACCAGTACATGGGCAGTGCGCCTCTTTCTGCGCGAGGATGCCGTGCGGAGCGAGCGCTATGCTCGTCTTGCGGTGCACTCCCCTTGGCCACGCTGCCTTTTGCCCTTCACCTACCAGCCCACGGGCATTACCCTAACCACAGGCAGCTTCCCTCTGCTGAAGGTGCCCTGGCAAGCAGGCGAGCTGCTCAATGCCTGGGTGGAGAAAAACCTCAACCAGAGTGCCGCATTGCAGGCCATGGCGGATCTGTGGGCTGCGCTTATCGGAGAGCTTGGCAGAGCCCAGCTTGCCCATGGCGACTTGCAGCACGGCAATATTGTTGTGACTCCGGGGGGAGAGCTCCGCTTGCTAGACTACGACGGCCTGTGGGCACCATCGCTGGCAGCACTCCCCCCCGGCGAGTGGGGGCATCCCTCGTACCAACACCCCCAGCGTGTGTATGTGAGCACTATGGATCGGTTTCCGGCGCTAGCGATCTATGTTGCGCTCCGTGCCCTCGCCCTTGCACCCGAGCTGTGGTACCGGCTCGATAACGGCGATAACCTGCTCTTCCGTCGCGAGGACTTCGCTGACCCGAGTGGCTCACGCACGTTTGCACTGTTGCGCGACGTGCGTGGTCTCCGTCTGTTGGTCGCGGCGCTTCAGGATGCCTGCTCTGTCCCACCCGAGCGCGTCCCACTATTAAGCCGTTACACCGCGTAGCAGCTCGAGCCAGCCTGGTCACGGATGTAGAGGTGGTTCTCCACTCTCGCAGTTAATACAGACGATGCGGCGCGCGCGGGCGTCCAGAAGGGCTTTCCAGAGTTGTTAGACGTCCGGTAACGTTTGCTAGCTACAGCCCCTCCACCCTCAAGCTCGCTCTTTTTCGACTCGCCAGCGCCAAGCGCCCCGAGACACGGCAGAAGCGCCTTGATGAAATTATCGCACTTGCAGCCCAGGGAAAGAAGTCAGTTCCGTGACCTAACTGGCGTCCCCCGCCCGGCGGGGGTTAGGGGGTCGGCCAGCTCTGGCGCATGGTGTCGGTGGTTTCCGGGTCGGTAGTCAGGGCGTTTGAGAAAGACTCTTGTGTAGCCTGTGGGGCGGAGTCATTGCGGTGGCTGGCACGGGCGGCGAGCTGTGGGGGCTGGCGCAGATAACGGGCGATCTCTTCCACGCTATGGTCTAATTTTTCGGCGAGCTGGTGGATCAGCGCCTGAGGAATCGTCTCAAAGGAGACTAACCGTCGGTGCAGCTTCCAGAACAGCCCGAGGGGGAGCTTCAGCGCAGCCGCGAGGCTCTCGGCGGTGTGGCCTCTTGCCTCCGCGACAGACTTCAGGCTGATAAATGTAGTGCCGTAGGCTGCGCGTTTTTCGCGTAGCACGGAGAGGCCAAGAGACTGGACACGGGAGGAATCAGAGGCGGGAGCCGCAAACGTGCGATCCGCTGCCAGGTAGGCGAACTCACGGGCCTGCGCTGGGTAGCGCATCGCCCAGTCCCCCACCTGTGCAGTGGCGTCGCTAGCAAACTCCGTTAAAATTGCATCCGCTCGTTCTTCGTTCATTTTTCGTTCCACTCCCGCAGTTTCTGTTCGGCGCGGCGCAGATAGTTGCGCACCGTACGTCCCGTCACTCCCAAAATCTTCGCCACGCTCTGGCGCTCTGGGTCATCACTCTCTTCTGGTAACCCCTCAATGTACTTCAAGTAAACGGCCAGCCGCTCATGTTCCGCCAGAACCGTCAGTGCCTCACTATACTCCGCAAGCGCCTCCGGGCCAGGATGTCTCTCGGCGAGTCGCATCAACGACGATTCCCCGCCCTCCGATGTCTCAGGCTCTGCACTCTCACTGAGCTGGACATCTAAACTAGCCTGCCGCTTCTCCACTAAGTTCCAGAGCCGTCGGTCCAGGCAAACCCAGAAACGTACTTCCCAGAACTCTCCCGATGGCTCTCGTGAGAACAGTGCATCAAAAAGAAGCGCGAACAAGTCCCGCGTCACATCGTCTGCATCCGCTTCCGGGAGCCGCCACTTGGCAAGCTGCCGGGCGATATGTCCACTCACCCGCTCCGTTAATAGCTCCGCAAGCTGCCACGCCGTTTCATCATCGCCTCTCGTCGTGCACTCTCGCAAGGCATAGACCAGGGTCTCTTCCCGAAGCCGGTCAGGAGCGCCTGCCGGGTGCCGCGCCAGAAGCACTTCTTTTCGTGTACGCTGCCCGAGGCCGCAAAGCCTATGGATTTCCTCCTCGGCGTGTCGCTCACGGTGGTAGAGGTTTCCGTCGTCCTTTCGGGTACGGGTGAGAGGTCGGTAGACCCAGCGATCTGTTTTTTGTACATCAATCATGAGGCATACTGCTTGGGGAGTGGAAAACCCGGAAAAGGTATTTTTACGAGTTTTGTTCCAGGTATGATGAAAACACCAACTTCATTATAGCCTGTGGAACTAACTCTGCCGATAATAGAGTTAGGCCGCTGACTCTGTCACAAAGACACACGGCATGAAGTTTGAAGCATTAGCTTGCGGAATGTATCAGAAAGTGTTGAAAGGCATTCCTAGAAGTAGGGGTACTGCGATGAGGAGATGGACGTTGAGCATGACACGAAAAGAGTTACTCTCTCTGCTGGGAGTGAGCGCAATGACACTGGCCCTGCCGGGCTGTGGAGGGGGCGGCGGGATCGTTATTCCTCCGGCGGCGGACCTGCTAGAGGGAGGCCGCGTGGTTGGGCAGACGGGGTGGACGGTGCAGAAGAGTGTGGGGGTACAGCCCAAGAAAAAATGGACTGTGCTGGTCTACATCAACGGAGCAAATGACCTGGAGACCTACGGGGTTCTGAACATGAACCAGCTGGAGAAAATTGGCTCGACAGCGGATGTCAATATTGTGACACAGTTCAAGCGGATCGGGGGGCGCTTCGATAACTCCAACGGCGACTGGAGCGACACCCGCCGCTTCTATGTCCGCCGTGATAGCGAGGATTCTCTAATCAACTCCCAGGTACTGTCCCAGAAAAATAATCTGGACATGGGCGATCCTAGCACCCTTCAGGAGTTTATTAACTGGGGCGTGGAGACATTCCCGGCGGAGCGCTACAACCTCGTGATCTGGAACCACGGTGCCGGCTGGCGCTCGGTGAAGACGCGTGCACAGCGGCCCCCCGTCACCCGTGGCGTTTCCTACGACGATACCACAAACAATCATATTGACACGATTGCACTGCCGGGGGCAATTGTTCATCCCGAGGGGAAGAAATGGGACTTGCTGAGCGTGGACTGCTCGTTGATGCAGATGATCGAGGTGCTCTACGAGTGGCGCAACACTGCCAATTATATCGTCGGCTCCGAAGAATCCCCCCCCGGTGAGGGATATGCCTACGACTTGACCATTGGCAAGCTGGCAGGTAATCCTCTGATGGATGGTCGGGAGCTAGGGATACACTACGCGGATGACACGGCAACGCGCTTTGCCAACCAGTACGGCATCACGCAGTCCGTGGTCGAGACGGCAAAAGTCGCGCCGATTGTCAGTGCAATGAACGACCTGGGCGCGACTCTGCTGGATCTTAAAGTGAGCGCTGCAACCGAGATCAGCCTGGCACGGGAAGATGCACAGTCTTACGAGTACCTGGAGAATAAAGACCTGCTGCACTTCCTGGATCGGCTGGAGGTTCGGGTTAACGATGCGGAGCTCAAGCGTAAGACGGCGGTACTGCGCACTGCGATGAAGGCGGCGATTGTCCGCAACGTCACGACGAAGCACTTCACGCCAAGCTCCCAGGGAATCGCCGCCTTCTTGCCCACCCCAAGCCGCTATAAAACGATTGACATTGAGCAGGCCAATGGATTCGGGCAGCGCTACACCAAGCTGAAGCTTGCACAAGATGCCGCAAGCTGGCAGGCGTTTCTCGCTGACGGTCCCCGGTAAGACCCTCGTTTCGATAAAGGAAATCTTCCTGCACACACCGAATGGTGTGTGCAGGAGGATTTTTTCTATGCCATTTCGTCTGGCGCTGGTGGGGTGTGGGGGACAAGCGGGGGGGGATGTGCCTAATATCGCCTCGCACAAAGAGGTGAAGATTGTCGCGGTCTGTGACCCGGATAAGGGAGCACAGGCACGCTTTGGGGAGCGCTACGGTGTTCCTGAGTCGGCGCGGTTTGCAGATTATACGAAGTTGCTCAGTACCGTGGAGTGCGATGCGGTCTTCTGCGCCACACCAGATCACATGCACGCCGCCGTAGGGCTGAAGGCACTCTCACTGGGCCGCCATGCCTACGTCCAGAAACCCCTCGCCCGTGGTGTGGGGGAGTGCCGCGCCCTACGTCAAGCTGCAGAGAAACATCCAAAGTCCGCCACTCAGATGGGTATCCAAATCCACGGTGAGGGCTCCTATCGTACCGCCATGGCTTGGCTCCAAGCAGGGGTGCTGGGAAATATTCAGGAGATCCACTCGTTCTGTGGTAAGGGCTGGGGCGGTGTCCCTGCCCCGCGCATGGCCGAGCCTCCTCCCGCGAATCTCGACTGGGATCTCTACTGTGGCGTCAGCCGGAAAGTAGGCTTTATCCCGGAGACTTTTCACCCAGGCAACTGGCGGCGCTGGCAGAACTTTGGCACGGGAACTCTGGGGGACATGGCCTGCCATATCCTCGATCCGGTACTCGCGGGCACGCGCCTGACGACCCCTCTCTCGGTGGTGAGCCACCTAGAGGCTCCGCCCAATGTGCTGAACTACCCCTACAATGCCCATATCACCTGGCAGCTCGCAGGGACGCGCAACACAGCGCGCACCGTGGCACTGCACTGGTACCACGGCGACACGCGCCCCGCCAAGAGCCTCCTGCCCGAGCTGTTTGAGGAACTCAATACCGGCTCGGTCGTGGTTGGGGAGCACGGAAAAATGGTGGTGCCGCACTGGGCGACGCCCTCCGTGTGGGACAACAGCGGCAAGCGGGTGGAGAAGCTCCCGCCCAAAGTGGAGTCGGTGAGCCACTACCACGAGTGGGTGGATGTCGCGCTGGGCCGTATCCCCGGCCACGGCTCCACGCCCGGCAAGTGCAGCACCCACTTTGGCTACTCCGGCCCGCTCACGGAGATTGTCCTGATGGGCAATATCGCCTCCTGGCAGCCCAAGAAGGTGCTCAACTTCAACGCCGACGCCTGCCAGTTCCATGGCGAGGGTGCAAGCGATGCCAACTTCCGCATCCTCCCTCTCTACGGTCGAGACTGGAACCCGATGGCCTAAGCGCCGCTGCAAACGATGTGACTGCGCCATGCCCCTTCCACTTGCCGGAGGGGGCACTTGTGGCTTCACTGTACGTGTTTCTCATCCTTGGTTGCCAAGAGCTGAGACTGTTGTGTCTGTCTTGGCTACGGGGATTGCTGTAGGGCTGATAGAGCTTTTTCATTTTGGCTTCCTTTCTTCTCTAGTGATCAAGAGTGGCAGTGACAAAAAGTACGCCATTAGTGAGCGCGATCCGTGTTTCCTTGCCTGGCTTAACAATTTTCTCGATGGGTTTATCTTGGTTGAACTGAATTTGTAGAGCAATGGCTTTGTGATCGTCGTGGACGTGTGGAGTGATTGCAAAGCGCATCCCTTCAGTCTCACTCTTGATCTCAATTACGCCTTGGGAGTCGGTGTTGGTGCTAATAACCGGAGCTGCCTTAATTTTTCCATCCTGCACAAGGCGCATCTTGATAGTTACCTGAATCGTCTCTTTGTCCAGCTTTTTAAGGAGCGCCTTGAGCGCCTCAAGCGCCTCAGGTGTTCCCTGAGCGAGTAGGGAGTTTGTCCGCTCTTCGGCGATCAACCGGGTAATTCCTTTGGGTTGTAGCCGCGCCTCCGGGCCTCCTTCCTGGAGTTTCGTCAATAAATCAGCGGCTGCCTGGTAGCGCAAAGGAAGAACAAAGAACTTCTGATCGGCTGTGTCCTGAGCCTGTACACGGGGACTTGCTGCCCGTGCCACGGACGCTTCAGGCTGAGAGAGAGGACGTAGGGGCATCAGAACTCCCAGAACAACGGCTGCTAAAACCAGCGGAGGAAGGTTGTGGCGCAGAGTCGAGCGCGTAGGCCCCAAGAGCAGAGAGCAGATTCGTCGCTCCAGTGGCAGGCTGTCCGTCATTGAGGGAACAGAGTAGAGGTTATAGAACTTTTTCATGGGGTTACACCTTTCGGGGCTTTCCAGCCCTCAAACCGAATCGTTGTCCAGGGGCGGGTTTCGTAGCGGTAGGCGACGATTTTATCTTTGGCGATGGGCCAGAGCTTGGCCTCGTAGTAGATAATTTTATGTTCTGGGTATTTGACCGAGGCAGTGGAGCGGATGACGTACTCCTTGCCTGACCTATCTAGGGCAACGAGGCGCGAGTCGGTGTCACGGAGCGAGTCCTCGGAGATCCAGGTTTTTTTAGCAAACTCTGCCATGCTTCTCTCCGAAACTTTATCCGCCCAGATCGCGCCTTTGCCTTCCCAGCGCAGGTGAACCGCGTCGCCTGCAAGATGCTTCCCCTGTGCATCGAAGCGTGCGGCGACTTGCCATTTGCCACAGCCGATCCCAATGGTAACAGGTGCATTGATCGGATTAAAGGCCACATGGCGACGCGCCGTTTTGGGATCGTCGCTGTCTAAATACGACACCAGGTGGCGTGAGCGCACGCTTGCATCGGAGCCTGCGGGGAGCTGAATTTCAATCAGCGATTGCAGGTCGGGGAGACCACCAAAACGCTCGTTTTTTGCGTACGGCGACGCGGAGGGATTTCCCGCCGTGTTCCAAAACTGTGACTGGTAGGCTTTATCGACACTCCGAAAGCCTAGCATCCGCACCCGAATTCCCTCCGGTAAAACCAGAGTTTCCTGAGCCTTGACAACAAGCCCCGTGGTGTTCAGTGGTCTTACCGCAAGGATCGGGATTGTGATTCCCAGCGCCATAACTGCCAGAAGCGCGGCAAGGCGCGGATTCAGGCGGCGCGTTTTGGAGAGCAGGGAGCGCAGGCGTGTTTCTAAGCCACTTGCTTTCACGGCTCCGGGGACGCTGTAGAGAGAGAGTTTCATACGGTAGTCTCCAGTTTCAGGGATTTAGCGGTTTCTAATAAGTGCTCGGCGTAGGTGCTGGGGCTCACACCCGCAGCGACCACGGCTTCGTCACAGGCGGCTTCGGCAGCGGTGCGGAAGCGGGAGATCGCGAGCCAGACCAGCGGGTGGAACCACCAGGCGGCTTGCAAGCTCAGTGCAAGGGGAAGCGTGATGTGGTCGAGGCGGCGCAGGTGCGCGGCTTCGTGGAGCAGGATCACGTGGCGGCGCTCCGTGTCCCAGTCATGAGCCGAGTCGGGTAGGAGCACACCCGTACGGCCCCCCGCAGCCAGCGGTGTCGGGACGGCGGGGCTCAGGTGAACCGGAAAGTCGCAGGGGAAGTGTACTGAGCTGGCAAGTGTGGCGCGGCGGGCGAGGTTGAAGAGCTGGGCACGGTCGAGGAGTAAGCGTCCCAGCAAGCCCCCCACCCCGATAAAGTAGCCCACGGTGAGCAAGCTCTCCCACGGAAAGGACTCCGATTCCCGTGGCGCGGGTACTTGAGGGGTCACCGAGGTCGTCGTAGCGATAACAGCCTCACCCCTTCCTTGCGGCAGGGAGGGGGCCGGGGGATGGGTTCGTACCGTGACCGAGAGTAGCGGCGGGGCGAGTAGTGTCAGAGGCAAGAGCACCAGCGCAAGAAGCGCGGTGCACCAGACGCCGTGTTTGAGCCTTCCCGAAGCCCGTCGGAGCACCACAGCTTCCAGCAGCAGCGCCAGTGCCAGCAAGACCGTGGCCTTGAGCACTAGCTCCAGCACGGGGTTCACAGGGCTCATGGAGCTTTCTCGCTCTCTTTGGCCTCAGCAATCAGCGCCGAGAGCCGCGCTAGGTCATCGTCGCTGAGGCTGCGCTCTTTGGATTGTAGGAGGGTCGCCACCGTGCGCTCAATCGAGCCGCCAAAAAACGTCTTGACCACACGCTCTAAGGCTCCCTCCGCAACGGCTTGGGCGGGAGCGAGGGGCAAATAAACATAGCGCCCGTCTTCCTCTTTGTGGGTGAGGTGTCCTTTTTTCTCCAGAATTCCCAGCAAGGAGCGGACGGTGTTGTAGCCCGGTGGGTCGGGGAGCGCCTCTTGAATCTCCGCAACACTCCCCTGGCTGCGTGCCCAGATCACATCCATAATCTGCCGCTCGCGCCTACTTAGCTTCTCCGTTAACTGCATGCGGAAATTTTCGCACACTAAATCGCCGATGTCAAGAGTTTGATGCGAATTTTTTCGCAGTGGGTGTTTTTAGAAGACGCGTTTTCCGCCGCACCAGTCGGCGAAGATGAGCTCGGGGCTGGTAAGAATGCGCTTGAGATTGCTCGGGGCATCCATGCTCCCAATGCAGACGGCGTGCTCCTCTTTGCGATCCACCATGCGATTAAAGCAGGTCACGAACTGACGACTATCGGGTGAGACACAAAAACCGCTGTAGCCGTACTCCCCCCAGGGCTCGGCGCGTCCGGTGGCGACCTCAACTTTGAGCGCCGTGTGCCACTTGCCCTCGCGATTGCCGCCCGCAAGCTGCGTCGCGAGCACAAAGGCTGTGGTTCCCGGAAGCGCGATGAGGTTTAACGCCCCGCCACTGATGCCTGTCTCATCCCAGAATTTTTCGGCGGCAGGGCTAAGAATCAGCTTACGCAGAGGCCCGCCTGGAGCACGAAAGCCTGTGACTAAGTCTCTGTTCGACTCGATCTCCAGCTTGAGAATGGGGCTGCCGGTCTCGGGCGCACTGGCAGGTGTGCGCTTGGAGCCATCGGGCGCGCAGCGCATCCAGGTGAGAACACTCTCCCCCGTTGTGGTACTGGTCTTGCCCGTGTCCAGAGCATAGAGAATACTCGTGGCATCACCGCTCCAGCGCGGCTGGCGACAGGGCAGCTTTTCGTGTGTGAGGCGCAGGCGCGCCGAGCCATCGGGGTTCATGCGCCAGAGCTGTGGGATTTTCTCACCGCTGAGCGCTCCGGCAACCACAAGGAGCTTATCCTTAGGCAACATAGGGCAATACTAGTTCTTTCTGCCGCTCCAGGCTCTCCCAGACAGCGCCGGGAGCGCCGTAGACCAGCGTGTAGGGGCCAGAAAAATTCACCGTGCGGGTGATCTCTAAACACCGGAGAAAGTCATCGTCGTTGTCCCACTTGGCGTGGCAACCCTCTGCGTACTGCGCAATCTGGGCGAGATTTTCATATTTCTCAGGGCCGCCCCAGTTCCCAAAATCAAAGGTCATCCCCACGGAGCCGCCGGTCCGCTCTATAAGAGTGTGGATCGCTGAGGGGGTTGAGAGTGTTGGAAACCAGTTCTCGATCATCACGTGCACCCCGCGCACATAGGCTTCCATTGTCAGAATCCGAAGCTGCGCAATAGACTTCGCAAGGGACGTGTCGGTGAGAGGCTGCTTGCCCCCGATAATGCGCACGCACTTTGCGCCGAGCTGCGAGGCTTTATCCAGCCAGCCAATAATCCAGTCCCGGTCTCTATCGCCAAACTCAGGGTGGTTGATATCGCCGTCATCAATGAGCAGGCTCCAGAGCGCCACCCCGGCCTCCTCCCGCGCCGCCGCCCACTCCTCCAAGTAGCAGTCGCTTGTGTCGAGAAGATGAAAGTGACAGAGCTCCATGGTTCTGATGCCACGCTTTGCCAATTCACGCGGGACATGCAGCAAATTCAGTGTGCTCCCCTCGCGCGGCGGCATCAGACGCGCATCAGGATCACCGGGTCGCCCCGGGGCGACCGTGCCGATAAGCTCATGGAGCGCCCAGGTGGAAACCGAGAGACGTCTAGGCGTGTTGATCATGCGCTGATTATAGCGTATTTTTCCTCACTCGTTTTAATACCTGTTTTTCATTAATATGCATTTTCAGGACAATTAAATGCCGTATACTCTCGTAGGAATACTCTCAGTTTAGTTTAGTTCTATAAGTCAGGTTTTTATGGCTCTCGTGTTCTTGTTATGAAGTTGAAAGGAAAGTATATGTCTTTACGCACATCACCGGCATGGGGCCGTGCCGCTCTCACGCTCTCACTGGGGATCGCGCCCCTCGCGCTTCCCACAGCAGCCTACGCGACAGCGTTCTTTACCGATTTGGCGAGCGCCTACCCTGGATCCTATGCGGCTGGGGGCTCGGGGGGGGAGACGGTTGGCTGGGTGGACACGGGCACGAGCGCAAATGCTGTGCGCTGGGACTCCAGCGGCACGATCACCAACCTGCATCCTGGTTCATTGCTAGGAGATAACTCCGCCTCCCTGGCGCTGGGGCTTGTGGGCAATACGACCGTGGGCTGGGGCTATGGAGATAGTACCGGCGGCTCACAGCATGCACTTATCTGGGTCAATGGAGTGGCGAGCGACTTGCATCCTGTCACTGTTTTTGGGGACGGCTACTCGGCTGCTCTGGGGATCAGCGCCGATGGCAATAAGATCGTTGGCTACGGTGCAGGAACCGGTCTGGATCTCATTGGCAATGGCTACACGGGCGGCCTGCTCGCTTCCGTTGCAATGCGTTGGGAGAACGGCTTTAACTTTGTTCTTCCCGTTAAAAATCTGACCGATGCTGGAACCCCCGTGGAGTGGGCAGCGGCTCTAGGGATCAGCGGCAATATTGCCGTGGGTCAGGGCTTCTTGAGCACGACTGCGACAACGAGCGCCCTCCTCTGGGATGGTGGCCTCTCGACCTACCAGCTCAGTAACCTTGAGTCTAAGGCACTTGCCGTGGATCGCGGCGACTTTGGTCTCGCATCGGCACGCACCGTGGGTGTTGTCGGAACTGAGGCTTACCTCTGGAGTGGCATTAGTGGGGGGGCAAGCCTCCATCCAACGAGCTACCTAGGCGGCGGAGGCATCTCTGAGGCACGTGCGATCGTAGGCAACCTGATCGTCGGTGTGGGCTCAGGGGCCAACACTAGCAACAATAACCACGCTCTCGTGTGGGACAATGGGCAGTTCTACGATCTGCACACACAGCTAGGGCTGGGGGCGAGTGCATCCTCCGAAGCCACTTCGGTGGATAGCCAGGGGTATGTCTCGGGCAACTACACGGAGAACGGGGCACAGAAGGCCTTCCGAGTGAAGTTTAGCGCAAATGGCGCACCGGGTTCCAATCCGACTCCGGCACCTACTGCTGTACCTATCCCGACTCCCGAGCCTGTTGCGACTCCAGCGCCTACCCCCGAGCCTGTTGCGACTCCCGCTCCCACTCCGGAGCCCGTTGCAACCCCGGCACCTACGCCAGAGCCTGCTGCGACTCCGGAGCCCGTGCCAGATCCAAATCCTACCCCTGAGCCTGTTGCGACTCCAGCGCCTACTCCGGAGCCTGCTGCAACCCCGGAGCCCGTGCAGAATCCAGGGCCGACCCCGGCTCCCGGCCCGGGGCAGAACCCCCAATCTGTTCCCGAGCCGGGCACCGTGGCGATCGTCCTGGTGGGAGGCGGTCTGCTTGTCCAGCGGCTACGACGGCGCAAGTAGCTCGCACCGCAATAAAAAAGGGAGGCCAGCTCAGGCCTCCCTTTTTTTGCTTGGCCAGCTACGTGAGAAGCTCAAGGCCAGTGGGCAGGAGAAAAAGCTGACTGAACAATTATCTGCACCTGTACGACAACAACACCATGAACATTCTTCTCATTCTCACGGAGGATCAGGGTACCCAGGTGGGCTATCTGGGCACGCCGGGTGTGAAGACACCGCACATGGACAGCCTCGCCCAAACCGCCGTGGTCTTTGAGCAAGCCTTTGTGGTCTATCCTGTTTGTTCTGCCTCGAAGGCGGCACTCTACACCGGAATGTACAACCATGCCAATGGGATCCTCAACAACACCCTCAACTACCACAAGCAACGGGCGGAGATTACAGAGGTGGAGAAGAACGTCCCGCTGTACAAGCGCAATCGCATTAAGGCCGAAGTCACGACGCTCACCGAGATTTTGAGCAAGGCGGGCTACTGGCAGGGAGTCATGCATAAGATCCACGTCACGCCCGCCGAAAAATTCCCCTACGACGAGTTCCTCCCCAATCCCAGCCAGCGAGCCGCCACAGAGTTTATTCGCCGGGCGCAGGCAACGCAAAAGCCCTGGTTTCTGCTCTACAACATCCCTAACTCGCACCGGCCCTACCCCAATAGCGACAAGAAGCCCATTCGTGTTAAACCCGAGGAAGTGACGCTCCCAAGCTATCTGCCTGACACGCCCGAAGTGCGCAAAGACTGGGCCGAGTATCTGGCGGGAATCGAGGAGGCTGATGTGCTCACCGGCGGGGCACTGGCCGCGCTCAAAGAGACGAACACCGAACGCGAGACGCTGGTGATCTTTCTGGGCGACCACGGCCCGAGTTTCCAGCATGGCAAGATGTCGCTCTACGATCTCGGTTTACGCACGCCGCTGATGATCCGACCGCCGGGAAACGCAAAGCCGATCCGCACGAAGGCACTTGTCAGCACCGTAGACCTACTCCCGACCATTCTGGACTATGTCGGGATTCCTACGCCATCAGGAATTCATGGCAAGAGCCTGCGCCTGTTAATCGAAAATAAACCTGGAGCAACGGGAAGCGAGGCCGTGTTTGCCGAGATCTCGCATCTTGGCCCGCTACCCAACACCGGCATGCAGGAGCGCTGTGTCTTCGATGGTCGCTACCGCCTGATCTACCGCGAAGGGCCGCCCAAAGCGTGGCGGCAGGTACCAGCCGATAACAAAGACCCCAAGCCCTGGGGCAATCGTACCTACAACGAGACGGTTCGGGTAAAAGAGCAGTTCCCACTCGCCTTTCGTGTGCTCCAGGAGATGGATCCGCAGAGCTTCGGGATCACTTTGCCCCGCTTCGAACTCTACGACACAAAGGCCGACCCCGATGAGCTGACCAACCTTGCCGAGAACTCTACGCACCGCGCAGCACTTCAGAGGCTCTATAGTCTAATCCAAGCGTGGGTGCGCCAGACAAAAGACCCCGCCGTGAAAGTGAGTCCTCTCTAGTGCCTCTTGCCATTGCTGCCCCACCGCCTAATATCGTCTTCTTACTCATTGATGACATGGGCTACGCCGATCTCTCCTGCTATGGCAGTAAGCTCGTCAATACCAAAAATATAGACCAACTAGCACGGGAAGGCATTCGCTTTACGCAGTTTTACGTCAGCGCCCCGATCTGCTCGCCGTCGCGAACCGGACTCTTGACGGGGCAGTACCCCCAGCGCTGGCGCATCAACTCGTTTCTGGAGAACCGGGAGTCTAACACCAAGCGTGGGATGGCGCAGTGGCTAGATTTGAAAGCGCCTAGTATCGCAAGAGAGCTGCAAAAATCGGGCTACGCGACGGGGCACTTTGGCAAGTGGCACATGGGCGGCCAGCGCGATGTGGGAGATGCGCCGCTGATCACCGAGTACGGCTTTGATACCTCGCTCACTCAGTTCGAAGGGCTGGGAGATCGGATTTTGCCACTGCTGGAAACCTACGACGGCAAGCCTCCGGCCAAGCACGCCCTCGGTAGCGACAAGCTCGGGCGGGGAGAGATCACCTGGATGGAGCGGGCCAAGATCACCGGCGCGTTTGCTGCGCGAGCCCAGGCGTTTATGAGCGAGGCGCAGGAAAATAAGAAGCCCTTTTACGTCAATCTCTGGCTCGATGATATCCACTCGCCGTTCTTCCCGGAGAAAGCGCTGCGCAGCGACGGGACAAAAAAGACGCTCTACAACGCTGTGGTGCAGAGCATGGACGACCAGCTTGCACCGCTGCTGGGCTATCTGCACACGGTTCCCAACACCATTGTGATCGTCGCCAGCGACAACGGCCCAGAGCCGGGCGCGGGTTCGGCGGGAGCGTTTCGTGGGTTCAAAGGTAATCTCTACGAGGGCGGGATTCGTGAGCCCCTGATTGTCTGGGGGCCGGGGCGGGTCAAGTCTGGCTTGGTCAATGAGAAGTCCGTAGTCACGTCCGTGGATCTATTTCCGTCGCTGCTAAAGTTGGCGGGCGTGACGCTTCCCAAAGCCTATATTCCCGATGGCGAGGACAGGAGCGATGCCCTTCTGGGCAAGTCCCAATTACTCCGCCGCCGCCCGATTTTCTGGAAGCGCCCCCCGGATCGTCCCGGCCCCGCGGGCGAGCGTTTTCCCGATCTGGCAGTGCGCGAGGGCGACTGGAAGCTGCTCAGCATGACGGATGGCACCGCGCCACAGCTCTACAACCTCGGAAGTGATCCGGGAGAGGCGAAGAACTTAGCCAGTACGGAGCCGGAGAGAGTGCGCCAGCTTACCGAGAAGCTCCTTGCGTGGAACAAGACACTGCCATGAAGCAACATCGAAAGAAGAAAACAACGTCGAAGAACTCTACAACATGAAAAAATTTATCATTGCTGCTTTTGTCGCGCTTCTGACCAGTGCGGCGATGGCTCAGAGCAAGCCCAATGTGCTCTTTATCGCCGTAGATGATCTGAATGCCTGGGTGGGGCACCTTGGAGCAAATCCGCAGGCCAAGACCCCCAATATTGATCGTTTGGCAAAGCGGGGGGTGACGTTTACCCGAGCCTACTGCGCCGCCCCGGTCTGCAACCCGAGTCGTGCGGCACTCATGTCGGGCTTGCGTCCGGGAGCCACCGGAGTCTACGACAATAGCGAGCCGTGGCAGCCGGTGATCTCCAAAGACAAGACCCTGACGACACAGTTTCTGGGCGCGGGCTACGAAGTTTTTGGCGCAGGCAAGATCTACCATAGCAGTGCGCACCGACCTGGCGAGTGGAGCGACTACCTGGCAGGGGAGAATCGCACCGCGAAGGAAACGGCCCACCCAACTGCCAAGAACGATGGCGTCGGGGGGATCAAGTTCCAGCCCCTCACCGATGACTCCACGCTCTCCGACGAAGGAATTGTGGACTACGGAATCCAGCACCTTGGCAAAAAGCATGACAAGCCGTTCTTTCTGGCCGTTGGGGTGCACAAGCCGCACATGCCCTGGAACGTCCCCAAAAAATACTACGACCGCTTCCCGCTCGAAACGATCAAGCTTCCCGCAGGCTACCGCGAAGACGATCTCAAAGATGTCCCTCCTGCCGGGGTGAAGCTGGCCAAGCCCCAGGGTGACCACGCCCAGATGCTCGAAAGCGGGCGCTGGAAAGAGGCGATCCAGGGCTATCTTGCTGCAATTTCGTACTGCGACGAGCAGATCGGGCGGCTACTCGATGCCTACGACAAGTCGCCCGAGAAGGAAAACACGATTATTGTCTTCTGGGGCGATCACGGCTGGCACCTGGGCGAGAAATCCCACTGGCGCAAGTTCGCGCTCTGGGAGGAAGCGGTTCGTGCGCCGTTTATCTGGGTTGCCCCCGGGGTCACCAAGCCCGGCGGCGTCTGTGATCGCACCGTGGACTTCATGAGCATCTTTCCGACCCTCTGCGATCTCACAGGAATCGCACGCCCTGCCCATGTCGAGGGCAGCAATCTCCGTACGCTACTCGCCAACCCCAAAGCCGCCTGGAGTACACCTGCAATAACAACCTACGGCCAGAACAACCACACCGTCCGGGATGCAAACTGGCGCTATATCCGCTACGCAAACGGCGATGAAGAGCTCTACGACGAGATAAAAGACCCGTATGAGTTTACGAACCTGGCGAGCAAGCCGGAGCTAGCAAACGTCAAAGCGGAGCTAGCAAAGTGGCTGCCAAAGATCAACAAGCCTGCCGCAAAGGGCGGTGCAAGAGACAAGGATGAGGAGTATTAGATGGCAAAGCCCAATATCATTGTGATTCTCGTAGACGACATGGGGTTCTCGGACGTGGGCTGCTACGGCTCCGAGATTCCGACCCCCAATTTAGATTCGCTCGCCAAGAACGGAGTGCGCTTCTCCCAGTTCTACAACACGGGCCGCTGCTGTCCCACCCGCGCGTCGCTGCTAACTGGGCTCTACCCTCATCAAGCCTAATCTTGTCCCGTAACTTTTTTTGCCAATGGAACCAAAATTGCTATGGAGGGAGTTATGAAAACCCAAAACTCTCTCCCCGAAAAATCAGAT
>NZ_JAYVPL010000074.1:0-23393 GCF_043757465.1 Armatimonas sp.
GGGCATCTCTTAGGATGCCCACTTCTTCTGTGGCTTCGGCTCTCAGGCCGAAGCCTTCGGACAAATACCCCGGAGCTTGCTCCGGTCGGATGGTTATTGCCCCTGTCGCTCACGCCCAAAACCTGTACGTGGCGACCAGCGGCGATATTCAGCGTGTGGGTCCGGGTGGTGGTGTGGCGACCACATTCGCAACAGGGTTTTTATCTGGTGGTATCCGCGGAATCGCATTTGACCATAGCCTCGCTCCCTCCACCGCGCCGGAACCCAGCACCCTTGCCCTGCTCGCTCTGGGTGTACTGCCTGTTGCGGGTCTGACTACCCGTCGCCGCAGGAAAGTTTGATGTAATCGGTTCGTTGGCGTTCGATCCGGTTTGGTTTTTCACATTCTCCTTATCGGCATCGAACCCCAAAAGCCTCCTTGAAATTATTCAAGGAGGCTTTTTGTGATAGACATTCCTTTTACCCGCCGCGACCAGTCATTGATCCACCCCATTCCCAGAGAGTTTGCTTAGTTGAGCTCGCGGCGATCGGTTTGCAGCTGTACCTGGCTTGTGTGGCGCACTTCGATACCACAGGCGCGCAGTAGCCGCCCGACGTAGCTCTCGTGGTAGCGCACCCCGTAGGCACGCTCAATCACGTCCGCAACACGACGGTAGGTCCAGATATCATCGCTGTAGCCCCAGGAACAGGCACCGCGTGACAGCAGAAGCGACAGCTCCTGGCGCTGAATCACTGTCAGGTGCGAGGGAGCCCCGGTGGGCTTTCGCCGACGAAGAACCTCCACCGCGCTCTCATCGGGGGCTTCGCGGATACGTTTCACCCACTGGCTCACCGCGCCACAGGTGACACCAAGCGCTTCGGCGATATGCTTCTGCTTCCAGCCCTGCCGGTAGAGCTCCAGTGCCCGAAGCCGTCGTCCCTCGCGCCAGTCCGATGCCGAGTCCGAAATTTTCCTTGCCAAGCTCCCCGACGAGACCATACCACCAACTTTTGTCAATCCACTTGTTGTAATCATGCCGCTCTCTCTTTAACTTCTCTTGTTGAAGTAGTGCTTGCACAGAACACCTGTCGGAGAGCATCCCACGACCCCAGCTCGTCTCGTGCTCCCTCTAAATAATGAATGTTGTACAGGGCACTCAAGGCCCCCAAACCCACACGCTGCGCCGCCGCCAGCGGCACCGCATACGTCATTTGTGCCGCTAGCCGCAGCAGTCCCCGCAGAAAAGCACCAACCCGCTTGTGGGGCAGTGCCAACCTTGCCAGAAGTTTTGTCGCACGCTGCCGCGAGACATAGCTCTGGCGAATGACCTCCCAGGAGGCATCGCCCCGCTGTGCCCGAATCACATCGAGTCTGCCATAGGCATTAGGCACTCGCAGCCACGACACAAATGTCCGCAGAGGCCGGTGCAGCGCCGCGAGCGCGGGATCAAAGCGAAAATGAACACCACACTCCCGCTCTAGGCGCGTCGCAAGCTCGACATCCTCCTGGCGGGTGAAGCCCTCATCGAAGCCCCCCACTGCCATCAGATACTCCTTCCGCACCGAGGCGTTGCCCGTGTAGAAGTTATGGGGCCCACACTCGTGCTCCGCCCAGATCCCGTTTTTCCAGGAGTCGTACTGTTTCTGGAGCATGGCATGCTCCCAGGCGATCCAGACCGGCTCGGACGAGGCGCGCTTCGGATCAGGCGACATCGGGCCGATCAGGACGAGCTTCTTATTTTCTTGATGGCGCAAGGCATGCGCTCTCAAGCACCCCGGCAGTGGCTCCACGTCATCGTCGAGGAAGACAATAACCTCGCCCTCCGCCTCGTGAATCCCCCGGTTTCGGGCCCGCGCGGGTCCGGCGTTCTCCTGACGAACAAGGCGCAGTTTGAACGGCAAGCTTGCCGCCATCCAGCCCGCGAGCAGCGCATCGGTACCATCCGTGGAACCATCGGAGACCATCACGACCTCGAAGCCACCCGGGACGGGCTCTTGCGCTTTTAAGGCATTCAGGGTCACCTTCAGGCTGACACACCGATTGTAGGTAGGAATCACGACACTCAAAAATAGCATTCTTTTTTTCGTCCCTAGTTGATGGCGGGAATCGCCTCAGGTTCACGGCATCCCGTCAGAACAGCGCGGTAGACCCGCTCCATCTGGGTGCACATTTGCTTAGACGTGTTCTCCTGAAGTACACGCTCCCGCGCCGCCGCACCCATCGTCTGGCGCAGGCCAGAGTCAAGAGCAAGAGTACGCAACGAGCGTGCCAGAGCATCAATATCGTAAGGTTTTGTCAAGAAGCCCGTGATACTATCCGTGACGATCTCCGGGACACCGCCGTTGTTGTAGGCCACCACAGGTTTACCCAGAGCCATTGCCTCCAGATAGACCATTCCTAGGGGCTCCTCAAAACTCGGCATGGCATAGAGATCGAAGGCGTTCATCAGACGTGGGATGTCTTGACGGAACCCTGTAAAAGTCACTTTATCAGCCATATCGTGCTGTGCGACGAGCTCCTCCAGCTCGGCACGAAAGCTCCCCCCACCCGGATTGGCCCGGGAGTCGTCCTCGCCCACAATCATCAGATGCAGGTTCGGCAGCTCGGGCAGAAGCTGCGCGATGGCCTTGATAAGCTCCCTCTGACCTTTCCAATGGAAGAGACGCGAGCACACCCCGATCAGCACGGCATCGGGTGCGATCCCGAACTCCTGGCGCACCTCGGCGGCATCACTGCGCGGCTCCCAGGTGCCGTCGTGGGTATCGAGCGCATTGACTACCGTGTGAACGCGCTCCGCAGGGATTCCGGCCTCAATCATCGTGCGGGAGACAAACTCGGAGACCCCCACCACCGCATCGGCGTTGCGTAGCGCCCAGCGCACGGTCGGCTGGAGCCAGTCGGCGTAGCGGACATGCATATGGATCACGCTCCGCGCTCCGGTCAGCTTCGCCAGCAAGACACCATAAAAAGCATCGCGTGGCTTCTCGGTGCCGTGGATAATCGCGATCTTCTCTCGCTTGATATAGGCGGCAAGAGAGAGAAGATGCAGCGGAATCAGGGGGCCTTGTGTCACGGACTGCCAGAACTTCTCCAGCAGAGGGCGTCCAAAGACGGTCGGGCCAAACTCCGTAGGGCGCACAGTGAGACTCGGGATCTTTTTTAAGCGCTCCAGAACGGTCATTTCGCGATTGGCATCGCAGCGATGATTGCAGGCCACGGAGACCTCCACTTTGTGACGATCCAGGTGTTTCATGAGCTGGGCATGAATCGCGGAGTCGGCACCAAAGAAGGTCTGCGACTGAATAAACAGAATACGTTTCATACCCGCACCTCCGTCTCCAGGGTGCGAATCACACGCGCCGGGTTTCCCCCAACCAGCGTGTGCGGTGGTACATCGCGGGTGACGACCGCTCCGGCGGCGACAACGGCTCCCTTGCCCACTGTCACTCCAGGAAGAATCGTCGCACCCAGACACAGCCAGGCCCCATCGTCTATTGTCACAGGCTTGGGCACCAGCGAACCCGCGCGGTGGCAGGGATCGCTCAGCTCATGGGTTCCCGTGATGATGGTCACGCCCGGACCAAATGTCACATTGTTGCCTACCCACACGGGCGCACAGCAGTCAATGGAACTTGGAGGGTAGATCAGACACTCGCGTCCAATCGTAAGATTGCGCACTGCCTGCCGCCCGCCGCGTAGCTGCAACACGCCGCGCACCAGGGTCTTCGGGCCAATACTCACTCCCGCCCAGCAGTAGATAAGCCGCCGCCAGCGCCCTGACATGTCTTCGGGCAGGGGGCGTAGCAGGGTATTGGCGAGCACCAGCCGCCACGGCACCCAGGCCAGGCCTAGCTCATCACCCAGGACAGAGAGTATCCGGTTTCGCCGAGGCTCTTGTTGCGAGATTGCTTTTTCCATTACTTTTCACTCTTCTCCAGAAACCGGATGAGCCTGGCAGGGACACCTCCCACCAGCGCACAGGGCGGCACATCGCGGGTGACCACTGCGCCCGCCGCCACCACCGCGCCTCGTCCGATCCGCACTCCCTTGAGCACGGTCACTCGTGCGCCCAGCCAGACATTGTCCTCTAGCACCACCGGCGCAGCAACTCCTGGCTGGGTGTGGTCATCCAGGCTATGAAAGTCCGAGTCCATGATCAGGGAGTAGTTGCCGATCGCGCAGTTCTTCCCGATAGTCACCCGCTCTTGCGCCCCGATAGAGACCCCGGAGTTGATGTAGCAGCGCTCCCCGATCTCGATCATGGCCCCCGGCCCGGCAGCCAGCTCAACCGGCAGATGGGTGGCACGAATGCGCACCCGCTCGCCCAGGCGCACGTCGCCAATCACTTGCAAAGATCCCCAGACCCGGATCAATTTCCCGCGCCGCGTGCAGCGGCGGGTTTTGAACAAGCTGGTCAAGACTACCCAGACAGTCTGAAGTTTTCCGATCATGCCGCTACCTTTTGCGCACTGTTGCCCAGAATGCGGGCGGGCACCCCGACAGCCGTCGCGCCCGCGGGGACATCCTTGAGCACCACGGCATTCGCCCCGATCTTAGCATCCGCCCCGACATGCACTTTCCCAAGGATACGGGCGCCCGCTCCCACAAAAACACCATCCTCAATCACGGGAAACTCCGCCTCGCCGCGCATTCCCACCGTGATACTGGAGATAAAAGTCACATTGGCCCCGATCCTCTCCGCCGAGAGAACCGTACCCACAGGGTGCGGGATATAGAGCCCTGGTCCGATGGGCGTACAGGGCGGCACATCCAGTCCATGCAGCGTGATATTGAGGCGAAAGAGCATGCCGGGCAGCAGCGGCACGCGGTTTTCCCAGAGGGCATGGCTGATCCGGTAGAGCAGGGTCGCGCGGAGCCCGCAGTAGTAAAACACAAACGAGGCGCTTGGCTTGCTCTTCCAAACGCGCGCCCACGCTTCGATATCGCTGTGAATCAGTTGCATCAGGGTCATAGTGAGAAAACCTTACAAGTTTCGTGCCAACATTAACCACTTAAGGTAAAGGTCATGTGTTTTTTATGCCGTGCGGCGGACGAGCATCCCACCCAGTGCCTTGAGCTCGGCGGGGCTCCAGCAGCGCAGAAGTACGCAGCCCGCCAGGTAGACTACCGCGCAGGGAATGGCTCCCCAGAGCCCCAGGCTTGAGCCCATGGAAAGCGAGAGGCCCATCAGCATGGGAATGGCGGCAAGGCCGTAGCGCACCAACCGCGTCACCAGTTTGTGATCGAAGAGATCGCGGGGCAGAGTGCGCCAGTAGATAATCCCCAGATAAACCTCGACAATCACATCAGAGAGAATGGCTCCCAGCGCCGCATTGCCCCAGAGCCGGTGTCCGCCCCAGGAAAAGAGAATACAGAGCGGGATTCCAAAGAGGCAGGCAATCACGGAGCTGCGGGTCTGCACTACCTGCCGGTCCATTGCCATCACCAGCAAGCCCAGTACTGCCGTGATGAAGTACAGGAGCATTCCAAAGCCCCCCACTGCCAGCACGGGCGCGGCTCCCGCAAAGCTCGGACCGTAGAGCAGACGGATAATCGGCTCGGACAGGAAGATCGCCGCGCCGGAGATGGGCAGTCCGACGAGCAGCGTGACCTCAAGTGCTTTTTGAGCCAGCGAGGCAAATCCAGCGCGGTCGTTTTGGTGATGAAGCCGGGAGAGAGTGGGTAGGAGGGCAAAGATCAGCGCCATCGGAAAGAACATCGCCGATCCGACCAACTGAAACGCGACTTTGTACCAACCCGCCTCTTGCTCCGTCGCCACGGCACCTAGCACGATCGGGTCGGTCTGACCGTAGAGTGTACGAAAGATCAGCAGCCCCATGAACGGCAGGCTCGCCACTGTCAGCGCCTTGAGATCCTCCCAGCGCGGCAGGGGAAGTGTCTTGAGCAAGTCACGCAGGCCCACGGCATAGTACGAGAAAGTGAGCAGCCCGGAGAGCACCGCCACCCCTGCGATTGCCCAGAGAGGTGCCTTAAAAGTGACCAGCAAAAAGACGGCGATCCCGTAGGCAAATTTATCCAGCAGGGTGGCTCGATTGAAACGCCCGAGTTCCTCACGTCCCTGGTAGATCGTCATAAAGACATCATTCAAGACGAAAACAACCATCCCAGGGACACTCACCAGCAGCAGGGTACGCATCTCATGAGAATAGCCCAGGCTCCAGGAAACGACGTAGGCGACGGGTATGGTCAGAAGCCCCATCAGCAGCCGTAGAGTCAGCCCTGCCGCTAGCAGAGGGCCAGCCTTGCTCCGATCCCGCGCCACTTCCTTGACAATGACCTGCGAGGTTCCGAGTGTCACAAAGACCCCCAGGATCATTACCCAGCTTGCGATAATCCCCACTTTGCCCGTTCCCGAAGGCCCCAGGTAGCGTGGCAGATAGAGATTAACCAAAAACGCCATCCCAAATGTGAGGAGCTGGGTGAGCAGTGTCCCCACCACGTTTTTTGTGACGCGCTGATTCTGTGCACTCATCGCATCCTCCGTGGCTGCCGGGTGGGGCGCTCGTGGACACCGGGGCGCCGACGCCGTTTCTCGGGATCATTGAGAGACAGAGCATTCGGGGTCAGCCCAGACATTGCCCCCACCCAGATTGCCACAAAGATCATGTCGCGGAAGTTGGAGAGCTGAAGATCAAGCAGGCCAAAGACCAGAAGCAGAGCCACCAGAATCAGCGTGTAGAGCGCCACGGCCCGAGGATACAGATTGCTCTCAGGAGCGGCCTTGCGCTTGGCCTCACTCTCTTTGTAGCGGATCACACGGCAGGCGTACACCAAAATAGCGCAGACCATTCCCCAGAACGCTAAAAACCCCAGCGTCCCCAAGCGCATCCAGACCCAGAGGATCTGATTGTGTGGCAGCAGGTTATACCAGGGATAGATATCCTTGATCATGTCTAAGTTGCCGCCGGGGGTAAGGAAGCGCTTGCCGTAGCCGTAGCCAATAAGCTGGGTCGTGCTGGTAGAGCGCATCGTCAGCATCAGGTCGTAGTTTTCGATATTGCGGTACTGGTCCGAGTCCGAGTCGCGCTGGCTGGGAGCGATGGCGGACTGAATCGCACGGGCGGGTCCTCCCAGAGCTCCGGTACTGTTGCGAAAGGCCAGGAAGTAGGGAGGAAAGACCACTGCCAGAACCACGATAAAACTCAGCACTCCTCTTCGTGCCTTAGGAAAGCCCTGGTAGGCTGCCAGCAACAAGATAGGAAGCGCGATTGTCACCGCCGCGTAGGCGGTCCGTCGGTTGGTGGTCAGATTAGCAAAAATAATCAGAGGGAGCAGAGCCCACATCAGCATCTGGAGCTTTGGCAGGAGCCGAGAGAAAGAGAGGGTCGCCAGCAACATCACAAAGGCCATGAAGAAGAAGGCTTCCTCATGCGAGCCAACCCCCTGCTCCTGAATCTCGCCGTGAAAGATCGTAAAGTGCCGCCAGATATAATTGCAGGCTTTGAATCCGATACACAACACGGTCAGCCAGATCAGCGGTGCCGCGTGTTTTTCGTTACGCACCGCATTGACCGCCAGAAAGTAAGCGACTCCAAAGTAGAGCTGTGCACGCACTTCCTGGAGCGCCTCATTGAAGTTCCCCCCCGTGGTCATGCCATTAAGCCAGCCCAAGGCCACGAATCCCAGATACACCAGAATCGGCCAGAAGAGCGAGCCGCAGCGTATCATGGTCTGGTGACGGGTGGCAAAGCGCAGTAAGATCACCGATGTGAAGATAATCAGCACCAGCTCGAAGTAGTTAATGGGAACCGCATGGGGGTTGCTTCCCAGGCACTTCTCAAACATCGTGTTGATGTTCCAGAAAAAGGGAACCGCGTCCGTGATACCCGAGCCATCTTCGATTTGTTTGAAGATCTCAAAAAGACAGGCCGCACTAAGAATCCCGTAGAGTGACAGGCGGGGAAAGTACCAGAAGACCGCGGGCAGCAGAGTCACGGTCAAGAGCAAGATCGGCAGCAGAAGTGTTGTGGGCTGCACCAGGACATACGAGAGCCCGGCGGCAAGCGCGAGCAGCCCGGCAACGGCTCCCAGGATCACTTGTTGTCGCTGTTGGCGTCGCTCAGCCACGCTACTTGCCCCCGATTCGTACAAGTGTGGCGGAGTACGGAGGAAGGCTTAGGCTCACCTGCCCCGCACTCAGAGTGGCTCCCGCCAGCGCCGTAATCTGGCTAGGCTTCTCCGCCGAGAAGCGCCAGAGCTTTGCCGATTCCCCGGCGTGCCCCTTGATACTGAGCGGCACCGTAATACTCGCTTTGGGGGTTTTGTTGATGAGTACCAGGGTGAGTGCGCCCGTCTTGCTGTCTATTGCAGAGAACACGGCCAGGCGCTCGTTGTTGGTAGAAGTGCTTTCGCAGGCGGTATCGCCAAAGCCTGCGATGCCCGATGCGGGTCGGCAAAAGAGCTGAAAGGCGGCGGCAGCCGGGGTGAGCGGCTTGGGCCGGGTCCAGAAGAATGCCAGATCCACCCCCTCGCGGCCAAAGACACCCAGCGCCTCAGCAGCTGCCAGCCCACCGCTGATATCGCCCTCGGCCCCGAAGCTCCACTCCCCGATGGCGAGCTTCGTCCCCGGGTAGCACTGCGCAATCCAGTCCTTCATCCGGGGGATGAGCTTCACCTCCGGGCCATCGGCCGTGTTGGCGATCCAGGACTCGTCCCGGTAGGTCTTATCCCAGAGGCTACGCACCGAGCGGATTCGGAGCGCACGCATCGCAGGGTCGCGGGCATCACTATAGACATTCTCCGCCTGCGGGTAGTAGTGGATATCCAGCACATCCAGGGTCCGTTTGCCCCGCTTGGCATCCTGCGCCTGAGTCTGTTTCAGGAACCAGGGAATAAAGGGCATGTCATCGTGAGCGCGGCGATCCTCTGAGGTGCGGAAGTCATCGCCGCCTCGGTCTAGCGCGGAGTAGAAGAAGCTTGTCCAGCCTGAGACAGTGGGGCCCGCCACCAGCGCCCCTCGGTCAACGTCTTTGACCGCCGTGGCATACTCCGTGAAGTTCTTGAGCATGTCATCGTAGCCCATCTGCGCCGGGTGCACATCCCGGTGCGTGAAAGACCAGAGATCGGGCTCATTGTCCATCGCGTAGAACTTCACCCCGCTGCCCACACTATTGCCGTGGGTCTTGACCAGATGGTTGACCCACTCGTCCTGGTAGACCGTCTCCCCCGGCTTGGGGTTCAGCTCAAAGCCTCGGCCTTTACGGGCCACGGATCGGACACTGGTGCGCTTGCGGTTCGCCGTGGGATCGTAGCCCGCGACGGGCCCATCGCAGCCGGAGATACCCGGGCCGGTCTTCCAGGGCACATTATCGGACTTCACCTGAATGTCGCCACTGCGCGCCACCCAGCCCAGAGTGGGGACACTCATGTAGCTGTCAATGCCTAAGTCCCGGTTGTTTTTAATAAACTCATCGGCGCCTCCTCCGGGCGTCGTGTGGGGTTTATCGCCCGCGTGGCTGCGAAACTCCCAGTCGCTCCCCGAGTTCCAGAAGTTACTGACCCAGTTATGGCGGGAGTTAGGGTTGCCCCCCCAGCGGTTTATAGTCGCCCCCAGCGACTCAAGCTCCTGCTTACTCGCATGAGCCACCCCGTAGATATACTTGCTAATCGGATGCTTCCCTGCCTGGGCATCCACACTAACAGGAATGTTGTACGACTTGGGCGCTTCGGGCAGGCTGGTATCGGGCATCAGGAAAATATCATCGAAGCCCACCTCACCGGTCGCTGTCGGCACGGCACACTGGAGAACCACACCGCTAAGCTTATCGCCCCAGCCGACGCCAAGAGCCTTGAGAGGCAGAGAGATCTTCTGCCAGCCGGGCTTTAGCCCCGCGACTCCATTCACCACGTAGCTGGTGAGTGTGAGCTGGCGGCGCGGCTTGCCAAACTCATCAAAGACCGTGGCCATGACGGTCTCGGAAGCGCCCTTGAAGAGAAACTCCAACGCCCCATAGCCATCGGCAGGGAAGGCAGTGTGGTGGAAGTAGACTCCGTCGCTGCCCTTTAGAGTCATCGCGATCCCATTGATGCCATTGGCCGCCATCGCCGCCGATGCCTTCTCATGGGTCGCCCAGGACCAGTCATCCCAGCCCTCGCCGGTTCCATCTCTGTAGACCACAATCGGCTCATCGGCGCGCTCCGTGGGAGGCACGGGAACCATGCCCTTGGGCCCGACTCCAGTCGTGACGGCGATGCTCTTGACCAGGCCCTTTGCGGTTTCTCGTAGACCACCACTCTCGCTTACTTTCTTGACACCCCAGGCTCCTACAAGCAGGACAACACTGCCCACGCTCCCTAGCAAGGCAAACGTGATACGCTCTTTGCGGAGGCGTTTTTTCTGATCCGCTTCTCGACGGCGACGGCCCGCGCGTACTTGGGCACGACGGCGTCTCTCATCCTCACTTAGTTCTTTTACAGGCGTTGTAGACATATTTAATATCATTCTCTTCTACCTAACCGACCGAAGCACTACTTATTTTTCGCATAGAAAACTAGCACCATCAAGACGACCCATCCCCCCAGTAGCACTCCGTGTTTGAGCTGCCAGCGGGGCACAAATATCCCCATAAGAACCGTCATAAAGACAATTCCAATGACCATATTCATGCGGCATCCTCCAGGGGGCGCTTAGGCTCATCCGCCATCGGGCTTCGCTCCGTGCGAACCCACTCAAGCGGCTCATTGGCCTTCGCCTTGCCTTGTTTGAGCCGTACCAGAGCGTAGAGCGCAAACTTCCAGAGGGCGTAGAAGGGAGCCCGAATCAGGGCGCTGTAGACCTCCCGGCGTGCCCCAGCAACGCGGAGCCCCCCAAAGATATAGGCCGCGTAGAGCACCAGGGAGAGCGGCACCAGCAGTGTCCAAACCGGGATCAGTACCCCCATAGTGAAGCAGAGAGCCGTCAGCCCCAGCCAGGCCGCATGCAAAGCCGCAAGCTCGGCGAGGGGCGGAACCACCAGATCGAGCGCAGCATCTACTAGCCGTGAGTCGCCCCGTTTCATCCCAGCCAGAAAGAGCTGAGGGGCCCGCTCACGCAGCAGGCGGTAGCGGCCCCGCTCCCAGCGTGCCCGCTGGGAGGCAGCCTGCTGACTGGTATTGGGCATCTGGGCGCGAACCAGCGCCTCGGGAGCGTAGCCCACGATAATGCCCTTCTCCAAAAGCAGATCCAAGCCGTAGTCAATGTCCTCCGTGATACTATTGCCACTCCAGGGAACAGCCTCCAGAACGGCGCGGGTGAAACCCATACCATTACCCTTGAGCCCGACCGTAAATCCCTGAACACTGCGGCCCAGCGGCTTGACATGGTTGACCAGCTCAAAAGCGCCTTCCATCAGGGCAGCGCGCCAGGACTCTCCGCCATTGAGCACACCGTAGCGCCCCTGAAGTACCCGTGCGTGGGTTGCCCAGCACTCTGGTGCGACACCCGCAAAGAGTTCGCCTGTCAGTACCGCAAGGAAATCCGGGGCCGCCTTGGTATCCGCATCCACTACCACCACGGCATCCGGCTTTTCGGCACGCTCCCAGAGCTGCGCAATCCCCCACTCCAGCGCGTAACCCTTCCCCCGGCGCTCCAGATCCAGGCGCTCTAGCACTGTCGCACCGCACTCGCGTGCCAGAGTAGCGGTTGTGTCGGAGCAGTTGTCGGCGATTACAACCAGCTCAAAGCTCTCGCGGGGATAGCTCTGCGCACACAAACTCGCCAGGGTAGGCTGAATTACCAGCTCCTCATTGTGCGCGGGAATGACCACGATCAGCTTGGGGGGGTGCTGCCTCCACGCCCCCCCTAGCACGGGTTTACGACGGAGCGCCGCACGCGCCATCAGGCCCGCCAGGTAGCTGCTGCTGCCCAGAGTAGCGGTGCCCAGCACCATCCAGGCGGTCAGGCAAGTGTACGTAAACGCCGAATACAGCTCACTCATCAAAAGTTCCTACGCCACCTTCCGGAAGAACTGCTGGATCTTCGTGGGTACGGATGACTTCATGCGGTTGAGGACAACTCCCAGCACCCGACGGCGCCCCAGGCGATCCACGGCCTGCTGCACGACATCTTTCGGAGTCGCCCCCGCACAGACCACCAGCATGACTTTATCCAGGTGCTCCGCGATGGGAAGTGCATTGCCAGTCGAGACCGCAGGCAAGTCCACAATCACGGTGTCGTAGATCTCGCGAACAGCGGCAATGACCTCCGTGACAGCCGGGGATCGGGCGGCCTTGTTGGGGTTGCGGGGAAGCCTGCCCGCAGGCATGACCGCAAGATCGCCACAATCGGAGAGCTGGAGCGTGCGGATGATATAGTCGCGGCCCTCCAGAACATCCACGATCCCTTTTTCAGTGCGGATACCCATCCGGCGGCAGATCTCGTTGTCGCCCAGCCCGAAGTCAATCAGGCAAACCTTGCGCCCGGTGTTACGAGCGATACTAAAGGCCAGGTGCATGGCAACCGTGGTCTTTCCCTCACCAGGAACCGCACTCGTGATCCCAAAGACACTGTCCGTATCTAGCATCGGATCGTCGAGGTGCTCGGCGGCCTGATCCCAGTGGCTGGCATTGGTGCCCTCAGCGAGCTGCCACTCCATGGCTGCATGAAGCTGTGCAAAGTCCGCATCCGAGCGCTCGATGGCGATATGGACGCGGCGTAGTGCCTCCGCTGGGACAAGGGTCACGGCGGGTGTGGAGGAGATCCGATCCAGCGACGTGGTATCCAGGTGCTCCTCAGTGTGAAGATGGTTTGTTTCCGGGTTTCGGGTAATCACGTGTGTTTTCCTTAGCTATCATGGGGCGAGAGTAGCCCCTTGGGTGCACCGCGCCGCCGTGGCTTGCCGCCGACACTCTTGCCTGATAAGACCGCACGGGTCTCGGGCAAACCGGTCAGTACAGGAATGTCCAGCGCCTGCTCGATATCCGTCTCGTAGCGGATGGTCGGGTCAGACCACTCGCGCAGCGCCACCATGAGAGCCGCAACAATTGCACCTAGAATCAGGCTCACCAGCCCGAGGGTGATGCGCTTTTTCGGGCCCGCCAGGCTAACGGTAAAGACCTCACCGACCGTCTTGAGGGTCTGGCTCGCTTCCTTTTTCTCCATGCTGGCCTGCTGCTCCGCACTGGTGTAGGCATCGCTCAGCTTTCCGCGATGGATTTGTTCCTGGTTCACCTTGAGATCAAAGTTCTCCATCTCTTTCTGGAGCGCGGGCAGATTACGTAGCTTTTGATTCTCCATCGCAAGCTGTGCGCTCAGATCCGTGATCTCTAGCTTCGCCGTCTTCGCTGTGAGCTTAGACTGGCTTGCCTCATCTATCAGTGCGCTGTAGCGTGGGTTGAGCTCGCGCTTCGAGGTGCCGCCGTTGCGCTGTTTCTCACGCCGCTCTTTAGCAACCGCAAGCTGCGCCTGATCAATCTGCCGATCCAGCGCGCGCACGGCATCACTATCTTTGCGCATCGCACCTTCCCCCGCAGTAATCTGGGAGCGGCGATCCTGCAGATCATTGAGGCGCTTCAGGGCGGGACTGTCTCCCAAAACAACCAGGGGACTGGTGTCCGTCACGATGTACTTATTCTCGCCTCGGATACGAGGCCCCACCTGCGAGATGCGCTCGCCTCCTTCAACAATCATGAGCTTCGCGCGGCGCAGGCGCTCTTCCAGATAGCCAATACGATCCATCAGAACATTGTGGGTATCGGGGCCGACCTCCGGGTGCTTCTTGCGAAACTGCTCGCGTGCCACCATCGCCTGCTGAACCAGGGTCTCCTTCTTCGCGAGCTGCTCTTTTAAAATATCCGCACGATTTGTCGAGGACTGCTGGTTAGTGAGTGCCTGGGCAGCGATGTACTGCTCCTGAACTGCCTGGACAAGCTTCTTGCACTCATCGCTCTCGTCCCAGTTCAGGCTGATCGTAAAGAGATTATCACCATCCGCTCTCGCGGAGATAGAGCCTAGGAACTTTGCCACCCGCATGTCGTTCACGCCCTGGGCTAAAGAGACAGGAGGGTTGAGCGCAGCACGCTGAAAGACATCGTCCACAAAGCCGCCCTGCTTGACATCTCTTAGTAAGATGTTAAGTTGAGCGACATTCACGTCCGATGCGGTCTTCCAACCCGCTTGATCCAGATCAGCATTCATCTTGCCACGAAGAATCTTCGCTTCCTGTGCCACACTCACCGCAGCCGTGGCGGTGTAGCCCTGGGAGCGGAAGATCAGCAACAAGGCGACGGGAATGGCGACGCAGAGAATAGTGATCAAAACCATATTCCGATTCCGAAACAGCGCGTCCACCACGCGATAGAGTACATTCGTCCGACGATACATAGTTATTTAGCCACCTGACGGATTAGCAAAAAGGTCGAAAGCCCCACTGTTAGCTCATTGAGCCCAAAGCGAAAACCACCGGACCGACGGCCCTTTAGCGGAACTTCGAGGACATCTCCTGGCCGGAGCATCGCATTGAGCTTAGCCACTTCGTCCGCATCGCGCCCCAGGGCGGTCGAGTTCTTGAGAATCTTCTCCAGATTGACGGTTTTGCGGATCGGTGTTCCATTGGGAGCGACTCGGATAATACCCGCGCTTTTAAGATCACTTTCCTGCGAGACCCCCCCCGACTGCTGGATTGCCCAGTAAATCGTGGGCTGGATATTATCGGGAATATCTATAGCACCGGGCTTCAGCACGCCCCCGCCACTCAGAAAGACCTGCCGCAGATTGGCGGGAATGGTGAGCGTGTCGCCGGGGCCAAGCTGCAGGTCGTGAGGGATCTTATCCGGGTTGCTCAGGTCCACTGGGATGGGAGTACCACCGGAGCCGCGCCGTAGGGTTGCACGGGAGAGAGCGGCTTTGGGGCTACTGCCACCCGCCGCGATCAGAGCTGCTAGAGGAGAGCCATCGCGCGGGCAGATCACGTAGCCGGGCTTGCCCACTTCGCCGAGGACGTTTACCATGGTCTCGCTCTTATTGCGCTCCTGAATGACCAGCAGGTCGCCGTCCTCAAGCATGTAGTTGAGGGCCGGGTCGCTGAACACTTTAATGGGATCAACATTGAGAGTCATCAGCCCTCCCTTGCGCACCAGCCGCATGGTCACCAGCTCCGGCTCGACTGTCATCCCCTTGGCGTCTGAGAGTAGGTTTAGTACGTGCCAGTCATCGCCGAGCTCGCGCTTGCCTGGTTCCTTCACCGGCCCAAGAATAGAAACACTGCCCATCTGGCGCTTGACCACGGAGACCAGTACCTGGGGATTGACAATCTGGCGCTTGAGACCAATTTCAAGCTTGCTCTTGACCTGCTGTAGTGTATTTCCCGCAATCTCAAGCTCCCCTACGTAGGGATAGATCATGGTCCCGTCCGGCGCAACAGTAATGGCCTGGGTGAGCTCAGGGCGGCCCATCACTTTAATCTCCAGCGAGTCGCCACAGCGCACTTTATAACGCGTCGGTAGTGCCGCAATGGCCTCCGTCGGGGAGGGTAGGATCAAGGGGCGCTCCTGAGCGGCGGGCACGGTGACGCGGCGGGTTTGCTGTCCCAGCACTAGCGATACCACGATGCCTCCTGGAACCGGCCCCAGCGCCCAGGCACTCTGGCTCAGCGCGACACATCCCAGCACCCCCAAAATATTTCGTACTTGCTTAGTTCTCATTTTCATTGCTCCCCTTCTCCCGTATTAAGTGAATTGCCCCACAGAGGCACTTATAGTGCTAAAGCAATCCCTGTGCCAATTAGCTCCCCACTAGAATAATTTTCTAAATTTTCCACAACACCCATTCCCTACTCTCCGAAGATCGGAAGACACCCCCACTTCTTTGCAGATCTATTTAAGGGATTTATGCATCAAAATCGCAAAAACCAGTATAAATATCACCATTACAAGCAATATTAACAGGGTCATACACCTAATACATATTACTTATACGTAATTCATAGCAGGCTAGCGTTCCCCTTTCTTCATCCCTAAAATTACCAGTTTTCCCTACTTCCTCTCACTCAGGCACATTTTTGGTAGGGCTTTATTTCATCAACGTAAATTCGCAGAAATTCACGGGAGCGAAATTAAGAAGAATGGTCAAGTCATCCACACTACTCGAGATTCCCCTTCAGGGAGAACGACAGCTCTCCGAGCCCTTGCGACGGGCACTTGATATTGCGGTGGCTGCCACAGCACTAGCGGTGCTCGCGCCAGTTCTAGCCACTGTCGCCGTGCTCATCTGGTCAGAGGATCGGGGATCGATTCTGTTCCATCAGGAGCGTGTCGGACAGAATGGGAAGCGCTTTGCGTTCTACAAGTTCCGCAGTATGGTAGCCAATGCGGAGGCGCTCAAGGAGAGCCTCAGTACAAAGAACGAGGCCAGCGGCCCGATCTTCAAGATGCAGCACGATCCGCGTATCACCCGAATTGGCAGAGTCCTGCGGCGCTACTCCCTCGATGAGCTGCCCCAGCTATGGAATATCCTCAAAGGCGATATGAGCCTAGTCGGGCCACGTCCTCATCTTCCCCGCGAGATAGAGAGTTGCCCGGACTATCCTCTAGAGCGGCTCAGTGTCCCGCCGGGCTTGATCTGCCTGCGCGAAGTGTCCGGGCGCTCCCGCCTGACTTTCGAGGAATGGATCGCTCTGGACCTGGAGTATGTGCGCAAGCGCTCGCTCTTGCTCAACCTCTCTATCTTGCTGCGTGCGCTACCTGCGGTCCTACGCGGCGACGGTGCTTATTAGGAGAACTATGAAGATGTCGCGTATTGATGGACAAGTAATAATCAGCAACACACGTTTTGATAATGTCAGCATGGCGGAGGCCGTCGAGCGTATCCTACAGCTTGTCCACAAAGCGGACTCGCCTCAGCATGTCTGTACAGGCAACGTGGATCACCTGGCTCTGCTCAAAGAGGATGCGGAGTTTCGAGTGATCTACTCCAGCGCCGCCCTCGTTCTGGCCGATGGGATGCCGATTGTCTGGCTCTCGCGCCTCCGCCCTGATACAGCGAACTTGGCGGAGCGTGTCGCAGGCAGCGATTTGCTGCTTGAGCTCTGCCGCGCCTCGGCCTGGACGGGCCTGAAGCTCTTCTTCCTAGGGGGAATGCCCGGTGCGGCAGATGCCGCCAAAGCCATTCTTGAAGAGCGATTCCCAGGCGTGCAGATTTGCGGAACCTACTGCCCGCCTAAAGAGATCTTTGAGACACCCGAGGAACAAGAGAAAATCGCCAAGATCCTGCGTGCCACAAACCCCGATGTTTTACTAGTTGGTCTGGGTGCCCCTAAGCAAGAGAAGTGGATCGCCCGACATAAGATGCAGTTAGGCGTCCCCGTGAGTATCGGGATCGGGGGGAGCTTTGAGATGGCAGCGGGAATGATCTCCCGAGCGCCACGGCTGGTTCAGCGCACGGGAATGGAGTGGGCGTGGCGTCTTCTTCAGGATCCCAAACGGCTCTATAAGCGCTATATCTGCCGGGATCTCCCTCTGTTGCTTGGCCTGGTAAGCGAGGCACTGAAAGTACGCATGGGGCGGCAACCATCACGACCGCGACCACTGATCGAGGAGCCACACTCCACGGCGGATGGTTCAAAACTTAATATCACGACGGCTCCCGTACGACCAACGGAGCCCACCGAAGCACGTCTTCGAAAATAAAAAGAACTTTAGGGACACACGTAATGAACGCCTCAAAAAAGATTGTCGTCACGACAACCGTAGATCTAGACGACCTGGAATACCCCATTGGCGACATCAATGAGACGGCGGCCACTCATGCCCGTGCGATTACCAACGACCGCCACATGATGATCCGCACCAGCCGGGGGAAGATTGTCTGCCGCGAGATCGCACCCAATACCTACCTGGGCCTCACGGCGGAGCGCCGCCGAATGAGCCTCCTTCAGATAGACGAGAATGTCTTTATCTTTGCTCCGGCCCGGCTCCCCAAGCACCGCCTAGAGCACCTGATCACGCACCTACTCACCCGCTACGGTATCGGCTCCGCGCACCCGCAAGAGCCCGCCGCGGCGTTTGAGAACTTCACCGACACGTCCCCGCTGGCTTGAGGCTCGCGCAATGCCCGCGACCCTAAAGCTCGGCTTCGCCCTGGAGCACTCCCTGGGCCACACCACCCATGCGAGAAACCTCCAGGCAGCCCTCGCCGCTGACTCGCTTGTCCAGCCGAAGCTCATTGAGCTGCCATTCCACAACACCCCCGGGGCCTGGGCAAGGCTTCCTGGGGTTCGCTCAAACTGGTCTCTCAGAGCCTCACTGGGTGCCTATTTGGGCCTGCGCGGCCAGAATTTAGACGCGCTGTTTTTCCATACCCAGGTCACGGCCTTGCTCTCGGCGGGCCTGCTCCGACAAACACCGGGCCTGA
Source organism: Armatimonas sp. (assembly GCF_043757465.1). Classification (GTDB taxonomy): domain Bacteria; phylum Armatimonadota; class Armatimonadia; order Armatimonadales; family Armatimonadaceae; genus Armatimonas. Next base: position 18,327 of record NZ_JAYVPL010000074.1, read on the forward strand.
TCTCGCTGGACGCCACCCCCGTGCAGTACGACCGGCTTGGTGCGCACTACGGTCATACACCAGGCAATGGAAAGCTTGAGAGCCTCAAGGCACGGCTCAATCAGCGGGCTTTTTCGGCGGCGCGGGGCCTGATCACCTGGAGCCAGTGGACAAAAGACTCGCTGGTTGCGGACTACGGGGTTCCCGCCGACAAAATCCAAGTCATTGCGCCCGGTGTTGATATCGCTGCCTGGGATGCGGCGCGGGCATTGCGCAAGCCCCGTAGCACCGGTGCTCCCCTAAACCTGCTGTTTGTCGGCGGGGATTTTGTGCGCAAGGGGGGCGACACGCTCCTCGCGGCCTTTGAGCGCCTCCCCGAGTCCGTGAGGCAAAAGGCGCACCTACACCTGGTGACTCAGACAACAGATATCGCCCCCCGTGAGCAGCTCACCGTCCACAATGGGGTGACACCCAACTCGGAGCGCCTGCGCACGCTCTTTGCCGAGGCGGACATCTTTGTCTTCCCCACCCGCGCGGACTGCCTGCCACAGGCCGTGTTAGAGGCACTGGCGGCGGGCTTGCCCGTAATCACCACCGCTGTCGGTGCTCTGCCCGAGGTAGTGGTCGAGAACGAGACAGGCAAGCTCGTGCCCGTGGGCGATGCAGCCGCGCTCTCCGCTGCTCTGGAACACCTCCTCACTGACCACGCGCTCCGTCTGCGCCTCGGGCACAGCGCCCGCCAGGAGGCGCTCGTCCGCTTTGATGCCGCGGTGAACTATCCCCGTATCCTCGCCCGCCTGAAAGGGCTAACCCAAAAATGAAGACCCTGCTCCTGATCCCTAGCTACCGCAAAGAGAACCTCGCCGAGGCTATTGCTGGCGATACGCACCCGACTATGGACTACGATGCCCTGGCCGCCGGGCTAGAAGCACGTGGCACCTGCGCGGAGCTCTACGACTACCGGGCGCTAGAGGCCGACCCCGATCCGCTGGTACGGCTGGCACGAAAGGCGCTGGGCAAGGATATCGCCCTAGCGGTGGCGGGCTGGCGACGGCGTAAGCGCTACAGCTCTCTCTTTACCAATGGGGAGAATATCGGGATATTTTTAGCGCTCCTGCTACGGCTCTCGGGCAAGACACGTCCGGGCCATGTCACCATTGGGCACCGTCTCTCGACGGGTAAGAAAGCACTGTTCTTCGGGACGCTGAAGCTCTGGCGGGAGATGGACACGATCTTTGTCTACGCCACCACGCAGCGCACGCAGGGCGAGACAGCTCTAGGAATTCCGGCGGAGCGCCTGCGCCTGATCCCCTTCCATGCCGATGCGAACTTCTGGCGGCCCCGCCCCGAAGTCACCGAGATCACGCAGCAAGTCAGCGCCGCCGGGCTGGAGTGGCGCGACTACCCGACATTGCTCGCCGCCGCCGAGCGCCTGCCCGACACGCAGTTCCCTCTGGCCGCCGCCTCGCCCTGGTCGAAGCACACCAACGAGACCCAGAAGCGCACCATGCCCGCCAATGTCTCGGCGCGGCGCTACGAGTACGGTGCACTGCGCACGCTCTACGCGTCCTCGGCGATTGTTGCGGTGCCGCTCTACGAGAACGACTTCCAGGCGGGAATCACCGCGATCTTAGAGGCAATGGCCTGCGGGAAAGCCGTGGTTGTCAGCCGCACCGAGGGCCAGACCGATGCGATTTGCGACGGCGAGAACGGTCTTTATGTACCCGTCGGCGATTCTGGTGCCTGGGAGAAAGCCATCCGTCGCCTGCAAGCCGACCCCGCACTGCGCCAGAGGCTTGGCAGCAATGCGCGTGTCTGGGTCGAAAAACATGCCAGCCTGGACCGCTGGGTGGATAGTCTCTGCGCAGCGATCCTCCACGCGGGGGATTTCCATCCCCGCCAAAATACGATACCATAGAGGCCATGGGACGCTCCAAGACAATCTTTCTGGCTCTGCTAGCAAGTAGCTTTCTCTTGCCGGGTTGCGGCGGACGTGGATCGGGAGAGGATTTTGTCACGTCACGCTCCGAGACAAGCCTCGACCCCGATGCCCCCTTGCTTGCCGCACGCGAGGTAGCGAGCTACACCGTCCCCCTCGATGTCGCCCGCTCTTTTGACAGCACGCTTCGCACTGTCCGCCGCTCCTACCCGGAGCTTGCGACCATCCACGCTGCCTCCACCTACAATCCTCACGAGATCCACTTCGCGCTCGGCAGTGATGCCTCCTGGCTCGCCCGATGGAAAGCGGGAAACCTGACCACAGGCGTTGCAGAGCTTGACACTCTCCTCAAGGATTTCGGTGCCAGTAAAGTCACTTTTGTGCGCGATGATGGCGATCAGAGCTGGTTTACCGTGACCTTCGACACCTACCTGCGTGCCCACCGCGCCGCCGGGCTCTTTATTGGCCTGAGTGCCTCACTGCGTATCGCCAGCGCTGTCTCCGTCTCCAGCAGCGATACCGATATCCGCTACGAGCAGCCCACGGCCAGCCTCACTCGCCTGATCTTTGTCCGTGGTGAGACGACTATTACCGTGGAAAAAGACGGCACAAGTTCCTGGACAAAGAAGCTCCCTGTAACGCCCCTGTAACGCGGGCAGGATAGAGTGCTACATGAAAGGGCACTTTAAAAATGCAAGTTACAAACTGGATGAGCTGGGAAGGTGGCGTGGACATGGCCGCTACCACCGTTTCTGGCGGGGCGCAGCCCAATGTTATCGTTCATATCGGACGGATTGTTCACACACCGCTCGGCTCGGCGGCCAGCGGCATGGTCTTCTACCAGCCCGACCCGAGCGCCGCGCCGCTCTTTATGGGCTTTGTCTCCACGGATCCGCAGATTGGGGCGTACTTTGGCCCCAATATCTTCGCGGGCACCCCGTTTGAGAGCGCTCCCACGCTTGAGGCGCAGATTGAGGTTTTTACCGCACTGCCCGACAGTGTCGGGGTTCGGGTCAAGATTGAGGGCTTCGAGATCGAGACCACGCTCAGCCAGCTCAGCGCTCTTGAGCTCGTCGAGCGGCCCTTTGGCGCTCCCCTACCGTTTGTGCAGCAAGGCGTGGAAGCGGCGGCGAGCCAGATGACCCTGACCATCAACGGCGAGAACATCACGATCTACCCAGTGCCCGTCGGGCTCTCCGGTGGCCCCAGCGCGAGCTGGTCGCCCACCGGAGTGTACTCGCGCTAGCTCAGATAAAATCGGCTACAATGTGGGCAGCTCGTTATGAATCTGCCCACAGGAACCGTCACCTTTCTCTTTACCGACATTGAGGGGAGCACCCGGCTCTGGGAGACCCATCCCACTGCAATGGGCCCCGCACTCGCCCGCCACGACACTCTGCTCCGTGGAACCATAGAAGCGCATCAGGGCTATGTCTTCAAGACCATTGGGGACGCGTTCTGCGCCGCCTTCGCCACCGTATCCGATCCGCTCAAAGCGGCCCTTGAGGCGCAAGTGCTCCTTACCGCCGAAGTTTGGCCTGACAACCTCTCGCTAAAAGTGCGGATGAGTCTTCACACCGGGGCCGCGGAGAGCCGTGAGGGCGATTACTTCGGGCAGCCTCTCAACCGCGTCGCGCGCTTGATGGCGATTGGTCACGGGGGGCAGGTGCTTCTCTCCGATGCCACGCGGCGGTTGATTGAGGGAAGTCTCACAGAGGGAATAGAGGGAATGTCCCTCCTGGATCATGGTAGCCACCGCCTCAAAGATCTCCAGGAGCTGGAGCAGGTCTTCCAGCTCTGTCACTCCAAGCTTCCCCGCGACTTTCCGCCGCTTCGCTCGCTTGTCAGCCATACCAACAACCTGCCCCAGCAGCTCACGGTATTTGTGGGCCGGGAGAAGGAGGTTCGTGAGTGGAGCCAGCTCCTGCGGGAGCGCAACCGCCGCCTCTTTACCATGACCGGCCCTGGTGGTGTGGGAAAGACCCGGGTCGCCATGCAGCTTGGGGAGAGTGTCCTCAACGACTTTCCTGATAGTGTCTGGTGGTGCGATCTAGAGCAAGCTGTCACCGTGGAGGATGCCGCCAACCGGCTGGCACTCGCACTCAATATTAGCCTTCAGCCTTCCCCCAGCGTGCGGGAGCAGCTCTTTCGGCACCTGCATGAGCGCAGGGCCCTGCTCATTCTGGATAATTTCGAGCAGGTCGCAGGGGGCACGGTCTTGATCAAGGAGCTGCTGGCCCAGACACACAATGTTGTCTGCTTGGTGACCTCACGCCGCACCCTGGAGCTACGGGGGGAGACGGTGCTGGAGCTGGGGACGATGCCCCCTCGGGAGTCCTTCAACTTGTTTGTCGAGCGTGCCTTGGAGTGCCGCCCCGATCTTGCGCTGGACGAGGAGAGCCTCGCCGATGTGGAGGAGCTTTGCCGACGCCTCGAAGGCGTTCCGCTGGCCATTGAGCTGGCAGCGGCGCGTATTGTGGGCATGACCCCGCGCCAGATGCTCCCCCGCCTGAGCGAGCGCTTTCGGCTGCTTCAGTCCCGCTCGCAGGAGCTCAATGGGCGGCAGCGGGCGCTCCGGGGCGCGGTTTAACCTCCTCAGCGACGATGACCGTGAGGTCTTTGGTCAGCTCTCGGTCTTTTCAGGCGGCTTTACGCTGGAAGAGGCGGAGGCGGTCTGTGAGGCCTTTGATGTCTTTGAAAGTGTGATGGAGCTTCGCAAGCAGTCCCTCTTTAGATTAGACCCCATGAACCAACGATTTATCATGTTGGATAGTATTCGGGAGTACGCCATGGAAAAACTAGATCAAAGCCCCGATCAAGGTGCGGCGGTGAAGAACCGTCATGCCCAGGCTTTCCTGCGTTTTGCCCGTGAGCGTGTTGCGAAGGTGCGCACGCCGGGAGAAGCCCTGGCGCTCCGTGAGCTGCAAGAACGGGAGGGGAACCTCAATATTGCCCTGGAGTGGAGCATCACGTCCCAGCAGAGTGCGCTTGCCGCCGAGCTGAGTCTGATGGCGGGCATCCTGCTCCAACGGCATGGCTTTAGTAAGATTCACGTTTAGACTAAATCGTGCCTCACATCGCTCTCTGAGAAGTGGCTCGTAGAGGGAGAACCTAGATGTCGGGAGAGATTGAGGAATTATGTGGCACTT
>NZ_JAYVPL010000075.1:0-140157 GCF_043757465.1 Armatimonas sp.
AGGCATGGGGCATCCTCCGATCGAGATAAGATGCCTTGATTATGACATGAAATTCTGCTTCAATGTAGGGGGAGAAAATTTATGCCGGGTTGTACTAGTCTACTGCCCCGAGGATCTAGTGACGGGTCTGTGGATCGATTTGATACAACAGGAATATCTCAGAATCAAGCGAGAAGAAAATGATTTTTAAGAGTCAGGTCTTTGACTTTGTTGAGAATGGTTGGCCGCGTGAGATACACATCATGCGCGGCGATATTGTGAGGGTTGTAGGGAAGTCTGATCAGAACGGCGTTGAGATGTCCCTATTTGTCGTGGGTGGGCTAGGTGTAGTAGCAACTGAACGCGCATGGACGTTGAAATGGACTGCGCAGAGCGACCGTGCGTTCTATGTGGTTTCGTTGCGCCGACGAGTCGGAGCGCGTCCAGAGGAGAAGGTTGCCGAGATGCGTGTGTATGTCTACGATACGCCTCCCGCCTCATTTCGCATACAAGAGGAAACGGATATTATCACCCACCGTTGCGAGCTCCAGTGTGCTATTAAAGAGACAATTCGGTCTGTTGACTTTGAAGTGGGCAACATAGCCCTGCGGAACGAGCTGGTAGAGGAAAATCAGTGCAACCTCTCTTTCAGCGGACTCCTTCCTGGAACTCATTCCGTCTCGGGCCGCGTCAATCTCACAGGTGGGAAAGGTGCAGTGACCATCGCGCCCCAGCAAGTCACGCTGACGGAAATCTTCCGGCTCCGCGTGACACCACCATTGAAAGAGATTAATCTCACGCAAGAGATAGGTTTAAAGTCCGTGGAAATTCGGGCTGAACCCCTCGTAGGAATCCCTTCTCTGGCGAAGGTCGTAATTTTATTGAACCAGAAACCACAGGTAGTCATGAATTCCGAAAATATGGTTACCCTGCCTGTTGAAAATCTTATGGATGGAGAGTATGCTGTGCAGGCAGTCATAACATATAATGGGAAAAACCGCCTGTCTGCTCCCTTCACTTTTACTGTGCGGCGGGATATGGCCACAGAAGTTCAACGTATTGTAACTATTGCTAGGGGTATTCCACTGGATGCCTGTACAATTTACATTACCCAACTTGCAACTAATCTAGATCCTCTCTTAATCCTAAAGTCGGCTTCTCAAGCCCTAGAGTCGGTACAAAAATCTTTAGAGCGTAACAACGGACTACCAATTCCAGGATATCTTCCAGATAAATTTGCTATGACATTGCGAGAGCTACAGACTAACCGGCGCGAGGCACTGGTGCTCAGCCGCGTTTTTCTTGCGGGCGAGATTGAGTTCTGGTCATTCCTGAAGAATGCCCCGGATATTTCTAAAGGTAAGATTGCTGTCCTGATCGCTGCACGAGACATTCCGCTTTCACAATCTGTGGTGGTCTCTCAGGCCTTGCGTAAGCGCATAGATCAAGATGTGGCACTGGTGGCTTCTTTAATGAAGTGAACCTTCAATCGCTCCAAAATCAGGGTGGCTTCGCCCAGCGCAAGGGCTAGAGCGTCGGAGGCACGGTTTTCGGGAAAGCGCTCAGAGCCGAAAAAGACCAAGGGGAATGGACTCGGCCAGGACTTTGTAGCCAAGTTTCTCCGGGTGCAGACGATCCACGCTCTCGGCGGCGGCGGAGAGCTGGGTGGGGTTCTTCGGGTCGCGGAGGGCGGCGTCGAAGTCGAGAACGGCGTCGAGAGTGCGCGTGGTGCGAACCCACTGGTTGATTGCCTGGCGCTCTCGCTCCAGCTCTGGGGTGTAGTAGAACGACGGTGCACACGGGAGAATGGTCGCGCCGTAGACTTTTATGCCATGCGCCTGCGCCCGAATAGCGAGCTGCTCGTAAGCGGCGATTAGCTCCGTGGCTCCCGCCGACTTGCCTCCCAGATCGTTGATGCCCTCGAAAATTACCAGCCAGCGCACGCCAGGCTGGGCAAGCACATCGCGGTCGAAGCGGGCGAGCGCACTGGGGCCAAGGCCGCCTTTTATCACGCAGTTGCCCCCGATCCCGGCGTTGAGAACGGCAATTTGTTTGGTTCGTTTGTCAGCCTGAAGCCGCCGCGCCAGAAAGTCCGGCCAGCGCCCATTGCCATTAGTGGGCGAGCCGCGCCCGTCGGTAATGGAGTCGCCGAGCGTCACAATCGCGGCGGCGTTTTTGTCGGCGAGGACTTCAACGCCAGAGAGAAAGTACCAGTGATCCACTTTGACGGCGCTGAGAAGCTCGGGCGCATCGAGTGCGACTCCAGGCTGCAAGTACGACGTGCACCGCGAGCCGGGATGCCCGGTGATGGCTTGCGTCGTCGTCCGAAGATGCAATGTAATCGCCAGATCGGAAAGGGCAGTGAGAGGAAAGTCCAGTGCATCCGAGAGAATCGGCGTTCCTGGCGCAACTGTGACTGAGGGCGCACCATGGAACGTGAGTGCCCGGCTCGTCTCCGTCGCGACCTTGCTCTCACCCAGTGCCCGTGCTACCTGGACGCCAGTGAACGTCAGCGGCGCGGTGCCAAACTCATTGGAGAGCCGCACCCGCAGCTTGCGCCCCGCGAGTGTCAGTCGCACGATCTGCCGCAAGGTCGTGTCCGCAAACCCTGGCGCAGGCGGCATATTCCCCGGCTCCGTAAGCTGCGGCGACGCCATCCACGCCCCCACCCAGTTATCGTTAGGTGTCATACGATGACTTCCAGTCCTTTTTACTGCCCACGTTCTGTGGGCGGCCCCCCAAGACTCGCCATTCCAAAATACCCCAAGATCGGCCCGATTCCGAAGCCAAGGAGCGGCATGGGGGTGAGCTGGTGGTACGCGAAGAAGTAGATCGCGAGGTAGTAGAGCGCCACAGGAGCCTGCCCCGCGCGAAAGAGTGCAATAACGGGCAGGGCAAGTGCGACAAGGGCGGCTATCAGGGCGACGGGGCTCACGGCAAGGGCGAGCGGCAGAACTCCCTCCACATAGGCAACCGGCTGGAGAGGGTCGGGGCGCAGCCAGGCGAGTATGGCGACTCCTGCCAGCGCGACACTCACTCCGGCGCGGGCAAGAAGCGAGAGGGGGGAGCGCGACAAGAGCGCGGCACTGGCAAGCGCAAACGCCGTGACCTGTGAGGCATCGGGCTGCGCGGCGAGTGCGGCGGCGATCCGTAAGAGGAGCCAGGCCATCCCGCGCACGTGGGGCAGGAGCAGAAGTGTTATTGGGAGCGCCACCGAGGCCATATAGAGCCGAAATCCCCCAAGCCCCAGCCAGCGCTGTGGCCCGTCCCCCGACATCAGCACCAGCGGCAGAAATAGCGCTACGGTCGCAATTCCCAGCGCGACAGCGAGCTGCTTGTTGGTGAGCACCAAGCGCTTGCGGGAGAGAGCGGCGCAGGTCACTGCCGCAACACAGAACACCACGATTTGTTGAATAAGCTGGCTGGTTGGAGCGCCGCCCCGATGCATCAGAAAGAGGCTCCCGAAAAACGCCGGGATTGCAGAGAGGATGAGAGTATTCATGGTACGTTTATCTTCAAGCACACTGTCACCGTGTCGCCAATCTCCAGGCGCTCCGCCTTGCGAACAACGTCTTTGAGCGGCACGATATAGCCGCCATTCTTGGGCCAGAGCGATGTTTTGTAGGTTGTCTCCCCAATCGTCACCATCGCGGGGATCATGCCCCAGCCGTAGGTCACCAGCCCCGAGATTGCCTTGATGTCCTCGCTCTCTTGCTCGGGGACGGTGACGAAATGAAACGGCGACGGGCCGCGCCAGTGCCAGATCAGGCCGGTAAACGTGAGGGTCATCTTGGCAGATAGGATACCTTGCCCGTGATCGCCCCGGTTGGATTATTTCCAGTACCGCTCCGCCCAGGTGAGCAGGTAGGGCCAGTTGGGGCCGATGGTGTGGCCGCCTTCATGCTGACGGAAAGCGATATCGGTGTCGGTCAAGCCTTTCCCGATCTCGGGCATGGTGTCGGTGGCGAGGGGTTTCTTGCCCAGAAGGCTATAAACCGGTCCGGCGGCGACTCCCGCCAAAAACTGCCCCTTGCTGTCCACCCAGTTTCCCTCCACAAACGGCGAACCGCAGCTGATAAAGACCGGGCGAGGGGCACACAAGGCGACCAGCTCGTGGGCATCTACAGGGAGATCATTGGGGCCAAGCGAGCCCGAGGCGTACTTGACGAAGTTGCCCGCCATCCAGTGGTACTCTCCGGAGCTGGCGACATTCTCGATCTGCTCCCCGAAGATGCGTCGGTAGAGCTTCGCCCCGCCTGTGCCCGACGAGCCGATATAACCAATCGAAAAGCGCGGCTCGTAGGCCATAGTGACAACTGCGGCCTTTCCGTAGCGGGAGAGGCCCTCAATCGCCACTTGCTTTGCATTGACGGCCTTGTCGGTCTCGAAGTAATCCAACGCCCGGCTCGCACCCCAGGCCCAGGCTTTCAGGGCACCCCAGTCGTCCACTTTGCGTGGCTCGCCCTTATTGACCAGGCCGATAATGCCCTCACGCAGTCCCGCGCCGTTGTCCGCTTGGATGGATGCAGGCGAGAGAATGGCGTAGCCCCAGCCTTTTGCGAGGACTTGCTCTTGCCAGCTGGGGCCGGAGCCGGGAGGCGGAGCGAAGGCGGGCACACCGGGGCGGGTGGGGAAGATAAAGCCAAACTCCATGATGACCGGAACAGGTTTGGTCGCACTCTCGGGGGTGGTTAGCGTGAGCTGGATGTCCACTTTAATAGACGGGAAGTCTTTGTTGTCCACGTGCCCGACCAGCTTCTTGGTGACGACGGCGATCTCGCCTTTCTTCTCCTTGAGTGTCTCCGTCACTTCCCAGGTTACCTTCGGGGTGTTTTTTGGGGTACGACCGTACATCTCACGGTCGAAGTCCTCGAAAAGCTCTTTTCGCCGGGCTTCCCAGTCTTTCTTACTGGCGACTTTCTTGCCGTTTTTGAGCATCAGTGGGTCGGGGAGGGTGTAGGTGCCCACTTTTGCTTCGTCGGAGTTGGCGGCGTTGGGGGCCGTTGGAGTGCCGCTGGGGCCGGGGCGAAGCTTCTCGATCTTGAGGAGCTCTAGGAGGTGCTTGTGATCGGCTTGGGTCTTGGCCTGCATCTCCGGCGACGGCCCCAAGCGGGGAGGCTGGGGGCGGGCAGGGGGCGTCTGTGTTTGTGGTGTTGTAGGGGGTGTCTGAGCGGTCAGCACCAGAGCGAGGAGAAGGGGAGTCATCATTATTGTTATCCTTTCAAATCAAAAAAAACGAATCGTTGCCAGAGAGCGGCGGGGAAGCGTCATCAGGGTGTCGGCGGGGAGCTTGCCCAGGGGGCGCCAGCGCTCGCCGTCCTCGCCCTGGCTAGATTCGATCCGGTTCCAGCCCTCGCCCACAAAGGCGGAGTAGTGCTTCATGGCGTAGAAGCGCTCCCGCCGTTCAATCACTCCCGATACGGGATCGAAGTAGACCATGGCCCAGCTGGGCGACTGAAACGAGCGTGATGCCATCCAGATAAAGTAGCCGCTGGCCTCCCCGATCACCAGCGTATCGTGAATCTGAGTGGCGAGCTTGACGAAAGTGTCGCCTTCCAGAAACTCGGTCTGGAGTAGCGGTGTGTTAGGGAATGCGGCGCGCTGGGCCTTGAGGGCGGTGTGGAACTGCGTCTGGTCGGCCTTGTCCGCGCCATCCGAGCGACCGGAGGCGAGATTGTTGCTCTTGAGTCGTGCGGGGGGGCTCCACGCGGTGAACATCAGCCGGACGGGGGCTTTGTTGCCGCGCCCGCGTCCGTACTTGAGAGCGCTCCGGGGGTAGTCGTGGTAGTTACGGACGCGGTAGAAATCCAGCTTCAGGTCTTGAAAGAGCGCTTGGTAGACTTTATCGCGGCCCGGAAAGTCACTGATCATGTCTCCGTTGAAGGTCTGAGAGCCGCCAAAACCCAGCATCGGCTGGCGCAGCGCGTTGGTGTCGAGTCTTGCATTGGGTATCTGTTTCATAGGGGAAACTCCAGGCGCGGGTAGCTATGGAGTGGGATTTCTTTGTCGTTGACCAGCAGCGGCCCGCTCCAACCAAAGACGACTCTTCCCAGTGTAGGGGAGATATAGTCAATCTGTAGCGCTTCATCGTGGGCTAGCTTTATTGTCGAGACAGCGTAGCAGAAGTCATCGAAGTTCCCGAAGGTCACCTTGTCGCCCAACTCGCAGAGCCAGACATTCTCGTGCGCCTCGGCGCGTAGCTCGTCGCCGCCGTGCCAGCTAGGTTTTTTTTGCGAGTAGAGCGCCAGATAGCTCTCCCCAAGCCGGGCAAAGACCCAGTTGCCATTCTCTCGCATTTCGTCGAAAGCCTTTCGTGGGAAGTAGGCATGGGAGAAGGGCAGGGGGGCGTTTTCGGGGGCGCGGTGGAGGCAGATCAGCACGTTTTTATGCTGCGCGGCGCGGGGGAGCCACTTATTGCCCGCCCAGAAGTTCGGGCGCTCACTGTGCGCACTGCTCTGGGAGTAGCCGCCGGGCTGGTTGGTGAAGACCACGGCGTCGGTGCTCAGAGTTGCCTGCCAGACATGTTGCTGGTAGCCAAGGCCACCGGGGCGAAAGTCTTGGGCACAGGAGAGCTGGTAGTGTGGCGTCTGGAAAGTGAGTACGTCCACCGGCCCGAGGCATGTATTCACTTGGTCACCGTCGGTGAGGAGGGCAGCCTCGGCGATGAAGTTCTGGAGCCACGTGTCTTCGGCGGCCTCAGCGAGGGCAAAGGCGGTCTTTCTGAGGCGGGGATGGCGGGCATTCTGCACCGCCCAGAAGAGCGACGCATCGGTGAGAGAGTCGAGGTCAATGCCAGCGGCTTCGGCTTCGTCGGGGGCGACGCCGTAGCGTGCGCGAAGCTCCCCGCCAGACCCATGGGCAAGCGCGACACTCTCTTTGGAGCATCTGTAGCCGCTCGTTGCCAGTGCCGTTGCCGCAAACGTCGGGTGCGAGAGATCTGGCTCGCCGAGGCCAAAGACCAGCCAGGTCAGCGTACTCAAGGGATCGTGGCGGCGGCCTGTGAGAAACTCGGCGTAGGTGCGCCCCTGGCTGACTCCCACCACGCCATTGCGGCTGTGCCGCGCGACTTCGGAGAGCAAGAAGTCAATATGCTTGCGAGCCTCGTCGCGGAGGGCTTCGTCGTCGGCGAAGTCATAGAGGCTCACTAAGGCGAGCAAGTCTTCGTCGAAGTAGCATGAGAGCCACTCGGCATAGCCAAAGCGACGGCGGTGATTGAACCAGCGCAGGCAGCGTTCGGTGGATTGCGCAATGTGCCACGCGCCCGTTTGTTGCGTGCCGGGAAAGATGCTCTCGGGAAAGAGCTGCCCTGCGAGAAGTTCGGCGGTGTGAAACAGAATCTGGTGGTTCTCGGTGTGAAAACACATCCCCTGGATGCCCCGGCCATTTGCGTCGCGCTGGTCGTACCAGTAGCAGAAGTTCCGTGCCGCCTCGGCAATTGCCGCACGTTCTGTCTGTGTGAGCTGAGCAGTCGCTTGTGGGCGCAGGAGAGTACGTAGCAAGGCTACAAGCACAAAGTCGGCGCAGTCGCGGCGCTGGTTGATCCGTGCCAGTGCGTTTGGGAGCAAGTGTGGCGGAACGGGAGACACTTCCGATTCCAGCACCGCGATTAGCTGGAAGGCATCGAGGGGCAGGAGCTGAAAGATACCATCTTCAGGAACCGCGGACACGTGTGCGGCATTTTGTGCCTGCACTGCCAGGTAGAGCTTCTGGCGCTCGGTGTAGGTCATGGTGGTGTCTCCGTGGACGCTCGCGCATGGAGTTTGCAGGCGGGAATTTCTACCCGGCAAGCATCAAGTGGCGCACCATCAATCAGGCGCTGAAGGGTTCGAACGCTCTCCCGCCCGAGAGCCTCACCACTGGGGTCAACGCTAGTAAGGCCCGATCCTGGGTACGCATTGTCCACCCCGACTACCGCGAGGTGCCAGCCCCGCTCGTGGGCGAGTGCAAGTGCCGCCTGAGCCAGCGTGTCGTTGGCGCAGAAAACCGCCGTGGGGCGCTCCGCAAGAGCGTGCCAACGGGTGAGAAGTGTCCTCCAAAGTCCACATCGGGATCGAGAGGGCTGAGCATACAGACCCCAAAGGTGCGCGTGGCACGACGCTGGACACTGCTCACCAGCGAACTCGGGGTATCGTTTAGCTCGGAGACAGCGCGCCGGATGCGCTCGGCGGTCTCCGATGAGCAGACACTCTCACGCCCTCCCACAAACAGTGATACCGTCGTCACCGACACGCCTGCCTGGCGGGCTACTTCCTTGATGGTTGCTTTCTGAAACCGCCGCATTGCGTCTGAGTCTTTCCTAAAGCATTTTACTAAGCTGGCGCGATGATAGCACGGAGGCGTCGGGTTTGTCAAGGCGTGGGATTTACGTGGGGTGGAGCTTACATCACATTAAGTGGCCGGAACTTTCGGGCCTGGATACTGATCTGCTGAGCGAGCTTCCCGGCCACTTCATGGAAGATCTGGGACTGCGCCCCCTCAGGGTCGGAGATGAGCACGGGCTCGCCGCAATCTGAAGCCTCACGGGTAGGAATATCGAGCGGAATACGGCCCAGAAACGGGACTTTGAGCTCCTCCGCTGCGTCTTGGCCACCACCGCGCCCGAAAATATAGTAGGTGTTGCCGGTGTCTGGTGCCACAAAATAGGCCATGTTCTCAATAATGCCCAGGATCGGGACATTGAGCTTCTGGAAGGCCCTAAGGCTCTTGACGGCGATACTCGACGCCACATCCTGCGGGGTCATGACGATCACCGCGCCCGAGAGGGGAATACTCTCCGAGAGGGTCATCGTGACATCGCCGGTGCCGGGAGGCAAATCCACCAATAAATAGTCCAGCTCACCCCAGGCTACATCCCCGAGGAACTGGTTCACCACTTTCCCCAGCATCGGGCCGCGCCAGACAACCGGCTGACCGGGCTCGACCAGAAATCCCATCGAGACGCAGCTGACGCCATGGCGCTCCGCCGGGGCGATCTTGGAGATCACATTGCCGTCGGCCTGGCGTTCTGCCGTTTGCTCCAAGTGCTCGTCCTCCAGGCCAAGAAGCATGGGAATGGTCGGGCCGTAGACATCGGCATCCATCAGCCCGACCCGTGCGCCGGATTGTGCCAGTGCAATCGCCAGATTAGTCGCCACCGTGGACTTGCCCACGCCGCCCTTGCCCGAGGCCACTGCGATGACGTGCTTCACTTTCGGGATGATCTTCCCGCCCTGGGGCCGCCGCGCGACAACATTGGCCGTGAGCTCTATTTTGATCCCCTTCACGCCCGGAATCTCCCCGACAGCCGCGCGGCAATCCGCTTCGATCTTGGCTTTCATCGGACAGGCGGGGGTCGTGAGCTCCACGATAAATGCCACGTTGCCGTCGCAAATACGGACATTCTTGATCATGTTGAGGGTGACCAGGTCTTTTCCTAGGTCGGGGTCGGGGACGGTGCGCAGGGCTGCGAGCACCTGTGCTTCGGACACTTCAGGCATATTTATCTTTCAATTACCAGGTTTTCTTCAAAATACCGGCTTTTCTTCCGATGATTAAACACGGGAACCTACCGCAAGGTTCCGCAGGTATAGCAAATCGAACGCTTTCACACACTTGGAGAAAAAATGAGATCACCCTACTTTATCATCGGACTAGCGCTCGTGGGCGCTTTACCTGCTTGGGCACAGACGACGAACACCCCGACATCGGTAGGCCAAGTGATTCAAGACCCAATCACGGAGCCCATCCAGAAATACGACACGCTGCGTGTTCTGGTGATCGGTGAGCCTCTCTACACGGGAACCAGTGAGTTCAAGGTCAGTGCGGATGGTACCATCGAGCTGCCACGCATCGGGCAGGTACGTGTCGCGGGAAACTCAAACCTGAAGGCGGCGAGCTTTATCGAGCAGCGTCTCAAGAGCGGTAAGTTTCTTAAGGAGCCTCATGCGCTGGTGACGATTATTGACCGTAAGCGCAAGGAAGTGAGCCTCAACGGAGCCGTGGGCATTCAAGGACGGCGAGTCCTACGTGAGGGAACCCGCCTCTCCGATGTGCTTGAGGAGGCGGGACTGGCGCAGCTCGCCGATCTGGAGAAAGTGGAAGTAACACGCGGTAAAGAAGTCCTCGCGATCAACTACAAGAAGTTCCGCAACGGTCTGGATAACTCAGAGACGGTTAATCCGTTTCTTGAGGACGGCGACCGTATCTTTATCCGATTGGGAGAGCCGACCGAAGGGACGGTGAAAGTGGTCGGTGAGGTGAAGGATCTCACCAAGCCACAGCTCTCTATCTCACAAGGGAGCACGTTCAGTCAGGTACTGAGCATGGTGGGGGGCATCACGGACTACGGCGACCGCAAAGGTGTCTTTTTGATCCGGGGCACCCAGCGCATCCCCGTGCCCTACGATGAAATTGTCGGCGGTGCCACGGACAAAGACATCAAGCTCCTAGACAAGGACGAGATCCATATCCCACGGCTGGAGAAACCGAGCCAGTACACCGTGATGGGAGGGGTTCGCACTGCCGGCCCCGTGCCGCTTCAGGGAAAAGTCACCCTGATCCAGGCCTTCGCTAACGCCGGGCCGCTGGAGGGAGCCAAGCGCAAAGACATCCAGCTTTTCCGTAAGGGCACGGACGGGCTCTATCCCAAGAAGCCTAAGAAACTCAGTATCGAGGATGGTATTGAGGCATCAACGGTGCTTCAAGACGGCGATGTGGTTATCATCCCCGATCCGTCGCGAGGCAATAAATTCGACTTCAATCAGGTACTCAGCACTCTGGGGAGCATGATCTGGATCAGCTCTCTACTGCGTCGCTAGAGAACGCTGTCAGGCGGGTGGCGCGGATGGTCTTGATACGCCGCCCTTCCAGGACCTCTACCACAAACTCGACACCCTCGGTGAGCACGCGCTCGCCGACGGCGGCTTCGTGGCCGAGCATTCCAAAGACGTAGCCGCCGACGGTGGTGTAGTCCTCGTGCTCTAAGCGGGTGCCCAGGCGCTCGTTGATATCATCCAGGCTCAGGCGGCTGTCGAGCAGGGTGACGGTGGGGGAGATCACTTTTATCTCCGGCTCGTCTACATCGTACTCGTCCTTGATCTCCCCGACAATCTCCTCTAAGAGATCCTCCAGCGTGACGATTCCCGCCGTGCCCGCGTACTCATCCTGGACTATCGCGAGCTGCTGATGCGAGTGGCGCATGGTCTCCAGCAGATCGGCCACCCGGCGACTCTCCGGCACAAAGATCGGGGCGCGCACGAGCTTACCAAGATGGGGCGGGCGCTCTTCCGCCGTGAGGAGCCGCAGCAGATCCTTGGCGTGGAGCACACCGATGACGTTATCTATGCTGCCAGCATAGACAGGGATGCGCGAGTGGCCCGATGTCAGAATCAGCTCCACGACTTTCTCCAGCGGGGCGTTCACTGGCACGGCGGCCATGTCTACTCGAGGCGTCATGACGGCGCGAATCTCTGTCTCGGAGATCTCGATGATGTTCTTGATAATCTCCTCCTCGCCTTCGTCAATGCCACCGCCCTTGCCCTGGTCGTCCACGAATTTCTCAAACTCACCCCGCGTCATCATAGGCGCTTCGAAGCGCGCCTGCGGGGCAATGGTACGTGCCAGCCCTAAAATCAGTGCGGAGAACGGGGTGAAAAGAGCGGTGCAGCCGCGCACCAGAGGCGCAAGGCGTGTAGCCCAGTGGTCGGGAGCCTGCAAGGCCAGGGACTTGGGGAGCATACCGCCCAGCGCCATTGCCAGCACTGCCACCGGGATCGTGATAATAACCGGGGCAATGATACTGGAGTAGTCGTTGTTATTGTCGTGGATGAGGCGCTGAATCTTGGGGACGAGCGCCTGCGAGAGCACCGTCGCGGCGACGGCGGCAGCGGTGAAGCCACTGAGTGTCACGCCCACCTGGGTTGTGGCAATCATCCGGGGTTGGTCTTCCAGGAGCACCTGGACAGCCTTCGCCCCACGGCGGCCTTCTTCGACAATCTGCTCCACACGGGTAGAGCGCAGCGCGAGGAGCGCGGCCTCCGCCATGGCAAAGGCACCCATGAGCAGAATCAGAAGCAGCACCAGTACACTACTGGCTACGATAATCGTCGGGGAGATACTAGCAGGGTCCATAGATTATTTGGGGAGAGGGGATGCCGCCGGACGGGGAAACCACGAGGTAGGCAGGTGGTATCCAAGCCAGGGCGGAACCTTGAGCACGAGAGCCGCTAGAGTTAGTGCGATAACAGCACCGGCAGCCACTTCGCGCAGCGTATGCACTTTCGTCTCGACCCGAGACTGGGCAACCAGCGCTGCCAGCCCTAGAGAGAGCACGACAACCGCAGGCTGTGGAACGAGAAACAAGATAATACCAGCCAGGTAGAACGCGATGGCGGAGTGGCCGGAGATCACGCCTCCTTGCAGCAAAGAGCCTTTTTTCCCCGCGATCTTGCCCACCAACACGAGTAGCAAAAGAAGCACAAAGGCCCCCGCAAACACCGGAACCGTGGGGGGCTGGATCAGGCGTAGAGGAAGGCTTTCAAGACGAACTGCTCCCCAGAAAACGACAGCACCCACCAGAGCTGCCGTGACAGCGGAGATAAGAA
The DNA here is from genome assembly GCF_043757465.1 of Armatimonas sp. Lineage (GTDB taxonomy): Bacteria > Armatimonadota > Armatimonadia > Armatimonadales > Armatimonadaceae > Armatimonas. The sequence continues at coordinate 12,561 of NZ_JAYVPL010000075.1, forward strand.
CAGCACCTGCCGCAATATCTTTCACGAACTTCGCTGCCGGGTGGTAGCTCTGGGTAATCATGTCCACCGTGCCCTCGATGGCGGTATTGAACAGCTCCGTGATGAGCACCAAAGCCGCACAGAAAACAAGTGCCAGCATCTCGACTCGGGGGAGGCGCAGGATGATTCCAGCCAGAAACACCAGCGAGAACGCAATCGTATGAAAGCGCATGTTCCGCTGGGTGCGGAAAGCGTGGGCGATTCCCTCGACTGCATGTCGAAAAGAAACGACGGGATTTTTAGCGCGCCAGGAAGAGTGGCTCATTGTCTGGCTTGTATTGTAGCCTATCTAAGCGTTCTGGTCGAGGCATCTGTGGTGCTATTTGCAGATTTGTGTGCACACCGATGCGGTACCATGAACTGTTATGCCGATCTCCCGCTACTTTATTGCCGCTATGGACTGCCCTACGGAGGAGCAGCTTATCCGAAACCGCCTCAGGAGTGTTGGTGGTATTGAGGAACTTCAGTTTGATCTCATTGAGCGGATTCTGACAGTGAGGCAAGCTGATGAGAGCACGGCACAGACCGAGAGTGCGCTTGCGGAGCTGGGGATGCACGCCCGTCCTCTGACGGCGGAGAATGCGGGGACTGTCCATGTCGCTCCGGTGCTGCCGCGCCAAAAGATCGTGCGGCTCGCGCTGGCGGGAGCGCTCGCCGCGAGTGCAGAGGCGGGTGCATGGATGATCGAGAGCCGGACGGGTCACCATGCCGATGATGCTCTCGCGGTGATCATGCTTGCGGTGGCATCGCTGCTGCTCTCCGGCGGAGAGACGGCGCGGAAGGCCTGGATGGCGCTCCGCACACGAACACTCAATATTAACTTTCTGATGGGCCTGGCGATCGTCGGAGCGATCGCGATTCAGCAGTGGCCCGAGGCGGCGATGGCATCGTTTCTGTTCACGGTCGCGGAAGTGATTGAGGGGCTTTCCCTGGAGCGGGCCCGAAAAGCCGTACAGGGATTGATGGAGGCGACACCTGAGACCGTCGAGGTGCTCTCAGAGTGCGGGAGCTTCCACGAGAGCAAGCTGGCGCTGGTTGCCGTAGGCGATAGGGTGCGGGTTCGGCCCGGGCAGACCATTCCCCTAGATGGCACCGTCACTGAGGGAATCTCCACGGTCAATCAGGCGGCGATCACGGGCGAGAGTCTGCCGATAGAGAAAATTGTGGGGGATGCAGTCTTTGCAGGAACCCATAATACAACCGGGACTTTTGTCTTTCTTGTCAGTGCGGCACGGGGCGACACCACGATGGATCGGATTGTCGCCACGGTGAAAGAGGCGCAGCAGCAGCGGGCACCCACGCAGCGCTTTATTGATAAATTCGCCAAGATCTACACGCCAACTGTGGTAGTGCTGGCGCTTCTCTATGCCGTTTTGCCGCCGCTCTTTTGGGGAGCAAGCTGGCCCGGGCAGCTTCACAGTGCGCTCGTGATGCTGGTAATTGCCTGCCCCTGTGCGCTGGTGATCTCGACCCCCGTTACCATTGTGAGCGGCCTGACGGCGGCGGCGCGGCTGGGCCTGCTGGTGCGAGGAGGAGCTTTTCTGGAAGAGGGCCGTCGGCTCAAGGTGATTGCCTTTGACAAGACGGGGACCCTCACCGAGGGGCGGCCCGCGGTGACGGATATTCTGCCGCTGACCGACCGTGCGCCCTCCGAGCTGCTTCACCTCGCGGCGAGCCTGGATGCGGCGTCGGAGCACCCCGTGGCCGCCGCGATTGTGACGCACTGTGCGCAGAGCCACGCGTGTCAGCACCTGCCCGTGGAGGCCTTTGAAGCCGTGATCGGACGGGGCGTGGCGGGGACACTGGAGGGGCGACGGCACTATGTCGGCAACCATCGGCTGACTGAGGAGAACCAGGTCTGTGGCCCCCATGTTGAGGCGCTTCTGGCGCGGCTGGAGTCTGAGGGCAAGACCACGGTCGTGCTCACCGATGCTCAGCAGGCGCTCGCCGTGATCGGGGTGGCAGATACCGTGCGCACGACGGCGGCGGAGGCCGTCGCTCAGCTCAAGGCGCTCGGAGTGCAGACCGTTATTCTGACAGGCGATGGGAAAGCGGCGGCAGCACAGATCGCGCGGCAAACCGGCATCACCGATGTGCGTGCGGAGCTTCTGCCGGAAGATAAGCTAGCTGCGGTGAGTGCGCTGGCGCAGCAGTACGGCAGTGTGGGCATGGTGGGTGATGGAATCAACGACGGTCCGGCGCTGGCGCGTGCCCAAGTGGGGTTTGCCATGGGGTGCACGGGTACGGGAGTCGCGCTGGAGATTGCGGATGTGGCACTGCTTCGGGAAGATCTGCGCCTGATCCCTGCGTTTATCCAGCTCTCCCGGGCCGTGGCCTCGACGCTAACCCAGAACATCACGGTGGCACTGGGGCTCAAGCTGGTCTTCTTGATTCTGGCGCTACTGGGCAAGACAACGCTCTGGATGGCCGTCTTCGCGGATGTGGGAGGGAGCCTGCTCGTCACGCTCAATGGTCTGCGTATCCTGCGCCTCTCTCGTAGGTTTTAGGAGAACAACGCGGCGATATCGTCGCGCGTCAGGGATTTGAAGAGGCTCTGGTCGGTCTGGATGAGTGAGTCCACTAGCGCCTTTTTCCTCTCCTGAAGCATTACAATCTTCTCCTCGACGGTATCGCGGGCCAGAAATTTATAGACAAACACCGGGCGGGTCTGGCCGATGCGGTGCGTACGATCCGAGGCCTGCTGCTCGACAGCGGGGTTCCACCAGGGGTCAATATGGATCACGTAGTCCGCCGCTGTCAGGTTCAGCCCGACCCCGCCCGCCTTCAGAGAGATCAAGAAAAAGGGAATGGCCTCGTCGCTCTGAAACGTGTCCACACACTTTTGACGGTCTTTGGTACGTCCATCCAGGTAGAGATAGGGAATCTTGCGTGCATCTAGCTCCGCCTTCAGTAGACCAAGCATCTGAGTGAACTGGGAGAAGATCAGCGCCTTGTGGCCCTCGGAACGCAGAGTCTCCATCGTCTCCAGCACCGCTTCGAGCTTCGCAGAGCCGACTTTGGTCGTCGGGTCCATCAGGCGGGGATCGCAGCAGACCTGACGTAGGCGCAGTAGGCCCTCCAGCACCCGAAGCTGGGCATTGGAGTTCCCCTCGTTGTCCATGATTCCTAATATCTGCGCACGGTACTTATCACGAGTCTGCTCGTAGAGCGTGCGCTGGGCCTTTTCCAACTCCACCGTGATAATACGCTCCGTGCGGGGGGGCAGGTCGCTCGCCACTTGTGCCTTGGTACGCCGTAGCAGAAACGGGCGGGTTAGGGAGCGCAGCGCCGTCACCGCGTTCTCGTCCTTGCCGCGCTCAATGGGCCCCAGAAAGTTCTCCTTGAATATCTCCAAGCCGCCCAGCAGTCCCGGATTGAGGAAGGCGAACTGGCTCCAGAGCTCCGCCGTTCCGTTCTCGATAGGCGTGCCCGTGAGCGTGAGCTTGTGCTGCGCCTTGAGCAGGCGCGCGGCACGACTGGTCTGGGAGAGGGGGTTCTTGATGGCCTGCGCCTCGTCGAGGATGGCATAGAAGAACGGGTACTTACTCAGCTTCTCAATATCGCGCAGCAGTATACCGTAGGTAGTGATGATCAGATCGTGGCCATCGAAAGTTTTGGTATCCTCCACCCGTGCGCTGTCGTCGTAGCGTAGCAGCTTCAAGCCTGGGGCGAACTTCTCCGCCTCGCGTTCCCAGTTAAAGACCAGGGAGCGTGGCACCACCAGCAGGCTCGCTTTTTTGTTCTGGCCCTGCAAGGAGAGCAGCAGTGCCAGAGTCTGGGCCGTCTTGCCCGTTCCCATGTCATCGGCGAGGCATCCGCCAAAGCCGCTGGTGCGCAGGAAGTGCAGCCAGTCGTAGCCCGATTTCTGGTAGGGACGGAGGATGCCTTCTAGCGATGCAGGCAGAGGAACTTCCTCGACTTTGTCAAAGCGACGGAGCGCTTGTTTCTTGCGCTCAAACTCCGCATCCACCTGTGAGTTGCCATCGCTATCGGTGATCGCCTGCTCAAACAGAAGCGCGTGCAGAGGCGAGAGGCGTAGGGCGTCGGTGTCTTTGGGCTCACCGGCCAGCGCGAAGATATGGCGAAAACGCTCGATCCAGTCATCGGGGATCATGCCAATGGAACCGTCGGCGAGCTTGACGTAGCGCTCTTTTTTGCGAATCGCGCGGCGCAGCTCTTTGAGAGTGGCGTGGGTCTCCCCAAACTCAACGAGGCCCTCCACATCGAACCAGTCTATTCCGCTACTCACATTGAAGGAGAGCGTGGGCTTGGTGCGATTCACTTTAATACTACTGAGTGCCTCTTCTCCAAAGATAGCAAAGCCCGTCTCGACCAGGCGCGGCAGGTGGTGCAGCAGAAAATCAACGGGCGTGAGGCGAGCACGAAGCGTAAACTCCCCCGCTTCCGTCCCGCGCTTGAGGCCATGGGCGAGGAGGGCATCGTAGGACTCAATCTCGGTCGCGGTGTCTCGGTGGATGCGATCCAGCAGACCCGTTTGGTCGTTGTACTGGAGTACTGTCGGGCTGGACTCTTTGCGCCAGGGCAGCTCGGTAGTGCCATAGCCGAAGCGGAGCTGAGCCTGAAGGTTGCCCGCACTCTCGCCCAGATAGAGCCGTCGCTCTGGTTTTTGATCCCGTATCTCCTCGCCAAAGAGCCCCTCGCCTGTGAGGGGGAGCCGCTCGGCGGCGCGCGGCAGGTACTCACTCCGAAAGTAGAGCACTTCGTCGGCGGGGATGATAACGGGCTCACTCTCCAACAGGGTAATGAGAGACTTCGGGACGGAGCCAAACCCGACTACCGCTCCGTCGAGCTTTAGCCAGAGAGGGTCTTTGAGCAGAATCTCCGGGCGCTTGACAGTGACAGGCTCACTGTCTACCATCAAGCGTGGCCCCAGAGTCATGCTGCCATCGGCATTGCTCGTGAGATGCAGAGCGACACTCCCCGACTCGGGCTTCACTTGGACGAGATTCTGAAAGGGACTGCCGTCGCTTCCGGTAAAGACCAGGGCATCGCCAAGCAGCGCCAGAAGAGAGTGGAGCTGCGACGATTCCGTGTTGTAGTAGTTATAGGAGGAGAGCTGCGCGGCTGCCAAGCGCACGGCGAGCTTTAGCTCTTGGGTTGCATTTTCGAACTGCTCACTATCCGGGTTACGGACACGCCATGTCCGTCCGACCTCACCGCGCAGGTGCCGGGCGACCTCGGCGGAGTCGGTGGGGTCGCTGACGCCGCTGAGTGCCGTTTGGGGAATCGCATAGGGCACGAGCTGCCAGTTACGGTAGGAGGGCTGGAGCGAGAAGGCGAGCAGACGGCTACCACGTTTGGGCTTGACAGCACCGCCTTCCACTCCCAGGACGCTCTGGAGCCGTGTTTCCCAGGTCTGTAGCGGGTTACTTTGGAGGTGCTGCTCCAGGCCCATCGCTGCGGCTGCGATATGGACACACGGGCGCTCCCCGGTGAAAAAAGGACAGTTACAGTCGCAGGCGATACTGCCCGCGTCGAGAAGCTCTAGCCGAACTTTCGCGCGGTCGTGCGCATCCACCTCGACAACTAAAGTGGCACTGGTAGGCGTGCATTCCTCGATTTGGCAACGCCCGCGCCACAGCAAGTTGCGAGCTTTTTCGAGAGTCGTTCGATCAACGGATTCAGCTATTTTGGCGCGACGAAGTAGAGTCGCTGTAAGAAGGGGGCGGTGCATGCAACGTGCATTATATCAGAAGTCTGTCTTAGAAATATGTCCGTGCCATCTTTTGCCACCACGGCCAGTCATGGCCGGTGCCCTCGCCCCAGACATCAAGACGGTGGGGAATCGAGCGGCGGCTGAGCACCTCCGAAAGACGCTCATTGTCACGACGGCAGATATCAAGTTCCCCAGTTGCCAGGATCAGAGTGAGCTGCTTGTAGCGCTCCCAGTACCAGCCGTCGTCGTCTTGGGGTAGGTACATGAGCGGCTGGTGGAAGTAGAAATCCTCACCCTGATAGTCGCCCAGAAAGCTAGTGAGATCGTAAGCACCGCCCATACTCACGCAGTGGCTTACTGTATCCGGGTGGCGCAGAGCAAAGTTGACGGCGTGGTAGCCCCCGAACGAACAGCCGGTCACGGCGATCTTGCCATCGCCCATCAAGGGCAACACTTCCTGGAGCAGATACGCCTCGTACTCATTGTGCCGCTGAATCTTATCCCAGGGCGCGGCTTGCTTGTTGTACCAGCTCTCCGCATCCACGCTGTCCACACAGTAGAGGTGCAAGTGGCCCGCCTCAATTTTTGCTGCGAGCGCGTTTATCATGCCCCGGTCCTCGTACTCGTAGTACTTGCCAAGCGATGTGGGAAAGACCAGCACGGGCATCCCGGCGTGGCCGAACTCCAGCAGCTCCATGCTTCGATTCAGGCGTGGGCTATGCCAGCTATGAAAAACTCGGTTCATCTAGTCCGTTGCTTTCTCTTTGGGGGGCAATCTGTGGAAGAAATCAGCATAAAAACGCTCCGTGTAGCTTTCGAGAAGCTCTGTGACGCGCTCATAGTGCTCCGAGGCGACGATCACCCCAGCGTGGTTTTTCTTCTTCATGCGCCACCAGACCTCCGGGTCGCTGTAGGTACTTAAATCGGGAGTCTCTTGCTTTGCGAGCGATACGAGCAGGCCCGCATAGCGCTTGTGCAGCGGCGCGGGGGAGTAGCTCTCACGCACCTCAAGTTTTGCCCACTCTGCCCAGAGGTTCAGCCCCGAGGCCGCCTCGATCATGTCAGCAATATGAGCCCCACCGACCCGGGCGCTTGTCTCCAGAAAATAGAACTTGCCGTCGGCAGCGCTCTGGATGTACTCCGTGTGAGAGACCCCACGCACGAGCCCCAGAGTTTTAAGCACCGTCGCGTTCAGTTTCTTGAGAGCTTTCTCCTCGGCTGAGCCATAGACCACGTTCTGTGTACAGAATACGCGCCCCTCATGGCTGACTTCCAGCGGCGGGCGGGCGTAGCGGCTTACCAGCGCCCACAAAACTTTCTTATCGTCAACTATGGAATCCACATGCCAGATCGTGCCGGGGAGAAACTCTTCGAGCAAGTAATGCGATTGCCTGTCGCCTAAGACTTCCAGAAGAGGCCAGAGCGTATCGGCGCTCTCGATTTTCTTAATCCCAATCGCTCCGGCCTGTGAGCGGGGCTTGAGGACGTACGGGGGGGGGACTTCGGCCATAAAGGCGCGGATCGTGTCGTAGTTCAGGATGCCCACAAAGCGCGGGATCGGCAGGCCACCGTCGAGAGCCTTGGAGCGCATGGCCAGCTTATCGCGGAAGTAGCGCGCTGTTGTGTCGCCCATCCCCCCAATACGCAGGTGCTCTCGTAGAAGCGCGGCTTTCTCCACATCGAAGTCATCCAGTGGGACGATCTTATCAATCTTGACAGTGCGGGCCAGATAGCTCACGGCGTGAAGCATATCGGCCAGAACCCACTCTTTCTCCACATCGGGCATGAAGTAGATATTGTCAAGAGATTCACGCGGCCAGTCCGCGTCCTGGAGGCTCTGGGAAGTCAGGAGGAGGGTGTTGCAGCCCTCCGCCTTGCACTGCCGCAGAAATGCTTGGCCTTTTTCAAAGCTTGCAATCGCAAGAACTGTTTTCATCTGCGGCATTTTACCTGAAAAAAAACAGCCCCCGCCGAGGCGGAGGCTGTTTGTCAAACGGGAAAGTTACGGACGCGCACTAGGCACCCTTAGGGAGGGGAGCCTGGCCAGCCAGGATCGCCTTGAACTTGCGGCTGGTGAGCATGCGCGCTGCTATTTTGATCTTCTTGGTGCCGCCGCCGGGAATCGGGACGGAGACCGTCTGAAGGTTGACGCCAAAGACACGGCAGGTCTTGGGGGCGCGGTGTGCCCACTGACCAGAGTGCGCGTGTCGTGTGTTGCGACCCGCTTGCTGCTTGCGGCCGCTGATTGCGCAGACTTTTGCCATTACTTGGTCTCCTTGAAGGTGACATGCTTGCGCAGGACGGGATCATACTTTTTCAGTTCGATCCGGCTGGGGTCGTTGCGCTTGTTTTTAATTGTCGTGTAGGTTGCACCACTCTCCGAAGATCGGAGGTGAATGATGATGCGGTTTTCTGAACTTTTCTTTGCCATGGGAATACGATATGCTCCTGGAATGCCAAGGGAGAAGTATACCGGGTCAAACTTGATTTCGCAAGGGCAGGTCTGCTTTAATGCGCAACAACACATGAAAAAAGACATGGGAAATCGTTTCTGTACGCGTTTTGGATTGACGGTGCCCGTGGTACAAGCGCCGATCGGGAGCGCCTCCTGCCCTGAGCTTGTGGCAGCGGTGAGCAACGCGGGAGGGCTGGGGATACTCTCCGGAACGTGGCGCGAGCCCGAGGTGCTACGGGGCTTGATTCGTCAGACACAGGCGCAGACCACGCGGCCTTTCGGAGTAAATCTGGTGCTGGCATGGGACATGACAGAGCGCTTGGAGCTTTGCTTGGAAGAGGGGGTCCGCCTGCTCTCGTTCTTCTGGGGTGATCCGGCAGCGTATATTCAGGCCGTCCATGCGGCAGGTGCGAGTGTCTTTCATACCGTGGGTAGCGCCGATGAGGCACGGAAAGCGGCAGACTCTGGTGTTGATGTGATTGTTGCTCAGGGCTGGGAGTCCGGCGGGCATGTCTGGGGACAGGTAACCACCATGGCGCTCGTGCCCCGCGTCGTGGATGCCGTACCTCAGCTACCCGTGCTGGCTGCAGGAGGAATCGCGGATGGGCGTGGGATCGCGGCGGTTCTGGCACTGGGAGCGGAGGCGGCTTGGATGGGGACACGTTTTTTACTGACCCATGAGGCACGGGTGCACCCACACTACCAGCAGCGCCTGCTACAGGCTACCGAGGCGGACACGCTCTACACGGAGCGTTTCTCCGGCGGCTGGCCGCAGTCCCCACACCGGGTGCTTAACCGCCCCCAGGACTGGGATCAGGCTGAGGATGTCATCGCCCACTACGACGATGGCGAGGCCATTGGTAAGCTCTCGTCGAACCTGCCCGCTCCCGACGTGACGGGCAATATTGACGCGATGTGTCTCTACGCGGGGCAAAGCGTGGGGCTGGCCCAGGAGGTTCTGTCCGCAGCACAGCTTGTCGCTCAGCTCGGGGAGGAGACTGATCAGGCCGTCCGCAACCTTTGGAATCGTCAGGGTACAATGGGCTAAGGAGAAATGATAATGGCACGGCTGTCCCCCTGGGTTTTTGTCGGAATGGGCTGTCTGGGAGTGACGGCACTCGGGATACTCGCAATCGGTGGTGTTGGCCTGATGGTGTCAAACACCATGAAAGAGGAGCTGGCCCGGCCTATTGATAAACAGGCACTCCTGAAGGCACTTGAGGGGATTCCGATTCACCCCAAGGCGTTTTTTGACGAACAACAGACACGCGCAGCGCGGTCGGGTTCGGTTATGGCGACTAAGTTCATAAAACTGGAGATGACCACTGCCGCCTTTCGGCTGTATGTGCCGGAGCAAGAAGTTCGTGACTGGTATAAGAAAACCATGCCGGAGCACGGCTACCAACAAGAGGATGCAGGTAACCAGACGCACCTGAAGTTTGTCAGTAAGACAGACCAGGTTTTGATTGGCTCTGGGAAATCCTGGCTGAGTATTATCCGAGTGAAACTACCCGGTACGAATTAAGGAAGAATATTATGAGCTTTGACCTCGGAAAAGATGCATCGTATAACCCACCTCCCCCGCCTAAGCGCCGCCTGTCACCCTGGGCAGTAACCGGGATCGGGTGCTTAGTATTGGTGGTGGGAGCGATTGTGGCGGTGAGTGTTGTCGCCGTGCAAATTTCCAATAACATAAAAGCGGAGGCGAGCAAGCCCATCAATAAAGAGGCAATTCTTGCCGATCTGGGAGAGACGCCGCTCTACCCCAATATCCAGTTTGATGAGCAGGTAACCCGTGCGAGCCGTGTGGGGATGATGACCTTCGCCCGGTTTATTCCCGCGAAGAAAGTGGTGATGGCGGGGTTTCGTACACAGGATGAGCCAAGCAAGGTCTATGACTGGTACAGTGCCACGCTTTTGGAGAAGGGATACCGACCGGAAAAGGGACGGGGGGGGCAGCGTGGTGGCAGGGCCTTCCGAAAAGAGAGCGACATGGTCATGGTTCAAGTAGAGAAGCAAAAGGGCGAGTGGAACGGCCTGATGCTCATGCGCTTTAACGGCATGCGGAAATAACCTAGCGCCGAACCATCTCCTCCAGGGCCGCCACGTAGGCTTCAAAGGCGCGGCGGCCCGAGTCGGTGGGGGTGTAGGTGGTTCGGGGTTTCTTGCCATGAAACTCCTTGGTCACGCGGACGTAGCTGCTCTCTTCCAGCACGGTCAGGTGCGTGGAGAGGTTCCCATCCGAGACTCCCAGGGCATTCTTGAGAAAGTTAAAGTCGCACTCTCCGGAAGCCATGAGGCTGGACATGACGCCAAGCCGCACCTTCTGGTGGATCACATCATCAATTGCATCAAGTTTTCGAACCGCTGCCATTTTCTTCTCTCACCATCCGTATTTGAGGCCCATCCAGGCCCCGTAAACAATATGAAAGCCGCCGAAGGTCACTGCCATCAGTGCTCGTGGGCCAATAATAAAGTTGGCGGGCAGCAGGAGCGCGATCATGCCCGCTCCCAGAAAAGCCCACCCCATAATTGATACTTCCCGCCGACTAAACATGCCGATTGCCAGAAGCGCCACGGCGTAGCACAGAATCCAAAATCCGTAGAGATAGGTTCCCAGTGCCTCCGGGTGCATCAGATGAAACAGGGTGATCCCCGCTCCCGCTAACAAGCCCGGTGCCACTGCGCGCGCCAGATGCACGCCCAGCGCCGAGAACGCCGTCTTGCCAAACCTCGCTGCCCGTCGCTTGGTGAGCACCACATCCGTTAAGAGTGCGAGCACCAGTGTTGCGCCCCAGAGTGCCACAAAGAGCAGTTTCTCGCGCAGTGTTCCTAAGTTGGTGGGCGCAAGAACCGCTGCGGCGATCGCGAAGCAACCTGCCAGCACACCCGAGAGCCCCGAGAGCGTGGAGTGCTTTGTGGAGCGCTCCATCGCCTGCCGGATGACCCGCAGGTGCTCTTCCGCCTCGCCCGCACTCGTGACGATACGAAAGATCGGACGACCATCGGGATGAAATTTTGTTTCTTTGCCTGGCAAAGCGCTCTCTCCTACAGGATACTTCCTGGTTGGGGGTCTGTCAAGTGGGCAAGGGCACTCAGTGCCGCTGCTTTCTCCGCCGCACGTAGTGCCCGTCCGGTTCCCTGCCCTAGAACAAGGCCCTCACACAGCACCTCAATCGAAACCGTGATGGCATCCAGCTGAGTTGCGCTGGTACGGTACTCGGGCTTTTTACGCCCCTGTGCCTGGAGCGCTTCCTGAAGGCGGCTCTTGGGGTGTTTGGTGGCTGGATTTTGAATCACGGCCTGGAGCGGTTCCTTAAGAGTCGCCTCAACAAAGGCGAGTGCAGAGGGCTCGCCCGCCTCCAGATAGAGTGCGCCCACCAGGGCTTCATAGGCTCCCGAGAGCAGGCGTGTCTGCTGAGATAGGCCCATTTTCTGGCCGCCTGCGTCTATTCTCAAAAGTTCGGGTATACCCAGAGCATGTGCGGCATCGGCCTGGGTCTCACGGTCCACCACGCTCGCGCGAGCCAGTGTCAGTGGGCCTTCTGCCGCATCGGGGAGCGCCTCCATGAGCAGGCGGGCGACATAGAGATTCAGCAGGGCATCCCCGAAAAACTCCAGCCGCTCATTAGAGTGGGGATGCGGAGCCGCCGAGCGGTGGGTGAGTGCCTGGGTGAGCAAGACACTTCCCGGGGCGAATCCCCACCGCTCGGCGAACTCCTGCTGTGTCATCTTAGTGCCGCCACGGCCTCAGTGATTCGGGCGATGCCGCGTTCCAGAGTCGTGCGGCTGGTGGCGTAGCTCAAGCGCACGTAGTCGTCGGCCCCAAACCCGGAGCCGGGCACCACCGCCACTTTTTGCGTGGCCAGTAAGTAGTCCGCCACATCATCCCCGCTCGTTAGTAACTTGCCGTCGGGTGTGGTCTTGCCATAGAGCCCGCTGACCTTGGGGAAGACATAGAACGCTCCCTCCGGCATCAGGCAGCTCAGGCCATCAATGCCGTTCAGCCCGGCGACAATAATTTTCCGGCGCGCATCGAACTCGGTGCACCACTCAGCCAGAAAGCTCTGGTCACCCGTGAGCGCCGCGAGGCCCGCCCACTGCGCGATACTGGTCGGGTTGCTCGTGCTCTGGTCTTGCAGTCGGTTCATGGCACTCACGTACTCCAGCTCCGCTGCAACATAGCCGAGCCGCCAGCCGGTCATGGAGTAGGCCTTGCTCATGCCATTGACGGTAAACGTACGCTTTTTAATCTCTGGCCCGAGGGCGGCAATCGAAATAAACTCATTGTTGTCGTAGACGATTTTCTCGTAGATCTCGTCGCTGATCACAAAGAAATCATGCTGGATCGCAAGCTCCGCCAGCGCCTCGATAGTGGCGCGTGGCCACATTGCGCCGGTCGGGTTGCTCGGTGAGTTCACGATGACTATTTTTGTTTTGGGCGTGATCGCTGCCTTAAGCTGATCTATTGTGGGCGCAAAGTTCGTGGCGTCCGTGGTCTGGAGAATCACCGGCGTGCCATCGGCGAGCTTGACTTGCTCCGGGTAGCTGACCCAGTACGGCGCGGGAATTATTACCTCGTCGCCCTCGCTGACCATGGCCTGGAAGATATTGTAGAGCGTGTGCTTGCCGCCGCACGAGACAATCACATTGCCCGGCGCGTAGTCCAGATTATTGTCGCGCTTGAGCTTCTCAGCGATGGCTTTTCGCAGCTCAGGAATCCCTGCGGAGGGCGTGTACTTGGTCTTGCCTTTGGCGAGTGCGTCAATGGCGGCATCTTTGATGTGCTGGGGGGTGTCGAAGTCCGGCTCCCCGGCACCAAAACCGAGGACATCGTGACCGTCCGCCTTGAGCTGGTTGGCCTTGGCGGTGATGGCGAGCGTGGGCGAGGGGGCGCACTGGAGGGCGCGAGGGGATAGACGACTCATTTCACCCTCCAGTATAGCGCACTAAAGTACCAGAGCAAGAGCCTTGCTCTGGTACTTTTTGTTAAAGTTTACTGCCCTGCACAAGCGACTCGACATTGAGTCCAATTGCCCGAACCAGTGGAGTAATATTGGTCACAGCACTGGCTACAATCTGTAACAAAATTCTGACAACCATAGATTTGGGGACTGCCTAGACAGTCGGTATTGATTGCCGTTTCACACAGACGACCATTTTCATCTGGAGTTCTCTCGGGGACAGCCGATGCTACGACACCAATTAAGACACCGCAAAATGCGATTGAGATACGGTACAAATTTTTCATGTTTTTCTTTCTTGCCTATAAGGCGGGAATAGCGATCTTTACCTTCCTGATAATTCTTTATTTATTTTATTTTGACGATTTATGGATTCTAATTTTGTATTTATTATTTCTTTTATGTTCTCAATATTAATATCTAAACTTTCTAGTTTTTTACTGATTCTATTAAGCGAAAACATCTCTATCGGCAGGAGGTTAATCCTAGTGTTAGTATCGCATTGTGGAGAATTATGTAAAATACATAATATGTATTTTGCGATTTCTAAAAGATTATTGGCACAATCACTGCTAGTTTTGCTGGCAGAATCTATATCTTCAATTAGTTCTAGTAATGAATCGTCAAAATCAGAAGTTATTTTCGCAAAAGATTGCCATGTCTGATCTAGAAAACAATTAGTAAATAGTGTATATTTTGGTTTGAATTCGTCATCATGATTATAAATAAAGTCTTTTTTAAAATTGTTAGTTTTTATAAACTCTAATTTTTCTATAGAATTTAAACTTGGAAAATAAATCATGTCGTGCAGTAGATTTCTAGAAGATATGTTTGATAAAAGCTTAGATTCTTCTAGAATTGGTTCGAGAACCCATGATTTTAATATACATAAATGAATTAATGTGTTTGAGTTATTTTCTCTATGCATTTTGATAGATGATAAAATTTTTAATCCATATAAATATATATCTTTGCGATATACTGCTCCTTGATTAGGTCGTATAGGTTCTTTTTTCCCGATAAATACACAGGCATTTGCGAAAAATCTTGAATCTGATGAAATTTCAATGATTTTAAGTGCGGTTTCAATCGATAAGGATTTTGGTAGGAGCGAGCCAACGGAAATATTCGGGTGTTTATGAATGATTAATAGTGACCATCCTATGCGTTCTTCTTCCTCTTTACTATAATGGAGTTTATTATTTATATAATGCTCATAACAGTATCTCATTAAGTCGGCAAGTTGTTGTATCTTTTGAATGCACTCATTCATAGACATATTAAAGAGGCGATTATCATCAATTGTAGTCACTGGATTTGGCGCAGTAGGAACGGGCGTATTGAAAAGGATATTACCCTTATCTAGCTGGCCTACTTTCCAACGGTTCATTTTCTGATTGTAGAGTAAATTACGATCAATAGTGAAATATTTCTGTGTCATTGCGAATGATAACGAAAAACTACGTAATGCACATGAAATTGCTAGTAAAGAGGCAGATGATTGATTTATTTCTTCGCGGTCAATACATATTTTAAGAATTCCTATAGATCTGTTAAATCTTGTGTTTTTGTTTAATGATGAAAGCACGCTATCTTTTAGTTGGTTTATTGGTCTGGAATAGGATTCTTCAGGTAATGGGTCAGTAATATATTTTGAAAGTAATTCTGTTATGTGTTGTGATAAAATGCTACTATTCATTTTAACACCAAATCTATTTGTTCGAAAATATTAGGGATATACCAAACAGTACCATCTGGTTTACATAAAACGAAAGATGGAGTGCCCGGTAATTCTAACATTTGAGCGAGTTTGCAATCGTTTTCTACGTTAGATTCCATTTTTTCCTAAAGATAGGAGCCGTTTGCACGAATCGGAACTGGGCATCTGAAAAGACCCGTTTTACAGTGGGAGGTCTTGAAAACATGGCCTTTCGAGACTACTTTTCGGAACAGCCCGGACACGAAAATGATTCGTGCAAAAGGCTCGTTTAATTTGCAATTTTCGAAGAGTATTATTTTGGATTGTTTTTGAAGTGGGCTTGTTAGTAGACGTAACAATTCTAAGGCCGATCATGCCACCAGTTAGAGCAAGAATAAACACTGCACATAAAAATTTCTTCTCCGAAATATCCACGATGCCACGGATTATATCATAGGTTTGTTGATATGTAAAACTACCTTGAGTTGGTTGGCCTTGGCGGTGATGGCGAGCGTGGGAGAGGGGGCGCACTGGAGGGCGCGAGGGGATAGACGACTCATTTCACCCTCCAGTATAGCGTATGCCGGGCGGCTTATCCCCGCAGATCCTCGAAGAGCACGGTCGAAAGATAGCGCTCGGCGTTGCTGGCGACAATTACCACAATGCGCTTTCCCGCGTTCTCCGGGCGCTTGCCCACTTGAATGGCGGCGTAGATCGCCGCGCCCGACGAGATCCCGACCGCGAGCCCTTCCTCACGCATCACACGCCGCGCCATCGCTACAGCGTCTTCGTTGCTCACGGGGAAAGTCTCATCCACCAGCGCCGGGTTGAGGTTCTTGGGGACAAAGCCCGCCCCAATTCCCTGGATCTTATGCGGCGCAGGAGCCAGCGTCTCGTGGGCAAGTGTTTGTGCGATCACTTGAGAGGCAAGTGGTTCCACTGCCACCGTGGTGAAACTGGGCTTGCGCGCCTTGATGACCTCAGCCACCCCCGTGAGTGTCCCGCCCGTGCCGACTCCCGAGACCAGAATATCAACGGTGCCGTCGGTGTCGTTCCAGATCTCCTCAGCAGTCGTTCGGCGGTGGATCTCGGGGTTTGCCGGGTTTTCAAACTGCTGGGGAATAAAATACTTCTCCGGGTCTTGCGCCGCGATCTCATGGGCCTTTTTGATCGCGCCCGTCATCCCGATCCCATAACTCGGCGGGACAAGCTCAAGCTGTGCGCCGTAGCCCTTGAGCAGCAAGCGGCGCTCCATAGACATCGTCTCCGGCATCACTAAAATAATCTCGTAGCCTTTAGCCGCTGCCACAAAGGCAAGCGCGATCCCGGTATTGCCACTGGTGGGCTCGACAATGATATTTCTGCCCGGTGCGATCCGTCCGGCTTTCTCCGCTGCCTCAATGAGATTGACCCCGATGCGGTCTTTCACGGAGAGGCCAGGATTTAAGTACTCCAGCTTCACGATAATATCCGCTTCGGCTCCGTCGGTGACCCGATTCAGACGCACCAGCGGCGTGTTGCCAATCAGCTCTGTCGGGTTGTTGTAGATTTTCATAATTTTCTCTCTCGCTCCTTCGGGGCGAAAACAAATCGGGGCGACTAAATATGCATTGCCAAAAAACCTTCGCGGGTAGTGGCGCGGCGCTCCAAAAGCTCCGCGACGGTCACATTCTCCACGACGGAGAGCAGCGCGGCCCGAAGCTCGTGCCAGACACCGCGGACTACTTGAACTTCAGGGATCGCCCCCAGAGACTCAGGCTCCTCGGGGGTGCCTGAGATCAGCTCATGGGGGATCAGCGGCCCGGAGAGCGCCCGCAGGATCGCCCCAACGGTCACGCGCTCTGGGGTATCCGCGAGAACGTAGCCGCCGCCCGCCCCTCGAATCGAGCGTACCACTTCGGCGCGGCGCAGCGACGCGAGAAGCTGTTCTAAGAAGGGCTCGGGGATCTGCTGACGCGCTGCAATCTCCCGTGCCTGCACGGGCGCGGGGCCTCTCTGCGCCGCCAGATCCAGTACGGCACGCAGGCCGTAGTCTTCTTTGGTCGTAAATGTCATAAGCTCTTAGCCTAACCCATTCTTTATAAGATGAGTAATTTGATCGGAATTAATTATATCGGGTAGCGGCTGAAATGGCAAGGTACAATGGCCACCGTGCTTAAGATTCACTGTGTCTCCGATCTTGGGGAGCTAGAGATGCCCTGGAAGCTACTCGCGGCGGCATCGCAGAGCGCGACGGTATTCCAGACCTGGGAGTGGAGCGCGGCGTGGTGGAAGCACAATCGGGCGGGCAAGAAACTTTTTGCACTGCGTGTTGAAGACAGTGATGGCACCATCATCGGGCTGGCGCCACTCTTTCGCTCCGTCGGAGTGCTACGCGTGGTTGGCACGGGCGGCTCGGACTATCTTGATTTTCTGGCACTGCCCAAGCGCGAGAGAGAAGTGGCGGAGGCGATTGCACAGTGGCTTCAGCAAAATCGCACGCGCTGGCTCTGGGCGGATCTTCAGCAAGTGTGGCCTGGAAGCGTCGCTGAGAGGCTGCCCGGCGCCCAGATCTGGCAAGGCGAGACGTGTCCCTTCTTACCACTGCCCGTGTCCTACGATGCCTTTCTGAAAAGCCTGAGTAAGAAGCTGCGCCAGAATGTCGGCTACTACGAGCGCTCCATGGCAAAGCTACACACCCTGGAGCTGCGCCTCGCCACTTCCCAGACGCTTCTGGAAGACATGGAGGCATTTTTTACGCTCCATCAGCTCCGCTGGCGAGGGCGCTGGATGCCCGGTGCGTTTGCCTCGCACGCCGCCCGTGCTTTTCATAACGATGCGGCAGAGAGCCTGCTGGCATCCGGGAACCTGCGCCTGCACACGCTCCGGCTGGACGGCAAGCCTGTCGCGGCACTCTACTGTTTCCATAAAGGCTCCACTACGTTTTACTATCTGGGCGGCTTCGATCCCCTGCTCTCGAAGCTCTCGCCGGGGACGGTGCTTACGGCGAAGGCAATTCAGTACGGCATTGAGATGGACGGTGCGACGCGGTTTGATTTTTTGCGCGGTGATGAAGGCTATAAGTACCGCTGGGGCGCACAGGATCGGTACAATCAGCGTGTCTCGCTCACGCCTGTCGGGATCGTACAGCCGCTCGGGGCGCTTCTGGCAACCTCAGGGCGGCTCGCGCTGTCTCTAGAGCTAAGGCTAAAGCATGCCATGCACGCAAAGCAGGGGGGAGTCAAAGGGGGATAGATGAAGTTTTTTAGCGCACTTTTTCGCTGGCTGTTTTTCACGGCACTGACGGCGGCACTGGTCTGGAATATCTGGCAAGTGCAGCAGCTCAAGGCCGAACTTGCGCAGCTTTGGAAAGCCTCAGGGAAGCACGCAGCGGCTCCCGGCGACAAACCGACACTGACACGCTCGCTGGCGCTGCTTCGGGAGTCAAAGGCACATGCGGAAAAAGCACAGGTGCTACTGAAGGCCAAGAAACTGGAAGAGGCGGCGCACGAAACGAAGCTCGCGGCGGAGACAGCTCAGAAAGCCTATGCGGGCGCACAGGGGGCCGACCCAATCGGCGAGCTGCAAAGTACGGTACAATCCCTATCAAAACAAGTGGGCTCCCTCTGGGAGACCGAAAAAAAGAAGGAACCAAAGAAGCCATGAGAAGGTTCTGGTGTGCCTCACTGGCCCTGCTGGCGCTTGCTAGTTTCGGGTGCAAGGGGGGCGGATTGCCCTCCAAAGAAAAAGAGATCGAGCTTGGTCAGCAGTTTGCCCGTGAGTACGAGCAGAAGCTCCCGGATGGGCCGATCATAACTCGTGGCCCCGAGTACGAGCGCGTGCAGCGCGTGGCGGCGAAGCTCCTTCCTCTAGCCCGCAAAGACTGGGATGTTCCCTACACGGTCAAAGTGGTGCAGTCCGATCAGATCAATGCCTTTGCTGTGCCCGGTGGCCCTATTTATTTCTATACGGGGCTCATTCGGCTAACCGACTCCGATGATGAGCTGGCCTCCGTGCTCGGACATGAAATTTCCCACATTACCAAGCGCCACTCCGTCAAGCAAATGAAAAAAAGCCAGGATATGGCGCTGGCGCTGACTGCTCTTGATGCTCTTCTCAAAGGGGGGAACACCCTTAAGGAGGGGGTCGGACTTATCGCGGGCTTCAAGTCTCTGGAGTTCTCACGCGGTGATGAGACGCAGGCCGACGAGTTTGGTTTTAAGTACCTGGTGGGAATGAACTACAAGCCCGAGGCCATGGCGAGCTTCTTTAATAAGATGCAGGCCAAAACCGGTGGGGGCGGGGGCGGGAAGCTTGAGCAGTTTCTCTCCTCTCACCCGATGACAAGTAAGCGCATTGAGGCTGCGCTACGTCGTGCTGTTAACTACCGGAAGGGAACCTACAAAGCCCCGTGAGGGTTGTCGCGATCGTGCCTGCCTACAACGAAGGCCAACGGATCTTGCCCGTTCTGGACGTGCTTGCCGCCGCGCCGTCGGTGGATGGCATTATCGCCGTGGACGATGGCTCCACCGACGATACTTTTTCTGTGGCAAACCAGCACTCTGCCTTTTTGACGGGCAAACTGCGCGTGGTTCGTCAAGAACCCAATCAGGGCAAGGGCGCAGCGATGCAGCGCGGCGCGAATGAAGCAGACGATGCGGATATCTTGCTCTTTCTGGATGCGGATCTGACGGGGTTGAGCATCGCCCATGTTGAAAATCTACTCGCTCCCGTGAAGAGTGGTGAGAAAGTGATGGCGCTGGGAGTCTTCCGGGGGGGGAACTTCTGGACGACACTGGCACAGATCCTCGCGCCCAATATCTCCGGCCAGCGCGCCATCCGCCGTGAGGTCTTTCTCAGCGTTCCGTGTCTTGCCGATGCGCACTACGGCGTTGAGCTGGCGATCACGAGCTTTGTAATGGGCGAGGGGCTTCCCATGACCGATGTGGTGCTTAAAGATGTCTCCCATCCCACCAAAGAAGCCAAGCTCGGCCTGTTGCGCGGCGTGCGTGCCCGTGCTCGCATGTACCGGCAAATGCTGCCGTTTCTGCTGCGCCGCTATAATCCCAAGCGAAAGCGAAAACTATGAGTAAATCTCTTCGTGACGATCTGCTGAGCCTGCTAGCACTGCAGGTGGTGGATTCACAGATCGACAAGGCAAGAGCAACCCTTGCTGCAACAGACAATGGTGCAGCCGCTCTCGGGCTCTACAACACCAAGAAGAAAGAAGCCGAGGTGCTTCGCGCGGCAGCTACTAAGGCACAGACAAACCAGAAAGATGCCGAGCTGAAGCTGGAGACCATCGAGACCAAGCGCAAACACGAAGAAAAGCGCCTCTACAGTGGCAGTGTCACCGGCTCACGAGATCTAGAAAATCTTCAGAAAGAGCTGGAGATGCTGGTACGCCAGAAAGATGGTGCCGAGGAAGTGGTTCTGCTCGCAATGGACGCCGCTGCCGAGGCGGTGGCAATCGCCGAGAACGCGGAGAAGGAGCAGCTTCTCCAGGCCAGCCGCTTCAAGAAGACCCGAGCTAGCTACGAGGTGCGTCACAAAGAGCTGACGGCGGAGTTTGAAGGCCTAAAAACACCACGCGCTGCTGCCGAACGCGAAGTCAGCGACAAGAGCTTGCTGGCCCGCTACGAGGCGCTGCGTGGCAAGAAAAACGGGGGCGGGGTCGCATGCTCCGGTATCGGTGAGGATGATGCCTGCGGGGCGTGCCATACCCGTGTCAACTCGCAGTCTGCCAGCGCGGCGCGGCGTGGGGAGGCGCTCGTTTTCTGCGAGCACTGTGCACGAATCCTCACTCCGTTGGCCTAAGAGAAGTGGATCTGGTAGGACTACTGTAGGCGTCTCTGCAAAAAAAGCCGATACTAAGATTGTGAAACCTCTGCTTGCTTGGATGCCCGTTGCTCTCTTGCTCGGCGGTGCCGGAGTGTTTGTGGGGTGCGCCGCGGGAAGCCCTGCACCTGTGCCCACACCCGCTCCTGCATCATCGCGTCAGTACGAACCCAACTACCGCGACGCGCTTGGGGAAGGCCGTCAGTGGACTAAGCTTGCGCTGCGCTACCGGGTTAATTTAGTGGCAGGGCAGGATAGGGACGCACGGTTTCAAACGGCTCTGGCTTCCTGGGAGCCGTACTTTTCTGAGTTCTTTACGTTCACACCCACCGCGGGCACCGATTTTGATATCGAGGTGGAGTCCGTGCCCGCCGACTCGCTCGGCGGAGATACCATCGGCAGCACCACTGTCACCTTCCAGCGCAGCGATAGCAAGATCGTTAAGGCGAAGATTCTAGTGGATGGGAGCCTGAGCGATGAGCTGCTGTCCCAGGTTCTCGCTCATGAGCTGGGCCACGCGTTTGGGCTGGATGGGCACAGCCCGGAGGTGAGTGATGTGATGTTTGCCCGCGCTCACCTCCCCTTGGCGATTACCGAGCGGGATCGTAACACTCTCTTTGCTGTCTATGCCGACAAGCTAACCGCTTCTGGGCGCGCTGAGCCGCAGCCGACACGAGGCTCTGATCTGCTCACCACGACGGTCTGCCAGTTTCACCGCGCCGAGAGTCGCTAATCAGATTGGCGTACCCGTGGTTTGGGTGTAGATGCGGAACGCCGCGACGAGCTGGGCGGTGACCGGGCCGGGCTTGCCGCCTCCGATCAGGCGCTCATCGAGCGAGACGGCGGGGATGATCTCGGCGGCGGTTCCGGTGAGAAAGCACTCGTCGGCGGAGTAGATGTCAAAGAGAGTCAGGTTCTCCTCAACGACCTTCAGCCCGAGCTGCTCCTGGGCGAGCTTGATGGCGACACCGCGCGTGATGCCCTTCAGACAGCCCGCCGACGGCGGCGGGGTAGACAGTGCGCCGTCCCGCAGAATAAACACATTGTCGCCGGTGGCCTCCGCGACATAGCCCTGCTGATTGAGCATGATGCCCTCACCCGCTCCGACCCGGTTGGCTTCCATCTTGGCGAGAATATTGTTGATGTACTTACCAGTGCACTTGATCCGGGGGTCAATGGCATCGGGCGACGGCACCCGCGTGGAGCAGGTGATCATGCGGAGTCCCTCTTCGTACAGCTCCGGGCCGTAGAGCGCGAGCTGGCGCGTGGCGATCATGAAGTTGACTTTCGGCTCCAGGTGCCCTGGATCGAGCCCCAGCCCGGTGCCGCGTGTCAGGTTCACCCGGATGTAGCCGTTCTGGTGGTCGTTCTTGCGGCAGATCGCCAGAATCGCCGCGCTGGCTTTCGCCTCATCCAGCTCCCCGAGAGGAAACCCAAGCGCACGGGCACCCGCGAGCAGACGCGCCGCGTGCGCTGGCAGCTCAAACACGTTACCGTTGTAGACCCGAATGCCCTCGAAGACGCCATCGCCGTAGAGGAACCCGTGGTCGAAGAGGGGGATTGTCGCCTGCTCTTTGGGAACAAACTCCCCGTTGAAGTACACAAACTCGGCCATGCCAGTATTGTACCCGATGCCCACCCCCCGGCCCCCTCCCTTCGCTTGAAACCCTCGTTCCGAGGGACGAAGGAAGGGGGAGACAGAGAGGTTTAGGGGAGGCTGGTGCGGATCGGGTGCCCGGCGGCAAAGAGGCTGGCAATGAGCTTGCGGTAGGCGCTGATGTCGGCGTTGATGCTGGTACCCAGGTTGCGCAGGGTGCCCTGTGCCGCCTTGATGTCGTTGACGGCCTCTTGTAGGTCGCTCAGGGCGGTGCCAAACTGAGCAACGGCAGGGGAAAACTGTGCGTGGGTGGTGCCGTTGGAGAGCGCGGTGGGCAGAGTGAGCGCGGGGTACTCGCCGGGTGTAGTGGCATCGAGACGTGCCCAGATTTCGTTGAGATCGCCGAGCACCTTGCCCCACTTCACGGCGGCGGCGGTAGTGGCGGGTATCTTGGGGAGCATGTTCACGAAGACACTACCCGGTGTGCTGGCGCGAACGTAGGCCGTAAACAGCGAGGCGTTGCTCTGGAGCGGCCCGAGTGTGTTATCGCGGGTTTGCATGGCGCTTTCCATGTCGTTGGTGCGATTTATCAGGGTCGTTTGTGCGGTCTTGGCATCCGTTGCCTTGTCGGTGAAGCCACTCTGGGTAGTGCCCTCGGGCAACACAATCGCTTTTCCGAGAGCAGTCTCGGCGTTGTTCCAGTGATCGGCGTAGGCGTGTGCCTTTGCAGCAAGATCAAACTTTCTCATGGTAAAACCTCCTATCCACCCCCTAACCCCCGCTTCGCGGGGGGACAACAAGGTATCTTCCTAAGTCCCCCCCGCCGGGCGGGGGATGGGGGGCAGACTTTCCAGTAAGCATTATATCTTCTCTGTTTTCCCTCAGCAAGTGCATGTATTGAAATAGTGATATAAAGCATTATATTGTTTATTTAATGAATAAAAATATAAATTAAAATCATTTAAATATTTATGTTATTCATTAAATAAACAATATAAATTATATAATTATCAACAAATTAAATAAAATTTGTTATATATTTTATTTAATTATCTATATATTTATTGATTTTACAAGCCCAAGATGGAAATCATCCGATTATGGGGCGAGCAAGTCGCCGCGCTTCGCGATCAATCTCACGTGACACACCTAAATACCCCCTAACCCCCGCCGGGCGGGGGGACAAAGCAGAATCCGATTCCTTTTCTTCCCCCCGTCGGACGGGGGTTAGGGGGCAATCTCACTCAAAGCTCACCTTGGGCAACCCCGCCACAATGTCCACCGTCTGCATACTGACATTGATAATGCTCAGGAGCAAGTCCAGGATATAGCGCGGGTTGCCCACTTCGTCGGCCCAGTCGTTGGGGTCGTTGGTAATGCCGCTTTCTTTGTGCGTGGTAATGGCGTAGCGCTCCATAATCCAGTCAATCGCGCTCTTTCCATTGACCACGTACTCGTAGGCTTTATCGGGGATATTGGCGACCGTGATCTTGCTGTTATAGTAAATCGTGTGCTTCTGGTCTTTTTTGGGAAAGCGCATCTTCTCGACTTTGTAGAACCCGCTCTCGGCTCCCGTCACGACTGCGCCGTCGAAGGGCGGCACGGTTTCGTAGTTGATGTGCAGGTCGGCGAGCTTGCGCCCGGCTTTACTGAAGGCCCAGAAGTTGGCGACGGTTTCGAGGAGGGGCAAGCGCGGGAGCATCTTCTTGAGGTCGCTGGCAAACGTCTCGCGGTACTCGGGGCTGTGGAGGAAGCCGTAGACATAGTAGAAAATATCCTCTTTGGTGACGCTCTTGCCGTATTGTTTTTGGGCACGCTCCAAGATAAAGTTAGTCAGACCATCTCGTTGAATATATTCATTTTCTTCAACCGCATCAAAAAGTGTCGGATTTTCTTTTTTTCTTTCTTCATAATAATAAAGGGGAAAGTTCTGTCCGTTGAAATTAACTTGTATATCAGGAATATGATTCATTATTACCACACTAAAATCTTTACTTGCTCCGCTTCCTGTCACGCATATAACTCTATTTTCGACTTTTCTGTTCGGGTAAATCTTAGGAATCTGGTATACTCTCTCATTTATATCTCTTGAGAAATATATAAACTGCTTAAAAAATGGTCTATAATAAGCAATCTCAATTACGCCATTATTAAAATGTTGTTGCTTGTTTTTAGATAGATCATATTCTAATTCTCCAGACCAACTTA
Source organism: Armatimonas sp. (assembly GCF_043757465.1). Lineage (GTDB taxonomy): Bacteria > Armatimonadota > Armatimonadia > Armatimonadales > Armatimonadaceae > Armatimonas. The sequence continues at coordinate 37,017 of NZ_JAYVPL010000075.1, forward strand.
TCTTCATATTATTATATGAAATCACGTCGGATGTTTTAATATTTGGATTTAACTTAATATTTTCATGAAATAGTATTCTTTGTTCATTGTAAAAATTTATCATTCCTTTTAAATTATGCTCGACACTTTTATATGATGAGTTGTAACACCAAGAATCTCGGGCAGTCGCGATCCCTCGACTATAGTAATATATAAAAAATGTATCAGGGCTTTTTGTGTCTTTGTCTCCCAGTGGAATAAAAATATCGAACGCATTGCTTCGTGTACTAGTCCAATCACCATGTTCATTTGGTTCTAACGTTGTCCAGGCAATATCTTTGCTTTCAACTGTTTTAAATTTCTTGATCTTATCTAGCTTTTCTTCACGGCTGAGGTAATCGCCAATATCATAGTAATAAATGGTAGCTTTCTCGTTTTTTGCTTCGGGATTCTTGACAAGTAGAGTAATTGAAATGGGAGTTCGTGAACCAGATCCAAAAGCGTTTCCCGCTTCTTTTTGCCTTAATTCTCCACTAGTTCTTGCATTACCCCTTAAATTGAAAACATAAATCGAAGTGAACTCTTTTTCAAAAGATTTACGCAATCCATCTGCGCTATTTCCATCTATCCAAGCACCATTACTGACAAAGCACGAAATTCCGCCACCCCCCATATTATGGGTTAATCTGTCTGCACTCCAACGAAATGCTTTGATATAAGAATCATAAAGCGAGTTTTTGTTGGTTGCATTGGTTAATAGCGCATATGTTTCCGCTATCCTTGAATCTAGCATTTCATATTTTTGATTCTGTGCATTATCATTTGCAGACTTCTGCCCAACAGAATAGGGGGGATTTCCAATAATCACTCGGAGCGGGGCTTGCTTTTGTTTGACAACACGCGCTGAGTTTTTCGGGAACATATCTGTAAACTGGAGAACCTTGTCGTCATTCTCGCCAAGCTGAAACGTATCAGTCAAACAAATACCATCAAACGATGAATACTCTGTCTGTCCCATCGCATCATGGTACGCATTCTCGATATTCACTGCCGCAATGTAGTACGCCAACAGCACAATCTCGTTGGCGTGAATCTCACTTGCGTACTTGCGCGGCAGGTCTTTCTTGTCAATTAGCCCACTCTGAAGCAGACGCGTGATAAAAGTTCCTGTGCCGGTGAAGGGATCGAGGATATGGATATTCTCATCACTCAGGCTCCGGCCAAACTCTTTCTTGAGCACATCATTGACCGAGTGAATGATAAAGTCCACCACCTCAACCGGCGTGTAGACAATCCCCAGCTTCTCCACCATCTTCGGAAACGCCGTCTTGAAGAACTTATCGTAAAGCTCAATGATAATACGTTGCTTGCCCTCCGCGTTATCAATCCCCGCCGCCCGCATCTTCACCGACTCATAGAACTTCTGGAGCGTCTCAGCATCTTTGTCAAACGCCTGATCCTCCAGCAAGTCCAGCATCGTCTGCATACTCACCGAGATAGGGTTGTTCTTCACAAACGAGTAACCGTCAAACAGCGCCTCAAAGACCGGCTTGGTGATAATGTGCTGAGAGAGCATCTCCACCGCTTCCTGCTGACTGATGCTCGGATTGATATTTTTTTGCAGGCCGCCCAAGAAGTCCGCAAACGCCTTCTGGTGTGTCGTGTCATTGGTAACAAGGCGCGCAATACGTGCGCCCTGCCGCTCCGCAATCTCCGCGACACTCTTAGCCCACTGCTCCCAGTAGCGCCGATCCCCGACTTTCTGCACCATCCGGGCGAACATCACGTTTTGAATCTGCTCAAAGCGCATCGCCATCTGAGCATCAATCGCATGGGCAACCCGCGCCGTGTACTCGCCCTTGGTCTCACTAATCGCACCCGCTTTCCCATCCCCCGAGGAGCGCGTGCCATCGTCAAACGTGGTCGTAGCCGTACCAATCAGAATCTGCGACGGGCGCTTTTTGTTCAGCTCGATCTTATTGACCGTCGCATTGAACCGATCATCGTGCGCCCGGAGCGCATTGAGCACCGTCCACACCACCTTGTAGCGCTCGTTATCGTCCAGCGCCTTATCCGGCTCCACATTCGAGGGCACCACGACCGGAATAATGATGTAGCCGTACTTCTTACCGGGCGACTTCCGCATCACGCGCCCAACGGACTGCACCACGTCCACCTGAGAGTTTCGCGCCGAGAGAAAGAGCACCGCATCCAACGACGGCACATCCACCCCTTCACTCAGACAGCGCACATTGGTCAGCACCCGGCACTCGTTATCCGTCGTCTCCGCCTTCAGCCAGCTCAGCAACTCATCCCGCTTCGGTGCGGACATCGAGCCATCAATATGCTTAGACGCCACCGAGACCATCTGCTCCTTCTTCTCCGCCGGGAGCGCGTTGATATAGATCTCGGTTGTGTCATTGAACACCTCCGTGATCTTCTTCGACGCCACAATCTTCTGGCAGAACGCCACCGCACGGCGCATCGGGTCGGGATCGCTCGCCTTGATAATCCCCTCATCGCCTAGAATCTGCTTGGAGAGCGCATTGATACAGCCGATCAGCTTCGACGCATCATCGGTAGTGATCTCACTGCTCTTATCCGCAATCATCGCCTGAATCGCAGGCGGCACGTTCTCCTCACTCAGCGTCAGAATCAGAACTTTGTAGTCCGTCAGCAGGTCTTTCTCCACCGCCTCGCCAAAGCCGATGCGATAGATTTCCTCCCCATAGAGCTTGGTATCGTCCATCGAGCACAGCACCGCCTCTGCTTGCGCCGCCTTGCTCTTCACATCATCCGCATAGAGCCGAGGGGTTGCCGTCATGTAGAGGCGCTTCTTCGCCTTCAGAAAACCATCATCGTGAACCTTCGTAAACGCTGACTCATCCTCATCCGCCAGTGTCACCCCGGTTGTCCGGTGCGCCTCATCACAGATAATCAGATCGAACGCATCCAACCCCATCCCCAGTGTCGTCAGCTCCTTTTGCGCCTTCGCAATCACCTCAATAGACTGGTAGGTAGAGAACACCACCGTCATTCCCGGCTGTGCGCTCTGCTTGATCTTCCGAAACTGCCCCACAATATTCTTCACATCGGTAGACGCGGGCAACGCCAAATCCAAGACACTGGAGAGAACGCTATCCTCTGTATTCGTCTTCTTCTTCGACACCTCCGCATCAGAACAAATACAGATCGCCTTAATCGGCTCCTTCGCAAACGTAGACCACTCCCGCAGTGTCTGCCCAAGAAGCGAAATAGACGGCACCAAAAACAGCACCAGCCCCTTGCCTTCGGTTTCATTCTCTGCAATGCGTAGCGCCGTGAAAGTTTTGCCCGTGCCGCACGCCATGATCAGCTTGCCCCGGCTCTGCGCTGTAAAATGCGCCTGTGCTTTATCCTGCGCCTCGCGTTGGTGCGGCCTTAAATCCCGCTCTCCCAGCCGCGCCTGCTTGCCATGAATCCCTTCCTCCAGCTTATCCCAGTCAATCCCCGCCTCTTCCAAATGCGTCAGGCTGATACGTGCCACGGGCGGATTCTGGTTCGTAATCGCATTGGTTGCATTGTCTCCCCAGTGATTCGTCGTCGAAATCCAGAGTCGCTGTGCAAACCCAACCGTCTTAAACTCCTCATTCTTAAACGTCCGGCTAGAGGTTGCCAAAAAGGAATCCAGCGCCCCTTTATCAAGCACCGTTGTTTCTTGATAGCACTTACACTGAATGGCCCAATAATCCCCTTCATGTGTCAGTGCAACAAGATCAATCCCCGTGTCTTTTCCATCGAGGTCTTTTCGTCCCGGAAACTCCCCCCATAGCCAGACATTCTTGAATTTATAAGAATACATCGGATCCGTCTGAAGATAGCCTTGTATCAGCCTCTCAAACCGATCCCCTTTATCCCTCTCCGAGAACGCAAACTTACGATACTTTTCAAGAACACGGTTAAAAGACATTGGTTTATCGCTTCCCAGGCACGCTGAATCCCACCAATTTGTGGCGAGATGATGCGCTTAAGTTCAACTCTGAATCTCCCCCTTCCTTCGTCCCTCGGAACGAGGGTTTCAAGCGAAGGGAGGGGGCCGGGGGGAGGGATGCCTACAGAAAGTGCAGAAGTACAGGCCCGAGCAGCAAAAACAGTCCCAGCCCGGCCCAGGCGAGTGCCCACTTGAGCTTCTGCTTTTTTGTGGCGCGGGACTTTTTGGAGAACACAGCCGCGAGCCAGTGGCCGTCGAGCGGGGGCGCGGGGATCAGAAGATTGGCGGCGTTCATGACGAAGTTGATCTGTGCGACTCGCAGCCAGAAGTAATCGCCGGTGAAGTGGTAGATCGTGGCGCAGGTAATCGCGACCAGCGTCCCAAAGACCGGCCCCATGATCCCGATAAAGGCGTTCTCGGTGACTGTCGTATTGCCCCGTTGGTGAAAGACGACCCCGCCAATCAGAGGAATGAAGCGCATGCCCATGTACGGCAGGCCGTAGCGCCGCGCGGCAATCGCGTGCCCGCACTCATGGATGAAAATGGAAAACACCAGCCCTGCCGCAACCGCCCAGCCCCAGCCCATCGGGTAGGCGTAGAACCAGATGGTGAAGGCCATCGAGAGCAGCGTGCTAGGCATCGTCTGGCGGACGCGATCCGCATCCCGTGAGTCCTTGAACGTCTGTAGCTGCATGTCCTTGCCAGGCTTGGCGTGCACATCCAGGCTCTCATCCCCGAGGTCGAACTTTGTGGGCATTGCTAGATTTCGACCGATTCGGCGAGCTCCGCAAAAGCGGCGACGCGTTTGGACATGTCGCTCAGAACGGTGGGCTTGTGGCCGAGAGCCTTGCGCTGCACCGTCCCATCGCTCGCCACCAGAAACACAGCGGGCGCGTAGGGGATGCCGTAGAGCCCGGAGTGGTAGAGGTAGTGGTCGAGCATCAGGGGAAACGTGATGCTATTCTCTGCGGCAAACGCCCGGACGAGGGTTTCATCAGTCTCCTGTGAGATTCCCCAGACGGTTAACTTCCCGCTTTCCTTGTAGCCATCGGCGAGTTTTTGGAGCGCCTTGAGAGTCTGTGCGCTCTGCCCGTCTAGCCCGAAAAAGGCAAAGAGAATCCAGCTCCGGCCTCGTGTTGGGAAAGAGTGGCACACGCGGCCCGCAAGGTCCGTAAGCTGAAAGTCGCGGATAAAGTCCGCGGCATTGATCGAGTTGTCTCCCCAGCGCTGCTGGGATTGTCCACCAAAAGCCATAGTGCTGTCAGGATACCCGATTTTTCTCGTTTCGGTTCTCGCTTCCCGGTATAATCCTGCCCATGGGACTCTTCATAGACGGCGCGATTATTCTGCTTTATTTTGTGGCGATCTCCGCCATTGGCCTCACCATGGGCCGCCGGGAGACGAACCTCAAGGACTTCGCGCTGGGCGGACGGCAGATACCGTGGTGGGCGGTGATGGCCTCGATCATTGCGGCGGAGACGAGTGCGGCGACATTTCTCGGCGCTCCGGGCGAGGGCTTTGAAAAACGTAGCCTGGCCTATGTACAGCTCACGCTCGGGGTGGTCATCGGGCGCTGGGTGGTGGCGACGGTCTTTCTGAAGCCCTACTACGACTACAAAGTCTACACGGTCTACGATTATCTAGCGATTCGCTTCGGGCCAAAAACCAAGCGCTTCGTCTCGGCGCTCTTTCTGGTGATGCGAACCCTCGCTTCCGGGACGCGGCTTTTTATTCCGTCGCTGGTGATGGTGCTGGCCTGGAAGCTCTTCGCGGAGCAAGGTGGGCAGACGATCAAGTTTCAGCCGGTCACGACCGTGGGGCCGTATTTGGTGGCGATTATCACGCTCACCGTCCTGACGGCGTTCTACACGGCCAAGGGCGGGATCAAAGCCGTGATTTGGACCGACGTGGTGCAGGCCTGTCTCATGTTCGGCTCCGCGCTGATTGCGATCGCGACACTGCTGAACCATATTGGGGGCTTCGATGCGCTTCTCAAAGCGGTTCCAGCAATGGCAAAGCCCGAGGGCTACTTCGTAACCGGGTTCGAGGGGGCCCACAATCTGGATTTCTGGGGCTACCTCAAGCTGATCTTCACGGGGGAGTACACGATTTTTAGCGCACTCTTCGGGGCGACTATGATGAACATGGCGATGTTTGGCACCGACCAGGACATGGTGCAGCGCATGCTGACAGCGGAGACCCACCAGAAAGCCCGTAAGAGTCTGCTCACGGCGGCGTTTATGGACATTCCGATAGCGGCCGTGTTCACGTTTATTGGGATACTGCTCTATGTCTACTACCAGAAATATCCCCTCCACTTGCCCCTGGATCCGTCGGGGAAGGCGATCAACTCCGATATTTTCGGGAGCTACATTCTGAACGTGATGCCGGTGGGGATTCGTGGCTTGGTGCTCGCCGGGGTCTTCGCGACGGCGATGGGCTCGCTCTCGGCGGCGCTCAATGCACTCGCCACCAGTGCCACCAACGACTGGTACGTTCCGGCACTGGCAAGACGCGGGCAGTACAGTGACGAGAAAGTGATGGCGGCAGCGCGGGGCTTCACCGTGCTCTTTGCCGTTCTGATGGTGCTGGTGGCGAGTGTTTTTGCCTACATGAAGGTCAAGAACCCCGATATTCGAATCATCCCCGTGGTGCTGGGGATCGCGGGCTATATTGTCGGCCCCATGCTCGGCGTGTTTTTGCTCGGAATGTTCACTAAGAACCGAGGCTCCGACAAAGGCAATCTTATTGCCATTGCCGTCGGGCTGCTCACGACCGGGTTTCTGGGGGATCTACACATCAAAGTGCTGGACCCGCTGGGCATCAAGATTACGCACCCGGAGTGGCTCCCTCAGATCTCGTTTACCTGGTTTGCCCTGATCGGCTCTCTCACGGTTTTTCTTGTTGGTGTGTGGTTCAAGACTCCCGAAGAGGTTCTCGCCGCCGCAAAGCGCAAGATCGAAGATACCAACAGCAACGATGACCTGCCGCCCTCGCTCAGGAGCGAAGGCCACGCGCCTGAAGAAGCGCGTTAGCCCAAACACGGTCTACTAATTCCAAGCGCGGCGCCGGGTCGTTTTCATAGTGAACTTTGCGACGAAACGGCCCCTCGTCATAGATTCGATTAAATGCGGTTTGTAGGCTGATAAGAAAATCGGGCTGGTCTTCGGTAAGGGGAATGGCGACCTCAGGGAGTGGGTCGCGAACGGAGATGGGCCAACAGTCAAACGCCCCCTGCTCGGCGCGGTGCAGGCAGACCAGATAGTCCCAGCTTGTTTCCAAGCGCAGCTCTCGCTCGGGAACCCCCACGGAGTGCTCACCACCCCGTAGCAGGTCTATCTCCAGCAAGTGTGTCTTGCTCTTGAGTACCCGATTGCGTTTACGAATGTACTGGGTGCGCCCTTCACCGCGCTTATTGACAGGGCTGAGTACCTCGATAGCCGTCACTACCTGCTCCGGGCTTCCCGTGGTGACGATCTCGATGTAGGGAAGGCGAATTTCTTCCAGAGGAACTTCAATGCGCAGTGGACGCTCTTGTGTCACAACACGGCGTGTGGCAATAGAAGCAGGGCGGTTGGGGGCGACAGCAAAGCGCGTCACGGCAACATCGGGGTAGTAGCCCTCGGGCCGAACGACGTAAACTTTCTCCTCAATCTCGGCAGCGAAGCCTTCAGGAAGGTCGGCATTTAAGCGACGATAAATCTCCCCAATCAAGGCGTGGTGGACATTGTGCCAGTGCTCGGATGCTTCGAGATAAGGATCCATTCCAGGAAACGGGCTGGGCATAAAAGTAGTGTACACGTTGGAGAAGGTATAATCCAGCCATGTCTCGCTTTGATCAACTCCATGCTCATGTCGCTGCTGTCCTGCCGCAGATTATTGCCTTCCGCCATGATCTCCACGCCCATCCCGAGCTCTCCGGGAGCGAGGAGAACACGGCGCGGAAAGTCTCCGAGGCGCTGGCCCAGGCGGGCATCGCGCACAAGTCAAGAGTGGGGGGGATGAACGGGATTGTCGCGACGATTCAGGGCACTCAGAGCGGCAGTGGCGCGGGCAAGACCCTTGCCCTGCGCGGCGATATGGACGCGCTGCCGATCCTAGAGGAGAACGATGTCCCCTACAAAAGCCAACGCCCTGGCGTGATGCACGCGTGCGGCCACGATGGGCACACGGCCAACTTGCTCGGCACGGCGCTGGTGCTCAACGCGCTCAAGGACTCTTTCGCAGGAACCGTGAAGCTCTTTTTCCAGCCCGCCGAGGAGACCGTGAGCGGGGCGGAGACGATGGTACGGGCGGGCTGTATGGAGGGTGTGGACGCGGTTCTGATGCTCCACGGCTGGCCCGATCTGCCCCCCGGCCAGCTTGGCCTGCGTGTCGGCCCCGCGATGGCGTCGTCGGACTCCTGGCGACTCACCATTCACGGCCAGGGCGGCCACGCGGCCTATCCGCACAAGACCGTGGATCCGGTGTACATCGGGGCGCAGCTTGTCACCGCCTTGCAGAGCCTGGTGAGCCGCGAACTCAATCCCACCGAGCCCGTTGTGTTGACCGTCGCGACCTTTCACGCGGGAACGGCACGCAATATTATCGCTGAGAAAGCCGAGCTCGCCGGAACCGTGCGCACGCTCAACAAAGCCATTCGCGACTCGATGCCGGAGCGAATGACACGCATCATCAAGGGCGTCTGTGACACGTTTCGGGCCACCTACGACTTCACCTTCACGCCCGGCACGCCCCCCGTGGTCAACGATGCCAGTGTGGTCGCTCTGGTCCGCGAGGTCGGTGAGGAACTCTTCGGCGCAGAGAATATCGTCACGTTGAGCGAGCCCACGATGGGCGCAGAGGACTTCGCCTTCTACCTTGAGTACGCCCCCGGTGCCATGATCCGCCTTGGCACCGGCTGTCCGTATCTGCTGCACACCCCCAAGTACGACTTCGGCGATGCGCCTTTAGAGACTGGAATACTCTTAATGGTGGAGACCGCTCGGCGATTTATGCACGAATAATAGTTTGTTTGCTCACCTTTTCATGAATGGGGAATTTGGTAGTCGCGGAGCGACTTTTTGGCGGAACGCCTATTGATGCCCACGTTCTGTGGGCAGTGAGGAGTTCTCATTCTGGGCGACAGTCTCGAAGAGAAGCCCGACACGGATGACATCAAGGGCTCGTTACTCAAGGCTGAGATCGTCGTGGTATACTTTTGCTACGACGAAATAGCAAAGAGGTATTGTTAGGATGCAACAGGCAAAAAAGACAGAGACAGTCAAGCCACTCAAAGACGTGTTCAAGGGGAAGTTTCTCATCGGCACCATCCTCAGTCAGTCTGCCCTGCAGGGTCAAGACGCGCAGGATGTTGAGCTTGCCACCACTCACTTCAGCGCCATCACACCAGAGAATAGCCTGAAGCCGGAGCCCACTCAGCCCCGTGAGGGAGAGTTTCGCTTTTCTGAGGGCGATAAACTCGTCGAGATTTGCAAGCGCTCTGGAGCGACTCCCATTGGCCACACGCTCCTCTGGCACGCACAGACGGCGCGCTGGATGTTTGAGGGTAAGGACGGCCAGTCGCTCAGCCGCGAGCTGGCTCTGACACGATTGCGCACCCATATCGGCACTGTGGTCGGGCACTACAGAGGAAAAGTCAAGCAGTGGGACGTGGTCAACGAAGCCATCAATGACGGTTCCGGTGTGCTCCGGTCGTCTCCTTGGCTTCGGGCGATTGGCGAGGACTATATCGCCGAGGCGTTCCGTGCCGCCCACACCGCCGACCCGAAGGCGATTCTTATCTACAACGACTACAACATCGAGCTGGGCTACAAGCGCCCCAAAACGATTCAGATGCTCAAAGGGCTACTTGCCCAAAAAGCCCCGATTCACGCGGTGGGGATTCAGTGCCACTGGCGCATGGACAACCCCAACTTCGCCGAAGTGGAGGACGCGATCAAAGAGTACGCCGCTCTGGGGCTCAAGATCATGATCACCGAGCTGGATCTGGGGGTGCTGCCGACAAAATATCAGGGGGCGGACATCGGGTTTCGGCAGACCATGACCTCGGAGCAGCAGGCCGTGATGAACCCCTACACCAGCGGCCTCCCGGACTCAGTGGCCCAGGCACACGCCGAGCGCTATCGCCAAGCCTTCGAGATGTTCCTGCGCCACCAAAAAACAATCGGGCGGGTGACATTTTGGGGAACACAAGACGGGAACTCCTGGCTCAATGGTTTTCCCATCCGTGGACGTACGGACTATCCGCTTCTCTTTGACCGTCAGGGTAAGACCAAGCCCGCGTTTTTCGCTGTGCAGAATGCAGCTAAGAAAAGCTGAAAGGAACCTCCATGATGAAACTGAAACTCCCTTTGCTCGCCGCCGTGCTCTCCATGACAGCACTCGCTTATGCCCAGGAGCCAGCCAGCTCCAATATCCGAGGGGCGGAGTACCCACGTATCCTCCCCGATCTGCGGGTCGTCTATCGCGTGAAAGCGCCCGATGCTCAGAAAGTCGAGTTTAACCTGGGGGGAGGCAAGCGCCTCACCGCCACCAAAGACGCTGAGGGGAACTGGACCGCGACGTCGGAGCCACAAGTGCCCGGATTTCACTACTACTGGCTCGTGATTGATGGTGTCCAGGTCAACGACCCCGGCAGTGAGACTTTCTATGGCACGGGCAAGCAGACCAGCGGTATCGAGATTCCCGAAAAGGGCGTGGACTACTACCTGCCAAAAGACGTTCCTCACGGCGAGGTGCGCGAGCGAGTCTACTTCTCCAAGACGACCCAAGGCTGGCGGCGCATCTTTATCTACACCCCACCCGACTACGACACCAGTCGCGATGCCCGCTACCCCGTGCTCTATCTCCAGCACGGTGGCGGCGAGGACGAGCGTGGCTGGCCGGTTCAGGGCAAAGTCGCCACTATTATGGACAACCTCATCGCCGCAAAGAAGGCTAAGCCGATGCTGATTGTCATGGAGCAAGGCTACGCCCAGAAGCCCGGCCAGCCCCAAGTTCCGCAGCGTCCTCCGGCGGCAGGCACCCAGGGCACGCCGCCGAACTTTAGCCGGATGTTCTCCGCACTCGATGAGGTATTCACCAATGATCTCATCCCGTTGATAGACACGACCTACCGCACCCTTGCAAATCGCGAGAATCGAGCAATGGCGGGACTCTCGATGGGCGGGATGCAGACCTTCCAGATCGGCTTGGCGCACACCGAACTGTTCGCGTCGCTGGGCGGCTTCAGTGGTGGCGGCGGTGGTTTCGGTGGGCCCGTGGACCTCAAGACGGCGCATAATGGCGCAATGGCCGATGCGGATGCCTTCAATAAGAAGATGAAGCTGGTCTGGCTGGGGATTGGGACGGTGGAGCCCGCGAATATGTATGCCAGTGTCCACAACTACCACGAGGCACTCGACAAAGCGGGCATCAAGCATGGCTACTACGAGTCGCCGGGAACATCGCACGAGTGGCTAACATGGCGGCGCTGCCTCAACGAGTTCGCCCCGCTTCTGTTCCAAGATCAACCCCCACGCGCTCCGGGGCGGCCCGGTGGCTTTGGCGGTCCGATTAAGCTCAACGCCGACGATATCCAGGCCTTCCCCGACCCATCTGCGGAGATCAACGCCAAGCGCGATGTCCCCCACGGCACGCTGGAGCTGATCGAGTACGACTCCAAGACCGTGGGCGTCAAGCGTAAGGTGAATGTCTACACCCCGCCGGGCTACGATAAGAGCGATAAGAGCAAGAAATACCCCGTGCTCTATCTGCTCCACGGAATCGGCGGCGACGAGACCGAGTGGCTGCGCTTCGCCTCGCCCAACCTCCTCATGGACAACCTGCTGGCCGAGGGCAAAGCCCAGCCCATGATTATCGTCCTGCCCAACGGTCGTGCCCAGAAAGACGACCGCCCCGGTCCCAATGCCTTTGCCACCGCCCCCGCCTTTGCCGTCTTCGAGCGGGATCTACTCGACGACCTGATCCCCGCCATTGAGTCGCGCTACTCGGTAAACTCGGATCGGGTGAGCCGTGCCGTTGCGGGGCTCTCGATGGGCGGAGGACAGTCGCTGAACTTCGGACTGGGCCATCTGGAGACTTTCGCCTGGGTCGGCGGGTTTTCGTCGGCTCCTAACACCAAATCCCCCGCGCAGCTCGTTCCCGATGCGATAATGACGAAAGACAAGCTCAAGCTGCTTTACCTCTCGTGCGGCAATAAAGATGGACTCATCGGCATCAGCCAAGGCGTACATACTTTCTTGAAGGAGAAAAACGTACCTCATCTCTGGAATGTTGATAGCCACGCACACGATGCCACCCACTGGAAAAATAATCTCTACTATTTCCTCCAGAAGGTCTTCCAGGAGAAGTAGCGCACTTCATGGCTCATCCCACGATAGCGACGATTGCAGAGCACTTGGGACTCTCCCGTGCGACCGTCACCCATGTCCTCAACGGGCGCGGTGATACACAGCGTATCCGCCCAGAGACGCAGCAGCGGGTGCAGGAGGCGGCGCAGGAGCTGGGCTACCGTGCCAACGCGTCGGCGCGGGCGGTCCGAGCGGGGCGCTTTGGCAGTGTCGCGCTGATTCAGTCACTCTGGGGACAGTATCTTCCCCCAGAACTCCTCAATGGCTTGGTGAGTGCGCTGGGCGATCAGGATCTGCACCTGGTGCTCTCCCAAGTTCATGACCCCGTGCTAGAGGACGAGACGTATCTCCCGCACACGCTCCGTGAACTCGCTGTGGATGGCGTGCTCCTCAACCGGCATCTTGGGTTCTCCGCAGCCTACCTAGAGCGTATCCAGAAGCTGTGCATCCCCGCGATCTCGCTCAATGTGAAACAAGACTTCGATGCGATCCACCCCGATGATCTCCAGGGAGGGCAGCTTGCCACCGAGTTTCTGCTCCAGCTCGGGCATGAGAAGATTGCCTTTGTGGACTCCGACGAGTCACTCAATAAGCACTACAGCAAACAAGATCGCCGCCATGGCTACGAGCAGGCGATGGCGGTGGCGGGTAAGCCCGCGCATGTGCACCTGATTCCCAAGGTCTGGCATCACACCCACACCGACGACGAGCGCATCACCTCCGCGAGGGGGCTCCTGAGCGGCGCGAGTCGGCCCACGGCGATTGTCGCCTACGAGCTCGCCGAGGCCATGGCGGTTGTCCACGCCGCGCACCAGCTCGGACTGAAGATCCCCGACGACCTCTCGATTATTCTCTTCCACAGCCGCCTCGACAACCGCTACTTTCTGCCCTTCCACACCATCAGCAACCAGATGGAGCGAGTCGGGCGCGGCGCGGTGGAGCTGCTCCTGGGAAAAATTCAGAACCCGAAAGTTCTGCTTCCGACACGTGCCATTCCAGCGGCACTCTTGGAGGGAATGACTTGCCAGCCTCCTGCCAGAAAGAACGAAAGATGAAACAACAAAGCCCTACGCTCACGATAGATGCAACCCAAGCAGCGGGAAAAGTAAGCCCGCTCCACTACGGCCTGATGACCGAGGAGATTAACTACAGCTACGACGGCGGTCTCTATGCCGAGCTGATCCGCAACCGTGCCTTCCTTGACGATACCAAAAGTCCTGCACACTGGTCGGCTGTTGGTGGCGCTAGCCTGGCGCTGGACACGGCGCAGCCAGTGAACCCCGTGCTGACAATGAGCCTTCGTATAGAGGCGGCGACGGTGGGTGCGGGCGTCGCCAACGCTGGGTACTGGGGCTTTCCCATCAAGCCTAACACCCGCTACAAATCCTCATTTTTTGCGCGAGGTAGTGCTGGCTCACTAACCCTCGCGCTCCAGAGCCGCGATGGCAAGACGGTCTACGCAAAAGCGACCGTGCCTGGCCTGACCGAGGGATGGAAGCAGCATGGCGTTACTCTCACAACGGGTAAGGTCGCTCCCACCACGGACGCCGTCTTTACGATCACGGTCAGCAAGCCGGGTACGCTCTGGCTGAGCCTCGTCTCGCTCTTCCCACCAACCTGGAAAAATCGCCCCAACGGCCTGCGCCCCGACCTGATGCAGATGCTCGTGGAGCTCAAGCCCGCGTTTCTGCGCTTCCCTGGTGGCAACTATTTAGAGGGCAACACCATCGCGACCCGCTTCGACTGGAAGAAGACAATTGGCCCGATCTCGGAGCGCCCTGGTCATCCGTGCCCGTGGGGCTACCGCTCGACCGATGGCATGGGCTTGCTGGAGTTTCTGCTGTGGAGCGAGGACATGGGCGCGGAGCCGGTGTTGGGAGTCTACGCGGGCTACTCCCTGCGCGGCGAGTTCGTCAAGCCCGGCCCGGATTTAGAGCCCTACATTCAAGACACGCTGGACGAAATTGAGTACGTCACCGGCCCTGTCACGTCGAAGTGGGGCGCACGGCGGGCAAAAGACGGTCGCGAAAAACCGTTTCCCCTGCGCTATGTCGAAGTGGGCAATGAGGACTTCTTCGACCGCTCTGGCAGCTACGACGGCCGCTTCGCCCAGTTCTACGATGCCATCAAGAAGACCTATCCCCACCTGAAGGTCATCTCCACGGTCGGCAACGAGCAGCCCGCCAGCAAGCGCGTCACCAGCCGCCGACCTGATGTTCTGGACGAGCACTACTACCGCAAGGCCGCTGACTTTATCCGCGACTCGCCCACCCACTTCGAGCGCTACGATCGCAAGGGGCCGGAGATCTTTGTGGGCGAGTGGGCCGCGCATGAAGATGTCGCCCCGTGGACTCCGCCGTCGCGAAATTTACCCGCCACGCCCAGCATGAAAGCGGCGCTGGGCGATGCGGCGTTCATGACCGCAATGGAGCGCCACTCCGACTTCGTGACCATGCAGTGCTACGCGCCTCTACTGGTCAATGTGAATCCCGGAGGGCGGCAGTGGCGGCCCGACCTGATCGGCTACGATGCGCTCAAATCCTACGGTGCGCCCAGCTACTATGCCCTCAAGCTCTTCAGCACGAGTGTCGGGGATGAGCTTCTCAAAGTCAGTCTCACCAGGGCACCGCTCCTGGCCTCCGTCACACGCCAGAGCAAGTCGGGCAAGATTTTCTTGAAGTACGTCAACCCGGGCGAGGCTCCCCAGAGCGTTGCGATCCAGCTTCAAGGCGTAAAATCCATCAAGCCCAAAGCCACCGTGACGACGCTTGCGGCTCCTCCTGATGAGACCAACTCCATGGAGAGCCCGACCAAAGTGAAACCCAAAACCACAACGATCAGCGGCATTAAGCCTGAGTTTATCTACAACTTCCCGCCGCATTCGATCACCCTGATCTCGCTGGAGACACGCTAAAACCCTGAGACAAGATAAGAATTTCTTTAAAAAGGGCGCTGGTACCCCATTCGTGTTTAGACTAAAGGACCCCCCCCCGCCGTTTTTGACGATCTGAGATAGCCCTCCATAGGGTAGGGTTCTCTTACCACAGAGGCTCACCCCTGAATCGCGGACGGGTACATTTCCGGGAGCTTGCTCCGCATCCGCATAGGATGCTTTACAATGCTTCGTGAGTCAATACATCCACAAGAGCCATAATATCTCAGCGTTGCTTTACCACTCGTGAGTTCCTTTCGCGTCTGCCCGGCCTTCGCAAGGAGTTGTAGGGAGCCTCGTTCTGGTCGAGTGGCTACTTTATCAGCACGGTTGGTGCTCATGGCAATGAGCACACGATCTCCAGCCACGTTCGTAACTGACCCCGACTCTCGATAGCTGGAGCTGTTTTCAGATTAGTTCGTCTCTGAGATACCCCGGCCTTTAGGCCGGGTGAGGACCTGGTGTGAGCACTACGGCTATATCGTGGATCAGCCCGAGTCTGGCTTTCGGGAAGCTAACTTGGCAAGTCTTCGCGAGCGGCTGACCCCCGATACTTTTAAGGTCGCGTTCGAGCAAGGCCGCGCCTGGAGCCCCGAGGAAATCCTCGCACGGCTTCGCGTGTAGCCACGGAGCGACTTTTGGGCCCAAGGCCCTCGGGGCAGGTGCTATTCGAGCGTGAGAATCTCCAGGGTCATGGTGCCGCCCGGGGTAGAGACGGTGACACTCGCGCCGACCTTCTTACCCATGAGCGCCGCGCCCACAGGGGAGGCGACAGAGATCAGGTCATTGACGGGGTCGGCCTCATAGGAGCCCACCAGCGTGTATGTGAACTCGTCGTCGAACTCCGTGTCGCGAACCGTCACCTTTGAGCCCATACCTACTGTGTCACTGCCGGGGACTCCCTCGGGGACAATAATGGCGCGCTCTAGCATCGCTTGCAGATCCGCGATTCGACCACCGATGAAGCCTTGCTGACGTTTGGCATCCTGGTAGTCAAAGTTCTCCGAGAGATCGCCCAGATCGCGCGCCTCACGGATGCGGATTGCCAGAGCGGGCATGTCCACGCTACGGAGGCGATCCAGCTCAGTTTCGATTTTTTTCTTCCCTGACGGGGTAAGGACAATATCTTCTGACATTCTCTTTTCCTACACGAAAAGCAAATTGCCCCGAAAGTGCTCGGGGCAGTCTGGCGATTATACCAAACAGTGGGGAGGTGGTCAAGAAAAAAACAAAAAAATTAAGGCACGAGTGTTGACAGGAGGATAATACAGCGGTAAATTAAGAGTTCGTGCCACCAGGGGAGTATCCGCAAAAAGCGCCTCTGGCGAGTGGCTTCAATGGGTTCGGAGAGCAGTGGTCAGTCTACCTCGACCGTGTTACCCGATTTTACCCAATTAGGAGGGGTTCCAGTCCGTATGGAAATTCAGCATCAGGCTAAGCGTACCGAGCATGCCGCCCCGATCCCCAATCTTGTCGAACTGCAGCTAGATTCATTTCGCTCGTTCCTCGAAGAGGGATTGCATGAACTTTTCCGATCTTTCTCTCCCATTTATGACTTCACCGGGCAGACCGCCATCGAGTTGGTGGATTTTACCCTGGGGGAGCCTAAGCATTCCTTAGAGCAGTGTCGGTCACGTGACGTGACATTTGAGGTGCCTATCAAGGCTAGGGTTCGACTCACGAGTCCTGGTCAAGAAGTTATCGAGTCCGAGGTCTATCTGGGCGATCTGCCTCTGATGACCGCAAAGGGGACTTTTGTGATCAATGGCGCAGAGCGCGTCGTGGTCTCACAGCTCTCCCGATCGGCAGGTATCTACTTCCGGGATTCCCTGAACCTCCAGTTGGAGTGGCAGTTCTTCGCTACCTTGATCCCCTCAGAAGGGCCCTGGGTGGATATCGAGACCGATGGCGGCGCAATCACGGTGCGCATCGGGCAGAACAAGAAGTTCTCGATCATGACCCTGCTGCGGGCGCTTCATGCGTTCGATGTCGCCTCTCCGGAAGGAGAGTACGTGATCGAGTTCCGCGAGCTGGTGGGTAAGACTCTGGGCGAGCCGATCATTAATGAAGTGACGGGTGAGCTGCTCCTCGATAAGGGCACCCAAGTCACGGCGGATTCCTACCGTGACCTGATCAAGGCGCTCGGGGGCGAGCAAGCAGTGCGCACTCGCAAGACCAAGTGTCTCCTGACGGGCTTTGATCTTGAGACCGATGCGCAGATCCTGAGCTACTTCAGTAACCGTGTGGTTCTGAGCGCTGAGGAGCTGGCGCAAGGGGAGACCGATGTCGAGGCCAAGTGGCGCTACGCGTCTACGGATCTCTACGATGTGGCCAACAAGCTGATCGTCCCCGCCTTCGCACGCATTGACCGAGAAGCCTCTAAGAAGCTTGCCGCTCGGGAGCGCGAGGTGGAGGTGCTGGAGGTTCACCGCTTTATTGGTGCGAGCCTGGAGATGGAAGAGCTTAAGATCGTTGATCGAAAGAGCTCCCTTCACGATATCTACCACAAGATCCGCCCCGGTGATCCCGTGACCGATGACTCCGCCAAGGCCCTTCTGAACTCGATGTTCTTTGATAGCCGTCGCTACGATCTGGCGAAAGTCGGACGGCACAAGCTCAATAAGAAGCTGGGTATTACCCTGCCGCTCTCGGTGCGTACCCTCACCAAGTACGATCTTATCGCTGTTATTGAGTATCTCATTGGAATGCAGGAGGCCTCGCGCCCGGATGCAACGGATGAGGCGAAGATGCGCTTCACCACCGACGATATTGACCACCTGGAAAACAAGCGCGTGCGCTCGGTGGGGGAGCTTCTCTACTCGCAGCTACGCATGGGCTTTCTGCGCATGGAGAAGGTCGCCAAAGAGCGCATGACCCAGTATGATGCCGAGAGCATCATTCCTCAGGTCGTGCTTTCCGTGAAGCCGGTGAGTGCCGCGATTAAGAGCTTCTTTGGTTCCTCGCAGCTCTCACAGTTCATGGATCAGACCAATCCGCTTGCGGAGCTCACTCATAAGCGCCGTTTGTCGGCTCTAGGGCCGGGCGGTCTCTCCCGCCAGAGTGCCAAGCTAGAAGTGCGCGACGTCCACCACTCGCACTACGGACGAATCTGTCCGATCGAGACACCGGAAGGGCCAAACATTGGTCTGATCGGCTCGCTCGCCGTGCACGCTCGTGTGGATCCTTTTGGCTTCATCGAGACTCCGTACCGACGGGTCAAAGACGGCAAGGTCTCCTATGATCTCGACTGGCTGCCCGCTGATAACGAGCACCACTATAATATCTGCCCTGCTAGTGTCCGTCTGAACCCCGATGGGACGTTCGTCACGGCTCAGGTGCAGGTTCGTCACAACCACGAGTATCCCTATGTACCCGCCAAACAGGTGAACTACATGGATGTCTCGCCGCAGCAGCTGGTCTCGGTAGGTACCTCGCTGATTCCGTTTCTCGAAAACGACGATGCGAACCGTGCCTTGATGGGGGCGAACATGCAGCGGCAGGCCGTTCCGACACTTCGTCCTGACGCCCCGCTTGTCAAGACCGGAATGGAGCGCCGTGCGGCGCTGGACTCTGGAGCGATTATTGTCGCTAAGCACGGGGGGCGAGTCAAGAAAGTTACCAGCGAGGAGATCATTATCGAGACCCGTGAGGGCAAGATTGATCGCTACTGGCTGCTGAACATGATCCGCTCGAACCAGGCGACCTGTATCACGCAGCGCCCGATTGTCGAGCCCGGTCAGCGTGTTAAGCAGGGACAAGTACTCGCCGATGGCCCCTGTACCGACGGGGGAGAGCTGGCACTAGGACAGAACGTGCTGGTCGCGTTCATGCCCTGGAACGGCTACAACTACGAGGACGCCATTTTACTTTCCCGCCGCATGGTGCGCGACGATGTCTATACCTCGATCCATATCGAGAAGTATGAGGCGGAAGCGCGCGATACCAAGCTAGGACCTGAGGAGATGACCCGCGACATTCCCAATGTTGGCGAGGATGCTCTCAAGGATCTGGACGAGGAAGGCATTATCCGTATCGGAGCCGAGGTGCGCAGTGATGATATTCTCATCGGGAAAGTCGCGCCCAAGGGCCAAGGGGAGCTCACGGCGGAAGAGCGCCTGATTATCGCAATCTTTGGTAAAAAAGCCGAGGAGACCCGCGATGTCAGCCAGCGTGTTCCGCACGGTGAGAAGGGCAAGATCGTTGATGTCAAGGTGTTCTCGCGTTATAAGTACAAAGACGCGAGCGGCAATGTCTTCAACTTCTCCAAGCGCCCGGACTCTCTGGAGTCGCCCTACGACGGCAGTGAGATGGAGCGCCTTCCCCCGGATGAGCTTCAGGCGGGTGTGAACAAGCTGGTTCGTGTCTACATCGCTCAGAAGCGTAAGATCATGGAAGGCGACAAGATGGCGGGGCGGCACGGCAACAAGGGAGTGGTCTCCAAGATCATGCCCGAGGAGAACATGCCGTTTCTTCCCGACGGAACGCCGGTGGACATCGTGCTCAACCCGCTTGGTGTGCCTAGCCGTATGAATATCGGTCAGATCATGGAGACCCATCTTGGGCTCGTGGCCAAGGAGTTTGGTGTTCAGTTTGTCGAACCGATCTTCGAGGGCTCCAACGAGGAAGAGATTCTCAAGGAGATGGGGCGCTTTGGTGAGAAGCGCCGCCGCGAGATGCTAGCCCGCTATGTTCAGAGTGATCTGGAGCTTGATGTCGCGTTCACTGAGGTCGGGGAGGATGGCCAGACTCTGAAGAACCTTCTCGGTACTCTGGAAGCGGCTCTGCGCGATCTGGACTCTGAGGAGCTGGAGCGTGTCTCGACGATCCTGGCGGGGCCGGAAGTGCCAGAGGAAATTCCTGCGGACTTTGACTACGAGCTCTTAATCAACGAGGTTCGTAAGCGTGTCTGGCAGCGTGTGGGCTTCCATGAGGATCTGTGTAAGATGGATCTTCGTGACGGTCGCACGGGTGAGAACTTTAATATGGCAGTGACCGTGGGCAATATCTACATGCTCAAGCTCGCGCACCTTGTTGATGACAAGATCCACGCTCGCTCCACAGGCCCCTACAGCCTCGTCACCCAGCAGCCGCTGGGAGGTAAGGCGCAGTTCGGTGGACAGCGCTTTGGGGAGATGGAAGTCTGGGCTCTGGAGGCGTATGGCGCTGCCTACACGCTCCAGGAGATCCTGACCATCAAGTCCGACGATGTCCTGGGCCGTGTGAAGACCTACGAGTCTATCGTCAAGGGTGAGCCCATGCTGGAGCCTGGTGTGCCAGAGTCGTTCAAGATTCTGGTCAACGAGCTTCAGAGCCTCGCTCTCAAGGTCACGGTGGAAGATGCCACCGGTGCCGAGATAGACCTCAAGGACAAGGACGAGGACTTCCTGGATGACGAAGCAAGCCGCCGCCGTGCGCAGATTCGTCGCCAGCAGGAGTCTGAAGATCTGCTCCTCAGTAACTAGTTTGTTTTTCTAAGAGTTGGTTTGGCCCCGCGCTCTTTGCGAAAAAAGTGCGGGGCAATGCCTTGTTTCCGAAAGGGAAAAAATGGCCGACGCAAGTACATTTGATAAGATTCGTATCGGGATCGCTTCTCCCGATCAGATCCGCACCTGGTCCTACGGCGAGGTGAAGAAACCTGAGACCATCAACTACCGGACTTTTAAGCCGGAGCGTGATGGGCTTTTTTGTGAAAAGATTTTTGGCCCCACCAAAGACTGGGAGTGTCACTGTGGGCGCTACAAGAAGGTCAAGTTCAAGGGCGTCGTCTGTGATCGCTGTGGTGTCGAGGTTACTCGCGCTAAAGTTCGCCGTGAGCGCATGGGGCACATCGAGCTCGCCTCGCCCGTCTGCCACATCTGGTATCTGAAAGGCGTGCCCTCGCCGCTGGCTCTCCTGCTGGACATGACCCCACGTCCTCTGGAGAAAGTGCTCTACTTCGCCAGCTACATTGTCACCGATATTGATAAGCAGCGCATCAATGCGGGGATGGAGCAGTTCCGTCAGGCCGTCGAGCAGGAAATCCAGCAGATCGAGGAAGACCGCGATGTCGCCATTATCGAGTGGCGTGAAGAAATCGCCCGTGAGATCGCGCTGGGCCGCCCTGTCAATCCGGAGCGGATGTACAACGAAGAGGGCGAAGAGCTAGAAGTTGAGCGCGTCCCATACACGGAAGAAGAGATCGCGGGCAAGTACAAGTATCTTGAGGATCGCATCCAGCAGGAAAAGAAAGACGCCGAGGAGCAGGCGTTGCTTCTGCGTGCTAGCCTGGATAGCCTGCCCAAGGTCGAGAAGAAGATGCTCGTGGCTGAGGACGACTGGCGCGCTATTGAGCGCCTTGTCGAGGTTGTCAGCCGCCGCGTGGACGAGAGCCTTGAGGACGTGATTCTGGCGGGCCTTGGCGGTGCTGCGATCAAGAAGCTGCTCATGGAAATTGACCTTGAGTCGCTCCAGCGCCAGCTCAAAAAAGAGATTGAGGAGACGCAAGGGCCTAAGCGGTTGCGTGCCATCAAGCGCATTGAGGTGGTCAATGCCTTCATTGACTCCAAGAGCCGCCCCGAGTGGATGATCCTGGACGCCGTTCCCGTGATCTCGCCGGAGCTACGCCCGATGGTTCAGCTCGATGGCGGGCGTTTTGCGACCTCGGACCTCAATGATCTCTACCGCCGCATCATCAACCGTAACAATCGCCTGAAGAAAATTCAAGAGATCCGTGCTCCGGAGAGTATTGTCAACCACGAAAAGCGGCTTTTGCAAGAGGCCGTGGATGCACTGATTGACAACGGTCGCCGTACCCGCCCCGTCACGGGAAGCAATGGCCGTGCGCTGAAGTCGCTCTCGGACATGCTCAAGGGCAAAGAGGGCCGCTTCCGCAAGAACTTGCTGGGCAAGCGTGTGGACTACTCCGGTCGCTCCGTGATCGTGGTCGGGCCAGATCTGCACCTTCATGAGTGTGGTCTGCCCAAAGAGATGGCGCTGGAACTCTTCAAGCCGTTTGTGATGAAGACGCTTGTGGAGCGTGGTTTCACGAGCAACATCAAGACCGCCAAGCGCATGATCGAGCGGATGCGTCCCGAGGTCTGGGATGCCCTGGAAGAAGTCATTAAAGAGCATCCGGTGATGCTCAACCGTGCGCCCACCCTCCACCGTCTGGGAATCCAGGCATTTGAGCCTAAGCTCGTGGACGGTAAGGCCATTCAGCTACACCCGCTGGTCTGTAAGGCATTCAACGCGGACTTTGATGGCGACCAGATGGCCGTCCATATCCCGCTGTCGCCGTCGGCGCAGGCCGAGGCGCGTATCTTGATGCTCTCGACTCACAACTTGTTCTCACCTGCCGACGGCTCCCCGATTGTCTCGCCGCAGCAGGACATCGTTCTGGGAGCGTTCTTCCTGACGATGGACAAGCAGACCGAGACGCCTATCAGCGGGGACATGCAGGAGCACATCGGTCGGGTCGTGGCAACCGACATCATTGATAAGAGCACCGGCGCGGTTCTTGTGAAGGCAGGGCGCTACTTTGGCCCTGATACCGCAGTGGCTATCGCGACGGCACCGGAGAACTTCGCTCCGATGATGCTGGGTGCAACCCACGCCCCGTTTGCGGGTGCGGTGGATGCGATCCAGGCCTACGACAATGGGCTACTGGACCTGCACGACTACATCTCCGTTCGGCTCAAGCGGGGTGAGGGGCTGACGGCGATTACCGTGGGCCGCCTGATCTTCAATGAGATTGTCCCTGAGGCGGTGCAGTTTGTGAATGCCGCGCTGGACAAAAAGACCATCACGAGCACCATTGCGGCGGTCTACCAAAAGTGCGGGCACGAGCGGACGATTCAGTTCCTCGACGATCTGAAGGCAATTGGCTTCAAGTGGGCAACCAAGGGAGGCATCTCCTTCTCGCTCACCGACATGAAGTCGCCGGAGAGCCGGGCGCGTATTCTGAAGAACACAGAAGATGCGGTTGTTAAGACCAATACTCAGTACCGTCGTGGCGTGATCTCGCCCGCCGAGCGCAAGCAGAAAGTGCTGACGCTCTGGACGGATGCGACGACACTGATCGGTGATGAGATTGTTAAGGCCATTGAGCCGTTTAACCCAATCTCGATTATTACCACCAGTGGTGCTCGTGGTTCTAAAAAGCAGATCTCGCAGCTCTCAGGGATGCGCGGTCTGATGGCCGACCCTTTTGGAAATATCATTGACTCGCTTCCGGTAAAGTCAAATTTCCATGAGGGGCTGACAGTTCTTGAGTACTTTGTGACCACGCACGGAGCCCGAAAGGGACTGGCCGATACCGCGCTTCGAACCGCAGACGCTGGGTACCTTACTCGCCGCCTTGTTGATGTGGCGCAGGACGTGATCATTCGTGAGATTGACTGTGGTACCGAAAACGGGATCTTTATCGGGGAGATCGCGGATGGAAAAGATGTCATCGAGTACCTGTGGGAGCGTCTCAAGGGCAGGACATCGCTTGAGGATATCCATCATCCCGAGACGGGCGAGCTCCTTATCAGTAAGGGATCTATCTTTACGGATCGCCTCTCCGAGAGTGTGGGCAAGTGTGGTGTCAAGCGTATCGGGCTGCGCTCGGTACTGACGTGTGAATCTCGGCAGGGAGTCTGCGCAACTTGTTACGGCAAGGATCTGGCGATTGGTAAGCTGGTGGAGATCGGGGTGGCGGTGGGGATCATCGCGGCTCAGTCCATTGGGGAGCCGGGTACTCAGCTGACGATGCGAACCTTCCATACGGGAGGGGTTGCCACTGCGCACTCCCTAACCGGTGTAGCAGGAACCAAGCGTCAGCGCACTCAGAACCTGGAGACCCTCTTCCGCGATCAGCAGAGCGGCCATATCTCCCTCGACACCGAGGCGGGCACCGAGCGCGAAAAAGCGCGTCAGGTGCAGGCGCTGCTGAAAGTGGCCGAGGAGCAAGTGGGTGGTCTTTTGCGCGTTGTCGAGCTCTTCGAGGCACGAAAGCCCAAGGGCCAGGCGATTATCTCCGAGTTTGGCGGCACGGTGGCAGGCGTCCCGATGGAAGGTCTGCGCAAGGTCGTCATTCACTCACCGCTCAAGGTGGGAGAGGACAACAAGCCGCTCACCAGCCAGGTTGCCGCGATTGCCATTGTCAATCCCTCAACCGGCGAGGAGATCGTCCCCGCCGGCAAGGAGCAACTGACGGATCGCGATCTGCGCAAGATCCGCGAGGCTGGTATCGAGAGCATCTTAGTTCGCAAAGAGATCGTCGTGCCTTACCGTGGGGAGCTCAAGGTTCAGGAAGGCGATGTCATCGAGCCTGGTGACCGTCTGACCGATGGCCCGTTGGATCCGCAGAAAGTTCTGGAGCTCCAGGGCCTACGCGGTATTCAGGAGTATCTGGTTCGTGAGGTACAAAAGGTCTACAAGCAGCAGGGTGTGGACATCAACGACAAGCATATCGAGGTGATCGTCCGCCAGATGCTCAAGAAGCGCAAGCTGGTGGAGCCGGGCAACAGCGAGTACCTGCACGGCCAGCTTGTGGACCGCTTCCAGATTGAGGATGTCAATCGCAAGATCGAGAAGCGTGAGCAGGAAGCCGGAGTGGTTGGTAAGCCTGCCACCTCGATTCCTGTGCTGCTTGGAATCACGGAGGCTTCACTGGCGACGGAATCCTTCCTGTCGGCGGCGAGCTTCCAGAAGACAACCCGTGTTCTTACTGAGGCAGCGGTGCGTGGAAAGCGTGACCACCTGGTCGGCTTGAAGGAAAACGTCATTATTGGGCGTCTGATTCCTGCCGGAACTGGGCTGGCACAGTACCGTGCGCTGGAAGTGACCAGTGCCGATGGCAGCGCGATTGGGCTGCTTGAAGTTCCTGACTCTCTTCTAGGTGGTGGCACAGAGAGCCCAGCACCACGAGCAGTACGCGGCCTGGACGATGCCCGACAGCTTCTCGGAGGAGATCTAGGCGGCACTACCGAGACAGCCAAAGAACTCGCGTAGCGGGTTTGCGATAGGAAACGCCCCGCTCCCAGGAACAATTCCTGGGAGTGAGACGGAAAGGATTTGTAGATGATTCTGAATTTGACTGTTGCGCTACTCGTTGGTATGGCACCCCAAGGGGCAAAGACTCCCCCTGTGAAGCCCGCCAAAGTGGTGGCAATGCCTGCAAATGTGGTTGCCCGTTACAACGGGGTGGATATTACCCTTGAGGCACTGAAGGCTCAACTTAACGCGACTATGGCCCGTAAAGTGGTTCCTGATCTGATTCAGCAGATTGTGATTGAAAAACTCGCCAAGACTGCCGGTGTGACAATCGCTCCCGCTGAGCTTGCGGCAAAAGTCAAAGAGGAAAAAGCGAAGATTGTCGGACAGATGGCGCAGAACGGGGCGATGATGGAGTTTAGCCAGATCACCCGTGAGTTTGGCCTGACGGAGGCGGAAGTGACGCAGACCGTTCGTCTGAACCTTCTGGCTCGAAAGGCATTTGAGAAGTCCATTGCCAAAGAAGTTCGTGGCCTCGACGGGCAGCTCAAACTTGCTCATATCCTTCTTGCCACCGTTCCGCTTGCGCCTGGTGCGGATGCGCAACAACCCCTGACCCCTGAGCTTCAGAAGAAGAGGGAAGAGGATCAGAAAGTACGTATTGACCAGATGCTCGTGGACATCAACGCGGGAAAGCTCAAGTTTGAGGATGCTGCCAAGCAGTTCTCTGATGACAAAGGCAGTGGTGCACAAGGCGGGGATCTGCCCTGGGCAAGCAAAGGAACATTTGTCCCGGAGTTTGAGACTGCCGCTTTTGCGCTTCAGAAACCTGGGGATATCTCGGCTCCGATAAAAAGCCAGTTCGGCTGGCACATTATCAAGCTTGTCCAAAAAGGCGTGAATGCGAGTCCGGCGGAGAAGGCAAAATTTAAGAAAGAGCAAATTGATCTGCGTGTCAATCAGCCTAACGCGGTGCAGCAGTGGCTGGGCGGTATGGCACGAGGCGCAAAGATCACGTTCAACACGAACTCCAAGCTCTTTAAGTAGAGTAGAGCGCATGAACACAAAACAGCCCCGCGACAAGACTTTTGTCGCGGGGCTGTTTTTTTAGTTGTCAGTAACCCGTGGGCTATTTAATAGCGTCGAGCTCCTTGAGCTGCTTGTCAACCATTTCGATTGTCTTTTGTGCCGTGAGCTTGCGGCTGATCAGCCCGGCTTTGGTGACGGTTTTGGTCTTGGCGGCATCATCTAGCTTCTCAAAAGCGCCTTTGCAGTTTACACAGCAGAAAAGTACTTTCTTGCCATTGAACTCCACCGACTCGGCCTTGGCCGGGGTCTTGAGAGCTTCGCCTTTCATAGCGCAGACCTGGACGGTATTGCGGCCCTGGCCACCACCCGCACGCTGCTGTGCCGGTTTGGGAGCGGCATCCTGAGCAACGGCAGCGACGCCGAGACTGAAGGCAGCGATTGCTGCTAGAAACGTAAGTTTGGTCATGGTTGTATTCCTTGTTTTTTTGGGGAGCGCCCCAAGGCATTGTACCCCACTCCGAGCAGGGATATAATCGCACAGACGATGACACGCGGGCAACTGTTCACTCAAAAGAAGGAAAAGGCACTGTCGCCTCTGGTTGAGGTACGCCTCGGACGGCGTACTAAGGTTCTGGCCCCGACACTGACCCCGGGTTGCCTTGTGGTTTTAGATCACCCTGACCTAGATGCAGTTGCCGCGCAGATGCTGCTGAGAGTACGCCCGTTTGCAGTTGTGAACTGCCAGCCCTTCGTGACTGGGCGCTATCCGAACCGGGGGCCGGGGGTGCTACTAGATGCAGGTATTCCACTCTATGAAGCGCCTGATAGTGAGCTTTTTACGCTCCTAAAAGATGGCGAGAGACTCTCTCTTGAAGATGTGCGCTTGAAGCTGCTGGCTCCAATGACACGCGCTCTGCTGGACGAGAGGCTGACTGCGGCACGGCAGAACCTGGACACTGAGCTTCAGCACTTTGCTCAGAACACTCTCCAGTTCCTCCAGAAACCAGAGGAGCGGGCGCTCTTGCTGGAGACGGGGGCGCTTCCAGAGCTCAAAACCAATCTCATGGGACGGCATGTTCTTGTGGTGGTGCGTGGTGAGGGCTACGAGGAAGATCTGGAGCGACTCTCGTTTTATCTGCGTGAGCAAAAGCCCGTCGTGATTGCGGTAGATGGGGCAGCAGATGCGCTGCTGGCTCTAGGCGTGCGGCCCGAGCTCGTGCTGGGGGACATGGACTCGGTGAGCGACTCGGCGTTGCGCTGTGGTGCCGAGATCATTGTCCATGCCTATCCCGACGGTCGCGCCCCTGGCAAGGAGCGTGTCGAGGCGCTAGGCGTGCCTGTCACACTCTTTCCCATGGCGGGAACCAGCGAAGATGCCGCGCTGCTCCTGGCCTACGAGAAAGGTGCTGATCTCATCGTGGCGGTCGGGACGCACTCCAACCTTGAAGATTTTCTGGACAAGGGCCGTGGGGGGATGGCGAGCACGTTCCTGGTACGCCTGAAAGTGGGCAGCCGCCTGGTAGATGCACGCGGCGTCTCGCGGCTCTACAGTAACCGACGTTCCTCCATGCCTCTGTTCATCTTTTTGACCCTCTCTGCACTTTTCCCCGTGATTGTGCTTGCTGCCAGCACCCCTTGGGGCCAGAATGCCTGGAAATTAGTCAGCTTCTGGGTGCGCTCTCTCTTTCGATAAACACACGGTAAACATAATGAAATTTATCTTCGATCATGTCGCGCAGGTTGTCCCCAATATCGCCGAGGCGGTAGCCTGGTATCAAGAACATATTGGGGCGACGGTACTTTATCAGGATATGAGCTGGGCATTTATGGAAGCGGGTGGGGCACGGTTGGCCTTTGTGGTCAAAGACCAGCACCCCAATCACCTCGCTTGGCGCGTCTCTGGCGAGGAGCTTGAAGCGCTCGCCGCAAAATACGGCAAAGAGATCAAGATACACCGAGACAACACCCGCTCGTTTTATCTAGAAGCGCCGGGTGGGACGCACATTGAGATCATCCATTGGCCCGAAATTACGTCGTAAGCGTCCAGCGGTTGTCGAAGAAGCCTGCGTCGAGTACGCCGCTCATGCCTTCGGTGAGCATTTTGGGGCCAAAGACGCACCAGTCGGGGTAGGGGGTGCCGGAGGTGAAGTAGGGCACGCGCTCGGTCAGGCGCAGACCAGGGACCCCCGTTCCGCCAATCGCACCGATGAGGCCCACGTCGGAGTCTGGGCGTGGGTAGACGAAGAGACAGGCTAGATCTGGCTGGCGCAGGGCTTTGCTCTTATTCCCAAAGATAATGCCGTCGCGGCGTACCTGAATGGGGCATTTCCCCAGAAGCTGCTTCCAGAGCCGGTTGGTGTCCGCGTTGCCGTAGAGAATC
Organism: Armatimonas sp.; assembly: GCF_043757465.1. GTDB lineage: Bacteria > Armatimonadota > Armatimonadia > Armatimonadales > Armatimonadaceae > Armatimonas. The sequence goes on from NZ_JAYVPL010000075.1 coordinate 65,618, forward strand.
ACACTGCGATCTCGCTCGCGTTTTGTGTTGAACTCCGTGTCGGGGAGCAGGTCCGGGGAGGCATTGCCACGGTAGAGAAACTGCTCGGCATCGAAGCGGGCTTTGGCGTAGCTCCACGCGTTCTCCTCGGGCGTGCCTGCCGTGCCATAGACCAGGATAAAGCGCTGGGTGAAGGCCTGCTTGAACGGCCCGGAGCGGCGTGCGCTTTTCTCTGCCGTAGGGACGGGCTTGCGGGTGGGCCTCCACTGCCCTCCGATTTTCTCCAGAGCCAGTGGGCTGCCATTATGCGTGAGTGGCTGGCCATCAAGAGTCACTTCCCGAATTCCCGAGAGTGCGACCGAGAGCCGCGCAGTATTTTTTGTTGTCCCTGTCAGCCGCGCACCCTCGCGCCGCAACTGGAACGAGGAGACTTCTAGAGGAATTTCTTGTTGCTCCATTGTCGCCCAAGCATTCGTGGCGCTGACGGCGGGGTTCACCGTCACCAGCGACACGCTCTCCGGGTTCTCAGTGCGGCGACACGCGGCAAAAAGTCGGTTCATCGGGGGCCAGTCCACACAGGCCGCCCCAGGGATTTTCGGGTCATTGTCCCACCAGTGGCCCGCCCCAGGCTCCTCGTACCAGAGCAATCTCGGATGATTGACTGCCTCCAACTCCTTGCGCATCGTGCGCGCCTCAGTCACGGGGACATTGTCGTCGGCATCTCCGTGGAGCACGTAGACTGCGGCTTGCTTGAGATTCTCTTTAAAGAGCAGCGTGTCGTACTGGTTGGCGGCTCGGCTGAAGACGGCAGTGATAGGGTTTGTACTGGCGGGGCGATTGGCCCCGCCGTAGGTGCCGAAGCTGATCCACCCCGCACTGGGCCCGATGGCGGCGAACTGACCCGGAAAGAGCGAGCCCACGGACCAGGTGCCATGGCCGCCCATCGAGTGGCCGGTGAGGTAGCGCTGAGTGGGGTCGTTCGGGTAGCGCTTAGCGGCATCGGTGAGCACTTCAAAGGCATCGAGGCGACCCCAGTCCTCCCAGTCGAAACCATAAGGGCGACGGTTGGTTGCGGCAGCGAGCGTGGCTCCGTCTTTGGCACCGTAGGCCTCGGCTTGACCTTGCGCCTGCACACTGGCACCGTGTAGGGAGAGAATCAGCGCGTTGTCGCTGGCGGGTTTCTGCGCCGGGTTCACGGCATAATACTGCACCGAGCCGTCTATTTGGCTGACAAATGTCCGCTTGTGTGTGAGTGTGGGCTTGCGCACGCGCATTGAGAAGCTTGCCTTTGCGCCGCCGATTTCCAGTGTCACGGGCAGCTCGTCGCCCGTGAGCTCACGGGGGGGCAGGAGCTGAAACGCCGCCTTGCGAACTGAGAAGGGCGGTAGCGGGGGAACCGCCGTGGCGCGGCCATTGGCGATGAGCTTAAGGCCACGTTGCATCTTTTCGCTCGCATTGACCACTACGACGCTTCCCCAGAGCGGGCCGCTCTCACCTAGAACCACATCGGGCTGTGTCAGCTCCGCCGTGTTGATCGAGAGCTCGGTGGTAATGGGAACGAGCTTTCCGGCAAAGCGCCCTCGCCCCACCGGGAAGAGAAACTCGTTCTTGCCCGCTTTGAGCCGCACGGGCACGAAGATACGATTGTCACTATAGACATCCCCGATGCGCGGCTCTCCATTGACATAGGCCATACTGTGCCCACTTGCGGCCAGCAAGAATGTCTGAGGCGCAGGCAGCTCAACCATAAAACGCAGCACGCCCAGGCCGCGCCCCGAGAACTCGCCCCCTTCACTCGAGGTGATCGGTGCCCACGGAAGGCTCTCGACCTCACTGGAGGCAATCTTCGCCTGAATCGTGTCTGCGGAAAAGGCAAAGCGCCCCCCGCGTCCTGTGGGAGCGACGACCTGCCCCGTGCGAAACTCAATGATCGTTTGCTGGATGTGCTTCATGCATCCCATTGTACCTGTGCGGGCACGCGTAAAATTATTTCCATGAAGAGCTTGGGGCCACGATTTGGCGATGGGCGCGAGGGGTTAAGTATTTCTCAAACCACTCCGACATCACAATCAGCTCTTTTTCGACGCCTACCCAACCGTGCGCTTTGCCTGGCTTGACATCAAGGCGATACGGGACATTTTTCTCTTTCAGCAGAGCCGCGAGTCGTACGGATTGTTGTAGCGGCACGAGTGGATCGGCATCGCCCTGGATCAGAAGCGTCGGGGGCATCTTCTCCGTGACTCCATAGTACGGCGAGAGTTTCTTCAGCAGCGCAAGCTGCTCGTCGCGGCTCGCACTGGCGGGAACGCCAAATGCTGGGCGGAAGACCTGGAGCATGGGGTTATCGAGCGAGATCGCGCCCTCTTTGCCAAAGTTGAGAAAATCTGTCGGGGGAAAGAGCGCGGCGACACACTGCACGGCGCTGGAGGCGCGGTCCACGGGATCTTTTGCATCGTCTTTGCCAGGGCCACCAAAGGCCCCCATCATGAGCGAGAGGTGCCCGCCTGCACTTGCCCCACAGATTCCCAACCGATTGGGGTTCACGGAGTACTCACTGGCATGGGTGCGGATAAAGCGCACGGAGCGGTTGATGTCCTCCAGAATCTCGGGGAGCGCAAACTTGGGCTGACTGCCGTGCACCACTTGAAAGACAGTCAAGCCCCGGTCGGTCATGAGCTTTGCCCAGCCGGGGTTGATGGAGTTGTGGTTGGAGACCCAGCCGCCGCTCACCATCCAGATCACGCCGATTCCGTTGGGCTTCGCGGGTGTGAAGACATCCATGGTCAGTGCGCACCCCAGCTTGTGGCCGTAGACAACATCCACTTTATGCTCCTGCGCTTTCACGGCGCAGGGCAGGAGCACCAGTGCGGTGAGCCCTGCGAGAAATCCTCTACGATTCATGAAAAATACTCCTTCGCCCCCCGTTCCTGGGGGCGAGCATAAACGCGGGGCGATTTACTTTCCCAAAAAGAGATACAGCCCGCTCTTGCCGGGCGCGATAATATCTAGTTTACGGTCCTGGTTGATGTCCTGCACAACTATTTGCAGTCCGGTGCCTGTCTGGGTTCCTGAGTCAATCACAAACTTCTGCCAGGTCTTCTTTTTCCTGTCGAACTGGTAATAGTAGAGGCCCAGCGGCTCCTCCGCGCCAGGGTCGTGGTCGTGGGCCTTGTAGCGCTTGCCGGTGAATACTTTATCCCCGACTAGCACCAGTGTGTGAAACTGTGATGCCGATAGGTCTATCGCAAGCTGCTCCCACTTGCCACCGCCTAGATTATGGAGCCAGTAGAGCCCAAAGCTGTGTCCACTGCCAAAGACAATGTCATTTTTACCATCGCCGTCGAAGTCGTAGACAGGGGTGGAGATGCTAAGATCGCCGGGCTTGCACACAAACTCCGGGTGCCAGGCCCACTTGTCATTTCGCGCATCGAGGTTCTCCCACCAGCCACTGGGCGTGATGAGATCGCACTTGCCATCGCGGTTCACATCGCCAAAACCAATGCCGTGGCCTGCACCCTGGCTACCAACTTTGTGCTCGATCCACTGGCCGGCGCGCAGCTCATACCAGACCACTTGCCCGCCGCAGTTGGGCAGCACGCTCTTGTCGTTCTTGCCCAGAAGCGGCGCAAAGACCGTGGTCTCCGCACTGCCTGGCTTGGCAATCGAGTGGCGTGACCAGTTTTCCGTGAGGCTGCCGTTGTTCTCGTGCCAGAAAAGCTCGGCGCTCGCATAGTCCGACGAGACAATATCTAGCTTGCCGTCGCCGTTTACATCTAATGGAAGCTCTGCAAAGCTCGCGCGGTAGCCGCTGGAGTCCGGCCCGCGCCCCCAAACCCCAATCTCACGAAATTTATGGGGCATCCAGCGCGGCGCTTCGTACCAGGTGTCGCCGGAGACGATATCCAGCTTGCCGTCGCCGTTGATGTCGGCCGCACCCGCCGCCTCAAAGTCCGAGCTGGCATTGATCACGATCTTCTCAAACTTCAGCTTAGAGGGCTGCGTGGGAGGGACGACGGTGGCATTTTTTTGCTGCGTGGCAGCAACCAAAAAGAGCAGACAGAGCGGCAGCGCGTGGGCAAATAGCTTCATAGCACTGGGATTATACCCGCATGTGACCGAAGCGGCTCACGCAAGAATCGTCTTGATGACCTCGCCGCTGACATCGGTGAGGCGCATGTTTCTGCCGCTGTAGGGATAGGTGAGCTTGGTGTGATCCATGCCCATTAAGTGCAAGACCGTAGCATTGAGATCGTAGACCGTCTGGACATTCTCCGACGCGATATACCCCAGCTCGTCCGACGCGCCGTAGATCGTGCCGCCTTTGATGCCCGCGCCCGCCAGCCAGACCGAGAACGCCTTTGGGTTGTGGTCGCGCCCCGTGCCGCCCTCCGTGAAGGGCATGCGGCCAAACTCGGTATGAAAGACGACTAGAGTGTCGTCGAAGAGGCCGCGCTGCTTGAGATCTTTGAGCAAACCGGCGACGGGAACATCAATCTCGCGAGCGCGTTTTTCGTGGTTGGCAACCATCCCGTTGTGCGCGTCCCAGCTCTGGTCAAACACCCCGCCACCGGAGTAGATCTGCACAAAGCGCACGCCGCGCTCGACCAGCCGCCGCGCTAGAAGGCACTGCCGCCCGACGATCTCCGTCTCGGGCTTATCCATTCCGTAGAGCGCTTTGGTGGCCTCAGTTTCTTTACCGAGATCAACGGCCTCAGTGGCTTCGGACTGCATGCGGTAGGCCAGCTCGTAGGAGCGAATACGCGCCGCTAGCTCTTGTTCCTGGGGTCGCTCGCGAAGAAACTCATCGTTGAGCTGGTGTAGGAAATCCAATTGCTCGCGCTGCTTTTCGGGCGAGAGGCCCGTGGGCGGCTTAAGATTGAGCACCGGCAGGCCTGTGCTGCGAAACTGGACTCCCTGGTAGTTACTCGGCAGAAACCCCGCGCTCCAGTTACCCGCACCGCCACCGACCAAGGCACGCGGATCGGTCATGACTACGAAGGCGGGGAGGTTTTGGTTTTCGGTGCCTAGGCCGTAGCTCACCCAGCTTCCCAGCCCGGGACGGCCCGCCAGAATCGAGCCGGTGAGCATGTGGTACACAGCGGGCACGTGGTTGTTGCTCTCTGAGCGCATCGAGCGAATCAGTCCCAGATCATCGGCGCAGGCTCCGATACGGGGCAGCAAGTCCGAGACCGGCATCCCGCACTTGCCGTAGTGTTTAAAAGCCCACGGGCTCTTCATCAGCTTGCCGGGTGCGCTCCGCCCACCCGTGTCGAACTCTTTTCTGCCTGCCACCGAGACACCATCTTGCTTGATCAGCTCGGGCTTAGGGTCAAACGTGTCCATGTGCGAGAGGCCGCCAAAGCAGAAGATAGAGATAACACGCCTTGCCTTCGCGGGAAAGTGCGGCTTTTTAGGCGCGAGCGGATCCGTACCTTGTGCGCGGCCTGCATCGGCCAGTAGCGTGTTGAGAGCCAGTGCGCCAATGCCACCCCCTGCACGGGTGAGGAACTCACGTCGGGGAAGATAGCCAGATTTCATGAAAGTAGGATTCTTTCCATAAGCTGATAGATTTGGGTGCCCGGAAAGATGGGGATGGGAGTTGTATGGCTACCCGGCAGTGCTTTAGCCCGACGAATCGCCGTTTCCATGTAGGGATGGAAATCTTCAACGGGTAAATTTGATTTATTGTAGCCTCCGAGCCTAGTTTTTAAGGCCATTTCTAGCTGGCTACACGTCTTCTGGTTTATATCTACTTCCTCCAGATGAAGCCAGAGCCAGAGCTCAAAGCAGGGATTACTAACAGCTAGGTGATAACCCTTTTGCCTCGCTCGCTGACAGACTTCCTGAAGGGCATGGTGGCGATCTACATCGAGGACAAGCCAGAACTCCCCGCCCTCTAATCCGCGATTGGTTGCCAGAAAACTATCCATTCGCTTCTCAATGTGCTGAGGGGCGGAGAAGCCATTTTCGGTGGAGAGGATTTCGAGGTCGATTTTACCATCGCGTAACGGTTTGAAATACTGCTCCTCGGTATGCTCCCCTTCGACGGCCAGGACGATCATGAGCGAGTTCGGTTTCCGGGTATTGGCACTACGCGGCAGAATCAGCATCGTTGCCTTCCTCGCGTATCGTGTGGTAAAAGCGACGTGCCCCTAAACGCGGAACACCATTGAACCAGCCGTGCAAGTAGGCTTTCTGGAGATTCGTTCCCGGTTCGATTTTATACTCAACCAACGAAGCCAATTCCGACGCACCTTCTTTATTTTTAGTCACCAACCAAACTTCATCCCGGCGCAAGAGATCATCTTCCAGTAGATTATCATTGTGCGTTGTAAAGATTAATTGGCTCTGATTTCGTGAATTTTGAATCCAATCTTCAATGAAGTATCGGAAAATTTCAGGATGAAGAGACTGATCTATCTCATCAATAGAAAGAGCAAGGGGCGTATGGAAAGACGTAAATGTTATTGGCCAGAGGTTTATCAGTCGTCGTGTTCCTTCCGATTCCTGTTCTGGAGAGAAAGAAACACTATCTTTACCATGAATAGCTTGGAGAGATGCTGCTCCACTGATGGGATCTCTAAACAGATTAATTTCTTTTATGCCTGTATCTGCGGTTCTAAGAAACGAGCCCAAGGTATCAAAAAAATTCTGGGTCAGCCTATTGAAATTTTCTGGAGGTTTAAAAGCTTCTAATGAGATGGATATACCCATCTGAAACCACTCTACTATTTCTAGAGGGTAGCTGACGTTCCTTTCCGCAGCTTCTGTCAAAAAAAGCTGGTTTGACCGAGTTCCTTCTTTAATAAATTGTAGACGGTCGGGGCTACTGCCAAGAAAAGATGCATTTATGACAGTTATAGAGATTTCAGTTTTGATTTCAGTATTTTTTCTGTCAAAAATAACTTCATCGGATGATGCGTCTTTCAGCCACTCATGTAAGATTGAATTATTATCACAGATAAAACCATAGCAAATTGGATGGTTATTTATCAGGAAAACAAACTCAAACTCACTCGGTTTTTCTTGTGTCTCTTGGTCAAGAAGAAAGGGACTGTTCTGAATATTTTCTCCCACTTGTGTCCCGTTGATAATTAGCCTTTGGGCAAAGGCCATGGCTTTTAGGAGATTTGATTTCCCGGAGGCGTTTGCTCCATAGATTGCAGCGACGCGCAGGACGCTGAGGTTGTCGTTGATCTTGACGACGCGATCTTGGTGGCCGGGCTCGTCGGGGGAGGCGACCATGCTGAAGGTTGTCTTCTCCCGGAACGAGAGAAAATTGCCTACGGTGAATTGAATCAGCATGGTTCTTAAGATACGCTCCAAAAATGTAAACGTCAATGGGACTCAGGGGACATAGACAAACTCATTTAGATTTATCAGCGTGTGACAGAACTCGGGTAGTGAGCGCGTCTTGAGAAAATGCAGGCTGAGCTGGCGCTCTTTTTCGGTAGGGCCTCGGCCAAAGCACAGCCGATACGCACGATCTACTTGCGCCCAAGTATCGCCGGAGCGCTCGCGTTTCAGTCGCTCAGCGAAGAGCCCGGCCTGGCGCAAGATCAAGGGATCGTTGAGGAGCATTAGTGCTTGGAGTGGCGTTGTGGTGATATTGCGCTGGGCGACTGTGTAGGTGATCTCCGGGCAGTCGAAGACCTCTAGCTGAGGCAATAGCAGCGAGCGCTTGACTTTCACGTAGACACTGCGCCGCCAGGTCTTAGGACTATCCTCGCCCTCGGGCCAGTTCATGCCCTGGAAAGTGTCGGCGCGTAGGGTGGGATCCACAGGGGGGTAGACTGCCGGTCCACCCATCTCTAGGTTCAGTGTCCCCGCGACTGCGAGCAGGCTATCGCGAACCGCCTCGCCCTCCAGCCGCCGTACGGGCATGCGCCAGAGGAGCTTGTTGAGTGGGTCGGCCTTGAGCGCATCAGTCCGAATGTTGGAGGCTTGCCGGTAGGTTTTCGAGAGAAGCATCAGGCGATGCAACGATTTGATGCTCCAGCCGCTCTCGATAAACTGCTGGGCAAGCGTGTCCAGCAGCTCAGGGTGCGTTGGTAGATCGCCGTTGAGTCCAAAGTTGCTGGTGGAGGCAACCAGTCCGCGCCCAAAGTGGTGCTGCCAGACACGGTTCACTAGGACACGCACCGTGAGGGGGTTCTCTTTGGCTGTCAGCCACTGTGCCAGCGCCGCGCGTCGGCCCGTGGTTTTGGCGTCTGTGAGGGCGGCACCAACTTCCTCCTGACCACCGGGTAGCGAGCAGATAAAGCCGGGCTTGATCTCTTTATCGGGCTGGTAGGCATCGCCGCGCCGGAGCAAGAACGACGGGCCGAACGTGCCCCCTTTATCTGTCACTGCCTGGGCTTTTCCGCCGGGAATATCCACCTCGCGGCGCTCGGTGGGGGCAAAGATCGCGGCAAGCCGGTAGTAGTCGGTCATCTTCACCGGGTCGTACTTATGGTCGTGGCAGCGCGCACAACCAACGGTGAGGCCGAGCACCACGGAGCTCGTGGTAGCGACCAAATCATCTAGCTCGTTGGCGCGGGTGCGGGCGTTGTTTTCCACAATGTCCTGCGGGCCACACGCCAGGTAGCCCGTCGCGATCCAGGCGTTATTATCGCTGGGCATGAGCTCGTCGCCCGCAATTTGCAGCCGCACGAACGCATCGTAGGGCATGTCTTTGTTGAACGCGTCAATCACCCAGTCCCGGTAGCGCCACATCAAGTTCCGGTCTTTATCGCCCTCGAATCCGCCCGAGTCGGCGTAGCGTGCCAGGTCCAGCCAGTGCCGCCCCCAGCGCTCGCCGTAGCGCGGGCTTGCCAGGAGCGTCTCAATGAGGTTCTCATAGGCCTTCGGGTCGGTATCGCGCACAAATGCCTCGACATCTTCCGGCGCAGGGGGTAGCCCCCACAGATCGGCATAGACACGGCGAATGAGTACCCGGCGCGGTGCAGGCGGCGAGAGAGAGAGCCCGGCGGCCTTGAGCTTGGCCGTGATGAAGGGGTCTATACCGGCCCCCTGGCCCCCGCTCAGCGGGGGAAGCGCTTTGAATGACCACCAGACTTGCTTCTGTGCCGTCTCTAGTTTGGCCGAGCTGCCCCAAGGCGCGCCGCCGTCCATCCAGAGCTTGAGGATCTGAATCTCGCTCGCCGGGAGCTTTCCGCCCGGGGGCATCAGGGGGGCGCGGCTTCCGGTGAGGAGCTTGTGCAGCAGGCTTTTCTCGGCACTACCCGGGACAATCGCCACGCCGCGTGTGCCGCCTTTGACGGCACTCTCGCGGCTCCGCAGGTCGAAGTGGGAGAGCTGGATATCTACGCCGTGGCAGCCGAGGCAGTGCTTCTCCAGGATCGGTTTTACTTTGCTCTCAAAGTACACCGCGTCCACTTTAACCACTTTCTCAGCGGGCTTGGTCAGCTTCTGGGCATCGGCGGTGCGCAGGGAACAGAGCCCGAGAAGTGCACTGAGCCCCAGTACCGAAAGCCGTCCTCGCCAGTTCATAGGCTTATTATATCCGAGGGCCACATGGTATCCTGAACCCCATGAACTTGAACTATGTCTTTGACCGCCTGCGGGCGGAGGCGACCCTCGCACTGGTTGCCACGGGGTTGATTGAGACGTCGGCAATTGCGCTGGCGGAGCCTAAAAACCGAGAGCTGGCGGACCTTGCTTGCCCTATTTTCGCGGCGGCAAAAGCTGCGGGTGAAGCCCCTCCGGTGTTTTCGCAGCGGCTCGCCGCCGCCGTTCGTCTGGAGAGCAGCGGGCTACTGGCGACCGTTGAGGCCGCCGGTGGGTTTGTGAACTTCACGGTTCATCCTGAGGCGCTCGCGAGGGCGGTGCTGGAGGAAGTGACGCGCCTGGGCGATGCGTTTGGCAAAGACAGCTCGGTAGGCAGCGGCGAAAAAGTGATTGTCGAGTACAGCTCGCCCAATATCGCCCGAAAGATGCATGTCGGGCACCTACGCTCCACGGTGATCGGGCACAGTCTGCGGCTTATCTTCGAGGCGCTGGGCTACGACGTTATCGCGGACAATCATCTGGGAGACTGGGGGACGCAGTTTGGGATGCTGCTCGCCGCCATTGATCTGTGGAAACTCACGCCCTGGGACGACCCGGATCCCGTGCAGAGCCTGGTGCTGGTCTACGCAAGGTACAACAGCGAGGCCAAAGAGGACGAGAGCCTCAAGGACCTGGCACGGGCCTGGTTCAAGAAACTGGAAGACGGTGATGTGTGGGCGCGGCAGACGTGGCAGACGCTCATTGATATCACGATGGCGGAGTTTAGCCGCACCTACGAGCGGCTCGGGGTGCGTTTTACGACTCAGCACGGGGAGAGCTACTTTGAGGGGATGATGCCCGCCGTGATGGCCGAGGCCGTTGAGAAAGGTGTCGCGTATCGGGACGCGGGCGGCGCACTGGTCGTGGGGTTCGACGACAAGCTGCCGAGCTGCCTTTTGCAAAAGTCCGATGGGGGAACGCTCTACCAGACCCGCGATGCGGCGACCTGTCTGTATCGCCTAGAACACTACGCTCCGGCGCGCAATATCTACGTGGTCGGGGCCGAGCAGAAGCTACACTTTCAGCAGGTCTTTGAGATTGTGCGGCGTATGGGCTACGCAAAAATCGCCGATGTCAGCATCCATATTAGTTTTGGGAAAGTCAGCCCGCCCAACGGCGGACGCTTCTCCATGCGCGAGGGCAATGTCGTCTTTCTGAATGATGTGCTGGACGAAGCCGTGGAGCGTGCCGAGGCCAAGATGCGGGCAAGTATCGCCGACGGACGCTCGGAGATTACCGAGGCGGAGATTCTGGAGGTCTCGGAGATGCTGGGCGTGGGCGCGGTGATCTACGCCGATCTCTTTCAGGGGCCGGATCGAAATATCACCTTCGACTGGGACAAGATGCTGGCAGATCAAGGCAACACGGCGATGTATCTCCAGTACGCCTACGCCCGCTGCCAGAGCATTCTAAGGAAATCTGCCTCACCCCTGCCCCGGGTACCCTCTGGGTGCGGCTTCGCGAAGGGGGATGTATTGGTGCATCCGGCGGAGCAGGCCGTGCTCAAGCAGCTTGCCCGAATGCCGCACGCGGTTCGGGAGGCGGGCGACAAGTACCTGCCCGCGACGGTTGCCGACTGGACTTACCAGCTCGCCAAGGCATTCTCGACATTCTACGACCAGTGCCCGGTGCTGAAAGACGATGTCCCTGAGGAGAATAAGCTTGCTCGGCTGGCGCTGGTGGGCGCGACGGCACAGGGCCTGAGGAACGGGCTGGCGCTCCTGGGGATTCGCGCCCCCGAGCGGGTGTGAAAGGCACCTCGTCCGTTCGGTCTTATCCTCCTCGGAACCGTCCGGAGCTACCGACGAGGGGGAGTGTCACCGGGGTGAGGGTCGGCTGGTTGTAGAGCCGTCTGCGTCCGTGGTAGATTGTCAGGCCCTTGTCACCGTCCTCGTAGGTGTCGGTTGGGTGCGCCGGGTCATCCCACACAATGGTCGTGTTGTGGAAGCCCTGGAGACAGAAGCTGGAGAGCCCCAGAAAGTTATCGGGTGTGAGGGTGAGCACCTCGCCCGTGAAACTCGCTCCCACCAGCCGCTCACGGATGAGTGCATCCCACGCCGGGCAGTCATCGCGCGGCGCATCGAAGTTAGCATCATCAAAACTTGCACGTGGGTCGGTTCCCTTGCTGGTTGGTGCGATCCCGCGCCAACGCAGTGCCTGGCTGTGGGCGAACAGCCGGGTCAGCCACGGGTCGGGGCAGTCAAAGAGAAGCGTATTGCTTGCGCACCAGCGCTCGAAGTACTGCACATGCACGGCTGCAGGGCGGCTCTCAAAGAACCAGCGCGTGGCATTTTTAAACGCCTCCTCTTGCGTGGTCGCCACCGACAGCGTAAAGTTGCGCGCAATGCAGGCATCCGCGGGCAAGTGGATCAGGAGATCATCGAGTGGCGGCATGCAGCGGTGCACCCAGCCCGCCTCGCTCGGCCCGTTTTTGTGGCTCCAGCGGGGCGCAAGCTCGACAAAGACCGTGTCCGAAGAGGGGTTTCTGATAAGTAGTGAAGCGACCTGTGTGCCATCCTGCGCCACGAAACTATCCTGCACGAGCTGTAGTTCTGAAAACTCCGCACGCCCGTAGAGGCTACTATGGCTAGGCCGCCAGTGCCCGTCGGCAGGGAGCAGGGGCTCGTGATTATCGGTAATAATGTCCAACGTGAGTGTGTCTGCACCCCACTTGTCCCGGCGGAGGGGGCGGCGCAGAAGGTCATCGAGGCCGAAGTAGCGGGGATCAAGAATCATGAACCCATTTTACCTGCTAGGGACGAAGCAAAATGGAGGCGACCGTCGGGTATACTGGTAGCTGTCCCATGTCTGCCTTGTTTGCCAGCTTACGCTCCATTGACTTCAAATCGCTCGCACTGGCCGCTCTGGATATAGTCGTTGTTGCCTATATTCTCTACCGGCTGATCCTGCTGGCCAAGGGCCGTCGTGCCTGGCAGATTCTTATTGGGATCGGGGTCTTCTTTCTCTTGCTGCTGCTCTCCGACTGGCTGGAGCTTGTCACCCTCAACTGGCTTCTGCGCTCGGTGACGCCGTTAGGGCCGGTTGCTATTGTGATCTTGCTGTATCCGGAGCTGCGCGAGGTATTAGAGCGTCTGGGGCGCTTAGACTTCTGGGGAGCGCCGCTGAGTGCTGCACGTCAGGAGAATATCACCGAGACCGTTGAAGCGATTGTGACTGCCGCGACTCTGCTCTCGGCGCGCAAGACCGGAGTGCTGATTGTTCTGGCGCGGGAAACGGGCCTCGACGATGTGATTGCGACGGGCACGGTACTGGATGCGGGAGTTACCCCTGAGCTTTTGACGACGATCTTTTACTCAGGGACGGCCCTTCACGATGGTGCGGTGATCTTGCGTAATGGGCGTATTGTCGCGGCAGGCTGCACGCTTCCGCTCTCAGATGCGCCCAATATTGCCACCAATGTCCACATGCGCCACCGTGCTGCCATGGGAGTCTCGGAGAACTCGGATGCCGTGGTCGTGATTGTCTCTGAGGAAACGGGGACAATCTCTCTGTCCATTGGGGGTAAGCTGGACCGGGGGCTTAAGCCAGAGCTCCTGCGGGAGAAGCTCTTGACAGCGTTTGGGAAAGGTGTCAAAAAAGCGCTACCGCGCCTCAGCCTGACGCGACGGGTAAAAGAAATAGACAAGGAGACGTCCGCGCTATGATGGCCTTTCTTCGCCGCAACTGGGAGTACAAGCTCCTCTCGTTGGTTCTGTCCGTCTTGCTCTATTTTATAGCCAGCACGCAGCGAAACCGCAGCCTGAGTAGCACCCAAAGTGTCAAGCCTGAAGTGGTTGGACTTCCTCTGGAGCTGGTAGTCAAGACCTCGCCGTCCCCGGGGCAAGTGACACTCACCGGGCCGCCTGAGGAGCTGGATCGGGTGCGTAAGGAAGGCATTAAGGTTACCGTGAGTGCCGTGGGCGCACGTGCTGGTAAGAATTTCTTGCCCGTTACCTATGTTCTGCCCCGTGAGGCGCGGGGGCGCGTCGCACTGGAGGCACCGCCCACTTTAGAGGTGGAATTGGAAGCACGGCTAACACGAAGTATTCCGGTGCGGGTGCTCTTCCAAAACCAGCCCCCCCCCGGTTTTGAGTACGCCCCACCCTCGTCCCTACCTGTCAAAGTGGAAGCGTCGGGGCCTGCCTCTGAAGTCGCACGGGTGGATCGGGTCGTGGCGCTGCTGGATAATACAGACTCGGGCGAAGCGCTCAGCCGTGAAGTCTCGGTCGTGGCCCAGGATACCAACCAGCAGGTCGTTTCCAGCGTGACCCTACAGCCTACCCAGGTGCGGGCATCTTTAACACTCCGGCAAGCTCCTGCAACCAAAACTCTTGTGCTTTCGGGGGGATTTTCTGGTGAGCCTGCCCCGGGGACACACTTAACAGCCTACACGTTCACTCCCAGCACCGTGGTCGTGCGTGGGGAACCTGCACTGTTAAGCGGGCTTTCGTCACTGAAGGTTCCCGTGAGCGTCGCGGGGCTGGCAAAAAATGAGACGCGCCGGATTGTCCTGACACCCCCGGTGGGCATTAGCCTGTTAGGGCAGCGCACGGCACAGCTAACCCTCACGGTGGACGCGTCTCCCGTCGCCTCCCCGACACCTACACCAAAACCAGCGGGGGACTAGGATAACGATGGCACTGAAGTTTGGAACGGACGGCGTTCGTGGGATCGCAAACACGGAGCTCACCCCCGAGTTCGCACTGGCGCTCGGACGGGCAGCGGCGCAGGCTCTGGGGGGGGGACGCTTTGTGATTGGACGAGATCCCCGCCGCTCGGGTGACTTACTGGAGGCGGCACTGACTGCTGGGCTACTCTCCCAGGGAGCCGACGTGCTCTCGCTAGGGGTTGTGCCCACTCCCGGAGTCTCGTTTGTGACGCGCACAACGGGAGCGAGCGCTGGAGTCGTGATTTCGGCATCGCACAACCCCATGCAGGACAATGGAATCAAGTTCTTCGGTTCCGATGGCAAGAAGCTCCCCGATGCTACGGAGTCTACGATTCAAGGCGCTCTCACCAATGATTTTGACCGACCCACAGGCTCTGGAGTTGGGCGACTCACTCACAATAGTGATCCTATTGCGGCCTACGCTGACTTTCTGATCGGCACGCTCGGCGAGACAACGCTCGCGGGCCTAAAGCTGGTGATAGACGGTGCCAATGGCGCGGCAAGCTATCTCGCAAAGCCCTTGCTGGAGCGTCTCGGTGCCGAAGTTATCGCGATGCACTGCGAGCCCGACGGGGTGAACATCAATGCGCACTGCGGCTCGACACACCCGGAAGCGTTAGCCGCACGCACCAAGTCCGAGAACGCCGATGCGGGCTTGGCCTTCGATGGTGATGCCGATCGGGTGATTCTCGCGGATCGCTATGGGCGCATCTTCGACGGCGATAGAATTCTTTTGACCGGCGCACTCTGGTGGAAACTTGACAGTGTGGTCGGAACTGTGATGAGCAACATGGGCCTGGAGCTAGCGTTGCAAACGGCGCAGGTGCGGCTGGAGCGCGCCAATGTCGGAGATCGCTACGTCGCGGAACTATTAGATCAAACGCGCGCACGGCTTGGCGGCGAACAGTCGGGCCATATACTTTTTCCTGAAATTTCTCCCGCAGGCGATGGCCTGCTCACGGCGCTCCAGATCTTAAAAATAGTGAAAGACTCCGGGCGCGATCTTTCGGTATGGTACGACAACATGACCACACTGCCGCAAAAGCTCATCAATGTCGTCGTGAAAGAGCGCGACGGCTGGGAGAGCGACTCGGCTATCTCCGCTGCAATTACCACCACCGCGAAAGCTCTCGAAGGTCGTGGCCGCCTGCTCGTGCGTGCATCAGGCACCGAAAAATTAATTCGGGTTATGGCCGAAGCCCCCACCGAGGCCGAGGTCGCGGCTGTCTGCGAGCAGGTCGCGAGCGTCATCCGCGAGGTTCGTGGTGCATGATGTCGCGCCGATAAACCGGGGCGATTTATTAGCCCTCTTTCTTGAAAGCCATAGCCCCACCACAATGGCGGCGTACCGGCGTGACTTAGAAGACTTCGCCGCGTTCTGTGAAAGCCCAACAGAACTTGCCATTGCGGAATTACTGACACTCTCGGCAGGTGAGGCGAACCGGCGGGCGCTGGCCTACCGAACGCATCTGCGGCAACGGAAACTCTCCCCGGCTACGATCAACCGGCGACTCGCTGCGCTGCGCTCGCTGAGTAAGCTCGCACGGCTCCTTGGGCAGACGGTGTGGGTGCTGGAAGTGACCAATCTCGCCAGCGAGGCGTATCGGGATACCCGTGGCCCCGGCAGAGAAAATGTCCAGAAGATGCTGGCGCTCGCCGAGCAGAGCCCACGGGATCACGCGATTCTGCGCCTCCTCTATGACTTAGGACTGCGCCGGGCGGAAGTCTGCTCGCTGGACGTCGCTGATTTCGAGACCACGCGGCTCTGGGTTTTGGGCAAAGGACGGCTGGAGCGCAGCCCACTGGAACTGCCCCTTCCCACGCGCCAGGCGCTCACGGACTGGCTGGCGGTGCGCGGAGACGAGCCCGGCGCACTCTTCATCAATCACGATCGAAGCCACAAAGGCGACGGGCGGCTCTCGGGGCGCAGCATCCATCGCATTGTCGCCAAGTACGCCGCGCCACTGGGAGTCTCAGCGCGGCCCCATGGTCTGCGTCATACCGCGATCACGGAGGCGTGTAAAGCAGCAACAGCGGCAGGCATTGGGATTGAGGAAGTCCTAGACTTTTCCCGCCATAAAAGCCTTGCCGTCCTCATGCGCTATCGTGACCGGGAGCGCAACGTGCAAGGGACACTGGCGGCGCTGGTTGCCGCGCCGCCAGGAACAGACTAGACGCTCACTCACTCGTTTTTCAGATACTCATCTACAGTACGCACGCCCATCTCTTCGCCTCGGTTATACGCTTCAAGTGCGGTGAGAAGCGCTCGCGCTGTGTCGAGGCTGGTAAGGCAGGGCACGGAGCGCTCGACACTGGCGCGCCGAATCAGTGCGCCCTCTTGCTCGATCCGTCGGTCTTTGCTAATCGTGTTGATGAGTAGCCCGATCTCGCCGCTGTAGATCAGGTCAATTAAATCGGGCTTGCCCTCGCTGATCTTATTGACGGGCGTCGCTGCGACACCGCTCTTGGCAAGATACTTCGCGGTGCCTGCCGTGGCGTAGATCTGAAAGCCCTGTGCCACGAAGTCTTTGAGGAGCGGTAGCGCTTCGGCTTTATCGGTATCGGCGAGGGTGGCGAGAACGGCTTTCTTCAGCGGCAGGTTGATGCCACTGGCAACGAGCGCTTTGAAAAGCGCACGGGGATAGTCTAAGTCTTGACCCAAAATCTCTCCTGTGGACTTCATCTCGGGGCCGAGGGTGTTGTCCACCCCGACCAGCTTCTGGAACGAGAAGACAGGCGCTTTGACCGCCGGGTTCGCCTTCTCCGGAAAGAGCCCGTTCTCGTAGCCCTGACTCTCTAGGCTCTTGCCTAAAATACACTGCGTGGCGGCTTTGACCATGGAGATGCCAGTGATCTTTGAGAGATACGGCACCGTGCGGCTGGAGCGCGGGTTCACCTCAATCACGTAGGGAATCTCACCCTCGCAGACGAACTGAATGTTCATTAGGCCGACCACGTTCATTGCCTTGGCGAGCTTAATGGCATACTCGGCGATAAGATCTTTTGTTTTCTGCGAGACGGTCTGGGGCGGGTAGACAGCCATTGAGTCGCCGGAGTGGACGCCTGCGCGCTCGATGTGCTCCATGATCCCGGGTAAGAGGCAGCGCACGCCGTCGGAGATGCAGTCCACCTCCAGCTCTTTTCCCACAATATAGCGGTCCACCAGAATCGGGGCCTTGGGCGAGACATCCACGGCGTAGAGCATGTAGCGGGTAAGCTCCTCGTCGCTCTGAACGATCTCCATCGCGCGGCCACCGAGAACGTAGCTCGGACGCACTAGGCACGGATACCCAATCTCCCGCGCCACTTCCAGCGCCGCCTCGGCACTCACCACGGCGCGGCCCTCGGGCTTGGGAATCTCAAGCTTGCGCAGAAGCTTTTCAAACTGCTCACGGTCTTCCGCCAGATCAATGGAGTCCGCCGACGAACCGAGTATCGTCACGCCCGCCTCGACCAGTGGCCGTGCCAGGTTAATGGCCGTCTGCCCCCCAAACTGGACAATTACGCCCTCAATGGGAGCCTCGCGGTCAATCACATTGAGAACATCTTCCGTGGTCAGGGGCTCAAAATAAAGCTTATCGGAGGTGTCGAAATCCGTGGAGACCGTCTCTGGGTTGTTGTTGAGAACAATAGCCTCGTAGCCCGCCTCACGCAGCGCCCAGACACAGTGAACCGTGCAGTAGTCAAACTCAATACCTTGACCGATGCGGATCGGACCCGACCCCAAAACAAGAATCTTTTTCTTCATGCAGACCTCAAAAAATCGGCCCGCCTCGCTGCTAGCCCCGCGAACCCTGACATTGTACCGCATTAAACTTAGGGCTGGATCCAGAGGAGCATGATGTCGCGCCATTCTCCCGCCCACTTCAGGCGCTTGGCTTCCGTCCAGATCGTCCAGCCGTCGGCCTCGCGTTTCTCCAGAAACTCCAGGGCGGCGGGGCGTAGGGGATCGGCGAGCAGAATTTTATCGCCGAGCTTTGGAAGAAGTGCAGTGAGCTGGGAGTGAAGAGAGCGCTCGTAGAGAATGTCCGCGCCGATAACCAGATCAAAGCCGACAAGCTCCTCGGGCCAGTCACGCCAGTCTCCCTTGCGGACAGTGAGGTTGGTGATGCCGTTGAGCGCGGCGTTGCTGCGGCAGAGTGCCAGGCAGTCTGGGTGGTAGTCGGTCTGCACTACCTGTGCGGCCCCCAAATGGGCAGCGACCAGGCCAACAAAGCCCACACCCGCTCCGATCTCAAGAACGCGCTTGTCTTTCACGAGCGCCGGTTCGAGCGCCAGGCGACTCACCAGCGCCTCCGCCGCCGCCCAGAGCTGCATGCCAAAGGGGAAGTTCACTAGGTCCTCGTTGGTGTGCACACCCTCCATGAGCGCGTCTAGATCCGTCACGCTGCTAATCTCCCAGCGGCGACCTGCTGCCTGGAGAGTTTGAGGGACAAGTGGATAGCGATCGAGCATAGTCTAGTGAATGTGTTCCCTGGCACCGAAAATGCAGGAGAGAGTCCTGCAATGCGAGATACCTACGATGTTATTTTGGCTGTGGTCGTCGCCCTCGGGCTGGGGGTCTTCTGGGGCATGCCGCTGGGCTAGTGGTCGTCGCGCAGGGTCGCGCCGCTACCAAGCACAAAGGCCAGTAGATCGGCTTCGTGCTCTTCCAGTCCTGCGGGGGTGCGTGCTTCTACATTGAGCCGCAAGACCGGCTCGTTCTGGCTCATGCGAAGATTGCAGCGCCAGTCGCTCTCGGCAAGAGAAACCCCGTCTACCTGGCTTAGCTGGGCATCGGGATGGCGTGCCTGGAGCGCGGTGATAATCCCTTTGGCGTCCTCCGTGATGAAGTTCATCTCCTCGCTGGCCGGATAGTTTTTCTGGTAGGTGTCTAAAAGCGCGGAGACCGTTCGCCCCTGCCGAATATGCTCAGCGAAGATGCCCAGCACCGTTAAAAACGTAATGATTCCATTGTCGCAGTACCAGAAATCTCGGTAGTAGAAGTGCCCGGAGTTCTCCCCGCCAAAGATCGCATTTGCCTGGCGCATCGTCGCTTTGATAAAGCCGTGGCCCGTGCGGCTGGTAACCGCTTTGCCGCTTCCCTCAGCCGCTGCGGCCTCCGTTGCCCAGATCTGGCGCGGCTCGATCACGACGGCTGCGCCCGGCTCAATTTTCAGGAAGTGCTCAATAAGCACCGCATTGATGTAGTAGCCCGAAAACGAGCGGCCTTTCTCATCGTAGAAGAAGCACCGGTCGGCATCGGCATCCCAGGCCACGCCAAAATGCGCGTTCTCGGCGACGATGCGCTCGCTGACTTCTTTGCGGTTGGACGGCAGCAACGGGTCGGGTGTGCCCTTGGGGAAATTGCCATCCTCGTTCCAGTTTAGCCGAATCATCTCAATGGGATGAGTGGCAATTGTGGCGTCAACGAACTTGCCATTTGCCCCAAAGTTGACATTGCCGACGATCTTCAGATGCGGCAGATTTGCGGGTACGTAGCGCTGGAGGTACGCGGCGTAGTTTTCTAGCAGCGGCGTCGGAGTGACCGTGCCCGGTGTCGCCACTTTCTGGGGGACACTGGCCTCGATATCCGCGTAGATCTCGCCCAGCTTGCCCTCGCGAACGAGCGGCTGGCCTTTTTTGCCGACGAACTTGAAGCCGTTCCACTCACGGGGGTTATGGCTCGCCGTGAGCGCGAATCCGCCGTCTATGTCTAAAATCCCCGAAGCAAAATACAGCATCTCGGTACTAATCACCCCTAGATCCAGCACCTCGACACCGAGGTCTACCAGTCCCTGAATGGCGGCCTGCTGCATAGACGCGCCACTGGTGCGCACATCGCGGCCCACCGCAACGCGCTTGGCACCCATCACCCGTACAAATGCCTGGGCACAAAGATAGGCAAATTCTTCGTTGATCACCGACGGGTAAATTCCCCGAATATCATAGGCACGGTAAAGCGATTTATCAAAAGGCATGTTCAATTCTCCAAGTAATAGGATACCAGACGTCGCCAACCCTTGACAGCACCCAGGGGGCGCGATAGAATCTCTCTCGCTTGCTTGCAAGCTTTCCCTCAGTTGCCCAGGTGGCGGAATTGGTAGACGCGCATGGTTGAGGGCCATGTCCCGCAAGGGGTAAGGGTTCAAGTCCCTTCTTGGGCATAAAAAAAGTCAGAGGCTCTCCGTAACATTCGGAGGGCCTTTCGCGTTTATAGAGAGGAGATCGGGTATAGTGACCCGTCTCTTACTATTTTCAGGAGTTTGTCATTGAACCGTACTCTGCCCCTCTCCGCGCTTATTTTTGCGCTCACTTTGGCCCCCAGCACGCCGACGACGGCACAGGGAGTGCCCCCGACTGCCCCGCCCGTGGTTCCGACGCAGCCGCCTGTTGCCGCTCAGAAAGTCTTGCTTGCCAATAAAGCCCAGGCAGGGCTTGTTAAGAAAATCAATGCGATTGCGGTATTTTCCGTGGACGGGCCAGGCGGGCAGAAAGTCACTCTGGAGTTTAAGGAACAGGACCGGATCAACTACACCGCCGTAGCGGCCAGCGGGGAAATAACCTACGAGAGCCGTACGGATTCCATTCAGCAGTTTCTCAATGGGATGAAACTCCCTGATGATCCGGAGCTTGGCAAAGACGTGGACACGTTCACGATCAAGCCCGACGGTACCCTGGTGAGCTACAAGAGCAGCAAGACCGAAAAAGATGAAGACCACAGCGACCAGCGGCTCTATGTTGCCACGTCTATTGGCTTCTCCGATAAAGCGGTCTCTCCGGGTGAGAAGTGGGTGCGCGAGTACAAAGCCGATGCCAACCTCGGGCTGGTAGAGGGCAAGGGCGAGTACGAGTTCCAGGCACTGGAGGAGAAAAACGGGACTCTGTGCGCCCGTATCGGGATTACCTACACCGAGAATAGCGGCAAGAACCCCATCTCGACCAAGGGGCTAATCTGGATCGAACCCGCCAGCGGCGATGATGTGGCATCGGATATTGTTGTCTCGAACATTCCGTTTGGGGATGGTGATGTGGTCAGCGCGAGCTTTAAGTCCAACCGTGAGAGCGGCGGGCCGCTGCCTGAGGACATTGTCAAGAAGGCCCAGGCCAGTCTCAAGCCGGAGCAGAGCAGTATTAAGGCGACTCCCCCGAAAGTGGAGCCGACGAAGCCCAAGACTATTGACGAGGTGGTCAAGGACTACGAGAAACTCCCTGGCGTCTTGACCCTCTGGCGTAAGCGCGAGGAAAATGGCAAGGACACGATCTACGCTGAGGTTCGCGAGGATCAGCTCGATAAGCTCTTGATGCTCCAGGCGACGTTTAGCACCGGCGATGCGGATCATGCGATTGCGGGCGACCCGATTGCGGACTTTGTCTTTCAGCTCACCAAGAGCCCGGATGATAAGCTCTATCTAGCCGTTCCCAATTCGAACTTCCAGGCCACACCTGGCTCCCCGACGGAGAAGGCACTCAAGCGCTCCATGCCGCCGCTCTCGTTTTTGCAGACATTTAAAATTGAGGCCAAGCAGACCGATCGTAAGAGCTTACTGATTGATCTGTCTGAGTTCTTCAAGAGCGATTTCCTAGGCATTGGGTTCGCGTTCTCCGGGATGCCCTCCATTCCTGGACTGACGGCGGCACCTGCTGGTGGGGGAATGGGGTTGGACCGCGAGAAGACCTATGTTCTGTCCGTAAAGAACTTCCCGGAGAACTTAGTGGTGACCAGTCAGTACCACTTTGTGCGCGGCCTCTCGCCCCTGATGACCGGCTCCGCGACTCTAGGCGATCCGCGCAGCGCTCCGGTTCAGGTGACCTTTAATCTCTCGGCTCTGCCTGTAGATAATGGCTATATCCCGCGTCTCAACGATCCCCGGATCGGCTACTTCACCACCGACTACCAGTCGCTGGAGCGCGACGACAAGCTCGATCTGACCAAGCGCTTCATCCTCCGCTGGGATCTGCGCAAGAAGAACCCCGAGGTCGCCGTCTCCGAGCCCGTCAAGCCGATTGTCTTCTGGCTCGACAACGCGATTCCTGAGGAGTTCCGCAAGCCGATGGCCAGTGCGATTCTCTCCTGGAACCCGGTGCTGGAGAAAGCGGGCTATAAAAACGCCATTCAGGTGCAGCAGATGCCCGATAAGCCCACCGACGACGAGGTGAAGAAGGGCCTGGTTCCCACGGACACGGCGGACATGCGCTTTAATGTGATCCGCTGGGTGATCTCACCCAATCCTAGCGATACCTATGCCGTGGCCGTGGCGCTCTTTCGCCCCAACCCGCTGACCGGGCAGATTCTCAGTGCGAGCATCACGGTGGACGCGGGCATGACACAGCTTACCAAAGTGGAATTTAAAGACATGGTCTCGCCGGCGCAGGCCTTCTCCGACGTGGCGAACTACGAGGCGCATGAGGCGAAAAACAACAGCAAGCTTCGCTGTGAGTACGGGCATCTGGCTCGTGCCAACGCCTGGTTTGGGTTGACGGCGGTGAACCTGGTGGCGGAGGGCAAGATCAGCCAGAAAGACTACGTCGCCCAGTTCCTCCAGGACGTTGTCGCGCACGAGTTCGGGCATATTCTAGGGCTGCGCCATAACTTTGTCGCCTCAACCCAGTACACTCTGGCCCAGCTCGGCGATCCCAAGATTCTCTTACCCGGCAAGCCTATCTCCGCATCGCTGATGGACTACAACCCCATGAATATCGCCGCGCTTAAGGCACCTGGGGTTCCGTTCTTCTCGCTCAGCCCTGGGGTCTACGACTACTGGGCGCTGGAGTACGGTTACACGCCGGTTCCCACCGCTAAGAAGCCCGACGATGAACTGCCGCTGCTCAAGCAGATCGCGCGCAGGAGTGGGAGCCCTGGCCTGCTCTACAACACCGACGGTGAGGCGGATGCCTTCGACCCGACCATCACCCGCTTCGATAGCTCGGCCAACCCGCTCGACTACTGGGAGCGGGTCATGCAGACGGCGCAGGCGATGCTGGGTAAGCTGGACAAACGTGTTAAGCCCGGCGAGAGCTATGTGGAGTTCTCCCGGCATGTCCAGATGATTGTGAGCATGATGGGATCTGGCTCAGGTCAGGCGAGCCGCTTTATTGGAGCGCAGCAGGTTCGGCGCAGCTTCAAGGGCGATGTCGGGGAGAAACCCAACCTCAAGCCGGTGGATGCGCTGCAGCAGAAACGTGCTCTGGACATGATTGCTAAGTATATTCTGGCACCTGGGGCACTGAAGCTGCCGCAGAGCTATCTGGAAAAGCTCACCGTGGATCTTGCACCCATTGAGTCACGGCCCTCTGAGTTCTTTATCGGTGAGGCGATTGCCAACCTGCAAAAAGGCGCAGTGCGCCGCCTACTGTCCACTGCGACCATCATGAGGGTGTCGAGCAACGAGTATAAGACGGCGGATCTAAGCAAGGCGCTGACTCTCCCCACACTCTTCAAGACGGTCGGGGATGCGGTCTGGGGCGAGCTGGTCACCAAGCAGAATGTCGGCTTCCAGCGGCGGCAGATCCAGCGCCAGCATGTTGAGTCGCTGATCACACTCGCGAGCAGCAATAGCACCGATGACAGCCGGATGCTGGCGGCGGCGCACCTGAAAATGCTTCGTGAGAAACTCAAGCTGGCTCAGGCAATCCCCACCCTGGATGAGTACACCCGCCTGCACTACACTGATCTTGCGGAGAAAGTCCAGCGTCAGTTGGATGCTAAAGTCAATATCGGTGGCGGTGGCGGTGGCTTTAGCTCTCTGTTCGGTCGCCCTGGCAAATGACCCCCGTGTCGCGACCATTCCCCCTTGCCCTACTGGGTGGGGGGGTATTGGGATTGGGAACTCTGCTTCTCTTCGCCGAGGTGGTGTTCCGGGGGCGGGTTTTCTTTTACGGGGATTTGTCCCTCTATTTTCTCCCCCAGCTCGACTTCCAGCGGAGCGAGCTCCTGGCAGGGCGCATTCCGCTCTGGAACCCGTACGTGAACTGTGGTCAGCCGTTTGTCGGCAACCCGCAGACCTGGCCGCTTTATCCGTCGTCGTTGCTTCTTCTCATTTTTGAAACCGCGCGCGCCAACGCAATTTCAACACTTGTGCATGTCCTCTGGGCCGGGCTTGGGATGCTTATTTTTTTGGGCCAGCAGAAGCTCGCGCCCGTCGCGGCGACTCTGGGCGCGGTGGCGTTTGCATTTGGCGGGGCGTTTGTTTCCAAGGCTCAGTTTCCCAACATGCTCCAGGCCATGAGCTGGCTTCCCTGGCTGCTCTGGGCCTCCGAGAGAGTGATCGAGCGCACGGTGCCAGGCCGCGTCGCCCTGCTCGGGCTGTGTGTGGGGCTAGCACTCTTGGCGGCGCATGCACAGGTCACTCTGATGCAGCTCTATCTGGTGCTGGCCTGGGTACTCTTTCGCCTTGTGGGGCTTCCGCGCTCGGCACGCCTGCGGCCTCTGAGCGCACTGGCACTCGCGGCGCTCCTCGGGTTGGCTCTCGCGCTTGCGCAGCTTCTTCCGGTGTTTGAGCACGCCCTTGCCTCCACCCGTCCGCAACTGAGCCTCGTTGCAGCAAATCGTTTCTATCTGCCCTGGCGCGAGCTGATCTTACTGGTTGCTCCCAACGCCCTGGGTAATCCCGCGCTACCGGGCGGCTGGCACGGAAAGGCCAACTTCTGGGAGCCGTGCTGCTACCTTGGTTTGGTTCCCCCGGTGCTTGTTTTTTTTGTTCGGGGCAACAAACTGCCTGAGCAGAAGGCAGTGATTACTTTTTGGCTCTGGGGGGCGCTTCTGAGCTTCTGGCTGGCACTGGGCCGCTACGGGGGGCTGTACGTTCTGGCGTTTTATGCGCTTCCCGGCGTGAAGCAGTTCCATGATCCGGCGCGCTGGCTCTACCTAGGGACATTTGCTCTTTCTGTTCTGGCTGCGTACGGGCTAGAGAGGCTACGGCTGCGCGAAGTGGGGAAATGGGCTCTGCTGCTGGGGGCGATGGGGGAGCTGCTCTTTTTTTCCCGCACGCTGAATCCGACATGTCCCCCCGAGGCACTGCGTGTTGTTTCAGCCTCCACGATCTCGCCTGTTGGGCGCGTGTTTGCATTGCAGCCCTACACGCAGTGGAAGCTTCTGGCACCCTATAAAAACTATCAAGGGCTACCTTCTTCGTCTTTGGCGATGCGGATCGCACCAAACTTGCCGCTCTTTCAGCGCTGGCGGCAGGCGGGCGGCTACGAACCCGTGATGCGCCGCGATGTGAGCGAAACGCTCAAAGCGCTGGGCCCACTCCCGACGGATCCTGCATCGCTCTCGGGAGAGCAAGTGCAGCAGCTTGAGGCGCTAGGCGTGGGGCTCGTGGAGGGAAGTGACGGCACACGTGTCTTAGCAAGTCCTGCCGCGCTGGTTGCCGGAGGACTTGTCGCGAGCGAAGTTCCTGGCCGCATTGAGATTATGCCGATGAGCACCAAAGTCATTCTACGCGAAGTGCATGCTGCGGGGTGGCGGGCATGGGCGGATGGGAAGGCACTGGAGATAGAGACAGCTCCGCCGATTTTTATGAAAGTGCAGGTTCCCGCTGGCACAAAACGGGTACTATTTCGCTACGATCCTCTGTTTTGGCGGATCGGACTGTTTCTTTCATTGACCGCAGGGTGTATACTGGTTGGGCTTATGTTAAGTACACTGAGGGGAAAATCATGGCGGAGTTGACTATTCAAACGACAATTCAGGAAGGGGTTCCGCTTGTCGCGCTCACAGGCGAGCTGGATGCCTACCATGCCCCCCGACTGAAAACCGAGCTGGAGAATCAGCTGGGCGGATCGCCCAGAATTTTAGTGATTAGCTTGAAGCGTGTCTCCTACGTTGACTCGACCGGACTGGGCGTCCTGGTGGCCGTCCGGAAGCAGGCAGAGCCTGCGGGAGTAAGCCTCCATCTGGTCATGAGTCCGGAGAGCGCGGTGCGGCGGACGTTTACGATTACGGGCTTACTGCCTGTATTTTCGATTTTTGACGATGAGGCGG
The DNA here is from genome assembly GCF_043757465.1 of Armatimonas sp. GTDB lineage: Bacteria > Armatimonadota > Armatimonadia > Armatimonadales > Armatimonadaceae > Armatimonas. Next base: position 91,780 of record NZ_JAYVPL010000075.1, read on the forward strand.
CGGCTCTTGAAGCGGCTGCATTTAAGGAAGGATAGCAAGATGCAGAAATTTTCCCGAGCGGCGCTCCTGAAGGCGCTGATTCCTGGTTTGGTTCTCTCTCTGAGCCTGACGGGCTGTAAAGATCCCAACGCGGGCAAGTCCGCAGATGCCTCTGGCAATGGTTCTACGACAACCTCAACGGCAGCCGTGCAGGACACGACGGGTGATACGATTAATGTGGGACAGTACGCTTCGTTGACTGGGGAGACATCTACGTTTGGTGTTGAGTCCAATGCTGGTCTGACCTTCGCTGTTGACGAGATCAATGCGGCGGGTGGCATTGATGTGGGCGGGAAGAAGATGCTGGTTAAAGTTGAGACTCAGGACGATCAGAGCAAGGCGGACGAAGCCAAGACCATTGCGGTCAAGTACGCCGGAGATGCCAAGATTGTTGCCGTGATCGGGGAAGTCGCTTCCAGCCGCTCCAAGACAGCCGCTCCAGAGTTTCAAAGAGCGGGCATTCCGATGATCTCCCCCAGCTCAACCAACCCGGATGTAACCAAAGTCGGCGACCATATTTTCCGTGTTTGTTTCATTGATCCATTCCAGGGCTATGTTATGGCCAAGTTTGCTACCGAGGAGCTCAAGCTCAAGAAAGTGGCGATACTGCGTGATCCGTCCCAAGACTACTCCGTGGGCCTAGCGGATGTGTTCAAGGAAGAGTTCACCAAGATGGGGGGCGAGATTGTCGCTGATGCCTCGTACAATGCCAAGGACTCCGACTTCCGCAGCCAGCTCGGGCAGATCAAGACGGCAGGCGCTGACGGTATCTTTATTCCGGGTTATTACAACGAGGTCGGGACAATCGCACGTCAGGCGAAGGAACTCAGTATCACGGTTCCACTGATGGGCGGCGACGGCTGGGACTCCGAGAAACTGGTCGAGGGCGCGGGCGGCCCCGGGAAGGCTCTGGAAGGCGCGTACTTCTCGACGCACTACTCCAAGGACTCCAAAGACCAAAAAGTGCAGGACTTCGTCAAGGCCTTTACCGCGAAGAACGGCAAAGCCCCCGCCAGCCTCGTGGCCCAGGGTTACGACGCTATGATGATCCTCGCCGACGCGATCAAGCGCGCAGGCTCGATCGAGCGCAAGAAAGTTCGTGACGCGCTGGCTCAGACCAAAGACTACGTCGCGGTGACGGGCAAGATCACCATTGACGAGAACCGTAACGCCAATAAAAGCGCGGTGGTTCTGCAGATTAGTGGCGCTGAGTTTAAGTATGTCAAGACCGTTGATCCGAAGTAGATAAAGTAGGCACGTGGACCAGTTCTTACAAAATATAATCAATGGTGTCCAGATCGGCAGCATCTACGTGCTGATCGCTCTGGGCTACACCATGGTCTACGGAGTGCTCCGCCTGATCAACTTCGCCCACAGCGATATCTTCATGGTCGGGGCTTACGTCGGCTACTTTGCCTCGCGCTGGCTTAAAGTCAAGCAGCAGGTGACGGTCTGGGCAGGGCTACTTCAGCTCCTGCCTGTTCTTTTGATCTCGATGGCGGCCTGTGTGACCCTCGGGCTGATCATTGAACGTCTGGCCTACCGGCCCCTGCGCCGTGCGCCGCGCCTGACGGCGCTCATCACGGCCATTGGTGTCTCTCTCTTTCTGGAGGGTATGGCACAGCTCCCGTTTGTCTTTGGCGTGGACCCTAAGTTCTACCCCGAGATTCTTCCCAGTGGCCCTGAGGCTACGCTGCATCTGGGTAATCTCACGATCTCACAGAACCAGCTTGTCTTGGTGATTACTGCGTTCGTGCTCATGGCGATTCTCTGGTATATCGTCCAGCGCACCAAGATGGGCAAGGCCATGCGCGCCGTGAGTCATGACTTTGACGCGGCGGCGCTCATGGGAATCAACACAGATGCCGTGATTTCCTTTACGTTTGGTCTGGGCGCGGCGCTCGCCGCAGCTGGGGGCGTGCTCTTTGGCGCACTGACATTTAAGAGTATTCTGCCTCTGATGGGCGTGCAGATAGGCATTAAAGCGTTTGTCGCTGCTGTGGTGGGGGGCATCGGCTCGATTCCGGGCGCGATGCTGGGCGGGCTCCTAATGGGCCTCTCCGAGTCTTTTGTGAAGAGTGCGCCGCATATCAAGCTAGGCTCCTACGACTTTGACCCGTCGCGCTGGGTGGATGCACTGGCCTTTGTGATCTTGATAATCGTGCTCCTGGTTCGACCTGCGGGGCTTCTGGGTAAGAACGCACCGGAGAAAGTATAGCCCCATGCAGAAGACAATGTTAAAGCGGCTGGGCGGGGCTGCGGTGGCTCTTGCAGTGCTGATGGCGGGCTCGCTGCTCTTCCCGCTTTACTTGCAGGACGTGGTCTACCGGGTGGTGATGCTCTGCGGGATCGCGATCATCATGGCGGTCTCTCTGAATCTGATCAATGGGTTTACCGGGCAGTTCTCGATTGGGCACGCGGGCTTTCAAGCCGTGGGAGCCTACGTGGCGGCGGCGCTGACGGTCTACGGTCACAACAGGCTCTTTTCGTTTATTCCCAAGAACGGGGATTTTTCCTCGCCACTCTACTCGCTACTCTCAGGCGGCCCGGTAATGCTACTCTCGATGCTTGTGGGGGGGCTGGCGGCAGCGGGAATTGGGTATCTTGTTGGTTTGCCAAGCCTACGACTGCGAGGGGATTATCTAGCGATTGTGACCCTGGGATTCGGGGAGATTATCCGGGTTGTGGTCGAGAATTTAGATGTGGTCGGCGGGCCACGCGGCTTCTCCGGCGATTTGAATTCCGGGGTGCAGGTTCCGGCACTGACGAACTTCTTCTGGGTCTACGGCACAGTGCTGGTCGTGATCCTGGTGTCGCGTAACTTGCGCTTCTCGGTTCATGGGCTCTCGTATCTGTCGGTGCGCGAAGATGAGATTGCGGCGCAGGCAATGGGGATCAACACAACCACAGTCAAAGTGAAGGCATTCGTGCTGGGGGCTTTTTTTGCGGGGGTTGCCGGCGCGCTGTTTGCACACTACGAGCGCACTATCTTGATCACGTCGTTTAACTTTGTCCGGTCGTTTGATTTCGTGACGATGGTGGTCTTAGGAGGACTGGGTTCGATCACGGGAGCGGCACTCGCAGCAGTTGTGCTGACGGCGCTTCCCGAGGTTTTACGTTACTCGTTAGGACAACAGGCGAACCAGTACCGTCTGGTAGTGTATGCACTAGCACTGGTAATTATGATGCTTGTACGTCCACAGGGGATCTTTGGCAGAGGAGAACTCTCTCCGAAGCGTTTTTTTAGAAAAAAATAGAGGATTGTGAAAATTGAATAGACCATTTATTTCTGAGGGTGATAAAAAACACCGTGTTGCAGTATTTATAGATTTTGAAAATGTAAAACGTTCTATAGATGATTTTTTTGAGAATGATCATGTAGATTTCAAGCTGATTTTAGATGAGATTGTCCGGATGACGCAAGGGCGAGTTCTTTTGAAACGTGCTTATGCGGACTGGAGTGTCTTTAAAGAGTATCGGTCTGACTTGCTTGATAATGCCGTTGAGCCGGTGCAGACCTTTCCACTGACGCAAAAAGGTAAAAATGGAGCCGATATCCGGATGGCGGTGGATGTGATTGAGTTTGTCCTCCGGCAACCGGAAATCACCCATGTCGCGATTATCTCTGGAGACTCAGACTTTACGCCACTGGTCATGAAGCTACGTGAGCTTGGGCTCCATGTCCTTGGGCTCGGAGTGCGCTCGAACACGGCGAACTATCTCATTAAGGCCTGCGATCGCTTTGTTTTCTACGATGATCTTCGGGAAGCACCGACGGCGGACCCTGTGGGGCTCCTCACACGGGCCCTAACTGTCATGGGGAATCGTCCCGTTCCCGGCTCAGCACTTAAGATCCAAATGCGGCGGCTCGATCCCCTCTTTGACGAGACACGGTTGGGCTATGGCTCGTTTCTTGAGTTCCTCCGAGCGCATCTGGATATTGTGGACGTTCATAAACCACAAGTGGGCGATGTTACGGTTGCTCTTCAGGGGACACTAGAGCTGGAGGACGGGGCCATCTACACGCCTCCGACGGCAGGGGATAAGCTTCGTTCCTGGCTGCGGGAAAATAACTTCCGCTATGTGACGTGCGAGGAGCGACACCAGATAATTGTGGCACTCTACGATATTTTTGCCAAGGCCGAAGCGAGCGGAGGCGTCTCGCTTAAGGAGGCAAAGGATCAGCTTCACGCGTCGGTGGAGGAGCACTTCCCGACGATTTCCTGGGACTCGGTGAACTCCGCGGTTTACCATCTGTTCTATACGTGGTGCTTCTACTTTGATCGCGGGGATGAGACCGATAGCAAGCAGCTCTGGGATCGGAAAACCTCGCTCCAACCTGATATTTTGAGTGCGGATGACCTGATCGAGAAGACGGAGCGCGGGATCGCTCGCAAGCTCTGGGAACGGGATCGTGAGGGGGTAGATGCGGAAGCCCTCAATGAGTGGCTCTACGATGGTAACCCGGAAGACCTAGAAAGTGTCAAGGAGCTAATTGAGATTGTCTCCGCACCGGACTACACGACCGTGGGCCGCAGTGGAGGCGGGTAGGAGCGTCACGCTGTGAGTGTTGTCCAAATAGAGAGTGTTGCAAATCAGGCCTGGAGCTTTTGGCGGATGATGAGTGAGGTCTCTCCCCGCGTGATTCGCGAGGAGATGACCCGTGACTTTCGGCTGAGCATTGTGGGCGCGGAAGAGGATCGTCTGTGGTTTCTGGATCGTCTTCTTCCCCTCACGGCCACTCGGGTCGAGCGGGAAGATGGCAAGGAGCGCTTCTACTTGCTGGACAGCCCGCCCGAGGAAGGCATCTCTGAGGTCTGCGCGGCAACTTTCTACGTACTCGGCCCCGAGGAGCCTATCGGTGTACGGGGCGTGAAGTGCGCTCCGTTTGTGGGGGATTTCGAGGAAGTCATCCGCTGGATCGCTCAATCTCGACCCATGCAACTGGTGGCCTTTGGGCGCTATCTGCCCGGGATGCGGCCTGTCGTGGCGCAGCGCCTGATTCTCAACGCGAGCGCAAATAATGCACGCTTTGCTTTTCTTTCTGCTCTGCCCTGGATCTTGCCCGTGAGCCTTCCGTTTTTACCCGCGTCGTCCGCAGTGGATGTCTTTGTCCTCACCAAGAACCAGGCGATGCTCGTGATGCGGCTCGCAGCCGCTCACGGTCATCCGCCGGGATATACCCAGCAGGTCAAGGAGATTCTGGGAACGGTCGCGGGGGCGATGGGCTGGCGCTTGCTGGCGCGTGAGCTTGCGGGGATGATCCCCGCAGGCATTGGGGTGGCAGCGAAGACTGCGATTGCTTACTCCGGGACTATCACGGTGGGCAAAGCGGCCCTCTTTTACTATCAAAAGGGCCGTCAGATGAGCGCGGAAGAGATTCGTGAGGTTCACAAAGAGAGCGAAGCCGCCGCTAAAGTCGAGGCGGAGCGGGTAATCGCAAACCCACCCACTCCCGACGAACTCACGGATTCAGAGCTGTGACCCCGCTGGGAGCTTATGTCCCGGGGCGGCGGATCATCTGGCGCAGCTCGGTGAGGTTTCCGGCGGCTGCCATCGCGTCGTCTTCGGAGATAATCCCGGCCTTGTAGTAGCGCGTCAGGCACTGGTTCATGGTCTGCATGCCCCAGAACCCGCCCTCTTGAATGGCGGTGTAGATATTGCCTGTCTTGCCCTCTTCGATCAGTTTCGCGACAGTGGGTGTGGCGATCATGATCTCGACGGCAGCGACGCGCCCGACGGTATCCACTCGGGGCAGGAGCTTCTGGGCGATAAAGCCGCGCACTGACTGGCTCATACGCATACACAGGAGCATCTTGTCTTCCGGAGGGAAAAGGTTGACGATACGCTCCAGGGTTTCTGCGGCACTGGAGGTGTGCAGAGTTCCAAACACAAGGTGGCCCGTTTCCGCAGCTTGTAGCGCCACGGAGACAGACTCGACATCTCGCATCTCACCGATCAGAATAATATCGGGGTTCTGACGCAGCACGTACTTCAGTGCGTCCGAGAAGGAGTCCGTGTCAATGCCCACCTCGCGCTGCGAGATGATGCATTTCTTGTCCGGGTGCACAAACTCGATCGGATCCTCAATCGTGACAATATTCTTAGACTGCTCCTCGTTGATCTTGTTGATCATACCCGCGAGCGTCGTGGACTTGCCCGAGCCCGTGGGGCCGGTGATGAGCATCAGTCCCTGGCGCGCCTTGGTGAGCTCCCCGACGGCGGGAGGCATTCCTAGCTGCTCCAGGGTGTAGAGTTTGAGGGGAACCAGTCGGCTCACCACTCCGATAGTGCCGCGTTGCTGGTAGATATTGGTGCGCACGCGGGTCAGACCATCGAGCTCCCAGCCAATATCCAGCTCGTGCCGGTGCTCGAAGCGCCCGATCTGCTCGTGGCTCATGATCGAGTAGGCCATGCGCCGTGTTTCGTCCCCCGAGAGCTTCTCGGTGCCTTCTACTGCCAAGATACGCCCGTGCAGGCGGAGCATTGGGGGAGAGTCGGCCTTGATGAATAGGTCCGACGCCTTTAACTCGTAAGCCTGTCTGATGAGGTCGCGAATATCATACATCGTCTTTAGAGATGTCCTCGTCTGAGTATTATCAGTGTCTCAAGTGTCTATCGGTGAAGAAAGCGCTGTGCAACGGCGTAGGCGATGCCTGCGATTCCCAGTGCCAGCAGTGCTACCAGGCCCGTTCCCAGCAAAAGCTTGCGAGCGGGTGCGCTAGTATTCTCCGCCGCTCGGTAACTTTCCTGCTTGGCCACCTCTTTTGTCGGGAGGTTGAGCTGCTCGAACTTATGATCCTTGAGTAGGGTCTGGTAGGTAAAGGCACCTTCGTGGGCCGAGAGCGCGATCTCCACCCGATTATCGGTAAACTGCCGTGGTCCTCGGTAGGTAAATGGGCCTGAGATGAGATAGGTCACATTCACTCGGTTTTGGTCTCGAAAGGCGCGAAGGAACGGCTCCAGTGCCAGAGTCCCCTGCGCGGGATCCACCAAATTCGCCGAGGTCTGGAAGCTGACACTGCTCATCACGGGAGCGGGGCCGACGTTCTTGACTGCCTTCTTGACGTCGGGGTCATGGGAGTCCATTGCGTTACGGTCCAGGCGCTTGTCCTCAAACTCTAGTTTCTCGAACTTCCAGCTTGTGATGGTGCTTAGGCGCTTCAGACGTGCCTCCGTTTCGGCATGTGGTACCTGGCGCGGATAGACCACTGCCACTGTCCAGTTGCCCAGACCCGGCGCGACCATGATCTGCACATCGGGCATGTTCATCTGCGCCCGCGCTGCACCTGTCAGTGTCAGAGCGGCGACCAGTGCCAGAAGTTGTCGTTTCATCTTTCGTTTTCCTTCACCCGCAGTTTAGAGATTTATAGAGAGCCAGAGCCTTGGTGCGCTGCTCACTGTGCTCTACAATACGCGAGGGGTAGTCCCGCCCCAGAACACAGTGTACCGCCGCTTGCTCGTTTACGGAAAGCTCCCAGGGTTTATGAACCCATTTTGAGGGGATAGGCTTCAATTCTGGGCACCAGCGTTTTACATAGTCACCCTCGGGATCGAATTTTTCACCTTGGCTCACGGGGTTGAATATCCGAAAATAAGGCTGGGCATCGGTGCCCGTGCCCGCTGCCCACTGCCAGCCGCCGTTGTTGGCCGCCTGATCGCCATCAAGCAACTGCTGCATGAAATAGTTCTCCCCGAGCCGCCAGTCGCAGAGCAAATCCTTGGTCAGAAACGAGGCCACTGCCATGCGTGCGCGGTTGTGCATCGTGCCCGTTTGGGCAAGCTGGCGCAGGGCGGCGTCTATAAACGGATAGCCCGTCTCGCCGCGCTGCCACGCCGCAAAAAACGCTTCGTCGTTGTGCCACGCGAGAGCATCGAACTGCGGCTTGAAGCAGCCCGTGGCGACATGGGGAAAGTGCCAGAGGATCTGGTAGTAAAAATCCCGCCAAGCGAGCTGCCGAATCCAGGCATCGCGCCCGGCGCTTTTAGGTTGCTGGCGGGTGGCTTCCAGCGCACGGCGCGGGGAGAGCATCCCAAATTTCAGGTACGCCGAGAGCTGCGACGTGCCTGGCTCCGCCGGAAACTCCCTGCCCGTATCGTAGTGGGAGAGCGCTGTGTGCCTAAACGCGGTGAGCTGGGCCCGCGCCGCAGTTTCCCCTGCGGGGAGCGCCGCACTGCCGGTTGGGAGCGGATCGGTGGCGATTCCCAGCGGTGTGGCAATGCGCTCGGGAGCAGAACGAGGCACCGCAAACGCCTGCTCTTGCCAGGCACGAAAGTACGGAGTGAAGACGGTGTACGGCGTTCCCGTTTTGGTTTTTACACTCCCGGGCTCGCTCAGCAAATGATCCAAACACGCGTGGCTCTCCAGCCCCAAGGCGGCAGTCACGCGCACATCGCGTGCTCGTCCGGCGGGCTCGTATTCCTGGCTGTAGTAGAGCGCCGTTGCCCCCGTTTCTCTTGCCAGCCGCCCCAGCTCCTCCGCCGGGTCGCCGTGCTGAAGCACCAGATAGCTCCCGCGCTCGCGGAGCGCCGCATCGAGGGCGTGCAGGCCGTCGTAGAGAAACGCAACGCGTCGCGCTCCGGTGTCGGGGCGTGACAGAATCACAGGATCGAGGACAAAGACCGGTACGATCCGCTCATTCTCCTCAAGTGCGGTGCATAGTGCCTCGTTATCGTCAAGGCGTAGCGTGCGTCGAAACCAGACAAGCGCGGTTTTAGGGGGCATAGGGGCAGGAACAACGACCGTGCGAACAAAGTTCCCAGAGGAATTCGCTTGTCGGTGCCGAACTTCTCCCCATGCCTACTGCCGCTTCTCTCACCCTCTCCGAGTTCGTCGCCCGCTGGAGTGCTGCAACCCTTACCGAACGAGCGGGCTACCAGGAGCACTTCCGCGACCTGTGCGCCCTCTTGGGGCAGCGCACGCCCGCCGAAGCCGATCCCACGGGCGCACACTACGCGTTTGAGAAAGGGGTGCGCAAGAGCGGCAACACGTCGGGGCGCGTGGATGGCTTCGCCGATGTCTGGCAGCGGGGACACTTCGCGATTGAGTACAAGGGCAAAAAGAAAAATCTCTCCGACGCTTACCAGCAGCTTCTGGCCTACCGAGAGGATCTGGAGAACCCGCCGCTGCTCGCGGTCTGTGATCTGAATCGCTTCGAGGTGCATACGAACTTCACGGGCACCGTCAAGCGTGTCTTTGCCTTCGATCTGGCGGAGCTGGAGGCAAACCAGACAACACAAAATTGTTCCCTGCCGCCGCTGGAGGTTCTGCGGGCGCTCTTTGAAAGCCCTTCTAGCCTGCGCCCGGAGCAGACCACAGCGGCGGTTACGGAGGAAGCTGCAAAGACCTTCGGGCTGCTCGCACGCTCGCTCACGGTGCGCGGACACGATCCACACACCGCCGCGCACTTTCTGATTCGCTTGCTTTTCTGTCTTTTTGCCGAGGACGTGAAGCTCCTGCCCGAGGGACTCTTTACCAAGCTGGCCACGAACTACCAGAAAGACCCAGCTCGCTTTGATCGTCAGCTACAGCAGCTCTTTGGAGCAATGGCAAGCGGTGGAGACTTTGGCACCGATGCGATCAAGCACTTCAACGGCGGACTCTTTGACGATGCGCTCACCATTGCCCTGATCGAGAGTGAGCTGGCAGTGTTGGCAAAGGCGGCGGCGCTGGATTGGTCAAGCATCGAGCCCAGTGTCTTTGGCACTTTGTTTGAACGCTCGCTCGATCCCGCCAAGCGCAGTCAGCTCGGAGCGCACTACACCAGCCGCGAGGACATTGCGCTGATCGTGGAGCCGGTCGTGATGCTTCCTCTGCGCCGGGAGTGGGCACTGATTCGGGCGCAGGCTGAGGTGCTGGCCCAGGAGCGCGACACCGTGATTCAGGAGCAGGAGGCCCGTGGTGCAAACCTGACTCCCCCGGAGCGAGCTGCCCTGGTGCGTCGTCGCACGGAGAAGGAGAGTGCCCTCACACGCCTTCTTGCGGGCTTCACGGAGCGCCTCGCCGATATGAAGGTGCTCGATCCTGCCTGTGGGTCAGGGAACTTTCTGTATGTCGCCTTGCGCTCGCTGCTGGATCTGGAGAAGTCGGTCATTCAGATGGCGGCGCACTGCGGCCTGATGGGCTTTTTCCCCCGTGTCGGTTCCGAGCAGATGCGCGGGCTGGAGATCAACGACTACGCCCACGAGCTTGCCCCGATCACGGTTTGGATTGGCTACATCCAGTGGCTGCGAGAGAACGGCTTCGGTCAGCCTGAGGAGCCGATCCTACGTCGCTTTGAGCTAATCAAGCAGCAGGACGCGATCCTGAACGCGGACGGCACCGAGGCACAGTGGCCGCAAGCGGACTTCATCATCGGCAATCCCCCATTTCTGGGAGGTAGCAAGCTCCGGCGTGAGCTGGGCGACGAGTACGCCGAACGCCTCTGGAAGTGTTATGCAGGGCGCGTGGAGGGCGGCGCGGATTTGGTGACTTACTGGTTCGAGAAGTCCCGTGCGCTGATTGAGTCTGGGCAAGTGAAGCGAGCGGGGCTGATCTCTACCAACTCCATACGCAACGGAGCCAGCAGGAAGGTTCTGGAACGTGTTCAGGAGACGGGGGGCATTTTCGATGCATGGGCGGATCGTGAGTGGGTTCTTGCTGGAGCTGCGGTCAATGTCTCGATGGTTTGCTTCGATGCTGGGAAAGAGAACGAGAAGCACCTTGACGGCAAGCCTGTCGCCACAATTAATGCAGACCTCACAGCACAAAAGGCTGATGTGACGACAGCAAGAATATTATCGGAGAACTCAGGATTAGCCTATCAAGGGCCAGATAAATCTGGTTCCTTTGATCTGGAGTCTGCGGAAGCTTTGGCCATGTTGTCTTCTAGTGGAAACCCAAACGGCAAGCCTAACAGTGATGTAATCCGTCGTCGCCTTGGTGGACAAGATGTTACTGGACGAGATCGGAAGGGCTACGTGGTGGACTTCGGCGTGGATATGAGTGAGGATGATGCCAGTCTCTACGAAGCACCTTTTGAGTACGTTCGACGGGTGGTTAAGCCAGAGCGTGATAAAAACCGTGATGCCAGCCGTCAGCGGCACTGGTGGCGATTCGGACGCACGGGTGCTGACATGCGCAAGGCCATCAAAGATAAAGAGCGGTGCATTGTCACCCCAGAGGTATCAAAGTACAGAGTCTTTGCCTGGATGCCAACCGGCACCGTGCCGGATAAGAAGCTCCATGTATTTGCCCGTGATGATGATTACTTCTTCGGGGTACTCCACTCGCGGATTCATGAAGCCTGGTCACTTGCAACGGGTTCCACGTTGGAGGATCGCCCCTCATACGCCTCGCGCACGACCTTCGGCACTTTCCCCATGCCCTGGCCCCCTGGACAAGAACCCAGCGAGGACGATTCTCCTACTGTCAAGGCTATTGCGGACGCCGCCCGCCGTTTGGTGGAATTGCGGGGTAACTGGCTGAGTCCGCCCGATCTGCCCGACGCGGAGCTGAAGAAGCGCACGCTCACAAACCTCTACAACGCCCGGCCTGCGTGGCTGGCGACGGCACACCGGAAGCTCGACGAAGCCGTGGCCGCCGCGTACGGCTGGGATTGGCCGCTGGAAGGCGACGAGATTCTGGAGAAGGTGCTCGCCCTCAACCAAGCCCGGTGCCAGAGCGGCTAGCGGTTCACACAAAACAAAAGACGCCGGGAAATTTCCCGGCGTCTTGCTTGGAGTGGAGGATAGCGGGATCGAACCGCTTACCTCTTCAATGCCATTGAAGCGCTCTCCCAGATGAGCTAATCCCCCAAGGTCGCGAGGGGAATTCTATCGCAGAAAAAAAAACTCCGCAAGTGGCAAACGTAAATTTGCTACGTTGGGTATAATGGTGCCTGGAGGATTTTTCATGAAAAAATCAATTGCCGCTATACACCTCTCGGTGGAAGCGCTGAAGAAAGCAACGGCGGAGCTAGGGGACAAGGCGAGCTGGTCGCCCTCAGATAAAGGCCGCACGGCACTGGATCAAGTGGCGGAGTGTGCGCTGATCACGGGGGCGTGCACCGGGATCATTCAACATAAAGCGGTTCCTGAAATTGACTGGGCTGTCTTTTCTGAGAATAAAATCAAGCTGGCCGCCGATGCCGATGCCGCTCTTGCCTCTCTGACGAGCAATACCGAGGGGTTTGCTGCTGCGCTGGAAGGGCTCTCGGCGGAAGACGCCGCCATTGAAGTGACAATGCCCTGGGGCGCGACCTACACTCTGGCCGGGCTTGCGGATGTGGTGTACTGGAACAACACCTACCACGAAGGCCAGATCAACTACATCTCGACCCTCGTTTAGCTTAGTGTCTCTCTGGAGGCAGTGTACGGACGGTATCTGCCTCCAGAGAATGCCGGAGAGTCTCAATCCTGCCGGAAGAAATCACCCAGGAGCCAGCCGACAATAAAGCTGATGAAGATCACATTGCCTCCCCAGAGGAGCGTCTGCACGGTTCCCCCCTGCACGGTCCGGGAGATGGCGAAGAAGCAAGTGAGTAGCGCGACTGCCCCATATAGACGTAAACGAGATGCCGTGAGAGCCTCCTGGAACAGAGAGACTCCCAGATGCATGAGGGCGGCTACCCAGAAGAAGAGTAACCCCACCACAATGACGAGGATTCCAAAAGGAGGGGCGTGAGGGCCAGCGGACCCCGAGAGAATCAGGTCGTCCTCGATGCGACGAACGGCCCCTGTAATGGTCATGGTCGCCCCGAGCAAAGCACCCGCAAGCGCCATACAGCTCACGTAGGGCCAGCTCCAGGAAGTCACAATTGGCAAAACATAGGTGGAGGCCGATGATTTGTCCAGAGCGAGACCGGCAAAGATCACGATCAGAAAAGTGCCGAAATAGCCGAAAAAACCTATCAGAACCAGGGTTAAAGAGCGCTTGTCGGGCGGCATATCGGCCGTTAGTGGGGCGCGTGGGCGGGCGGTGTACTGCGGTGGTCGTTGGCGTGTGGGCGTGTTGGGAGTGTAGCCACCAGCGCTGCTCTGCGGCCCGACCGGCTGGCGGGCGATCCGCTCAATCTTTTGCTGGACACTGGCACGCCGTGGATCGTGCTGGCTCGCCATCGTGTAGTGCCGGAGGGCATCCGTGTAGCGTTCCTGGTTGCGGCTGACATCGCCCATGACTTCCCAGGCGGCGGCGTTTTTCTTGTTGTAGTGCAGCGCCTGCTCCGCTAGGCTACGCGCCTCGGCCATTCGATTGCGGCTAAAGGCGATCTGGGCTTGCTGAAGAAGCCGGTCCGACTCCTGGGTGGCGGTCGTGGCACTTTGTTGCTGGGGCGGGGAAGAGGCGGGGCGGGGGCCTGCGGGGTGATTGACGGCACCTGCGGACTTGAAGTTGGTTTGGCGTTGCCGCAGCGTGCGCTCGGCATCGTAGACACGGCGCGACTCGGAATCGTTGAGCACGCGGTAAGCCTCGGCAATTGCGGAAAACTGGAGTGCAGCGTGTGGGCCTGAGTTCACATCCGGGTGATGCTTGCGCGCGAGAGCCCGGTACTGCTTCTTGATTTCTTCAAGGGAAGCCGTCTCCGGCAGACCTAGAACTTCGTAGTGTGTTCGCTCCGGCATAGATATACTAAAGACAATTATACCCCGGGAGCGACGCAATTTTTAGGGGAAGTGCTGCGACACGCGGGCCGTACTCCTTATGGCTGCTGCTTCCGCCCTGACCAGGTTCGAAGCCGACCCGCTGCCGTGCAATTATTCTACCGCTCTAAATGAACTTTTTCCAGACAATGTTTGTAGTTACTCGTATGACGCGAAAAAATTTACTTTTATCTGGCGAGCAAGTCCCTGAGCTGATCGGTGCCCCCAAGGACTGGATCAATGGCAAACCGGTGAAGATGGCCGATCTCAAGGGCAAAGTGATTGTTGCTTTTTATTGGACTTTTCAGTGAGTGAACTGCACGCGGACCATTCCCTACTGGAACAAGTGGGTGAAGAGGTACGCAGACAAGGACGTCGTCTTTGTTTCTATTCATACCCCTGAGGTGGACGCTGAGCGCGTTGTCGAGAATGTCAAAAAATACATCGAAAAAGAAAAGCTCCTCTTTCCTGTTTTGATTGATAATGATAAAGCGAACTGGAAAAAATGGCGCAATCAGTGGTGGCCCTCTACCTACTTGATCGATAAAAAAGGTCAGGTTCGTGGCCGCTGGGATGGCGAGCTAAACTACAAAGATAGTGGTACTTTCCGAGATGTTGAGCAAGGAATCGAGCTACTGCGTCGCGAAAAATAAACTATGGCCCACATTCAGAAAAAACACCCGCTGGCGATCCGCTGGTTCCACTGGGTCAACTTCCCTATTCTGGCGCTGATGATCTGGTCGGGGACACTGATCCTGTGGGCCAACGATGTCTACGCCACGGATCTTTGGCAGACGGGCTACCGCGTGCTGCACTCCGGCAAAGAGGATGAGACGCCGCCTCGGTGGCTGCGCGTGCCAGATCGAATGGTGCTGCGGCCCGACCTACGTGTGCTCTACTCTGGCGACACCCTTCCGGACAACTACCCCGAGCCAGACAAGCGTACCGAGATTCTCACGGGCTCGCGTTTGGCCGAGGGAATGGCCTGGCACTTTGCGCTCGCATGGTTCTTCGCGCTCAATGGCCTAGCCTATGTTCTCTTCCTTACGGCCAGCGGTCAGTGGCGGCATCTTGCCCCCCGGAAAGACTCACTGAAGGAAGCCGTAAAAGTCGCGGTCAAAGACCTGGCGTTCTGGAAGCGCATCGAGGCCGCACCGGCAGGTGAAAAGTACAATCACGCCCAACGGCTCGCTTACTCGGGCGTGGTGGTGCTAGGCATACTCATGCTTGTCACGGGGCTGGCGATCTCCAAACCGGCGCAAGTGGCGTGGCTAGCGATTCCCTTTGGCGGCTATCAGGGGGCGCGGCTCTGGCACTTTATCGTGACCTGTCTCTTCGTGGCATTTTTCTTCGTCCATGTAGGGCAAGTCGCTCGGGCGGGTTGGAACAACTTCCGAGGCATGATCACGGGCTGGGAGCAAATTTCGGAAACGCCAGAGCCACAAAAGACGTTAGTAGAAGTGTTAGAAGACGAACCGATTGAGGAAATGGACAATGAACCTGAATCAGCCACCGATGGAACTGACGCAACCGATAGAACTGACGCAGAAGGAGCTTAAGCGGCTCTCACGGCGCTCGTTTCTCTGGGCGGGCGCGGGGGTAACCGGGAGCCTGAGCCTGCTCTCGCTCTTCAACCACCGGGCCAAAGATGATGGCACGGGGATCAAGCAACTCTTCCGCGCGACGCATCTGGGCAACGAGGCGATTGCGACGACGCTGCTTTCTGGCTACCGTGCGCCGGAGTTTCCCGCCGCACGTGCCATTGAGCCACGCAACAACTACCACGGCGCGACGCCCGAGATTGACACAGAGGCCTGGCGCTTGAACCACGGCGACTTGCAGCTCACGCTTGCGGATCTTAAGACACTGCCCGAGGTCTCGCTGACAACGGAGCTAAAGTGTGTGGAGGGCTGGAGCGCGATTGTTACCTGGACAGGCTGCCGCTTCGCCGATTTTGCGAAAAAGTACCCGCCGATGCCCGATAGCAAGTACGTTAGCTTGCGCTCCGAACCCGTCGGATTTGAAGACACCTGGTACTACGTCGGCCTGGATATTGAGAGTATGCTGCACCCCCAGACACTGCTGGCGTGGGGCATGAACGGTCAGCCGCTCAGTACAGAGCACGGTGCACCGCTTCGGCTGGCGATCCCTACCAAGTACGGTATAAAAAACATCAAGCTCATCACGCACCTTAGCTACGAGGCCGAGCGCCCTGCCGACTTCTGGGCCGAGCGCGGGTATGATTTCTATGCAGGACTTTAAACGTAAACTATGAAAAACGAAAAACACACCCTTGTTGTTACGGCAATGGCGCTGCTAATTGGTGGCGTAGCCTGGGCACACCAGCAGAAACCGGCGGTTCCCGCGCGTGCAACTAAAGAGACCGACTGGAAAAAGCTGACCGATGCGCAGTGGCGCAAGCGACTGACGACGACCCAGTTTAATATCTTGCGTAAGGCCGCCACCGAGTTTGCCTTTCGCAACGAGTACCACGACAACCATAAACCTGGAATCTACCGGTGTGCGGGCTGCGAGCTTGAACTCTTCACCAGCGCGGCCAAGTTCGACTCGGGCACGGGCTGGCCGAGTTTCTACCAGCCGCTGAAGAAGACATCGGTTGCCGAAAAGCGCGACCCAGACGGCTCTCGTGTCGAGATTCTCTGTAGCCGCTGCCTGGGGCACTTAGGCCATCTTTTCGACGATGCCAACGGTAGCTTTGGCATCCCCAAAACCCCAACCGGCCTGCGCTACTGCATGAACTCGGGTGCGATGAAGTTTGTTGCCAAAGCCGCCGGGCACTAGAATCCCCCCAACAATGACTAGGCGAAATATTGTGGTTCTGGGCTCGACGGGCTCGATTGGAACCCAGACATTAGACATCTGCGAGCGGCTTGGGGGGGAGCGGGTGGCAGTGGTGGGGCTCGTGGCGCGGCGGGACTCGGCGCTTTTGGCTGAGCAGGCGGCGCACTGGGGGCTCTCGGGCGAGCACGTGGTGGCCGTGGAGCGCGAGGGCAGTGAGGCGATGACGCGCTTGGCGGTGCTTGAGGAGGCCGACACGGTGGTAATCGCCGTGGCGGGCGCGGCGGGGCTCGCGGCCACACTGGCGGCGTGCGCGGCGGGAAAGCGGGTCTGCATCGCCACCAAAGAGGTTCTTGTGGCAGCGGGTGCGCTGGTGACGCAGGCGGCCAGCGACGGCGGCGCGACACTTCTGCCGATTGACTCCGAGCACTCGGCGCTCTTTCAGTGCCTAGCGGGCTACGATTTTTCACAGATTGACAAGCTCCACATCACGGCATCGGGCGGGCCATTTCGCACCTGGACAAAAGAGCGCATCCAGAACGCAACAGTCGAGGAGGCGCTGAATCATCCGACCTGGCGCATGGGCGGCAAGATCACGATTGACTCCGCCACCCTCATGAACAAAGGGCTGGAGATCATTGAGGCATGCTGGCTCTACGGCGTCGGCGAGCAGAAAGTGGAGGTGGTCGTGCACCCGCAGTCCATCATCCACTCGTTTGTGGAGCTACGCGACGGAGCGCTCCTTGCCCAGCTCGGCCTGCCGGACATGCGCCTGCCGATTCAGATCGCGCTCCTCCACCCCGAGAAAGTAGACACGGGAATCCCGCGCCTGAGGCCCACCGAAATGCGAGATCTGACTTTTGAAGCACCCGACCACGAGCGCTTCCCCGCGATTACTTTGGCGCGGCAGGCGTTTCGCGTCGGAGGAACCGCGCCCGCTCTCCTCAACGCCGCCAATGAAGCTGCTGTCGGGGCGTTTTTGGAAGGGAAGCTCCGCTTTGGTCAGATCCTAGAGCGGGTCGCGGATGCCCTGGGTAGCATTTCTTCTTCTGAAGCGGATACACTGGAAAAAATTGTGAGCGCAGATGCTGCGGCACGCCGCTTTATTGCGGAGAATCTGTAGGAGAGAGCATTGCTGCATAAACTAGAGACCTTGCTGACGTGGGCGGTTTTATTTGGCATCCTGATTTTTATTCATGAGCTGGGCCATTTTCTGGCTGCCAAGGCGTTTAAGTTCAAGGTCTACGAGTTCGCATTTGGTTTGCCGTTTGGTAAAAAATGGCGCTACTGGTACGACGGCGAGACGGAGTACACCATCCGTGCGGTTCTTCTCGGGGGCTTTGTGGGGTTTGCCGAGGCGGAGGCGGACGATGAAACGCGCGACAGACAGATGGCGGATTTCCATGCTAAGCCGATCTACCAGCGCTTGATTGTGATCCTAGCTGGGCCTATCGCCTCGTTTTTATTGGGCTGGCTCGCGTTTGTCGCACTGGTGGGAATGCGTGGCGTCGAGCTGCCTGCTCCTCACAAAATGATGGTAAGCGAGAAGAGTGCCGCTGCGGAGGCCGGGATTCGTACCGGCGATCTGCTGGTCAAGATTGCGGGCGCCCCCATCGCTGATTTTAATGCCATGGCGACCAAGGTGCGTGGCTCGGCAGGGAAGCCTCTCGAAGTTGAGGTCCTGCGCGACGATAAGCCGCTGACGCTGACAGTGCAGCCGCGCGAGGTGCTTGAGGGACGGGAGAAGCTCTATCGAATCGGAGTCGGGCTACAGCCGCGCACAAGGCCCGCACAGGTTCAAGAAGTGCTCGGTGAGGCCAACCGCCTGACGGGGACATTCCTGAGCGCTCTAGGCAAGCTGGTCTCGACGCCGCGTGAGCTCGGGAAAAACATCGGAGGCCCGATCGCCATCGCGGGCGCTGTCTCCGAAGTGGTCAAGCTGGACTGGGCCGACCGGGTGCTGGCACTCTTCTCGCTCATGGGACAGCTCTCTCTCTCCCTGTACGCAGCCAATCTCTTTGTACCCATTCCCGTTTTTGATGGCGGACAGGTGGTACTGCTTCTCATTGAGGCGATTCGGCGACGGCAGCTCAGTAAAGAGCAGCAGATGGGGGTCGCACTGGTGGGCTGGGCGCTGGTGTTAGTCCTCTTTGTGAGTGTGACATTTAATGACATCCTGAAACTGCTCGGAAAAAGCTAGCAAACGTGGAAACGTCCGCGAAAATGAGGATACAGCGACTTGCTCTCGCTTTGCCGTTGTTTGCTCTGATGGCACTTATGCTAGGGGCGCAAAAGGCGGATAAACCCCGTGAGGTGGGCAAATCGAACTTGGTATCCGATCCGACTTCCGATCCAGCACCGCATTTTGTGGCGCTTCTGCCCGAGAGTCGAGTGCTGGTAACGGAGCGCGGCACGGATTCGGTTGCTTTGCTTGATCTATTAGCGGGACGACTCCTTCAGCGAACCTCAGTAGGCGACGAGCCTTTTGCGCTGGCGGTTCGAGGGAGTGTGGCAGTGGCATCGAACGTCGCCTCCGACAGCATCAGTGTTCTCGCGCTTGCGGGAAATACGCTAACGGTTGTGGCGACGATTCCCGTGGGCGATGAGCCGCGCGGCGTGGCGCTGAGCCTGGATGGCAAGCGAGCCTACGTCGCGCTGGGCGGTGAGAGCGCTGTGGTGGTGGTGGAGCTGGCGAGCCGGAAAATCACTCAGCGCCTCCCGACGGGCTTGGAGCCCTGGCAGGTGGCGCTCACACCCGATGGTAAGCGGCTCACGGTGGGCTGCACGCGGGCGCGGACGCTCTCGGTCTATGCGCTGACCACCGGCGAGGAGCTCTACACCGTTCCGCTCAATGGCCGCAATGTACGCAGTATCGCGATCTCCCCGGATGGCAAGCAAGCCTTTGTGCCGTTTATCAATGAGCGGCGCTTCCCGGCGACAAAAGACAATATAGACCGGGGCTGGGTGGTCGGTAATCGTCTGGCACGCGTCCCGATCACGGAGGAGGGCCCACGCGAGGCGATTGCACTCGACACACAGGGCGATGCACTAGGCGATGTGGACGGCTGCACGCTCTCGCCCGATGGTCAGACCCTTGCGCTGACGGCAGGGGGCACGCATGAGGTTGTGCTTTTCTCTAAGATTGCCGGGCTCCCGTTTGTAGCCTTCGGTGGCCCGGAAGACTACTTAGAGCCAGAGTCAATCGAGCGGGTTCGACGCATCAAAGTGGGGGGCAGGCCGCTGGGCGCACAGTTCTCCGCCGATGGCAAGCAGCTCATTGTCGCCAATGACTTTCTCAATGCCGTGCAGGTGCTTGATGTTGCCTCTGGCAAAGTGGCGAAGACGATTGCGCTAGGTGGCCCGGCTCAGCCCTCGCAAGTGCGCCTTGGAGAGCAGATTTTCAACGATGCCAAGCGCTCGTTTCACTCCTGGTACTCATGCGCCTCATGCCACACGGAGGGGCACACCAACGGCGGCAACTTCGACACCAAAAACGACGGCGGTTACGGCAAGCCTAAGAAGACCCTGAGCCTGCGCGGCGTCGCGCAAACCGCGCCCTACACCTGGCACGGCTGGCAGAAAGATCTGCGGCAAGCCATTGTCGAGTCATTCACCAAGAGTATGCAGGGCGACGAGCCCACGTCTGTTGAAGTGGACGCTGTTGAAGCCTACTTAAAAACTCTGGACTGGAAGAAATCCCCGTTTCCTGAAAATCCCGCAGGCCAGAAAGTCTTTGTGGCGAAGGGCTGCGCGAGCTGCCATGGCGGCGCGACCTACGCCACGCCGACGATCACGAAAACCGGCCTGGAGGAGCAAAATGATGTCTATGTGGGCTACAACCCGCCGCCGCTGCGCAATGTCTACAGCCGTGCTCCGTACCTGCACGATGGCCGATCTCTCACGTTGGAGGATGTGCTAAGCCAGTTCCACCGACCCAGCAAGCTCACCGGCGCATCGGATTGCACCCCTCAGGAACTCAAAGATTTGGTTGCGTTTCTGAAGAGTCTGTGAGGCTTTACTCCTCTGGCACCGTGTGGCACTGGCGGCAGCGCGCTTCGTAGTGTTCGGTGGCTCCAATCAGAACCGTGGGGGCGCTGGCGGGGGCGGGGTGGCCGTTGATGAGTCGCTGGGAACGCGCGGCGTCGCCGCCGCAGACGGCGCAGATGGCGCGTAGCTTCACGACGTTATCGGCGACGGCGATTAAGTGAGGCATGGCTCCAAACGGAGCGCCGCGAAAGTCCATGTCCAGACCCGAGACAATCACGTCTTTGCCGTCGTCGGCGAGCGCCTGGCAGACCTCGAAGATTCCCGCATCAAAGAACTGCGCTTCCTCAATGGCAATCAGCTGCGTCTCCGGAGCAATCGAGAGATAGAGAGTCGCGCTATTTTCGGCGGCCTGCGCTTCATGGAGCGCTCCGTTGTGCGAGCGAATCACGGTGACGGGATCTCGGGTGTCGAGTGCGGGTTTGAAGACTTGGACGGTGCGCTTGGCGTAGAGCGCACGGCGGACAAGGCGGATCAGCTCTTCGGTCTTGCCAGAGAACATGGAGCCGCAGATCACGGTAAGGGAGCCAGTGGGCATACCGGCCATTTTACCGCGTCGCGAATCGCTCTAGCGCTAGCAGTGCCTCTTTGCGCGCCAGCCCGCCGCCGTAGCCGGTGAGTTTGCCACTTGCTCCGATCACCCGATGGCACGGGACGACAATCGAGAGGGGATTTTTCCCATTGGCGAGTCCGACAGCGCGAGAGGCTTTAGGGTTGCCGATGCGTGCTGCCAGCTCGCCGTAAGAGAGCGTCTGGCCGTAGGGGATTTTTGCCAGCTCCGCCCAGACCGTTTTTTGGAAGTCGGTGCCTGAGGTGGCAAGCGGCAGATTAAAGACTGCGCGTGTGCCTGCAAAGTACTCTGTGAGCTGTGCTTTGGCTGCCATAAACACCGGCAGGTTCGACGATTCTTGCCAATTGGCTTGATGCGTTGGTGCGTGGCGGTGATCCGGGGGCAGATAGATTCCCGTGAGCGCCTCGCCGTTGGAGGTGAGGAGCAGCGTGCAGAGTGAGGTTTCGAAAGAAGTAAAATAGGTCATTGTTTTGTCTCCAAAGAACGCCATAGATGCATCGTGGCGTAGGCGCGCCAGGGGCGCCAGGCGTCGGCGATTTCTAAGATTTTAGCGGGCTGGGTCTCGCCCAGCGCTTTCTTGACCCCAAGATCGGTGTGGGGAAAAGCATCGGGCCAGGCCAGAGCACGCATCGCGATGTACTGCGCCGTCCACTCCCCGATTCCCGGAAGTGCGACTAAGGCTTTTAGTGTGGCCGTCCGATCCCCGCCCGGCTCCAGGGAAATTTTGCCCTCGGTGACGGCCTGCGCCAGTGCCAGAATCGCAAGCGCACGGGTTTCAAGAATGCCCAGTGCGATTAGCTCCTGCTTGGGGGTATGCGCCACACACTCCGGCGTCGGGCTGAGATGCGTGAGGTTGGGGTAGGGCGTTGCGACTGGCTCGCCAAGCGCGGCGGCAAAACGACTGGCAAGCGTGGTCGCGGCCTTGACACTCACTTGCTGGCCTAAAATCGCACGCATTGCCGTCTCAAAGCCGTGGAACGCACCGGGCACCCGCAGGCCGGGGCAGTCGGTGGCAAGCACGCCGAGGACATCGTTAATGCGATGCGGACTCGCGCCCAGGTCAAAAAGGCACTTGATGCGGGCCAGAATCGGTGGCAGTGCCTGCACCAAAGAGTGTGAGAGGGAGATTCTGAGAATACGCTCGTTCTCCCTCGCGCAGGCACTGAACCAGCCTGTGTGTTCCTGCCAGCGGACGGTTCGTCGGTAGGTATCTCCGTCAATGTTTTCCACGCCCGCCAGAGTGCGCGATTTCAGGAAGCCCAGCAGACCCGACCAGTCGAGCGGGGGACGGTAGGTCAGCGTGATGTTGAGAGTTTGCTCGGTCTGCGTAGGGAGTGCCTGGACGTTTTTTCGTAGCGCGGTTGGTGTCAGGCGGTAGCGCTCCTGAAAGACACTATTGAAGCGCCGGACACTTTGGAAGCCGCTGGCAAAGGCGATCTGGGTGATGGGCAGCGCGGTGTCCGTGAGCAGGCGCTTGGCCAGAAGTAGGCGCTGTGTCTGTGCCAGTGCGTGGGGCGAGACTCCAAACGTACTCTCGACGGCACGGCGGAGGTGGCGCTCACTCACACCAAGCTCAGCGGCCAGCTCGGACACGCTTATCTCCGAGAGCACTCCGTCCTCGATCCGGCTGGCCGCGCGCTGAGCGAGATCGGCGATCGCATCCACCGACGCATTGCCTGGAGCCAGCTCGGGGCGACAGCGCAGGCACGGGCGAAATCCTGCCTGCTCAGCGGCAGCGGCGTGGGCATAGTAGACACAGTTCTCTTCCCTTGGTGTCTTTGCAGGGCAGATCGGGCGGCAGTAGATCCCCGTGGTGCGCACTCCCACAAAGAAAACCCCATCGAAGCGGGTATCGTGAGTGAGCAGCGCCTGGTAACAAGAAGTGGCATCATGCAAGAGCATACGCGTATTATCCCGTATGTTGGACCCAAGGACTCGCCGTTTTCGGACGACGAACCAGAGAGGATTTTTCAGGGGAGATGTCGAACCGTGCCACGATGTTCGCACTAAATTTTTATAATACGCTCTATGGCGATGTTCTGCGTAAAGGCCGCAAGTCGGCTACCATTCGCTTGGGAAATAAAACCGCTAAGTATCAGTCGGGGCAGCTTGTCTGGGTGACCGTTGGTCAGCGTTTCGGGCGGCGGCACAAGCTGTTCACCGCGATTCTCGATATGGTTGAGGTCAAGCCCATCAAGGAGCTGACACCGCGCGACATCCAGCGGGAGAACCCTGAGTTTCGCACTAAGGACGAAGTCATTGCGCTACTCTCGCGGGTCTACGATCTCCCGATAGACGAAGACACGCTCATCACTATCATTTATTTTTCGCCCGTGGACGAGTACGGGCTGGATGGAATTTAACTTATGTTTGCTATTATCCCTGCTTTAGTATCACTCTCGGTCGCGCAGGAGCCCGTAAAGGCCAACTGGAAGTTGGCAAATCGCTTTACTGCCGAGATTCTCACGCCTTTTGTTCCCAGCACCACCCTCACGCCAGGCTGGATTAATAAGTCGGATACGTTCTGGTATCTCTGGCGCGACGATTCTGGGCGTAAGTTCTGGAAAGTGGACGCGAAGGCAAAGAGAAAATCCTTATTGTTTGACTCCACTAAGATGGCAGCACTTCTGTCTGAGCTGACTCAGAAGCCCTACGATTCCACGAACCTCCCTTTCACAACCGTCACATTCGACGAAAAAGATGCCAACCGGATTTTCTTCTTGGTCAGCGAAGCTACGACGTCACCCGCGCCACCGAAAAATACGCGCTACGAATACGATTTGACGAAAGAGACGCTCAAGGTCGCACCCAAAGAGGGCACGGCGACGGCGGACACAGAGGCCAGGGACTTCCGTAATTTTTCCCCGGATAAGAAAGCCTTTGTCTACGCCATGGCCCACAACCTCTACTACGTTGAGGTGAAAGAGGGCAAGGAGCAGTCACCGATCCAACTCACCAAAGATGGCGAGAAAGACTACAGCTTTGGGAGCCGTGAGGGGGGCTTCGGCGGTGGTGGCGGCACGCGTCGTCGGCAGCAAGGTGAGGGCGGCGCACCACCGCCGCCGCCCACTGTCGAGCTACGTGTCCGGGCAAGTGTCACGTGGTCCAAGGACTCCAAGCGCTTCTCCGTTAGCCGCTTTGACTCCCGCAATGTTAAAGAGCTGTTTCTCGTCAATGTGCTCTCCGAGCCCCGCCCCACCCTGATGAGCTATAAGTACGCCATGCCGGGGGAGCCGGGTGTCGGGCAGCAGGAGCTCTTTGCCTTCAACCCGGCCACGAAGACACTCGAAAAGCTGCCCATTGAAAAATACAAAGATCAGCAAGTACGCAATGTTCACTTCCAGGACACCACTTCTGAGGCACTTCGCTTCGTGCGGCGGGATCGTCTTCAGCGCCACGCCGAGCTCTGTGAGATTAATCTAAACACCAAGGCCGTCACCCCGCTGCTCTCCGAAGCCGTGGAGAATGCGTTTCTGGAAATCCAGGAAGTCAAGTACGTCAAGCCAGGCGGCGATTTTCTCTGGTTCTCCGAGCGCACTGGCTGGGGGCACTACTACCTCTACGCCAACGACGGCAAACTCAAGAATCCAGTGACCAGCGGCCCGTTTCGGGCGTCGCAGATCATGGAGGTGGATGAGAAGAAAGAGCAGCTCTGGTTTGTGGGGCAGGGGCGTGAAGCGGGTGAGAATCCCTACTATCAGCACCTCTACCGAACCGGGCTGGATGGCAAGAGTAGTAGTCTCGCGCTGCTGGACTCCGGTGAGGCGGAGTACACCTCCAGTGTCTCACCCTCAAAAGACTTCGTGGTGGATGTCGCCTCGCGCCCCGACTTAGCGCCGAAAGCCGTTCTCCGCGACCGGGATGGCAAGGTCGTTCTTGATCTTGAGGAAACGAAGCTGGAGCGTTTGTTGGAGCTGGGCTGGCGAGTGCCGGAGCGCTTCACGGTGAAGGCCGCCGACGGCGTGAATGATCTCTATGGCAATCTCTGGCGGCCCACCGATTTTGACCCGAAGAAAAAATATCCGATCATCGCCTATGTCTACCCTGGCCCTCAGACCGAGTCGGTGAACTCGGGCTTCTCGGTGAGCGCTAACAACGCGCGCTTGGCACAGCTTGGCTTTGTGGTCATTCAGATCGGCAACCGGGGAGGCAACCCGGCACGCTCGAATGCCTACCATAGCTTTGGGTACTACAACCTACGCGACTATGGCCTCGCCGACAAGAAAGCCGGAATCGAGCAGCTTGCCGCGCGCTTCCCCTGGGTGGACATCGAGAAAGTCGGGATCTTTGGGCACTCCGGCGGTGGCTTCATGACGGGGGCAGCGCTCTTATTGCCGCCCTACAATGAGTTCTTCAAAGTGGGGGTGAGTAGCGCCGGAAACCATGACAATAATATCTACAACTCGAACTGGAGTGAGCAGCACCACGGCCTAAAAGAAGTGCCCGTTTTCGACAAAGATGGCAAGCCGACCGGGGAGACTAAGTTTGAGATCAAAGTCCCCACCAACGCCGAGCTGGCGGGCAATCTCAAGGGCAAGCTGCTTCTGGTGCACGGCGATATGGACAACAATGTCCATCCGGGTAACACAATACGCCTGGTCAATGCACTGATCAAAGCCGGTAAACGCTTTGATTTTATGCTCCTGCCTGGTCAGGATCACAGCTTCGGCACTATGAATGGCTACTTCAACCAGATGATGATGGAGTACTTTGCCGAGCATTTGCTGGGCGACTACCAGCGCGGCAACGCTGAGCTGAAGGCGAAGTAAAATCCGCCCACAGGACGTGGGCGTCTTGGGGCGTGCCGCCAAAAAGTCGCTCCACGACTCCCGAATCTAATCGGAGCCAGTCGCGGAGCGACTTCCCAGCCGAAGGCTTCTTGACGCCCACGTTCTGTGGGCGGGCAATCACGCGCCTACGCCAGTAGCAGCCCCGGCGTCTCCAGTAGCTCTTTTAAGCGAGCCAGAAATGCGGCGGCGGGGGCACCGTCTAGGGCGCGGTGGTCGAAGCTGAGCGAGAGCCCCATCATCGGGCGCACGGTGGGCTGACCGTTCACCGCGACAATGGTATCCGTGATGGCGCAGATGCCCAGAATCGCGACCTGCGGAGGGGAGATGATCGGGTTGAACGCCTGGACACCGTAGTTTCCTAAGTTGGTGATGGTGAAGGTTCCGCCGGAGACTTCGTTACTTGCCAGCTTCCCGGCACGTGCGCGGGCTGCTAGGTCAACTCTGTCTTTGGCGAGCTGGGTCAGCCCCTTGCTCTGAACCTCTTTAATCACCGGCACGATCAGGCCCTCGTCGCCGAGGGAGACTGCCATTCCGATATGCGCGACATCAAAGAGTGTGATGGTGTCGCCGTCTATGTGGGCATTGACCATGGGGTGCTCTTTAAGTGCGTGGCCACAGGCTTTGATAATGAAGTCGGTGGGGGAGATGCGGACATTGTCAGACTTCTCAATGGCGGGGAGAAGCTGCTTGCGGAGCTTGTTGGCCTCGGTCATGTCCACGGCGAGATGGAGCGTGACATGAGGCTTCTCCCGCACAGATTTACTCAGATTATCGGCGACGCGCTTGCGTAGCCCCGAGAGCTTGACTGTCCGTGCGCCAGCCCCCTGGCCCCCGCCCTCATCGGACGCGGGAACGGAGATAGGCACTGTTACCGCGCGCACATCGTCGGCGGTGATGCGGCCTCCGGTACCACTGCCCGCCACATCGGTGAGATTCACGCCCTCGCCTGTCGCAATCGCCTGGGCGAGTGGTGAGACACGCACGGCAGGAGTCTCCAGAAGCTCCTGCGCTACTTGTGCAGACTTGGCGAGCGTGGCATGGGCGGCCTCAACATCGCGCTCGATAATCCGTCCACCCGGCCCCGTGCCCTTTCCTGCGAGATCTTTGACAATCACCCCCAGCTCATCGGCGATGCGACGTGCACGGGGCGAGGCATCAAGGGGGCCTCCTAATGGCTCTCTCGCCGGGCTGGGGCTGGGGGGGATTGGCACAGCGGGAGCTTCCCCAGGCTCACCGACCAGCACGACAGGGGACTCCACTTTGACGTAGGCATCCACAGGAGCCAGAAATCCTAGAATCACACCGGCTTCGGTGCTGGCGAACTCCATATTGGTCTTGTCCGTCTCCAGCTCGCCCAGCGCCTCGCCAATCGCGACCATGTCGCCGACTTTCTTGAACCACTGAACAATACGCACTTCCTCAACCGACTGCCCGAGCACGGGCACCTTCACTGTTCTTGCCATCCGTTGTAGCTAGTTCCTTCCAAAAACTTCGCGCCGCGCTTCTCGATCGGCATCGCGCTTGGCGATATCCTGGCGCTTGTCGTAGAGCTTCTTGCCGCGCCCAAGCCCGAGCTCCAGCTTGGCAAAACCACGCTCAAAGATAATCGCCAGCGGTACGAGCGACAGCCCTTTTTGTTGGGTCTGCCCGAGCAGATGGTCAATCTCTTTACGTGTGAGCAGCAGCTTTCGAACCCGCGTCGGCTCGACATTGTCGCCATGGCCCTGCGTGAAATGCGCAATATGCAGATTATGTAGCCACAGCTCGTTCTTCTCGATACGCGCGTAACCATCGGTTAGATTCGCTTTGCCCGCCCGGAGCGACTTCACTTCCGTGCCGACCAGCACCATCCCCGCGACATAGGTCTCCTCAATGAAATACTCGTGGCGTGCGCGACGGTTCAGCGCGACAGTGCGCTTCTGGCCGCTCTTCTCTTCTGCTTTACTGGTGGACATGAGGCTCTATTATACCGCGAAGCAGTTAGTTGATGCGGATGAAGTGATCGGCCATCTTAAGGGAGATTGTCCCGTGTGTCATCACCGGGCGGTCAGGCATGTGGCAGGTAATGCACTTCTCTTTGGGGTTGACCGAGCAACTTTTTTTCGGGACGCTATGGCACGAGACACAGATCGCCTCATAGCGCTTCGTCTCCTTCGAGACATTACTGTGCGGGCTATGACACGTCACACAGGTCAGCTTATTGGCGCTCTCTTTAAAACAGCGGCTCTGGGCAAGACCGTAGGGCTGAAAGCGGTTGGTCATCTTCTTGGACGCGGTGGGCATCCCCGCGACATCGTCCTCGGTGCGATGACAGCGGCCACAGAGAGTGTTGAGCGCTGTGCCCGTTGCCCCCCGCAGCGACGAAATGGCGAGATTTTTTGGCTTTTTGTTTTTGCCTACGGGGCCCTCCTGCATGGCGGCGACGTGCTCGGCTCCGGGGCCGTGGCAAGACTCACAGCCCACGCCAAAGAAGCGCTTTTCTGGCAACAAAGAGGCCAGAGGCAGTGTGACCGCATGGCAGCTCAGGCACTGACGCGTCGCCTCCTCTTTGTGGATCGCGCTCCCTAGGCTCCGGGAAAGCTCCTCGATACCCGGGGTGAGGTGCCACTGTTTTTCGTGAGGGAAGTAGCTCTGCCGAATCTCCGCACTGGTCTGCTTGAAGACGGCCAGAAACGTGATGCCCGTCTTTCCTGAGCCAAGTGCGAGCTGAAGCGGTAGTGTCGAGGTGGCAGAGTGCGCCACCAGCCTGCCGTCCTCAACGGTGAAACGCCCCTCGCCGGGCACCACACCTGGTGCGGGCGCTAGCGTTCCGAGGTCTGCCACTGTCGCCTCCCGCAGAGTGGTGGCATGATTGCTCTGGTGGTGGCTCTCGAACTCACTCGCATGGCACGGCTGGCAGGCCGCCGTGCCCGCGTAGGGGGTCGGCTCTAAGAACACCGGCTCGGGTGCGACCACCGGCGGCGGCTTCTGTGGGGTGCAGGCCAGCGAGCCTAGAACCAGGAGCGGCAACAAAACACTCCAGCCTTTGGGGAGAGCAATGCGCATGATGGTACGGTTAACGCGGAATCTGCTTTCCCTCGCGCAGTGCCGGGAGCCACGCACTCCAGCAGCGTTTTTCATAGGCTGCCTGGGAGTTGTTTTCGTTCTGGTGGCCCGCAACGGGAAGCAGTATCAGCTCTTTGTGACTCTGGATCTGATTCGCGGCGGCGATAATTCCCTCCGGCGGACAGGTCTCGTCAATCAAGCCGCAGCCGATCAGCACAGGGCACTTGATCCGCGACGCGAAGTTGGCAACATCGAAGTAGCGGCTGGCTTCGCGCACTTTATTTTTATCTTTGTTGCCTGCGTTATTGATCCACTGCGGCCAGCCGGGCGCACGTCCTATATCTGGGCCGAGCATATCGCAGCCCGCAGGAACTGAGGCGAGGGCAGCCGTTACTTTCGGATGAAAGCCCGCTGTCATCAGCGCCTGCAAGCCGCCCTGGCTCCCGCCCATCACCACCAGCGTTTTGCCGTCCCAGTCTGGGTGCTCGGTCAAGTACTGCGCGGCGCGGTAGCAGGAGAGATACATCCGCAAGAAGTAGCTGGTCTCCGGGCTGTCGTTGCCAATAGCGGGGTAGTTATTCAGCGGCCCGCGACTCTGCCCCTCGTAGAACGCGGGCGGTTGGTCAATGGGAAGATCATGGGCCTCGATGTTGAGCGCCAGCCAGCCGTCGGCGGCGCGGTCCGTGACCCAGTTTTTGGGCAGGCCATAGACCCCGGCCCACTGGACAATTAAGAGCGCGGGAAGCTTTGTCTTTCCCGCCAGTTGCGCCGTGTGCCCCTGGATCTTCGTTCCCCGGATATTATCTAGGGTGAGCTTGGAGTACAGAACCCCTGCCTTGCCGGATATCCCACGCTCCAGCTTCGGGTTGGCGGGGATACGCTCCAGCTCCTTCACTTTCGCGGCCCAGAAAGCATCAAAATTAGCGGGGCGCTTCGCCGAGAGCATGACTTTCTCCGGCGCTGCGACGGCACCACCCCGGCTGCGTGAGCCTTGCAGCACGAGCAGAAGTGCGCCCGGTTTTTCAAAGCGCGCCTCTACAGTGCCAACGCCCTTGGTAAGCGCTAAACTCCCCTTGCTCTGCTCCGTCAGGCCGCCTTTCTTGACAACATAGTCCACCTTTTCAGGGGGCATGCCCTCACCTACCCACACGATGCTCCAGCGAACCATCTCACCCACTCTGTAGACACCATCGGCATGATCCGCTGTGACCATAAAACGCGCTGCTTGCATTGTATATTCCTTTGACTAGACAAAAACAAAAGCCTTCTGATTTTACCAGAAGGCTTTGAGAGCGGGAGACGAGACTCGAACTCGCGACATTTTGCTTGGGAAGCAAACGCTCTACCACTGAACTACTCCCGCAGCGCCTACGATTCTATCGGGTTTTCGCTGGGTGTGCAAGGCTCAATAGGCCCGCTTGCCAGTCCATTCTCTCGTGGGGTCTTCGTCGCCGCTGCCCCACTTTCCCGTGAACGACTCGCCATCGTCGCTGAGGACAAACCAGCCTTGTCCCCCGGAAGAGCCATGCTCCGTCCAAGTAAACGTCAGCCGGTCTCCGATCAGTATTCCCTCGATTACTCCTTCACTGGACGGATAGCTACCCGTGACACGGTTGCCATGAATCTCCAGGGTGAGCTCGCCAAACGTAGCACTCCACTTCCCAGAAAAAGTTCTTGTGCCGCGTCGCGTGAGCAGATAGACCGGTTGGAGCTTTAGCGCGTCTTTGACGGACTGGGCAGGGCCATCGGGAAGCTGCGTGGCCAATATCTCGGACTTACCTTCCTGCACCGCCCCGACTTTTCCATAGAGCTGTGCCAGGCTGAGGGCATACTTGACGACATCATCGCCGCTCCAGCGCTTGCCACGGGGCGGCACCACCCGCGCCCCAGCGTTTCCAGAGCACGCACACTGGCAGGAGCCTGTTCCTGCTGGATCACAATCGGCGGAACGAGAGGAAGCATCATAGAACCTCATTTAAGCACGGTGAGAGTCAGAATTGTACTGGAAGGTAGGTTCACCGGAAGTGCCCAGGAGACCTCCAGCACTTTGCCGAAGTGCGTGTCCGTAACCACAGCCATGCTCTTCTCTCCCAGTGCCGTCTCCAGCTTGACCCGGAGTCCATTGAGGTTCCAGGTCGCGCCACCGAGTGCGCAGTCCGGTGCATGCATGAGTAAGCGCAGGCGCTCGCCGCTGCGCTTGGGGAGCTGTATTTGACATGGGGACATAGGCCCACTCAAAGCTACGGTTGTGCCAGTCCGACGGTGCGGGCGCAGTTTTTTTGTCCTGGGTGAGCAAGAAGATCGCTACGCCTGTGATCGCCGTGTACTGCACCATGTCCATACCGTAGGCGCGGGTGAACGGCCCACAGAGATTGCGAAGGCCCGCGTGGTAGAGCGTCGCCGTGTCGCGCCAGACCCATCGCGTCCACGCCGCCGTAGGTGGGGGAGTTGTCCTCGGTGAAGGTGCGGAAGCGATTGAAGAGATCGGTGACTTGCTTTGCTTTCTCTGCCCCCTTTGCCGCGATCTCCGGCTTGGTAAGTCTTGCACCAACCCACTCCTGTAAAAACGCACTCATCAAGGCGATATTGGTGTACTCCGGCGAGACATTGCGGTGGACATCACCGTCGGCAGCTACCAATAGCGCGGCATCTATCTTCTCGATCAGCGCCTTGGGCAGGAGCTTGCCGTAGCGCTCCCGTGCCACAATCAGCCCCACCCCGATAAACTCGCGCCAGTTGTGGTCCAGCTTGCGATCTTTCTGGCTCGTGCTCCCCGGCCAGACCCCGTACCACTCGCCGGGCTCGCGCTTCTGTAAGCCCACCAGCGCCTCCAGCACCGCCGCCGCCCGCGCCGCATCGCTCTGTTGGTTGCGGATCAGCAATCCCACTGCCAAGTACACCGCCGAGCGAGTGCCCTTCTGGCCTAAAAACGCCTGCGTCTGCGCGGGAGTCCACACCGCGCCAGGAGCGGGGAGAAGGAAATCTAAAAGCTCAGCTTCGAGTTGTGTCATGGCATTATTATAGTGGATTCCGGTGGCACCGACGAGACATACAAGAAATCAGAGTAGTGGGACAGGGTAGTTCTGAATGGCATGATCATCGGTTATTAGGGTGAGCCCATAGTGGAGAGCCTGGCTGATGAGCATACGGTCGAAGGGATCGCGATGCAGATCTGGAAGTTGGATAAGATGTCGTACACAGCCCTCCTCCAAGGGAAGCGTTGCAATACTGTGTAGCTGGCGCTGGGTTGGAAGATAGATTTCAGGAGACTGTGGTAAGGGGAGCTTGCCGAGTTTGTATTTGATCGTAATTTCCCAGATAGACACAACGCTCAGGAAAGTACCGTTGCTGCCATCTTCGATGGCAAGTCGCGCTTTTACAGAGAGCTGCGGATCATTTGTGATAAGCCAGAGAAAAATGTGCGTGTCGAGAAGCAGCTTCATTTGCCCTCAAACGCATCCAGAAGTTCGTCGGGGAGGGGATCGTTAAAGTCTGCGGGAACGACAAACTGGCCCTCTGCCAAGCCGATAGGGCGCTTTTTCCGAGAAGGAATAGCTGGTTCCGAGTCTTGCTTCAGGCTACTCAGAATCAACGCAGCGAGTTCAATCCGCTCATCGTGAGAGAGCTGTTTGATTTCGTTACCATAGCGTTCGACAACATTTACCATTTCGTTACACCTCGTGTATTTTATCGCTTACTCCACCCAGGCTTTTTGGTGACCGCCTCCGAGCATTCTTCTAATTTGCTCGATCAGGCCCTCGTCGGGGTCTACGAGGATGGGGGTTTTGATGAGATACTCGCCGCTGGGGGTCTCGGCGTGCACCACTAAGGGCGAGCCGCCATCTTTGCTAGTGAACATCTCTTTGACCATGTGCAGGAGCGTGCGGTTGTTGGGGTCAATGCGCACATGGACGGTGCGCGGGCGGGCGTCGGCGGCCATGGCATTCTCGACAATGCGCTCGATCTTATCGGCGATCAGCTCGATCTGGACGTTCTTATCGGCGGCGGCAGGCTCCGCGCCTTCTTCGGGTACTTCATTCTTTAAGATGCGCTCCCGGTGCTGGGCGCGGCCAATGATCGCGACCACGGAGTTGACGATGCAGTACTTGCCCCACTCGGCGGCGCACTTGGGAAAGAGGGTCACGCTCACCGAGCCGGTGGTGTCCTCAAGCGTCACAAAGAGCATCGCACTGCCGGTCTTGGTGTACTTGGTGCGCACTTCGGTGATCATCCCACCCACGGTCACCTGCTGATTGGGCGTGCTCTCACTGATCTGATCCGCGCGCCACGCGCGCCACTTGCGGCGCAGCTCGGGCTCAAACGGCTTGACAGGGTGCTCGGTGAGGTAGAGGCCGAGCAGCTCTTTCTCCCAGCCCAGCCAGACCCCGCGGGGGTGATCCGGCACATTGGGCAGGGGCTGCACGGACTCCACCGACGCGGCGTCGTCACCCGCATCGTCGCCCCAGAGCGAGATCAGCCCCGCTTTTGCATCTTTGGCCCCACGTGCTGCCGCCGCGACGGCATCGTCGAGTGTCTCCATCAGCGCCCTTCGGTTGGGGTGGATACTCTTAAACGTCCCGGCTTTAATCAGCATCTCGATCACCGATTTCGACGTGAGACCCTCCGCAAAAACTCGGGTGCAGAAGTCTGGGAGGCTGATAAACTTGCCACCTTTCGTGCGTGCCTGTAAGATCGTCTCGATGGGGGACTTGCCGATATTCTTGATCGCCAGGAGCCCAAAGCGAATCGCACCTTGATATTTTTTCTTATCGGTGGGTTCGCGCACCGTGAAGTCGGCGTCGGACTCGTTGACATCGGGGGGGAGAATCTCAATGCCAAGACGCTCGCACTCCTCCAGCGTATTGACCACTTTCTCGGTCTTGTCCACATAGGCCGCCATCAGCGCCGCCAGATACTCGGCGGTGTAGTTGGCCTTCATGTAGGCCGTTTGGTAGGCGACCATGGCGTAACACGCGGCGTGGCTGTTGTGAGAGACGATTCGGTTGGCGATAAAGTTTTTCGGGCCGCCTTCTGCCATCTCGATATCATAGGTTTCCCCGATTCCGCATGGCAAAATAGAGATAATCGGATCGCCATTTTCCGCGTGGTCAAGCTGAAGATGTCGCGCAATCATCGTGCGAAAGTCTTCGGGAGTGACAACAATATAGGGCAGCTCATTGTATTTCATCGCGAAGTACGAATCTACTCGATCCATGCCATCCATCTCCCAGTAGATGCCTCCAAAGTAGAAATCACACATGCGTCCATTTGGTAGGACTTTATGCATCTCAAAAGAAATATGTTGTTCGATGAGCCACTCACACATAGCTCGCTCTGGCGTGCTGGCACACCACATTCCGTTGGAGGCAATAGAGCAGTGACCGTAGCCAGGACCTGTATCATAAGCGGCTCGAACATTGGCAAGAGATTTCTGAAGCAGATTTTTGCGCCACTCAGGATCATTTTCATGGAGCCATTTCTGGCGAGCGATTGCTACGGGGCTAAGCTTTGCGATATTTTGACGTATCTCAGGATGAAGTGCATGAACCCGTTGCATATGCATGACTTTTTCCTCAAGCGAGCGAGAGGCTTGATAGGCACGCATTCGTTTGCTAGTGTGGGTACGTTGCTCCGGTGTCTGGACAAAGTGTTGCATGGTTTGCCGCCGGGCCTCTCGTTGGCGCTCAGTAATCTTTCGCGGCTGAACCATCAGCTCACTTCCAACTGCCAGCTCTGCGACTTTCTGATAGCCCTCTGTGGTGAGGAAGCGGTGCTCTTGTGTGGCTTTGACAACACGTCCCCCTTGGGTTCGTATCTCAAAAAGAGGCTTACGTCCTGTTTTTACAATTTTAGAAACGGTATGAGGGCGTATCACGCCATCTTCCCACATGGAAAGAATCTCCGTTGGTTGTATCTCAAATGCACGTGAAATATGTATCCGACTGCCATCGGGAAGATAGATATAAGTTTTAGAATGTAGACAACCATTAAATGCGTAGCCCGCGAACGGCTCGATGTCGGCGAAGATCTTCTCGGCGGACTTGTTGCTTACGCCGCGCTCTTTGGCTCCCTCCATGAAGATGCCTTTTTGCTTGTCCATGTAGGATTTTTGTTTCTTCCCCATGGCGCGGCGCAGCAAGTCGGCCTGGCCCAGCGAGAGCCCGCCGACAGCCTGGACAATTTTTAACACCTGGTCTTGATAGACAATCACCCCGTAGGTCTCTTTTAAGATCGGCTCCAGAAGCGCGTGCTCGTACTCAATCTTATCGGGGTCGAACTTGGACTGGATAAAGCGGGGGATGTGCGCCAGCGGCCCCGGACGATACAGCGCCACCATCGCGGAGAGCTCTTTGACGGAGTTGGGCTTTAGCTCCACAATGTACTTGCGCATCCCCGACGACTCCAACTGAAAGACCCCCGTGGTCTCGCCCCGCCCGAGCATGTCGTAGGCTTTCTTCGCCCGAGGCTCCTCGTAGTGCAGCGGAATATCCCAGACATCCACCGTCTCGCCGCGTGTCTGCTGAATGAGCTTTACGGCGCGGCTCAGGATCGAGAGGTTGACGAGGCCCAGAAAGTCCATCTTCAGAAGCCCGATGGCCTCCAGCGAGCTATGTGGGTACTGCGTGGCTAGGGAGCCGTCGTTGAGCTTGCGCAGCGGCGTGTACTCCACCAGCGGCCTGTCTGCGATCATCACCCCGGCGGCATGGACAGACTCATTGCGCGTGATGCCCTCGATGCGCTTGGCCGTGTCAATGAGTTTGTGGGCCAGCTCCTCGCTCTCGTAGGCCGCAACCATCTCCGGGTTGCCAGGGTAGTCTTTCTCCGGCCAGCCGTGCATGGCGCGGGTGATAGAGATTCCCAGCGGCAGGGCGGGGATCATACGGGCAATTCTGTCCACATCCGGCAGAGGCATCGCGAGCGCACGGCCCGCATCACGGAGCGCCGCTTTGGCCCCGAGCGTCCCAAACGTGGTGATGTAGCTGACGTTGTCTTTGCCGTACTGCTGGGTCACGTGCTCGATCACCTCGGCGCGGCGCGTGTCCTCAAAGTCCATGTCAATATCGGGCATCTGCACGCGCTCGGGGTTCAAGAAGCGCTCAAATGTTAAGTTGTACTCAATCGGATCAAGATCCGTAATACCTAAGCAGTAGCTTGCCAGCGAGCCCGCCGCCGAGCCGCGAACGCCAAAGAAAATCCCGCTCTGCCGCGCGTGTTGGGCGATGTCGCGCACAATTAAGAAGTACTGCGCAAAGCCGGTTTTCTCAATAATATCCAGCTCGTAGCTCAGGCGCTCTTTATGCTCCATCTCGTTCTTGGGCAGGCGGCGTTCTAGTCCCTCCCAGCACATACGGGTTATCGTGGTCTGGGCATCGCTGCCGGGGTCTACACCAACCACGGGCATGGGGGCGCGCCCCACTTCGATCTCAAAGTTAACTTTCTCGGCTACCTCTAGCGTGTTCTCGATAGCATCGGGGGCGAAGTGCTCAAACTCGCCCATCATCTCGGCGTAGGTTTTCAAGTAAAATTCACGCGGCTCGTAGCGCATGCGCTTGGGATCGTTTACCGTGGTGCCCGTCTGGATACAGATCAGCACATCGTGCGGGTCGGCGTCCTCGGCCTTGAGATAGTGGCTGTCGTTGGTCGCCACCATCTTGATGCCCATCTCGCGGCTGATGCGCTTGACATCGGCATTCACATCCCACTGCCCATTGGCGTGATGGCCTTGCACTTCTAAGTAAAAATCGTCTTTGAAGACCTCACGGTACCATGCAGCGACGTTTTTAGCGTCCTCGTAGCTCTGCTTCATGATCGCCTGCGCCAGCTCGCCACCCATGCACGCCGAGCAGATAATCAGTCCCTCGGAGTACTCGGCAAGCAGCTCTTTGTCCACACGTGGTTTGTAGTAAAAACCCTCCAGCGACGCCAGCGTCACCAGCTTCATGAGATTTTTATAGCCCGTCTCGTTCTTGGCGATCGCCACCAAGTGATGATTACCATCGCGCTTCGGGTCGCGGTCTTTGCGCCCCCGGGTCGCCACGTAGAGTTCACTTCCGATCAGCGGCTTTATTCCCGCCGCGCGCGCCGCCGTGTAGAACTCAAACGACCCGTACATCACGCCATGGTCGGTGAGGGCCAGCGCGGGCATCTCCATCTCCACGGCGTATTTAACCATCTCTTTTATCTTGGAAGCGCCGTCAAGAAGCGAAAACTCGGAATGGTTGTGAAGGTGAACAAACGGGGTGGACATGCGGCCATTATACCGGGCGTTTGGGCGATTTCACGGGTGGATAGGCTTCTGAACTAGGTAGGATGGCGGCATGAAATTTAGGAGGGCGGCATAAAATTCGGGTGTGATGATCGCTTCACTCTGAGGTTAAAAAATAGTTTAACTGATATTAGAAGTATGGAATGGCTCAAATCTCTCTTTCGAAAACCGGAGCCCATTTCTCCGGTTAACTCTCAATCAAGTAAGCAACTGCTCACATACAACCCGGCGAGGGAGCGTGCAGCGGTTCTGACCCAAACACAGTGGGTAGAGGAGCAGCTCACCCAGTGCTCAATTGACCGTCTTCTCGAGGTGAGTGGGATTCGCGAGGCACATATCAAGACACTTCGTAACGCGGGGATCACTAACCTGCGTGAAGCGCGAGAGTGTGCGCAGCTTCCCCTACTGGGCGGGACTGCCGACTGGGCCTCAGGATGGGTGAAAAATCATGTCTTCACCCTAAACCGTCAGTACCAACAGCACCAGAAGGCACTCGGAAAAGCGGCTTAGAGACTACTCCACGATCACCCACTGCATGCCCCCGGCAGGTAGGGTGAGACTGAGTTGCAAGGAGTAGTCGCGCTCCAGCACGATTGTCTTGGCTTTGTCGCTACCGATCTTTACCTTTGCGGATTTGCTCAGGCCCGTGTAGTAAAGCGGGAGGCGCAGAGTGCGGGTGAGGGGCTGATCGGTGGGATTGAAAAGGACGGCCATTGCCTTCTCTTTGAGCATGGGGTTTACGTGGAGCACGCCGTCCCAGTCACGGCCATCCGCGCGGCGCAGGTGGAGTACATCGCTCTCTAAAATTTCGCGGTGGGCCTTGAACCAGCTTACCCACTTGACGACGAGTGCTTTGGTTTCTGGCGCGTCGTAGAGGCGCGGGCCTCGGTAGCAGGCCTGTGCACCGAAGCCTAGATTATTTTGCAAGTGGCGCTCGTAGTCGGGCAGATGCGCTTTGAGTGGCTCGATAGTCGCCGCATCGCCGCCGCCTTGGTACTGGACAAGTGGTACAAACATCCAGCCCATACTCGGGGTTTTCTCCCAGGTACCGTCGAAGAGATTCTGTCGCG
Organism: Armatimonas sp.; assembly: GCF_043757465.1. Taxonomy (GTDB): domain Bacteria; phylum Armatimonadota; class Armatimonadia; order Armatimonadales; family Armatimonadaceae; genus Armatimonas. The sequence goes on from NZ_JAYVPL010000075.1 coordinate 130,021, forward strand.
CGTGAATCACTTGCTCGGCACGGGGGAGGCTCCAGTTGCTCTCACGGTAGCCCATCGCCGTTTTATTCGAGCCGTTGAGGAAGTAGAAGTCCGGGACATTCAGGAAGATCTTCTTCGCATTGCACCAGTGGTAGAAATCGCGGATCTGCATAAACTGTGTCCACTGCGAGTCCGCGAGCCCTTTATGACCGGGATGGGTGGTGGACGAACAAATATCGCCCGGATAGCTGCCGTCGTGCTCTAGGATATCAAAACCCGTCTCGGTGAGAAACTTTTTGACATGCTCAAAGTAGGCGATTCCCCACTTGCTGCCAAGGCACGGGCTATTGCCAAAGATCGCACCGTTGGGATTTTTGACATCGTCGTCATCGGAGATGCGCTGCGACGCAAGTAGCGAGTAGCCTCCGAGTCGAATCTTCTTGCTGTGCGCGTAGTCGGCGAGCGCTTTGAACTTGGCGAGGTTCTCAGGGGATGTGTCCTCCATATTCAGACCACTGCCAAAGCTTAGGATCACCATCTCGAAGCCGACTTCCGCGCACTGGTCAATGGCTGTTTTCACGGTCGTCGGGTTGGTCGTGGTGACATGGAGCAGCAGCGGATTGTCCAGCACCCACGGAGCCAACGCCCGGTACATCTTGCGCACTGCCAGCCCCTTGCGCTCGCGATCCGTGGAGTCGTGGAGGAGAATAAATGTCCGGAAGCTATCCACACTCTGGCCAGGAGCAAGCTCGATATCAGGGCCGTAGGGAGGACGTACCTCCAGCAGACAGGGTGTCTGGCGCTCGTAGTTCACTTGTGTTTGGTAGGTGGGATCGGTCACGAAATGCACGGTTTTATTGGAGTTGCCCTGGCTCATCCCTCCGAAGCTGTAGTCGGTGACGACACTGAGATTGGGCTGCTCCCAGCGCTCCGTTTTATCCACGATAGACTCAGGTTCTACCAGAGCAAGCCGCTCGCTCATAAACTTCGTCAGGCGAACCGAGCTATTCCCCTGGTTTGTGATCGTCAACCACTTGGCGAAAACCGGCAAGCCATTGTAGAGCTCGTAGTGCACGGTGACGGCAATACCAGCGGCGGCGAATTTCAAGTCCAGCGAGACGCCTGCGGGGGGAGGAGCGGCAGCGAAACGCGGCGCAGGCTTGCCGACGGAGTAGCCCGTGAAGTGCAGTGCATTTGGATTTGCGGTGAGCTTTGGCAGCCACTCGGGTTTGAGAAAGGCCTGGTTTGGCTGCCCCATTAGCCCGCCCACTGCCCGCTCTTCGCCATCAATTGTCACAAGGGCTTCGGGGCCCACTGCGCGCAGAAACGCTTCGCCGGTTGCCAGATGCTCCAGTCCGATCGTTGCGGCGTCGGGAGCGAGACGAAAAGTGCGCCGAACCAAGCCGTTCTGAAGGGTGAGTGTCTTGCCATCTGGGGGGGCAAGCACTTCGGCATGCGCGGCGGGCGGCTGTAGGAGCCAGTCGGGAGAAAGTAGCATAGGGCATTATCGCAAAAAATTAGTGCTGGTAGCAAGAGGCGTTAGCGGGCGAGGACTGTGTATCATTAGGGCACAGCACTTGACAGAAAAACAAAAAAACGCTAGGCTATAAATGGTAGGAGGAATACACTATGTATAGAAAATTTGCTCTGTTTGCGGTGACATTGTCTGTGTTTTCGGTTGTTCTCGTGGGGTGTCCGAAGCCTCAAGAGGCAGCCGATGCTGGCACAGGTGCCGCTATAGATGCCGGTAAGAGGGCGGCAGACGCCGGGGGTAAGATGGCGGATGCGGGCAAGGCCGCTGTTGCTGCGGTCACCGATCCCGCCAAGCTGATGGAAGCACTCAAGGCCGACGCTGGGCTTGCTGGCGTCAAGATCCAGAAGAATGCCAAAGACGAGCTCGTCATGACGGGTAAAGTTGCCGATCAAGCACTGAAGGCCAAGGCTGAGGAGCTGATCAAAGCCGCTGGTGGAACTGTCAAGAACGCGATTATCGTCGGTAAGTAGGAACGAAAACAATGCCGTACAAGATTGAGGGAATTGATATCGAGGGAATTACCGAGCCTGTTCTGGGTGAGGGAACGACCTTCGTGCCGCTCGCCAATGTCGCGCAGGCACTAGGTGGCTATGCAGAGTTCGACCATGTGGCCAAGGTTGCCAAGATTCAGATGGGCGACTATGTTCTTCAGGTTCAGGCAGACAACCCCATCGTGGATATTAGTGGGACGCCTGTGGAGCTTCAAGCCGCTCCGTTTATTGAGGTGGACACGATGTTTGTGCCGGTGCGTCTCTTTGAGAAGCTCGGTTACACGATGAGTGTTGATGGTGTGAATATCGCGCTTGAAAGTGCGTAAACAAAAATGAAAAGCCGGGGCAACTCGCTGCCCCGGCTTTTTTGTTGCTTTTCCCAGACTACTTATCGGTGCTGTCAGTCTCCGTGGTCAGTGGGGGAGAGGAAGATTTGGCATAGGGGCCGATGGGATCCTTCTTTCCGGCCACCGTCTCGGATTTCTCCGGCTTGTCAGGAATATCTTTTTCAGATTTTGGCCAGGGTTTTCCGGCCATACGCGCCTTGAGTAGCTCGACTCCCTTGGCGATCTGTGGGCTGAACTTTGCGGCGTAGCGTCGGTCAAAAGGCTTGTCGCGCAGGGCGGTCCACTGTGTCTCGATGTCTTTTTCTGTTTCGGTCAACACCATGTCGGGCTTGACACCACCGAGCTTGGTGACCGTGCCGGACTCATCGCGGAAGGTATTGATATCGCGCTTGCCACGGGTGTAGTAGCGCTGGGTTGTGATCTTGACTGCGCCTTCCCGGTCTTGGAGCGGGATAATGGTCTGCACCAGTCCCTTGCCAAAGCTGCGTGTTCCGATCAGGAAGCCCGCGCCTCCGTCCTGGATGGCGCCGGAGACGATCTCAGACGCACTCGCGGAGCCCCCGTTGATGAGCACCACTGTGGGGATTTTGCCCACGGTCGGAACTCTCCCTGCTGCGTGGGCAGCCTGTCGTTTTTCCATCTCCACATCTAGCGAGCGCATCTGCCCGTTTTTCTCCTTGAGCCATGTTACGGGGCCGCTGGGCAAGAAGCGGGAGCCGAGATCCTGTGCGACATGGAGCATTCCTCCCGGGTTGTTGCGCATGTCGAAAATAAGAGACTTCATTCCCTGTTTCTGAAGGCGTTCAAAGGCGATTCCAAACTGCACATCGGCTTCCTCGCTAAACAGATCGAGGCGGATATAGCCGATCTTGGCGGTATCGTCCTGCATCCAGGAGTCAATTACCGGAGAGTTAACCTGCTCTCGGGTGAAGACATAGTCCTTTTTTTCGGTGCCACGGCGTAGCGTGAGCTTGACTTTGGTGCCTTCCTCCCCCTTGATGCGCTTGATCACATCGTCGAGGTGCTGTTGATCTGAGAGGAGAGCGGATTTACCGTCCACTTCGACAATCACATCCCCGGGCTTGAGCTTCGCGCGCCATGCGGGGGAGTTCTCTATAGGCTCGATGATCATCGGGAATTTTTTGTCTTTGGTGACATCCAGTTTCGCGCCGATTCCGAAGAAGCGGCCCTGGGTGTCTTCCATGTTACGCTTGAACTCCTCAGGATTCCAGTACTCGGTGTAGCGGTCTCCGATGGCCAGGAGCATCCCATCAATTCCGGCGTAGCGGATCTTGTTGCGCCAGGTGGCGAGTGCCTTGGGATCACTGGGCGGCGTACCGTACTCGCTGAGGATCTTTTCCAAAACACTGTGGTAGGTATCAACGGGCGAAAGATCGCTGGAGCCTGCCTTTGCCGCCGCGGGCCTGGTTGCCTCGCTCAGACGGGCTGCCAGGAGGGTGGGGGTGATGCGAAGCACATCCTCCTTGTGTCCTTGGAGGATCTGGAAATTGAAGCCGCTGAAGAAAGCCGCTCCCACCAGACTTGTTGCTGCAATACCTTTGATGACACTGCGTACCATTGTCTAACTCTTTCCTCTTGTCGTTGCGGTGCCTGCGATGATCTGGGGGCGGTTCTTGAGAGTAGCCACCGCCTGGGCGAGCACCTCACTCTCCAGAGTTTCCGCCGCGAGGGCAACCTGAGGCGTGAGCCCAACCCCAGCCCAGGCCACTCCCTTCCCGCTGAGGAGCTTGCCGGTGATGAGGGTGAAGGCGGAGCCATCTTGCAGGAGATACATCCCTTGTACCAGAGCATCCCCAAAGGTCTTCTCTCCAACCAGAGGCGCTCCCGTGCGCTCGCTCAGGCACGCGGCTAGCGCTTCCGCAGTGGAGGCAGTGCCGTTATTGACAAGCACGGTCAGCGGGACTTTGACTTTCGCAGCCTCATTGGCGAGTAGATTGCTCTTCCTGCCCCCTTGACCCACTTCCTGCGCCACGATGCCTCGCCCCACGAGAAGCCCTGCGATCCGTTGCATGGCCTCAAACGAGCCCCCCGGCGTCCCCCGTAGATCTAGCACAATGCCTGTACTATCGGCTGGCAGGCTCTCCAGAATCTTGGCGACTTCTTCATCGCAGCCCTGGTTCAGGTAGGGGATTCTGATATAGGTTGCTTTTCCCTCAATGACCTTGCTGGTCACTGCAGACGCTGCCGTCACAGCGGGAGCCAGCTCCACTTTGACCGGGGTTGCCTGTCCCTTGCGCAGGATTGTCAGGGCGTATTTCTCTTTACTTGCAATGCTCTTGGCCAGGAGCTTGTCGCCCCGCAGGAGCATCTCGGCGGCGTGGAGACGAATGCCCCCAGTGATCCGGTCTCGGGCACTGACACGCGCTTTTTCGTAGGCTTTTTCGTCCACTTCGCGGTTCTGGAACTGAATCGCGACTTTGGAGAAAGGGAGAAGCGGGTCGTAGCCCAGTACCCACTTTCCATCAATATGAGTGACTGTGTCGCCCGGCTTCAACCCCGCTTTTTCCGCAGGGGAGCCAGGCAGGGGAGCCACCACCACGATCTTGTAGTCCGTGTAGCCACTGGTCTTGGTAGACTGGATCGAGAGAGTGGCACCGATCCCATGAAAGCTGCCCCTGGCTTCGTCTTCCAGGAGCTTACGCTGCTCGGGCTCAAGGTAGTAGGAACGAGGGTCTTCGAGCGAGGCGACCATCAACTTGACACTGCTCTGCGCCATCTTGGTATCGGTAGGGAGGGTGTCGTAGTACTGGTCTTTCACGAGGGCATAGACTGTCTCAAAGGTTCCGCCGAAGTCCTGAGCCTCACCTGTTCGGGGAGTGACGGCGTGACCGTTCTCCGCAACCTGAGATCGTCCCAGTGCTGCGGGGAGTGTCTTTGCGCGGGCGACGGGGCCTCCCTGTCGCAAGCGTGCTCCTCCCGCAAAGGCGACCCCGGTGGCTAGGACAACCCCTGCGCCAAAAAGAAAAGAACCACGCCGTCGTTGCATCTTTGTGCTCTACCTTCCGTTGTTTGTTTAACTACGCTATTTTATCATCGGATGTTCCGCTTTGGTTACCGACCTGCTAATTCTCATGGGGGATGCCTACGCTGTACAATGGCGCTATGGAATCCGCAAAGCCGCCTGCACTGGGGTATGTCCCCGACCCCGATGACCTCACCACCCTTGAGCGCGACCTACGCTTTCACCCGGCACTCACGCAGCACCCACAGCTTCTCACACCCGACCAGCTCGCGCACTACAACGAGCACGGCTACATTCGCCCCGTTCTGATCTTTGATGACTCCGAAATTGCAGCGCTACGATCACGCTTCGACGAAATCTTAGCCCAAACGCTTGCTTCGGGCGGGAGCAGCTACTCGATTGCCACCGCGCACCGAAAGTACGGCTTCGTCTACGATCTTCTGAAGCACCCCAAGATCATCGCCGCCGTTTGCGACATTCTCGGCCCCGATGTGATCGGCTGGGGCGCGCACTTTTTCTGCAAGATGCCCCACGACGGCAAAAAAGTGGACTGGCACCAGGATGCTGTCTTCTGGCCGCTCACGCCGAGCAAGACTGTCACCGTCTGGCTGGCCATTGACGACGCCGACCCAGAGAACGCCAACATGCGCTTTATCCCCGGCTCGCATCGGCATGGCCCTGTGATGCACCTGCCCACCAGCGCCGCCGAGGACAACGTCCTCAATCTGAAAATAGAAAACGCCGAACGCTTCGGCGATGCCCCCGTGGACGACACTCTCAAAGCCGGGGAAGCCTCTCTCCACTCGGACTTACTGCTCCACGGCTCCGAACCCAACACGTCGGATCGAAGACGTTGCGGCCTCACGCTGCGCTACTGCGCCGCCGAAGTCAAAGCGCACCTCGGCTGGGACGACAAAGGCATTCTCGTGGCGGGCGAGGATAGGGAAGGGAACTGGAAGAACGCGGCGCGGCCAACATCCCCCCACGGCGACAGCGCCGTGACCCCCTTCGCCTGAGACCCTCGTTCCGAGGGGCGAAGGGGGTGTTTTCTTATAGTCCGAGCTTGGTGAGCAGATCGGGGCGGCTTTTGCAGACAATACGTGCGCCACGGTTGAGCGGGCCGACAAAGGCTTGTAGAGCTGCGAGAGCATCGTTCTGGGCTTTTGTAGCGGTCTGGTAGAATCCTCCTAGACCATGCGCCGCCTTCTCTGCCTGCTCCTCGCCTTCATCCAGGTACTCCCCAGCCTGGGTGCCGCTGCGCCCCGGCATGGCAACCCGCGCCCGCCACTCTCGCAGGCGGCTTTGGTGAGCCGCGCACACCATCAGTACCTTGTGGACACAAGCCAGCCCTACGCGGAGGTGATCCAGGAAGCGGAGTGGGTCAACAACGCCCTGCCGCTGCTCACGCGCTACGACATCGGGCTAGACCGCTTGCGTATGTTCAAGTACCAGGTGACGAGCAACGGCCCGCCGCCTGTCTACGCGCCGGTTACGAGTGGCTGGTATCTCTTCGATGGCCTGGGCAGCACTCGGGCCGTGGTGGACGATTCTGGCGTTGGTCAGAGTGAGTTCGGGTATGGTGATGCGTTTGGGATTCCCTACCAGGTGGCGGCTAATGGGACTCGTGCGAGTGCGGGTGCTGGTTTCTTCCTGAACGGTCAGCAGTGGGATGGGAGTGGTATTTGGAATAGTGGGGAGGGGCTGTACTTTAATAGGGCTAGATACTACCAGTCGGGACTGGGACGGTTTATTGGCGAAGACAGTTATCCGGAAACTGATAGAATGCCTGAAACCCTGAATAGATATTTGTATTGTATATCGGATCCGCTGAATAATGTTGATCCATCTGGATATGTGCATTTTATTTTTACGGGTGGTGTCAGAGAGAAAACAGATAAGGATGGGCATGATAAAACACCTGATAATTTTATTCGGCAAGCACGAAGATTTGCAGAATCTCTCACGACATTGGGAGAAGATGTCGAGCTTGCATTCTATACACCTTCATATCGAAAGCGAGCTGAACGTGACGGGAAAAATAGCGAGGTATATATAAAAGAAACACTCGAACATGCGAGAAATAATGGATATATCGTTAAAGGATTTACTTCTACAGATAAAATTATACGGATTCTAAATTCCCATAGCGATAGTGAGATAGAAGGTTTCTATTATTTCGGCCATTCGGAATCTAAAGGTTTTTTGCTTAACTATGGACAGCTTAATACTTCTGGTGGCGAAGCGGATAGAATATATTTTGGTCAAGATGAAGTTAAGAGAGTTCGTTCAGCGATATTTAGTAATAATGCGGTAGCAAAATTATTTGGATGTAATCTTGGGAATACTTCTGGCGGAACAGAACCATTAGGTCAAACAATTGCAAAATTGTGGAAAATGAAAGTTATTGCACCTACAGTAAGGACAGTTTATACACCAAATGGTATTATACCATTTTTAACGAATGAAGGGTTTGGACAATGGGTAAGTTTTGCCCAAGGGTCTGGAGCAGTAGGTGGAGCGGAGCAGTTGTCACCAGCTTTTCCAAATATGATACAGCGATACTTTATAAGAGCAGGAGAATTAGGCTTTGGCTTTACATATTTTTAAAAAGAATAGAAAAATCAAACTAATGGGAGTAATATTTTTATTATTTTGGTTGATATTTATAACTATGGCACCAAAAAAAACGTATATTTGTAAATGCAGGTTGCAAGCAAATATTTTAACTGTGGTTTTTGATGAAATGGATGCATATGATGGTGTTGTTGACTTCATTATTAAGCATGATAATGATGATATGGTTAGGCGCTTGGGTAAGTTAATGGAAATTAAAAATCTGAATAATGGCCATGAATTTCCAGATATTTATATAGAATTCAATATGGAGACTAGTAATCGGCAAATTCAAGATAATAAAATTAAAATTAACAATATTATTGTGCCTGGAAAATATAAGAATATTATTTCTGGCAACGATAATATTCTTAATCTGAAATTCATAGATGATTTCAGTTTGAGAATTGCCTTATTGAAGAGTTATGTGAAATATAAATATGAATTTAGATAATTTTTCATTTATTTACCTAGTCTTACTGGTCACGTTTCACCAGAAGCCCACGGCTCCCCCCAAGCCAAAACCCGCACCTTCTCAGAAACCTGTCGCACCGACGTTTCGACAAGTAACGCGTCCTGCTGAGCCCGCCAAGCCAACCAATTCTACCGCCAAGCCCGATTCTTTCGCACTGTCTCTGCTTGCCTCGGGAGCTGAGAGCCACAAGCGAGTGGCCATGCTGGAAAGCACGTTGGATTGGCGATACCTCTCAAAAGCCAATCTCTCGTTTCGTCCCACGAGCGCTTTGGGCCAGAAAGCTCTCGAAGCCACCCTACGCTCCGCCCAGGCAACCCTCACGCTCACCAAGGACGGCCAGGCACGCCTCGGAGTCACCACGCCCGGCAAAGACCCACTCCCACGCGCCACCACTATCGCCGACACCAAAACGCTCTTTGCTGTTCGCTACGACACCGACGGAAAGCCAACCAGCGCCACCGAGCGAGCACTTGCACCTAGTAACCCCACACTTGTCCAGACCGGTGCTCGGCAAGTCTTGGCCGCCCTCCCGCCACCCGTCGCCGCGCTCCTGCTGGGCCACGATCCGCTGGAAGACGCAGGCAGCGAAGGACGGCTCCTCTCCGTCGAGCTGGCAGGCAACGTCACCGTACTCCGCGAAGTCGGACTTTCGTAGCGCCGTCCTGCATCACGGACGACCCGCACCGCGAGCCGACAAACCTCTCGTGCAAGCGCGAAAAGTCCCCTTGCGATCTCGAAGAGTTTCTCTGCGACCTGTGAGAGTTGTCCTGCGACTCCTGAAAGCTGCATTGCGAGCACAGGATGAGCGCTCTGGCAGACGCTCAGACCTTCGGGGCAACCGAAACGACTCGCCTTGCGGCTACCAAAAGCCCGCCTCTCAGGGCGCGAGCAGCTCCTGCCAGGACTCCACCTCAAGAAGGCGATCCACAAAGACTTCCAGACGCACCAGATCCGACTGCTCCAGCGACGACTCCACCTCGGCACTGGCTGCACCGAAGCGCTTCGTTCCCAGACGCAGAATCAGGCTCCTAGCCTCGGCAGCACGGCCACGTTCCATGCCTTGTTCAATGCCTTTCTCAATGCCTTTCTCGATACCTTTTTCTTCGCCTAGCTCAATCCACTCATTCGTCAGGGTTAACATCGTATTCAATTCCTCTCGGGGCAAGAGCCCCACTTCGCGCTGGAGCTCCACCAGTTCTGGTCGTGTCATCTGCAAGTACGTTCGCACAAACCCGGAGATGAGCTGCGAGCGAGCCGGGTCAAGCCGTAGCGTCGCAATCAGACGCAGGCACTGAAGCTTTACCTTCACCCGGTCACGACGCGCAATCTGCATCTTGGACATCAATGCCGCCGCCGCCGGGTTGGGCGTAGCGAGGTAATCGCGCCACTTCAGCCGGTTAAGCTGGATCACCCGGAACTGGAAGCGATTGACCACAAAGCCAGGAAAGTCAATCTGATGCTTGCCCGGCTGGAGCCGCTTAGGTCTATCAAATGAGTAGATTACCACCGGGTAGATCGGCAGATCGAACTTCTCGTAGAACCTGGCAAAGTACTTGAACATCCGCTTGGGGAAGCCTGCTTGCGGACTCGACTGGTTCTCCACGATCAGCAGAAAGCACGCCTCGCGTCCCTGGAACCGTGCCTTGACCACAATATCGGACTCGTAGCGTTTGCCCTCCGTGATGTCGGTGAAGACCTCTTTATCCAGAAACTCG
>NZ_JAYVPL010000076.1:0-23387 GCF_043757465.1 Armatimonas sp.
GAGCCGAAGCCACAGAAGAAGTGGGCATCCTAAGAGATGCCCACGTATCCCAAGCGGTCACGGAGCAAGCTCCGGGGAATGTACCCGTATGCGATTCACAACTAGCGACACTTCATTTTATCTGATACTCCAATGTTCTCGCCTCTCCGGAAACAGATCCTTCATGTCATGTCTTATGTCTGACAAATCTTCTCTTCCCGCGATAACCCCACTCTCTTTCGCAAGTGCATTTTCGTACGCGAGAGTCTATACCGATAAGGGCCGCGAATCTTCTACGGTGAATGAATAGTCTATCGGACATCCGATTTTCCTGATTCTGGGGTAGTGGCGGGAAATCTCACCTTTTCCCTCTACGAAATCATCGGATTCCCCCTTTCAGGTGCTCATCCATGCTCTCAAAACCGGCTTTGAAGCGGCATTTATCGGACGTCCGGTAGCTGTGAGGCACTCAGGATATCCACTTTGACTCCCCTTCTCTCACTCCTGAAACAGGGCTTTTGCCACAAATCTGGGGTAGTGGCGGGAAGTCATAGAACAGGATTTGTGTGACGTGCCCCCATTTCGAGTACCCATGGGTACTCGCGGGAAGCCCTATCGGACGTCCGATAGCCAGCATTTTCAGCCGAGCGGGTTAAGGGTAGGCACTCTTGCCAGGTAAAATGGCCCCTCACCGAAGGATCGATCCTTCGGCAAGGCAAAAAGAGCATTAAGCTGGGCAGGAATGAGGGCCTTTGGGGGTGAAAAAGGGTGGGGTACTCGCAGGAAGTTCTGGGGTAGTGGCGGGAAGAAACTGGGGTACTCGCGGGAAGGTTCTGGGGTAGTGGCGGGAAGCCTTTGGGGTACTCGCGGGAAATGACAGGCCGAAAAAGGGCTGTTTTGTGAGGGAGTTAGGCCCCCTTTCGCTAGCTGAATACTATTCTTAGATACTTCTTTAGATACTCTTTTACACACAACACGCGTGCGCGAGACGAACCCACATGGGCGGGGACGCTAGCGGGGGGTTGTGTGTGTGTATTTTCTATGTTCCTATCCTCTGAGAGGCTAGGTGCAGGCGAAACGCGAAAACGATGGAACACGAAAACCAGGACACGAAAATAGCAACCCGTCCGATTCAGCCGATGCTGGATCTGGAGCTTGGGGACGAACCCGCTGTCAAAGTGGTCGTGCGTCCCGACCTCAACCTGGAGAAGTGGCCCCTCTGGGAAGCATCCAACTCTCGGCATCAAGAGCGTGCCCGCATCCTCCACCGAGAGATTCGCCTTCCTGATGGCAGCATTGTTGCTGCGCGGGTCGAGGTGGGCTACAGCAACCATGGAACTCTCACTACCGAGGACCAGAAAACCTGCTACGGGCTCTTCAAGCTCTGGGAGGATCTCGGCAAACCCAAGGGGCGCATTCATTTTTCACGTCAGCAGCTCGCCCGCGTTCTCAAGAAGAGCTGGGGCAGCAAGGTCAACAAAGCCATCACCGATTCCCTGATGCGTCTGCGCTTCACGCCCTTTGTCTGGGAGCACTCTTACTATGACAGTGGCAGCCAGGAAACCGTAGAGCGGATCGACACTTTTAACATTCTCTCGGAGCTGCACTTGGCCCGGCGCGTTCGGGGAGAGGCAACAGTGGGGGAGACCTCTTACTTTGAGTTCAATGATCGGATTCTAGCCAACTTGCTAGCGGGCTTCACGCGCCCTGTTTACCTGGATACCATTCTGACCTTTCAGAGCGAAGTGGCGCAGATTCTCTACACCTACCTCGACCTCATCATGGCCGACAAGACCCGCTTTGAGCGCCGCACCCGCGAGCTGTTCGAGGATTTAGGCATTGATGGCTCGACCTATCGGTACCGCTCCAAGCGTGCACAGATTCTGGAGCCCGCCCTGCGCGAGCTAGATGGGGTGCCCGTGCCTACTGGGGTACTCTACGTCACCCTGGAGCAGACGGTAGACAAGTCGGATTTCAAGATCGTGGTCACCAAGACCCGCGCCGCGATAAACAGCCGGAAGAAGAAGGCTGCGGAGTCCGGGCAAGACGTGGAGCAGCCCGAGCCGCCTGTCTTGCCGCCGCCCGTGGTGACTCGCATTGTCAACGCTCCGCCTGATCCCACTAAGGCGAAGGGGAGGGGAGGAAAGCCTACGAAGGCTGAGATCGCCAAAATGCCTCAGAGTTCGCCTGTAGAGTCTGCACCCGCGTCAATGGCCTCAGAAGCGCCTAAATCGCCTCAGCGTGGCGCACAGAAGCTCACAGACCCCATTCACGAGGCGAGTCTTACGCAGGTTCGCTACTTTCACCAGATTTTCTTTCAGAGCGGTGATACGGCTCGGCCTACGGCTCGGGAGCGAGAGCTCGCCCGTGATCATGTCCAGCGCCTTGGAGTGGAGAAGGCGGAGTACCTGGTACTCTTCGCCTACCGCGAGGCTCGCAAGACCAGTTTTGAGATCCAGAACTACGGCGGCATCGCGCAGTACGAGGGAAGAGCCGTTGCCGAGTTCGATGCCAATGAGCAGCAACGTCGTCAGGCCCTGATGCAAAAGAGCCGTGAGGGTCACCAGCGCCGCTTCCTGAGCAAGTTCCACGAGTACCTGCGTCAGCGACTTGCAGAGCTGGATGCGACACCCACAGCGGATTTTGAGGCGTTTCTGGAAGAGGAGCGTCGCCAGCGCGAGCGATTGGACAGTGGGCCGCTGGCAGGAGCCTCCGCCTCGCTCCGGGTCATCGAGCGCTTTGAAAGCGAGGAGTCGCGCTTTGAGCGCTTCCGCGCCTTCTTGAAAGAGCGCAAGGACAAGGATCAGCGCGTCGAGGGAGTCCTGGCTTTCTGGGAGTGGGATGAGCAGCTCAACCCGGAGAAGTTATCGGATATCCGATAAAGTGCGAAAAGGGGCTAGACTTAAAATCGGACGTCCGATATTCTATGCCCCGGTGCTTCAAAGCACCAGGTGAGACGAAAGAGTTTGAGAGAGAGCATATGGTAACCATTGCGGTTGTGAATCAGAAGGGGGGAGTGGCTAAGACCACGACCTCCGTCAATCTAGCGGTAGGTTTGGCGGCATTAGGCTGGCGGGTGCTTCTGATCGACCTTGACCCGCAGGCACACTCTACGCTAGCACTACGCATCGACAGTGATGAGGTAATGGCTGAGCACACGGTGGCGAGCCTGTTCTACGATGGCAAGGTCGAGGATATCCTTGTGGATACCATTGAGCCAAAACTCAAGCTCATCCCTGCGAGTATCCATCTGGCAACAGCAGTGGAGAGCCTCTACAGTGTCATCTTCCGAGAGGTCAAGCTCCAGAAAGCACTGGATGTGGTTAAGGATCAATTTGACTACGTGATTCTGGATAGTGGCCCCAACCTGGGGGTGCTCTCGATCAACTCCATCGTTGCTGCCGACAAAGTGCTTATTCCTACCCGGCTCTCGATGTACTCGCTGGATGGCCTCAACGCGCTTCTCAACACTATCGCCAAGGTCAAGCAGGGGCCAGCGGAGTATGACTGGCGCATCCTGCTCACCATGGTCAAGGGCTATGGCAAAGAGCGCCAGGCCGCCGCCTGGAATATCCTTGCTCCGCTCTCAGATCGGATTCTCCAAACGCAGATACGCGAGACGGAGGCAGTGGAGAAGAGCCAGATGAATGAGGACGAAGACGAGATTATGGCGGTCGTCCTCCAAAAGTCATCGGGCAACCGGGGAGCGCAGGACTATCGGGCTTTAGTGAAGGAGCTAGTTGAGCTATGGCCCGCCTGAGTGAAAAGCTAGCACTACACGCCCAGAAGCCCGCTGCACCGGCAGGGCTTGACCTAACCACACGTCGGGATGTCCTGACTGAGCTGCGCCTTGACCAGATAGAGCCCGACCCAGAACAGCCCCGTAAGGAGCTTGGGGACCTCAGCGAGCTATCCGCCTCTATACGCGAGTTAGGGGTGGTACAGCCTATCATCGTCTCGGTGGTGGGAGAAGATCGCTACCGCATCTTGGCGGGGGAGCGGCGCTTCAGTGCGTCGAGGTTGGCAGGTCTAGAGAAGATCCCCGCGATAGTGCGCACTGTCGAGGAGCACGACCGGCTCCAGCTCCAGATTATTGAGAATTTGCACCGTAAGGACCTAACCCCTTTCGAGGAGGCCCGTGCGTACCAGGCCCTGGCCGACCAGTTCGGCCTCACACAGGAAGCCATCGCCAAGCGCTTGGGCCGGTCCCAAGAAAGCGTCTCTGAGACCTTGCGGCTTCTGTCGCTACCCTCAGAAGTTCGGGATGGTTTTGAGCAGGCGAATCAAGAATCAAAGGGGCGGATTAGCAAGTCACTCTTGCTGGAGATAGCGCGTCGCCCTGAGGCAGAGCAGGCTGTTTTGTGGGAGCAGGCTCGCAAGGGGGAACTCACTGTCAAGAAGGCGCGTGCGGCTCGTAAAGCGACTGGGGAGGGGACAACCACAACCCGCACCATGACCTTCCGCTATCCGATCCATCTGGAGGGGGTCACGGTCACGGTTCATTTTGAAGATCGTGCTAAAGCATCGCAAGAGGATATCGTTGAGGCGTTGGAGCTGGCTTTGGCGGCGGAGAAAGAGCGGCTGTAAACGACAATGGGACGATATAGCGCGAGCCTGACCAAAGGCTCCTTGAAGGTCAGTGAGAGCCGAATCGTTGCGGGGCTCTTGCTTGATGGTGTCGAGGGAGCTGCCTGGCGAAAAGCGATACTGGAGGACAACGTTCTCCAGAAGCGGAGCCCTAGCTCTGCTAGCACAACGGCAGAGATGATTGCTCGGCGGCTTCAGACCATGTCAGAGCCGCTCTGGCTGCTGGTGCGGGATGGTTCACCGACTGTTGCGACTCAAGCGTCACTGGCTGCGGCGATCAAGCACAACCCCCTGATCGGTGACTTTCTCGACATTGCCGTTCGCGAGCAGCTACGGCAGTTCAAATCGCAACTCTCTCCCGTTGTTTGGAGCCAGTTTGTCCAAGACTACCTGATGCCCGATCCCGTGGCTTCTACGTGGACACCGGCAGTGCTGGATAAGCTGAGACAGAACCTGATGCGAATTCTCGCGGAGGCGGGCTACATTTCCGATACCAAGACATTGCGCATTGAGCGCGTCACCCTGACTCCTGAGCTATGCCGTTATCTAGATGAACATGGCGAAGAGTACGTCCTGCGTTGCTTGTGGGTAGCCGCATGAGTCAGGCATTGCATGCTCGTCTAAATCAGGTCTTGGGGCGGTTGCTTGAGGAGGACTTTCTGGAGGGGAAGGGCCTTGGCAATGAGCTCGCCTTTTACATTTTCGAGTATCCACCTGAGGAGGAGCTACTCGTTCGTGAACGTGTGACGACCCTTGTTCCTGATATTGCCAAACGGCGGCCCAACCTGAAGGTGCGTCATGTGGATCTCTTTGATCTCATCATTGACCACCTTGCCGATAGAAAACTGCTTGAAAAAGCCATTCAAATGCAACAAGCGAAGGGGGATGCCGCCCTTCGCTCTGCGCTTGCAGGGCCCTTAACGGGGCCGAAGCTAGCCACGGTGTTCAATGAAGTGGTACAGCCACAATCTCAGGATTTGGTACTCCTTTCCGGAATTGGAGGAGCCTATCCCATGCTCCGCTCTCATAGCTTGCTGAATAATCTTCAAGCAGTCATGCGCCAGGTACCATTGGTGATGTTCTTTCCGGGGCGCTACGACGGACAGTCCCTGCGCCTCTTTGATCGCTTGAACGATGGGCACTACTACCGAGCTTTCCGGCTTGTTCCTTAAGAATTTACTGAAGACATGTTGATAAAAGATCTCTTTCAACGCGATATCGCCCGCTCAATTAACGGTGTGGTGAAAGCAGACCAGCTTGATGACAGCTCCATCTGGCAAGAGCTTGATGAGTATGTTGTCACCAAGGAGCTTGATGGACACTTCCGTCGGTTTTTTGAGGCTTATCTCGCCTCGGTTCGTCGTGGGGCTGATCCTGAGCTGGCGGGGCAGATTGGCATCTGGGTGTCCGGATTCTTTGGCTCGGGTAAGTCTCACTTTATCAAGATTCTCTCCTACCTGATCCAGAACCGCGAGGTAGAACAAGGAGGACAGAAGCGACGCGCAGTAGAGTTTTTCCGGGAAAAGATTTCAGATCCGATGCTCTTTGCGGATATTCAGAAGGCAGTAAGCAACGACACAGATGTTGTGCTCTTTAACATTGACAGTAAGGCAAACCCGAACGATGGCCGCGCGGCGATTCTCAATGTCTTCTTACGTGTCTTCAATGAGATGTTGGGCTTTAGTGGAGACCATCCACACATCGCTCACATGGAGCGCTTCCTCCTAGAGAAAAAGCGTCTAGATCAGTTCAAGGCAGCCTACCAGGCTGCAACGGGAGCCCTCTGGGACGATGAGCGTGATGCCTTTGAGTTCAATTTGGATGAAGTTGAGATGGCTTTTGCCGAAGCAACATGGCAGTCCCCAGAGGCAAGCCGAGAGTGGCTACGGAACGCGGAAAAAAACTTCCCACTGACTCCTGAGAACTTCGCACGCTGGGTAAGGGATTACCTAGACACCCGTGGTACACAACATCGAATTGTGTTCTTTGTGGATGAGGTAGGACAGTTTATCGGGAATGATACTCACCTGATGCTAAGCCTTCAAACCATCGTCGAGAATCTAGGGACATTTTGTGGAGGGCGTGCCTGGGTGGTTGTCACTTCCCAGGAGAATATTGAGGCGATCCTTGGAGAGGTTCGGGCAACACAGGCCAATGACTTCTCTAAGATTCAAGGGCGCTTCCGGACGCGGCTCTCGTTGTCCAGCGCCAATACGGACGAGGTGATCCAGACCCGCTTGCTGAGTAAGACCGATGCGGCGACGGCGGAGCTGACCCGTGTCTTTGCAAGTAAGGGTGATATTCTCCGAAGCCAGCTCAGCTTTACGAATCTAGGAATGACTTTTCCTCATCTGGGCGATGCGGTGGTCTTCAGCAAGAACTATCCGTTTGTTCCCTACCAGTTCCCTCTTGTGCAGAAGATCTTTGAGCAGATTCGCAAACATGGCGCGACAGGGTTGCACCTCAGTCGAGGCGAGCGTTCGATGCTGGATGCCTTCCAACTAGCAGGGAAGAATCTTGCACTCCAGTCCATAGGCGCACTGGCACCGCTGTATCGCTTCTATCCGGCAATTGAGAGCTTTCTGGATACTGCCGTAAAGCGAACCATTGATCAGACAGAAGGGCGGGGGCTAAACGACTTCGACCGCGAAATTCTCCGGGTGCTCTTTCTGGTACGCTATATCGAAGAGTTCCGGGCCAATATTGATAACCTGGTGACGCTCTGCATTGATGAGATTGATGCGGATCGCTTGGGCTTGAAGCGCAAAATTGAGGACAGTTTGGGGCGCTTGGAGCAAGAAACACTCATCAGCCGCAATGGAGAGAACTACTTCTTCCTCACCAACGAGGAGCGCGACATCAGCCAGGAGATCAAGGATGTTGAACTCAATGGGGGGGAGCAGGCCCGTAAGCTAGGCGAGCTACTTTTTGAAGGCTCGCTTCGGGGAACCAACAAGCACCGCTTCCCAGACAACAAGAAAGACTTTGGCTTCAACCGCTACTGTGATCGGCATCCTGTTGGGCAGATTCTCTCCGCCAATGAGCTTGAGGTTTCTGTAGTTACGCCGCTCGCGGATGAATACGAACTCTACGGTGAGGCGCGGTGCATTTTGGAGTCCAGCACGGAGGGGGGCAAGCTGCTCATCAAGCTCAAGGATAACCGGATGCTGGGCGAGGAGCTTCGGCTCTTCTTGAAGACCGAGAAGTACATCAAGCGCAAGAACGATGACACGCTGCCTGCCACGACAAAACGGATTCTTCGAGACCGGGCAGATGAGAACCGGGTGCGAGAGGAGCGCCTGACGAAGCTGCTCGATGAGCTTTTGCTGGAGGCGGAGTTCTTTGTCAATGGACAGTCGCGGAGTGCTTCGGGTAGCTCGGCAACGGTGATCTTGAGTGAGCAGCTTACATATCTAATTCGCAATACGTTTACTAAGCTGGCCTACTTGAAGGCGCTGAAGAACTCGCCGGATGACTGCCGCTTGGAGACGCGCTCCGTGCTCACGGCGGATAGCGTGGGGCAGCAGGAGCTGGGCTTGGCGTCGGACAATGCCAACCAGGCTGCCTTGGACGATGTACGGGCGTTTATTCAGCTCAATGCGCAGATCAATCAGCCGGTGGTGCTACGGGCGCTGGTGGAGCGCTATGGGAAGCGTCCTTATGGCTGGCCGGAGTATGAGGTGATCTTGCTGGTGGCACGTCTACTGGCGCTGGGGGAAATCTCCCTGATTGCGGATGGTGCAACGGTGCCCGTTGAGAAAGCCTTTGAGCCGCTGACCAAGCCGCAGCGCTGGAGCGCCGTGACTCTGGTTCGGCGGCAGCGGGTGGACGCGGCAGCGATTGAGAAAGCCCGTCGCTTGGGGATGGATGTCTTCTCGGAGATGGGGCCAGAGGCGGAGGAGCCCCTGGCGGAGTTTCTCCGAGGCAAACTCACCGCTTGGGATTCGGATTTGCGGCGCTTCCAGACCATTGCGAGTGGGGGAAAGTATCCGGGCGGCGCGGCGCTGACAAGTGGGCTTGCGCTCACACGAAAGCTGCTGGCGGTTCGCGAGAGCTTCCATTTTCTGGAGGCGTTTCTGACGGCCAAGAATGACCTGATGGATCTAGGGGACGACTACCACGACCTCAAGCACTTCTTTGAGCAGCAGAAGCCGGTCTGGGAGGGGCTTCAGGTGGCGCTGGTGCGCTTTGCTCCCAACCGCTTTGAGCTAGAGAAGGACACGGCGGCGGCGGCGGCACTTTCGGAGCTGGAGGCGATTACGAAGCTGGCGGCACCCTACAATCGGCTGAAGGATGTCGAGCCGCTGATCGCGCAAGTTGAGGACGTGAACGCCCAGCTTGTCGAGCAGCGGCGGGCGCGGGTGCTGGAGAAGGTGGATGCGCTGATCGGTCAGGTGGAGCGTGAGGCGACACGCACGGGGGCATCGGATGCGGTGAGTAACCAGTGCCTTCGTCCGCTTCAGCTCCTGCGGGAGCGTGCTAAGACCGAGTCGGGAGTGGGGAACCTCCAGCTCTTCTTGAGTGAAGCAACCGAGCGTGCGGACGCCGCAGTGGAGCTTCTGGAGAAGGCGCAGAGTGCGCCTACGCCCTCGCCCGTTGCAACACCCACAAACCTAGTGAAAGAGCCTCCCTCCCCGCCGCCTGCGGTGCGCCCGAGCAAGATCATTGCGCCGATGGAGCTGATGAAGAAGCCGTACCTGGAGACTGAATCGGACGTCCAGGAGTTTATTGATGCCCTCACCAAGGAGCTGTTTGCTGCTCTTGCTGAGAAGACAAGGATTCGTATCCGATGAACCGTGCCAAGCTGAAGTCCTATGCCCCCAGGGCCCGAACCGCGTTTCTGACTGCCGTCACCGACCGCGCCCGCAAGGTGGGGCTGGAGCCTCTGAAGGTCGAGCCGATGGTGGAAAGCGGTGACTTTGTCCTGATCGGGGGGCAGCCGTTCCCACGCGCGATTGCACAGCAGCGCCGTGCGTTAGAGAGGAAGATCGCGCGGGATGGCTACACGGTGGCGATCGAGGCGGCGGCCTACACCTGGTTCAACCGCTTCATGGCGATTCGCTACATGGAGCTGCACGGCTACTTAGACCACGGCTTCCGTGTGCTGAGCCATCCGCAGGGCAAGGCGGAGCCGGAGATTCTGGAGCAGGCGGCGGGTGTGGAGCTGCCAGGGCTGGACAAGGCGAAGGTGCTGGAGCTGAAGCTGGATGGCACGAAAGACGGTGAGCTGTACAAGCAGCTTCTCCTGGCGCAGTGCCATGCGCTCCACAAGGCGATGCCGTTTCTCTTCGAGCCGATTGACGATGCGACCGAGCTTTTGCTCCCCGATAACCTGCTGGCCCCGGACTCGGTGATTCGGGCGATGGTGAGCGAGATCCCGGAGGACGACTGGCAGGAGATCGAGATAATCGGGTGGCTCTATCAGTTCTACATCAGCGAGAAGAAGGACCAGGTGATAGGGAAGGTGGTGAAGTCCGAGGACATTCCCGCCGCGACCCAGCTCTTTACGCCCAACTGGATCGTCAAGTACATGGTGCAGAACAGCCTGGGGCGGCAGTGGGTGGCGACCTACCCCGGCTCGCCGCTCAAGGGGAAGATGGCGTACTACATCGAACCCGCCGAGCAGACCCCGGAGGTGCAAAGCCAGCTCGATGCGATCACGCCGAAGTCGCTCGACCCGGAGGCGCTGACCCTGATCGACCCGGCGTGCGGCTCGGGGCATATCCTGGTGGAAGCATACGATCTCTTCAAGGAGATTTACTTAGAGCGCGGCTACCGTCTGCGCGAGATTCCGCAGCTCATCCTGACCAAGAACCTCCACGGCCTGGACATTGACGACCGCGCGGCGCAGATGGCGGGCTTCGCGCTCCTGATGAAAGCTCGCGCCGACGACCGCCGCTTGTTCGAGGGCGAGGAAACCCCGCCGCTGAATGTCCGTGCGCTCCAGAGCAGTGCGGGCCTGAACGCCCAAGACCTCGCCGACGCCCTCGCGCCGTCGGGGCGTGTTGAGTTGGTGCCCAGCGGGGAGCTGTTCCCCGAGACGCGCCGCCAGCCGACGTTGATGCTGGACGAGCCGAAGAAGGTCGGTTTGAAAGACGATCTCCAGGCGCTTCTGGACTTGTTCGTGGACGCCAAGACCATCGGCTCGTTGCTGACCGTGCCGGACGCGCTGGCGAGGAAGTTGCCGTCGCTGCGGGCGTTGTTGGAGGCGAATCTGAAAGGGAACCTGCTGGCGCAGAGTGCTGTGAACGACCTAGAGCCGCTGGTGGCACAGGCGGAGATTCTGGGGCAGCAGTTCGATGCAGTCGTCGCGAATCCGCCGTACATGGGTAACAAATTTCTCAACCCGGCGCTGAAGATGTACGTTCAGCGGAACTACTTGGGCTTTGAGAAAGACCTGTTCTCGGCGTTCATCATTCGCGATCTGAAGTTCGCCAAACCAAATGGTGCTTTAGGCTTCATGTCGCCGTTTGTATGGATGTTTATTTCTTCTTATGAGAACTTGCGTTTGAAATTGATAGATGAAGCATTTCTCTCAACACTGATTCAACTTGAGTATTCAGGATTTGATGGAGCGACAGTTCCTATTTGCACGTTTACAGTGCAGAACATCCATCTTAATAATATGATTGGTTCCTATATTCGGCTTTCAGACTTTAGGGGAGTGGAAAATCAAGCCCCCAAAACTTTGGAGGCTATCAAAAATAATAACTGTGATTGGTTTTTTGTCATTAGTCCTGATGATTTTAAGAAAATACCTGGATTGCCAATAGCATATTGGATTAGTAAAAGTAAAATATTAGCATTCAATGCAGGAGTAAATCTGGACAGTATTTCCGATCCTAGAAAAGGCATGGTCACTGCTGAGAACTCACGATTTATTAGGTTTTGGCAAGAATTATCTCTAGGTAGAATTGGTTTTAATGTGAATAGCCGATCAGAGTCCTTGATATCCCTGAAGAAATGGTTCCCTTATCAAAAGGGAGGCAGCTTTCGGAAGTGGTATGGAAACCAAGACTCAGTGGTTAACTGGGAACTCGATGGAAAAGAATTACTGGGGATGAAGGATGAAGGTTATAAGGTCGGGTCAACAAATCATAATTTAGAGTATATATTTAAAAAAGCGATAGTATGGACTAAAATTACTTCTTCAGGACAGAGTTTTCGTTACTCACCAAAGGGTTTTCTTTTTGATGACGCATCAGGTCTATGCCCAGTAAAAAAAGACGACAACTTTAATACGGTTTTTGGTTTTTTAAATTCCCCAGTTGCCGCAGAGATGCTCAACATTGTAAATCCAACGATGAACTTACAACCTGGTAATATCGCGGTGCTACCCTTTGTCGATATCGCAAGTGGTGCGGATACGATAGTTGAAGAATGCATCAAAATAGCATGCAACGATTGGAATTGCTTTGAAACCTCCTGGGATTTCCAGCAACTCTCGCTTCTCAACGACTCCCCAACTCTTTCCGAAGCCTTCGCCGTCTGGGAATCCCACTGCCTCGCCCAACGCGCTCGGATGAAGGAGCTGGAAGAAGAGAACAACCGGCTCTTTATTGATGCCTACGGCCTCCAGGACGAGCTCACGCCCGACGTTCCCGACGAGCAGATCACCCTCGCGAGGCCCGACCGCGACGCCGACATGCGCCGCCTTGTCTCCTACGCCCTCGGCTGCATGATGGGCCGCTACAGCCTCGACGCGCCCGGCCTGATCTACGCCCACAGCGGCGGCGAGAGCTTCGATCCCACGCGCTACACGCGCTTCCCGGCGGACGACGACGGTATCCTGCCCCTCACCGATACCGACTGGTTCGGCGAGAGCGACACCGCCAGCCGCATCGCCGAGTTCGTGAAAGTCGTCTGGCCCCACTCCTCCGCCGAAGGCAACCTCAAGTTCCTCGCCGACAGCCTCGGCCCCAAGACCGGCGAGACCCCGCTCGACACCATCCGGCGCTACCTGCACACCGGCTTCTACAAAGACCACTGCCAGACCTACAAAAAGCGCCCGATCTACTGGCTCTTCACCAGCGGCAAGGAGCGCGCGTTCCAGGCGCTCGTCTACCTCCACCGCTACAACGCCGGGACGCTTGCCCGCATGCGCATGGAGTACGTCATCCCCCTCCAGAGCCGCATCGCCGCCCGGATTGACCAGCTCCGCGCCGACATTCCCGCTGCCAGCTCCACCGCCAGCCGCAACAAGCTCCAGAAAGAGTTCGACAAGCTCCTCAAGCAGCAAGACGAGCTACGCCGCTTCGACGAAGTGCTCCGCAACACCGCCGATCAGCGCATCACCTTGGACCTCGACGACGGCGTGAAGGTCAACTACGGCAAGTTCGGCGAGCTTCTCGCCGATGTCAAAGCCATCACCGGCGGCGCGGAGGAGTAAACTTATCCTTTTTTCTTGAGGGCATTCCGGTTATCCTGAATGCCCTCAGGAGAAGAGGCTAAGACTCCTCATTCTTTCTCTTCTTCAGTTTCTTCCTCTGAGTCATCGTATTCTTCGTTCTCTTCTTCTAATTCTTGAATAGTCTGCTCTTTATAGTTCGTGATAATTTCTGGCAAGTCTTTCCTGTCAGAAAAATAGCATGGAATCCCAACCATAAAACCCTCAATAATTTCTGATTGGAAGTATTCCGAGAGGTCATCCATCATCTCATAAAGTTCTTTTCCATACTCGCTTACACTGTTTATTTCACTCTGAGCATTTATGATGAGATCGGATATTTCTTGATTGCAACAGTATCCAATCTCATTTTCAAACGTAGTGAACATGAGATGTTCGCAATCCGAAGAATCCCAATAACATTTTTCATTGCAGATGGGGCAGTGGACGAAGTTTTCATGACTAGGATCGTCCTCTTCATTGGACTCTTCTTCATCGACTTCGGCAACTTCGGTATCGTTACTCATTAAAATTTTTCCTTTTTCGACTATTTGGTGTTTTGAGCGGCAGAGGCTAGCCTTGGCACAGGGAGTCGGTCTGGTTTGACTAGATCGCCAAAAGCCGCAAAGCTCCTCAGGTTTCAGCGCTATTTACCGGTCTTGCGTAAGCCATTATAAACATTATCCTGAAGCGGTATTATAGCGTCAGGAAAACGCCATGACACTTACCATTGAAATCCCCGATGAAGTCGGGGCACGAATCTACAGCAGCCCGGAAGCCATTGAGCGCATCAAGGCCCTGATTCAGGCCGCCTATCCCGCCACGACCGACCCCGCGAGTGCGCCCGTCTCCGCCGAGGAACTACTGTCTATCGGGCGGGGCCTCGCCGACGCCGATGCCGGGCGCATGGCCGAGGGCGACGTTGTTTTCCAGCGACTCCGTGCACGGGTGGGCTTGCCTAGCGAGAAGCAGAAGGGATGATGCTTCCGTACGCATGACCGCCCTTCGTCTCCTGGTTACCGATACCGCTGAAGAGCGAATCAACGATGCCGTCACTTGGCTGCAAGGCTACTCTGAGGAAAGTGCACAGCGCTTTGTCGAGGCGATGGAGGATGCACTTCAAGTCCTCTGCCGACAAGTTGCCGCAGACATCCAGCAAAAAATCCCATTGCAAACCGATGAGCTAGCCTCGATCTACTACTCACGGCCCGTCTTCATGCACCTGCTCCAGACCGGCAAGACACGCAAGCGGCGCAGTAGCGCGGGCCTCTGGCGGCTCTACTACGACATCGTGGATCAAGATCGCGACGGTGCACCCGACACGCTCCGCTTTCTCTCCGTTTATCATGCCGCCGCACGACCGCTCTGGGAAGAACCACGCCCTGAACAAGACGAAGATGACAACGAGGACGTGGCATGAGTGCCAGTGAGACGTCAGGGGTACTACCTCTGTTCACGGGCGCGGATGCGGATACCCCACGGGTTCTCCAGGGCTTGCGCTACCAATTCGAGAACGAGCGCCACCGAATCGTCTTCTGGAACGACCCCGACGAGGAATTCACCGAGGCCGTTGGTACGCTGTCGCTTGATGGCGTAACCCTCCTGCGCCTCGATCAGACTCCCGCGCTGGCCGTCAAGATCCGTCTGGAACGCAATGACAAGGTAGGGCGCTACCTAATCTACGCACCCTTCGCCGAGCCTGCCCCCGAAGAAGACTGGCTGCTCGATATCCGGCTCTACAGCGGCATCTTCCGGGCGGATCGTGCTTCCATGCAGCTTGCCGAGCTAGGGCTGGGGCAGAACCAAAGCCTGCGAGAGCATTTGAGGAAGCGCAATAAATTTCTCGCCAGCAAGGATCGGCTCGCACGCCTGGGCCGCCTGGTGCAGTCCACAGACGATGCTACCTTGCTAGACCGGAAGATGCTCGCAGTGCTGACACGCGCCGACCAAGCCGAGCCGTTCGCGCTTGTCTCCGCACTCTTCCACGATCTAGCCAGCCAGCCCGATGGCCTGAGCGCCGTACCGACCCAGTGGGAAGAGATCACCCGCTACGGCCTGGATGTGCCATTCTGGGAGATGGTGCAGCAGACCTTCGGCTACTCGGGAGAGCCGCCGCGTCTACGAAACCTGCTCATACGCCTGCTGGTGACTGACTTCTCCCAGTCGCTCAGCGGCACTCTGCCCGCGGCACTGGCCCACCATGTTCTCCCAGAAGGCACCCGCGCCAATGTGGTTGTCTTCCTCAATCAGTGGCGCGACAGCGCGAGCCGAGGCAATAGCTACGACCACCTCTCTGAACGAGTTGCGGAGTCTCTGAGCCTGAGTGACCACCTTGGAGAGCTGACCGCCTCCGCACTGGCGCGTGTCTATACCTTCCTCACACTAGAGAAGCGCATTGCCAGCGAGCTGCGTGACCGTATTGTCCATGCCCTGCAGCAAGGCACAAAGGGCATTGAGGATCTGGCCGCACGGCGACAGAACGGGCACTGGGCCTCACCAAACCTCCCTGAGACAGCAGAAATTCCACGTCGCGCCTTTCATGCTCTCTACACCGCCCTTATGGCAGCCACGGAGCTTCAGGAGCTTCTCACGCGGTATGCCAATGGGTTCTCCTTCGCGACAGCACGTGAGTTCTACCGTGCCTACGAGAGGGATCTTTACCGCTTCGACCAGCTCTACCGACACTTCTGCGCAGCGGCCCAGCTCGCCCAAGCCGCAGGTTGGGACATTCTCAAGCCGCTCGAAGATAGTGTGGAGAGCCGCTACCTGCAAGGTTTCCTTACGCCGCTCAGCGTAGCCTGGGGAGCCTGCCTGGAGACGCTTCTCAAAGAGGGCTGGACCCTTGATGAGGTTGACAATCAGAACCGCTTCTATGAGCGCCGCGTCAAGCCCATTCTGGATAAGGGGGAGGTCAAGCGCGTCTTTGTGATCGTCAGCGACGCCTTCCGCTACGAGGCAGCACGCGAGCTCGCCGCCGAACTCAATGGGCGCTTCCGCTTCCGCGCCGAGCTATCGAGTCAACTAGGTGTGCTTCCCTCGTACACTGCACTTGGCATGGCATCTCTTCTGCCACACAGCACGCTGGAGTACAACAGCAAGGGTGACGTTCTGGCCGATGGCAAAACCACGGTCGGGATTGAGAATCGCAAAAAAATCCTTGCGGGAGTGGGTGGGGTTGCCATTAGCTCCGATGAGATTCTTGCAATGAAGAAAGATGAAGGCCGCGCAGCCATTCGTGACCACCGGGTTGTCTACCTCTACCACAACACCGTAGATGCCATTGGCGATAGTGCCTCAACCGAGGAAGAGACCTTCAGCGCCGTAGCGCGAGCAATCGAGGAGCTGGCAAACCTGGTGCGCCATGTCATCAACGGCCTGAACGGGAGCTATGTTATTGTCACTGCGGATCATGGCTTTCTCTACCAGAGCTCAGCCTTGACACTCACCGATAAAAGCCAGCTTGGCGACCGTCCCACCGGCATGGTGATCGCCAAGAAGCGCTACCTCATTGGAACCGGACTATCCCCACAAGATCATGTCTACCATGGGGAGACGGAGGCAACCTCAGGAGCCACAGGAATGGAATTCTGGCTACCCAAGGGAACCAGTCGCTTCCACTTCACGGGTGGCGCTCGCTTTGTTCATGGAGGAGCCATGCTCCAAGAAATCGTCGTTCCCGTGATAACTGTTCGCGAGCTAGAGGGGGCTGCTGCGGCAACGACAAAGACGCGGCCTGTGGCGGTGCATGTTCTGGGCAACAACATCAAAGTCACCACTAATCGCCACCGCATCCAGCTCATCCAAACCGAGGCAGTGACCGAGCGCATTAAGCCAGTGACGCTCTCTGTGGCGCTCTACGATGGTGCGAGGGCTATCACGAACGTCGAAACCCTCACCTTTGACAGCACCTCCAGTGAGATGCCAGAGCGAATCAAGAGTGTCCTCCTCACGCTGAAATCCCAGAGCTATGATCGCAAGAAGCCTTACCACCTGATCCTGCGCGGTGTTGAAGACAGCATCGAGTACCAGCGGGTAGATGTTACGATAGACCAGGCCTTTGAAAATGACTTCTGAAGAAACAAGCAATCTGGACACATTAGAAACAAGCGATCTGGATATTCTGCTAAACCGGCACTTTGCGGGGCGGGTGGTGCGCAAAGACCTGACCAAGCTCGTCAAGGAAGGGGCCAATGTCCCGGTCTACGTGCTGGAGTACCTGCTCGGGATGTACTGCGCCTCCGACGACGAGGAAGTGATCCAGGAGGGACTCCAGACCGTCAAGCGCATCCTCGCGGAGAACTATGTCCGGCCCGATGAAGCGGAGAAGGTCAAGTCAAAGATCCGCGAGCGCAGCAGCTACCGGGTGATTGATAAGGTCAGCGTCCGCCTCAACGAGAAGCGCGATGTCTACGAGGCGCAGCTCTCGAACCTGGGGATCACCAGCGAGATCCCGGATGGCATCGTGCGCTCCAACGAGAAGCTACTAGCTGGCGGCATCTGGTCCATCGTCACGGTTCTTTACTTCTTTGAGGAAGGGCAGAAGGGCTCCCCCTTTATCATCCAGGAACTCAAGCCCATTCAGATGCCCAACATGGACATGGAGGAGCTGTTTGAGGGACGCAAGCACTTCACCGAAGAGCAGTGGCTCGATGTCTTAATCCGCTCCACGGGAATGGAGCCAGCCAACCTGCCTGAGCGCACGAAGTGGCACTTGCTGGCCCGCATGATTCCCTTTGTCGAGAATAACTTCAACCTCTGCGAGCTGGGGCCACGCGGCACGGGTAAGAGCCACCTCTACAAAGAAATCAGCCCCAACAGCATCTTGGTCTCGGGTGGTCAGACCACCGTGGCGAACCTCTTCTACAACATGAGTCGGCGTGCAGTGGGACTCGTCGGCCTCTGGGACGTGGTTGCCTTTGATGAAGTCGCGGGCATTTCGTTCCAGGACAAGGACGGCGTGCAGATCATGAAGGACTTTATGGCATCGGGCTCATTTGCACGGGGCCGGGATTCCATCAGCGCCGATGCCTCCATGGTGTTCGTGGGCAACATCAACCAGTCTGTGGACATTCTCGTCAAGACGAGCCACCTTCTCGCGCCCTTTCCCGCCGCGATGATTGACTCCGCATTCTTTGACCGATTTCACTGCTACATCCCTGGCTGGGAGATCCCAAAGATGCGGCCTGAGTTCTTCACGAATCGCTACGGCCTGATCGTAGACTACCTTGCCGAGTACCTGCGAGAGATGCGCAAGCGCAGCTTCAGTGACGCCATAGATCGCTACTTCCGCCTGGGCCGTGACCTGAATCAGCGGGATACCATCGCGGTACGCCGAACAGTCTCCGGCCTGCTCAAGCTACTCTATCCCCATGGTGCTTATGACAAAGAAGCCGTGCGACGTTGCCTGGAGTACGCGCTGGAAACGCGCCGACGGGTCAAAGAACAGCTTAAAAAGATCGGGGGCATGGAGTTTTTTGATGTTCACTTCAGCTACCTAGATAGCGAGTCACGTGAGGAGCGCTTCATCAGTGTCCGTGAGCAGGGCGGTGACAAGCTCATACCTGAGGGAGCATTGGCTCCGGGCGTGCTGCATACCATCGCGCTTGGCAGTAGCGGTCACCGGGGCCTCTATCGCCTTGAAACCCAGGTCACAGCAGGCAATGGCAAGCTCTCCACCTCCGGCCTGGGCTCAAATTCCGCTGCCAAAGAAGCGGTTCGGGTGGCTTTCGACTATTTCAAGGCAAATATCTCGCGGGTAAGCGGCTCAGCGCATGCCGGTGAGCATGACTTCCATCTCCATGTTGTCGAGCTAAGCAACACAGGGGCCACCCGTGCCATGACCCTCGCGAGCTTCATCGCCTTTGCCTCGGCGGTTCTAGGAAAGCCTCTACAGGCTCAGCAGGTAGTCTTGGGAGACATGAGCTTGGGGGGAAGCATCATTCCGGTTGACAATTTGGCGGAATCCCTTCAGGGAGCACTGGATGGCGGAGCCAAGCGCATTCTCATCCCCATGGCCAGCGTTTCTGACATTGCAACTGTGCCAGGGGAGCTTTTTGCCAAGTTCCAGATAAGCTTCTACGCCGATCCTACGGACAGTGTCTTTAAGGCACTGGGAGTCGAGTAGAAAACCATGAATATCCAGGTCAATGGGCACTTGGATATCCAGGCCGTAGACAACATAATTCAAACGTTTAATAAATCTAGTTCTAAGTCGAAATTAACACTTGATTTAAGATTTGTAACTGGAATATCTATAGAGTGCATATCTTGGTTAGTTATAGTCTTATTGAGTCTAAAAAAAGAAAAAGTGAAAATCAGTATAATTGCGCCTTCAGACGATAACGCTGTGTTATACAAATTAAAGATGTGGAGATTTTTTGATGTTCTAAAAGAAGAAGATATTTATAATTCTATTAAAAAGCAAATTTATGTTCATCCATTTGTTAATAAGCACTGGATAATTTCTTTGAAGTTATTAAAATCGAATAAAGATGTCAGGTCTATCATTAATGGTGTTTTGGACGATTTAGATTTTTGCTTTAAAAATCTAAATTATACCAAAAATGATATTGGTCATCTATCCACTGTGGTTTCTGAAGCCTGTATGAATGTATTAGATCATGCTGGAGATGATGCTATAGGAGTATTTGCAGCAGAGTTGATTCGCATGGAGCCAAAGAGATTAGTAATTAGTCTTGCTGATGATGGTTGTGGTTTACGCACTAGTCTCTCACGCTCTAATGCTAATGCTACTGATTGGGATGATGAAACGGTGATACGGCAGGCCTTAACAAAGGGAGTTAGTGGTGTTGTCGATGGCGACCGGGGGTTGGGACTTCCAGCAGTTGTTACCAAATTGTCCCAGTATCGAGGGGCGCTTTATATTCGCTCTGGTCAAGGGAGCATGAGGCATCGTATGACCCATGAGGGCACACTTGAAGAAGTGTTCTCTTCCGAAGAAGTACCTGTTCCAGGAACTCTGATTAGTGTGTCCCTACCACCCGCAACAAATTAGGCTCGAGTGCTTGACATTATTCTAAGCATCGGATACACTCATAAAAGTGAACGCGATAATGCTAAAGAAAACGTCGTTATTGCAACGAAGAAGCTCCCTCCTACTGCATGGGGAACTGATTCTTGCTGATGGCCAGCCTCTACAAGAGGGAGCAACGACTCGGTTGATTTTGATTGGCCGACCTGAGGGGAAAAGGTTCTTACCTTATCTTGAGCACCGATTGGAAGAACTACCGCGTCGCAGTGTAATGCCGATTGATTGTCAGCATGTACGGGTGATGGATATCTCCTTTGGAGATGAGTCTCTGGGCCGGATCGCCCGCCGTCGAACAGCAAAAGAATACCCAGAGCGCTATCTTGTTTTAGAAAATGTTGGTGAAGAGCTGGAGGCGAATCTCCAGTCTTTGTGTGAGCAGCGAGAAATAGTATTGGTCGTGACGCGTACTGGGGAAGACCTTCCCACACTGTTGGGAGAGTTGAGTACAGAGCTCAGTGATACCTACAACATCGCGGTGCGCGAGGGGCGACTAACTGCTCGCGAGTTGATTGAGCAGATAGGGGGTGAGAGCAAGCTGACTATCGCTGCCAGCAGTAACCGACTCACCCGACTGGAAGCGTTGGGAGTGGTTGCCCAAGTGGATGCGGAGACGATTGAAGGCGGTGGGCGACAGAAGGTCTTCACCCCCGTGTACTAGGTCACGCCTGATCTGTAAGAGCCGATGGCCGAGCGCACATCGGCTTCTTTTAGTGAAACGTTTTCACTGTAAAAAGTGTAATCAAAAACAGAAATGAAAGGACTGTATTAGATTGAAAATTGAACATCCTACGTGCCATGCAAAACACACGTATCTCAAAGCACTCACTCTGGGGCAGGGAGTAAAAGGGGTCTATGCCCTGCGTGCTGTTAGTCAAAGCTCCAACGAGCGCGCCCCACTTACACTCACACTCTCGGATGGGAGTGGCACTTGTAAAGCGGCGCTCTTTGGCGCTGGCCCTGATCTGACTCAAGCATTGCACTCCGCGGTTATCGTTCAGGTGGAGGGGATTGTCAATGCCACCGGTAACTACAAAGGGGATATTAACCTTTCCCGAGTGGAGGTTCTAGACCCTGCGGAGTGGACCTCTGACGAGCTGCTACCGCCCCTTCCCGCAGATCATCGTGCTCTGTGTCAGCGCTTCACTCGCCTGATGGAGAGCATCGCAGATCCACATTTACGTCTTCTCCAGGAGCGTGTGTTTACGCCAGAATTCCGTGCTCAGTTCGAGGTCGCTACTGCCGCCAAGGTAATGCACCACGCTGAGCGCGGGGGCCTCCTCAGACACAGCCTTGAAGTTGCTCTCATCTGTGATCGCATCTGCGACATTCTTCCTGCACTGGACCGAGATCTTCTAGTTGCCGCAGCACTTCTCCACGATGTGGGTAAGATCCGCGAGATGCGCCACGACCTCCGGGCGGGCGACTATACCGAATTTGGGATACTCATTGGCCACATCACCGGAGGAATGGCACTGGTTCTGGCGAAAGCGGCTGAGCTTCCGCTCTCGCTTCGTCATCACCTTGGGCACTTGATCCTCTCTCACCACGAGCGCCCTGAGTACGGAGCTGCCAAAGAGCCCATGACTCCAGAAGCTGTTGTGTTGGCGCATGCGGACGCTGTCTCTGCCCATGCAACGGCAGGTCTGGAAGCGCGAGCAGAATCCTACCCCGGACAGATCGAGCAAAGACGTCATGGCCGCCTCTGGTGTGTCACAGCTCCACGGGACTTTAGTCCACGCCCCAGTCCCTACGACCTCGTACCCTCACTTCGCATTACCCTGCCCGTGCTCGGTGCAGTCGCAGCGGGGATCGGGGAGAGTGCTGAGGGGGACCCTGACGAATATCTTGATGTGGTTCCACCCCCCAAAGGGGCAGACTTCTTGGCCCGCGTCACTGGGGACTCCATGATTGGCGACGGCATCTTCGACGGGGATCTGGTCTTCGTCCAAATCATCACCGACGCCAACCTGGGCGACTTGGTCGTGGCTCACATTCCCGGTAGTGGGAACGTCGTCAAGCGCTTTCAGGGCGACCGACTGGAATCCTCCAACCCGAATTATCCCCCGATCCCGCTCGACGAAACCGTCCATCTCCAGGGCCGCGTCACACGTGTCCAGCGCGAGCTCTAACCCGCATCAATGGCTGGGGGCACTTCCCCCAGCGACCTCTGCCCTCGCTAAAGAAAGCTAGCATAATGATTTTTGCACCTACCAGAGCCGACGATATCAATGAGCTTCTTGTCCAAATTTCGGAGGAAATCAATGTTCCCGAAGGACGTCAGCAAGAGGCAAAAGACCGCTATATGGCGGTTGGAAAATGGCTCGATGCGGACGATTCGCCGCTCCATGAGTATCATCCCAATATACACCCTCAAGGCTCTTTTGCCATCGGAACGGCGATTCGTCCCGTAGACGGAGAAGAATACGATGTAGATACCGTGTGCCTCTTGACGAAAACGCCGAAGAATATCACTCAGCAGCAGCTCAAGTCTCTCGTGGGAGATCGCTTGAAGCAACATGCGACCTACGCACAAATGCTCAACCCGGTCACGGGTGGGCGTCGATGCTGGACTCTAAAGTATGCCCAAGGCACGCGTTTCCACCTCGACATCCTTCCCGCGATTCCCGACCCTGAATTGGCAAGTGTCTACCTCGGAACGCCCCTGAGGCTCGCTGAGACGGCGATTTTGATTACAGACTGCACAACCTGGCACAAGCAAGATGACTGGCCCAAAAGCAACCCTGAGGGATACGTGCGATGGTTCCACCACCAAATGCAGGTCGCCCTGAAAAAGGCCAAGCAGGCTCGTGCAATCTTACTCAAGGCCAATGTCAGTGCGATCCAAGACTATGAAGTCCGTACTCCGCTCCAACAGGCGATTCAGCTCCTTAAGCGCCACCGCGACATCAACCACGCTGGAGACGAAGACAAGCCGATTTCCATTATCATCACGACCCTCGCTGCCAAAGCGTATGAAAACGAGGCCACGGTCTTCGAAACTCTTCAGACCATCATCCCTCGAATGCGTGCCCAGTTACACCTAGATCGACGATTCAGAACGTGGTGGGTAGAGAATCCTGTCAACCTAGCAGAGAACTTTGCCGACAAGTGGGACGATACTCCCAACAAAGCGGATGTGTTCTTTGATTGGCTCGATACTTTGGAGCGCGAGTTCGCGGAGCTTCTTACTGACGAGGGATTCCAGGATGTCGGCAACTATCTGGTTCGGATGTTCGGAGCTCGGGAGGCCAGCAAGGCGATCACCCGCTACAGCAACACCCTTCAGAACTTTAGTTTCCGCTAATTGGGGGTAGTTTGCATGGCATGGCCAAAGACGATACAAGAGCTTATCAGAACACAGGAAAGACCTTTGACCATGCCAAC
>NZ_JAYVPL010000077.1:0-6144 GCF_043757465.1 Armatimonas sp.
TTACCATGACATCTGTCCGCAATGGAACTACACTATCTATCCGAGAGTAAATGTAAATCCTATATGAATCGGGAGGTTATTTTTTTACGAGCCCTTAGCTGGGCAGTCCATAGAAACGCTTGGCGTTTTCGTGGAAGAGCTTGTGCTTATCATCATTGGGGAGCGCTTTCACGATCTCGTTGAGCGTCTCGACCCAGCCGCGAAAGCTTGACGTCAAGTTGCAGACGGGCCAGTCGCCACCAAACATCACACGGTCTATTCCAAATGCCTCGATCGTGGGGAGAACCACGGGGGTGAGCGCTTTGGTGGCACTCATGCCTGGCTTGACAGTCTTGATAATGCCGGAGACCTTGCAGACAATATTAGGACGCTTGGCAAGCTCTTTCATATCCTTGGCCCACTGCGCCTGGTTGGGGTTGGCTGCCATGCCGTTGCCACAATGATCCAAAACAAACCGAGTCTTGGGGCACTTGTCTACCAGCTTTGCCGCATCCGAAAGCTCAGTCGGGCGGATGCAGATATCAAAGCTTAACCCGAGCTCGCCGAGAAGCTGGATGTTTTTCACGTAGGTGGGCTGAAGGCATAGACCACGCGGGGCATCGGGCACTTGTAGCACTTGCCGGACGCCTTTTAAATACGGGCTCTTCGCGAACTTCTTGACGTAGTCCGCAAACCCGGGCAGTGCGGGGCGGCAGGAGACAACCCCCGCGGCCATCACGGTCTGATGGCCGGCACAGAGTGCTTCGATGTATCTTGCCTCAGCAAGCTGCTCCTTGAGTGCGACATCTACCTCCATGTAGACTGTCTTGACGACATTCAAGCCCACCGTTGCCTTGGCGTAGTCTGTGAGAGTCATGCTGTGGTTAAGCTTTGGTTCAGACTTTAGCCACGGCGGCTGGAACTTCGTGAAGTCCCACAGGTGCTGGTGGGTATCAATGATCGGAATTATCTCTAAGTTTAAGGTGGCCATCGTCGGGAATCCTCTGTCGTTTGATTAGCGCCGATTATACCCGGAAATTAGGTTCGAAAGATGCGGCGGTAGAGATCGGTCTGGAGAAGGTTTTCAGGATCGAGCTGCTGCTTGAGTACACGGAAACGCTGGACACGCTCCTCGGCCAGATAGCTCTCCAGGCGTGCGGGGTGGAGCGTGCTGTCTTTCGCAAAGTAGAACCGCCCCCCGGCGGCAAGCACTAGTGCATCTAGCTCCGCCGCGAGCGCCCAGACCTTCGCTCGGTTTTTTGTCGTGAGCTTGAAGTCTAGGGCGAATGAGTAGCCATCTACCGAGTGGGTCATGAGAAACGGATCGGTACGATGGCGCTTGAACACTCCGAGATACGGCACGATGCCGCGCTTCTGGCAGAGCGCGAGCTGCTCAGCGAAGCATTTTTCGGCAGTCTCTTTGGGGATAAAGCTCTGGTACTGAATCAGGCCACCGGGCAGGTAGGCATACTTCCAGCCAGGGACGTAGTCCAAAAGAAAGGCAAAACCTGCATGAGTAACATCGTGCACTTTGCCCTGCGTGAGAGTCACCGACGAGAGATACTTGGCGAGGTTGACAGCGCGCATCCCGACGTTGTTGGTCAGAGGCTGGATGAATTTCCACATAATGCTCTTAGGTAGCAGGCCAAAGAGCGTGTCGGGTAGCTCCTGATGGGCAACTTGTAGAGTCTGGGCCGGAACGGTGTCCTCGCCCGGCTTCAGGTAATCCGCGCGGTGGATCTGCCCCCGTCCACTCTGCTCGCCTGCGCCAAAACAGTCTATCCAACCCACCAGATAGTCTGAGTCCACAAGGTGTTTCTCGAACTCAGTGAACATCTCGCGCCAGTTTTTGACGCCAATAGGCGTGACTCTCAGATGTCCGGAGTAGATTTTTTTAAGCTCGATCTTGAGGCGCGTGAAGACGCCCAGCATTCCAAAGCCGCCGATAGCCGCGTGAAATATCTCCGCATTCTGTTCGCGGTTGCACGTGCGTACCGTGCCGTCCGGAGCCAGCAAGTCAAACTCTAAAATATGATCACCAATAGTGCCCACTCGGAAGTTGTTCTTGCCATGAATGTTCATCGCAGCGGCCCCTGCCAGAGTCGGAAACATAGTGCCCGAGACCACGTAGGGCCACCAGCCATCGCCCAGCGTGTACTGCCAGAGCTGCTTGATTGTCACGCCCGGCTCGCACTCCGCCACGCCTTTAATTGGGTCCCACGACAAGATGCGATTCATGCGCGTGATGTCCAAAACGACGTTCTCCGCGCCCAATGACGCGTCTCCATAGGAACATCCAGAGCCGCGCAGGGCTACAAAGCGCCCGTGCCGCCGCGCTGTCTCTAGCGCCTCTTTGATGCCCTCAAGGGTTGTGGGGCGAAAGACATAGCTGGCGGTGTGCGTGTTCATGCCCCAGGCACTCACTCGCTCGATACGATCTTGGGGAAGCGGGCAGCTCAAAACTTTAGCCTTTGCATGAGCGGGGAGGGGAGGCGGCGGATAAGGAAAAAGGCGAGGGACATTGTCCAGGGAATATAGGCCACGCGCTTGCCCGCCCGTGCCGCCGCGAGAATCTGGCGTGCGGCCTCAGCGGCGGGGAGCTTCTTGCCGACATGATCCGTTGCCATCGGGGTGTCCGTGGGGCCGGGCTTGATGGTGACTACTTTAACGCCTTTGGTTCCGACTCGATTGCGCAGCGACTCCAAGTAGCACTCAAAGAAGGCTTTGGTTGCGCCATAGACGGGCTTGGGAGCGCGCCCTCGCTCGCCCGCGACGGAGCCGATTCCCACGATTGTCCCGCCACCCGCCTGCCCGAAGCGCTGCGCAGCCTCGTTGAGCCATGCCACCGCGCCCAGAATATTCACCTCCACCATCTGCTTGTCTTTGGGAAAGCAGAACTCATCGGGGCCGACAGCAGGCATGACGCCAGAGGCATAGACAACCAGATCGAGCCCCCCGAGCTCTAAACAAAGCTGCTGGAAAAGCGCGGGAATCGTGTCGAAATCGGTGACATCGTGGACGTAGGTTTTGATGCCCTCGCCCTGCGGTTCGTTGCGGCGGGCGACGGAAGCGACCTGGCAGCCGGAGGCCGCGAGCTGTAAAACCAGCTCCCGCCCAATCCCCGACGACCCCCCAATCACGATAGCCCGGTGAAATTGCTGTGACATATGCCCTAGATTATGGGCGTTTTGCCTTTTTCGCTACAGGCGTCACCGATTTTTTCTTCACAACGGGTTTCACTTTGGGTTTCGGCTTGGCGGCAGGCTGGCCGTAGAAGGTCACAGGCAGGTCTCCCGGTCGGTTGGGGGAGACATAGTCTTGCCAGCTACGGGGCACTGCCATACTGCTCGGGTCGCCATCGCTGATATAGAGCTTGCCGCTCTTCATCAGCCGGGCATAGACTTGCTCGAAATAGCCATTGTCTACCCCGATCCGATCCACTTCGCGTGGGTTGAAGCGCTTGTCGCCCGGCGCATAGGACTCGTCGCCCCAGGCTTTGAAGGCGACTAGGTTCGTGTACTGCCCCTGCGGATCCTTGAGGATGATGTCCCAGGTGCTCTTGTTCTTGGGATACGCGCCGTAGGGGACACAGAACGTGTCCATTGTGGCATCGGGAGCCAGCTTGCGGATGTCGCGCACGCAGCCCCAGACCGCCTCGCGTACCTGGGCAGCACTCATTGCGCTCATGAACTTATGGGCATAGCTGTGGTTGGAGAGCTCGTAGCCGCTTGCCACGAGCCACTGGCACTTCTTCTTCTCCAGGCCCGCCTGCCAAAAAGGGGTGGGGTTGTACGATGACTTGGGCAGGGCAAAGAATGTCCCCGCACGAGGCCACTTTTGCCCGTATTTTTTGTGGAAATCCTCCAGTATCCCGACGATACAGTTTGGATCAATTGTCCCATCTTTCTTGTAGCGGAACTGCGAGCCACGTGCATCATCGAACGTGAGGGCCACGGGCGTCATTCCTGCGGGGACGGCTTGGAGTTTTTCGGGGAGGTAGAGATCACGTGCGTTCATCGGATACCAGCCCGCCTTTGCCATCATCTCTAGGTGCTTGCGGAAGGTCTCGCCATGAATATTGAGGCCATGGGCATCGTACTTGGTGCCCGGCTCGTCTATCGAGTGGTACATGATGACCGGGATACGCCCAATCTCATTGGCCTTGAGCCTTGCCGGAT
Source organism: Armatimonas sp. (assembly GCF_043757465.1). Lineage (GTDB taxonomy): Bacteria > Armatimonadota > Armatimonadia > Armatimonadales > Armatimonadaceae > Armatimonas. The sequence goes on from NZ_JAYVPL010000077.1 coordinate 4,158, forward strand.
CGGAGCGCTGCACGGTCGGTGTCTGCGCCCGTGCCACGCCCGAGACCGAGGCTGTAGAGAGGGCGAGGCGCTGATCGGCGATCCGTAGAGAAAAGGCGGTGCCCACGGTGGCCGCAGTGCCACTTGCCAAAAGGAGAATGAGAAGACGCTTTGGATTCATAATTTGCAACCCTCAGTGTATCAAATTAACACTAGGCAAACCAATTGAGATTTCCTATACTGCCGCCCGTGCGTGGCCTTCTAAGCCCTCGTAGCGCCCAAATATCTGGGCAGTCTCGGCCAGTGCACTTGCGGTCTCGGTATCGAAGTAGAGAATGCTGGACTTCTTGAGGAAATCGTCCACGTTCAGTGGCGACGCGAACCGTGCGCAGCCTGCCGTGGGGAGCGTATGGCTCGGCCCGGCGACATAGTCGCCCAGGGCGGCATTGGTGTGCGGCCCGAGCAGAATTGCGCCGGCATTTTCGATGCGCGGAAGCACTGCCCACGGCTCGGCGCAGAGCACGTGCAGGTGTTCTGGCGCGTACGCGTTCACCACGGAGATCGCCTGGTCTAGGTTCTCTGTAATTGCCAGAAAAGAGCGCTCTGCCAGCGCTCTACGAACAACCTCAGCGCGGGGAAGATCCGTTAGCTGGCACTCGATGGCGGTAAGGATGGCGTTGAGGAGGGGCTCGCTACAGCCTGCGAGCAGCGCGGAGTTGAGTGGGTCGTGCTCTGTCTGGCAGATGAGCTCGCGCGCCGCCGTCGCAGGGTCGGTGGTGGCATCCACCAGTACCGCGACTTCGCTCGGCCCGGCTAGCATGTCAATTCCCACTGTGCCAAAGACTTGGCGCTTGGCAAGATTAACATAGACATTGCCCGGTCCGACGATTTTATCCACGCGGGGGACGCTTGCGGTGCCGTAGGCCAGCGCACCAATCGCCTGCGCTCCGCCAATCGCATAAATCTCCGTGATGCCCGCCAGAAACGCCGCCGCCAGCGTGCCATCTGGCGGCAAACCCGTCTCTTTCGAGGGCGGCGTGGTTAGTGCACGTTCGCGCACGCCCGCCACTTTTGCGGGAATGCCCACCATCAGCACGGTGGACGGGTAGGCAGCCGCGCCGCCGGGAATGTAGATGCCGACACGCCGCAACGCGGAGATCTTCTGCCCGAGTGTCTCTCCCGCGCTCCCCAGAGTTATCCAGGATTCTTTCAATTGGCGCTGGTGAAAGTCCGCAATGCGCACCGAGGATCTCTCCATCGCCGCCCAGAGCGGGGTGGCTTCAATCCGCTCGACCGCAGATAGAATCGCCGCCTCGGGGACGCGCAGGGTGCTTGCCTCCGCGTAGTCGAAACGGCGCGTGTAGCGCAGAACTGCCTCGTCACCGTCGGCTTTGACACCCGCCAGAATCTCGCGGACGGTCTGCTCTGCCGTCTCCTGAATATCCGAAAAACGAGAATCGAAGAGGGCACGGGCGGAGTCGAGAGTGGCTCTCTCGGGAGCGGTGGGACGGAAATCTAAGCGGCGCATCGTGCGGGTATTGTACCGCGCGACTCTCGCTTCGCTCTCACTACCCGACACTTTTTTTAGTGGCTTCAAAAGCGTTTGAAATGCGGCTGCCGCTGATGTACTCTTGTACTTACCACAGCGCAGGAGTATTCCATGAGCGACAACCGCACACGCTATTGTGCCATAAAAAAGGCACTCAAGACACTTCGTCCCACAGAACTCAAAGGCAATCAAGCCAGACATCTCGATACTCTGGCCATGATCGTCGCAGGCGTCATTGGAGCCAAGAAGTGCTATTTACCCGATATGGCGCTGAAAGTCCCTACTCAAGCCAAACCCACCAGTACCATCAGAAGGATGGAAAGATTCCTAGATAATGAGGCTATTGATACCAAAAAGTATTACCTGCCCTATGTAGATACCCTCATTGCCAATCTGCCACCAGGTCCCCTTCTGCTCATTATCGACGGAAGCGAGGTGGGACGAAATTGCGTGATGCTC
>NZ_JAYVPL010000078.1:0-6102 GCF_043757465.1 Armatimonas sp.
AAACGGAAAGGAACAACGACGCGGCTTCGCCGCCGGGGAAACCCACAACGACCAACGAAGACTAACTCACTCGATGGACCAAATCAGGGGTACACGCCACGTCCCTGCTCCTCGTCGCGCCGAATTCCCAGATACTGTGCTGACTCCGTGCCAACGCGTAGTCAGTATTCTTTGCCATCGGCGAGCATTTTATAGCTGGTGTTGTTGAGGCTAATCACGCCAGAGAGCGGTGCAATCTCAAGCGAGGTTGTCTTGGCAAGGAGCAGGGCGCGCTCACACAGGGTTTCTGGGGTCATAGTGAAAATAAGTCTACCACTTGGGTAAGAGCAGGAAAACGCAGAGATTCTGCAGAATGGAAGACGTGTGTGTTCCAAAGGGAGGAACAAAAAAATGAAGGATTTTTCAAGCGACGGTGTGAGCCGACGCAAGTTTTTGCAAACGGTGGGGGGCATTGCTCTGGGAAGCGCGACGGCGGGGCTCCTGCCCGCTGAGGCGCAGACCACCCCGCGCGTCGCGAAGTCGCCGCAAGCCGAGACGCTGGTCAAGACGCTCTTTGAGAGCCTGACCCCTAAGCAGAAAGAAACGCTCTGCATGCCCTGGGAGCATCCCAAGCGAAGCATGGTGGGAGCAAACTGGGCCATTGTGAAGCCCACGATTGCTGAGATATTCACCGCCGATCAGCAAAAGATGGTCGAGGGAATCCTGCGTGGCGTGACGAGCGAGGAGTGGTACCCACGGGTTCTGGAGCAGATGAAACACGACGGCGGTGGGCTGGAGGAGTACCACGTGGCACTCTTTGGCGACCCCAAGAGTGCGAGTGGCAAGTTCGAGTGGGTGCTCACCGGGCGCCATGTTACGCTGCGTGCTGATGGTCACTCCAACGCCAACGCGGCCTTTGGCGGGCCGATCTTCTACGGCCATGCCCCTAAAGACACCGAAGACCCCAGTCACCCGGGTAATGTCTACTGGCAGCAAGCCCAGCAAGCCAATGCCGTCTTCCAGGCGCTCGATGGCAAGCAGCGCGCCGTGGCGCTCCGGGAGAAGGCGCCCCGTGAGGATCAGATCAAGCTCCAGGGCAAGACCGGAGAGTTTGCTGGAATCGCTATTGGGGAACTCTCCAAGGATCAGAAGAAGCTGGTGCAGAAGACTATGCAGAGCCTGCTCTCGCCCTACCGTCCCTCGGATGCAAGCGATGCGATGAAGGCGATTGAGGCCAACGGTGGGCTGGACAAGATCCACCTCGCGTTCTACAAACAAGAGGATCTGGGCAGCGATGGTGTCTGGGATATCTGGCGGCTGGAGGGGCCTGCGCTGGTTTGGCACTTCCGAGGCGCGCCGCATGTCCATACCTGGGTCAATATCGCAAAAGATGCCAAACTCGCGGATGGGCATGTCTAGATGAAGTCCCTTTATGAGGTGTCCTACTGGTTTCCCTCCGAGGAGTTTGCCGCCCGCAGAGCGCGGGTCTTTGATGCGATTGGCCCTACTGCGTGTGCTCTGATCCAAGGCGGTGGCCCGGTTCTAGGCTTTGAGGTTTTTCGTCAGACCAATGAGTTTTTCTATCTCTGCGGCGTCGAGACTCCCCAGGCATATTTATTGCTAGACGGCAGAACGCGCACTACGGCGCTCTTCGTGCCCGGGAGCAGTGCCGAGGCGCTGGGGCTGAACCTAGACGCGGTGTATGGCTTAGACAGGCTTGAGGAGAAGCTCACGGGTATCACCACCCTCTACACGCCGTACGCACCGCCGGAGGGACGGGTGGAGTGCCGTGATGTCTTGCAGCTCTACGCTCGCACGGTTGCGAAAGACCCCTGGGACGCGGAGATCTCACGCTCGGCGCGCTTCCGGGCGCGGCTGAGTGCGGTGTTCCCCCGGGCTGAGCTGCACGATCTGACACCGATTCTGGATGCGCTTCGCGTGATCAAAAGCCCTCGTGAGATCGAGCTGATGCGCTACACCGGAAAGCTCACCGGGCTTGCTGTTAAAGAGGCGATGCAGGCGACAGCGCCCGGCCTGCGCGAGTACCAGCTCGGCGCGATTGCGGATCACCTCTACCGCGAGGGAGGTGCACGCCGCGAGGGCTACTGCGCGATTATTGCCAGCGGTGCCAATATCTGGGATGGCCACTACAACCGCAACGACTGTCTGCTCACCGACGGCGACTTAGTGCTGATGGACTACGCGCCCGATGTCTGCAACTACACCAATGATATTGGCCGGATGTGGCCCATCAACGGCACCTTCAGTGCACAGCAGCGCACGCTCTACGGCTTTATCGTGGAGTACCACAAAGCCGTCCTGAAGCGCATTCGCCCCGGAGTTCTGCCCCGGGAGCTTCTGGCAGAGGCCGCCGAGGAAATGCGTGGGATTCTGGAGCAAACCACGTTCGCAAAGCCCATCTATGCCGAGGCCGCCCAGCGCACTCTGACGTATCGTGGGCATCTCTCGCATCCGGTCGGGATGGCTGTGCACGATGTGGGCGCCTACTTTGAGGTGCCTATGCAAGTGGGACTGGTGATCTCCATAGATCCTCAGCTCTGGATACCCGAGGAGCAGCTCTATTTCCGTGTGGAGGATACCATCGTGGTCACCGAGACAGGATGTGAGGTTCTGACCGGCCATGTCCCGTTTGAGATCGACGAGATTGAGGCTCTGATGCAAGCGGCTTTTTGACAAGGGATGCAGTCGGTCTGCGTGCCGTCGAGAACCTCATACATGTCCACGGTCTCCACGCGATAATTCTGCACTTACTGGGCTTTGATCACCTCAAACTGACCTGCAAACACAACGGTGGCGACGAGTGCGCAACGGTCAATGCAGGACGAGTCGTACGCGTGGCTCACGAGGGCCTCTTTGTATGAGCCAGTAGCCAGGTGAAGAGCTCCGGGTTATCGTAAGTAGCAGTCCAGGAGTCGTGGCCCGCTTCGGGGTAGGTGGTAAATTTTACTTCCATTGCGCCCGCTTTCTTGAGTGCGTCCACCATGTCCTGCGACTCTTGCAGTGGCACCGTCATGTCTTTCCCGCCATGAAAAACCCAGGTCGGCATGTTCTTCAGGGCTCGCCCCGCCTGACGTGCCTGGCCACCGCCGCAGATCGGGGCAATCGCCGCAAACCGCTCCGGGTTTGCCGTGGCCCAGGCCCAGGTGCCATAGCCGCCCATCGAGAGCCCCGTCAGATAGACACGATCCGTGTCTGCCGAGTACTTCGCCAGCACGTCATCTAGCAGCGCATTGAGCGTCTCGACATCCCAGCCACGGCGCGGAAAGACCGGCGCTTGTGGGGAGACCACAATAAAGGGCAGGTCCTTGCCCTGCGCGATCAGCTTGGGTGGACCGTGGACTTTGACTTTCTCAATATCTGTCCCACTCTCGCCGGAGCCGTGCAGAAAGACCATCACGGGCCACTTCTTCGCCGGGTCTTTGCCGTAGTCCTTGGGTAAGTAGAGCAAGTAGCCCGCCTTGAGCACCTTGGTGACACTCTTCTCCAGTGTCAGCGGCTTCTGTATTCCCGCATCTTGCGCCAGCGACGGCACCGCGCCCAGTGCGAGGAGCGCCAGTAAAACAAATCTTCTTCTCATGCCTAGAGATTCACCACAATGGGCCGGGTATCCTACTCAGTATGAGTGAACAAACTGCCTATGTCACCGGAGCTGATCGTGGCCTCGGGCTGGCGCTCACCGAAGCGCTCCTGATTCGCGTCTTTCGCGTCTTTGCCAGTGAGTACGGCCTACACGCTACGGGCTCAGGCCGAGGGAGGTGAGTGGAGCGGCTCGTCGCCGTACCGCTGCTGCAGGCGATCCAGTTCCTCGTGGAGCTGTGCTTGGACACGGGCGTAGGCGGGGTCGTCGTAGGCGTTGCGGAGCTCGTTGGGGTCTTCCACAAGATCGAAGAGCTCCCAGTAGGGCGACAAGCGGGGATCGGCGTCCACGATCCCATTCCAGGTGACATCGGGGGGATGGAAGTAGATCAGCTTGTGGGTATTGGTGCGAACGCCGTAGTGGGCGCAGACATTGTGGCCACCGTGATCCCAGTAGCGGTAGTAGAACGACTCCTTCCACTGGGGCGGAGTTTCGCCACGTAGCAGGGCGCGTCCAGAGACTCCCTGCATCTGCGGAGGTGCGGGGATACCGGCATATTCTAGCAGTGTCGGGGCAAAGTCCAGGTTCGTGAGTAGTGCGTCCTGGGTGGTATTGGCCGGCACCTCCGCCGGATAGCGCAGGAGAAATGGCATCCGGAGGGAGTGATCGTAGATAAAGCGCTTGTCGTACCAACCATGATCGCCCAGGAAGAACCCCTGGTCGCTGGTGTAGATCACGATCGTGTTGTGCGCCAGGTTGGCTTCGTCGAGGTAGTCGAGCAGGCGGCCCACCGAGGCATCGACGCTGGCCACGCAGCGCAGGTAGTCCTTGATGTAGCGCTGGTAGTACCAGTTCTTCAGCGCCGCTCCGTCGAGGCCCGGTGGCGGATCACCTTTGACATCGCTCCGGGTCAGGTCGCCGAGGATGCGCATCTTAGCCATCGCCGCCGCAGGACGCCCCGCGTAGTCGTCGTCGAAGGTCTCTGGTAAGGGGATTTCTTCGTCCGTGTAGAGGTGCTGGTAGCGCTCCCCCGGCTCCCATCTCCGGTGTGGTGCTTTGTGGTGGACGCAGAGGAAAAAGGGCCGGTCGTCTGTGGGACGCTGAGCGAGCCACTCCAGCGCCTGATCCGTGAGGATGTCGCTGATATACCCTTTCACTTCCGCGCGCCCCGCCGGGGTGATCAGCTCCGGATCGTGGTAGCGCCCGTGACCCGGCAGAATGGACCAGTAGTCGAAGCCCACCGGGTCGGCCGGGACAGCGTTGGGGCCGTGGTGATCGGGGCGGTCGACGTTGTCCGTGATTCCATGCCCGAGGTGCCACTTGCCGAAGATCGCAGTGCTATATCCTGCTGCCTGCAGGAGCTTCTGTAGCTGGACGGGGCGGCGGTTGTCGAGCGGCTGCCACTCGCGCACGCCGGTGACATGCCCGTACTGTCCGGTGAGGATCGTGGCACGGCTGGGGGTGCACAGCGCGTTGGTGCAGTGGCAGTTCGTCAGCCGCACTCCCCCCTGCGCGATGCGATCTATCTCCGGCGTCTGGTTGATACGACTGCCGTAGGTACTGATAGCATGCGCGGCGTGGTCGTCGCTCATGATAAAGAGGATGTTGGGCTTCATTTGGGAGCTAGATTCCGGATTTCCATGCCTAATCCCTTCGCTTCTTCTCGTCGCCGCTTCAAATCCTCCGCTTTCAGGGCATTGACCAGCTCGCGTCTCTCGCCCTCGCCTAGGACACCGGGTTTCGCGGTGCTCTTGCCGGTGTAGATCTGGAACATGTCGGCGAGGGTGAAGCTGTCGTTGCGCTGGGTGTCGAAGGGGAGCCCGGAGTTGTCGGTGGACTTCAGGTTCTCCAGCGGGTTTCTTGCCCAGGCATAGCGGAAGTAGACCGGCTCAGGCACGAGCGGGCTGGAGAGCACGACCACACTGCGCTCCCAGTTCGGCTCTCCTTTGCCGACGTTCTTGTCGAGCCACTGCGCCTTTGCTGGCTGGAAACGTCCGTCTTTTCCCGCGATAGCGAACCCCTGGATCGGGCCATCGTTGAAGGGAGCCGCCCAGGTATCGAGCGTCAAGAGGAGCTTGCCATCTCTGGCCTTGACTTCCTGAAGCTGGGGGGGCAGCCAGCGAATGCTCTTGCCGTACTGGGTCGCCAGAGCCCATTTGGCGATGCGCTCGCCCACGGGAACCTTGATCTGGGGATGGTACCAGGCGCGGTGCTGGTCAAAGCTACTGGCATAGCCGATGTTCTTATCACCTGCCTTGCGGAAGTTAAGAAACGTCTGGTAGTGAACCTCGCGGATGTAGTTTCCTTCGTCTACCATCGGGGGGAGGAAGTTCTCCAGAGTCTGCGGTGGATCCTGGGTCTCCTGAGTGATGATTCCAAAGGGCATGGTGGGATCGTTGAAGGTGGTGCGCCAGGTCTTGATCATCTCCGGAAAGACCCGTGCGTAGAGCTTGTGACCATTGGGCACCAGAGCATCGTTGTAGCCCTGATGCCAGATGACCCCTTTGACCGGCAGCCCGGCGAGG
>NZ_JAYVPL010000079.1:0-64536 GCF_043757465.1 Armatimonas sp.
GTAGATGGGAAAGGCATTTTCAGCATTCATAGCAAACTTGGGCAAACGCCTGAAAACTGGGAAATTCGGTCTTCAAAAAAACAAATGCGGTTCCCCTGAACCAGCGAGGCGAAGAAGTAGTGGAGTATTGCATTTGTGGTATAATCCCCCAAAATCGCCACTCTGACCGCTGCGGCAGAAATACGAGTTGGGCGTACCAGGACGATGGAGTTGATTACATGAACCACATCACCCGACGCGTGAGCTACGTCTTCCTCTGCACCCTCCCGATTCTTGATACTGTCGCCATGGTGCGAGGCTTACGCATCCCGGGTGTCTATCAGGCCGCAGGCGGCCTACTCTTCGCGGCTGTTGTCGTGGCTGCGTGGATTCTCGGCGCACAGGGAGCGGGAAGCAGTGTGGGAGGGGATCGCCGGCCCGCAGTGGCTGGCGCACTTCTGATGGTGCCATTCGCGCTCGTATCGGTTCTCTGGGTGGGTCTTTCCGGGCCTTGGGATGCAACACCAGCGGAGAACTTGATTCGGTACCTGGTTCTGCTCGGCGGGTTAGTGGGTGTAACGAGCGGATTCATCGTTCTTGGCGAGTCCCTCCGGGACGCAGGTGAGCGCCTCTATTCGACGCTCGGGTTCTCCGCGACGCTGCTCGGCGGGCCGGCGTATCTCATCTGGCTGGTCACCCAGATCGGTGGCTGGTCCGCGAAGATGCGCACCGGGCACATACCTCCCACGCTTGTCTCACTCAGCGACGTGTTTGATACTCTACTCTTCGTCGCGGGCGCACTGGCCTATCTCTCGACGGCAGCGTTCGTGGCCTCGCTCGGACGAACCGGCTGGCTCGGTCGTGGAGCGACTCGCGCATACGTGATCCTGAACCTGGTTGCCTTGCTGTTCCTCATGACCCGGGGCCTGTCGTTCCCGGATCCGACGGTACTGGTGACACCCTGGTACACCCGTCCGGGCTTCATCGCGGGAATTCCAATCGTTCCATGGATCATGCCGTTCCTGTTAGGCGTCACCCTGCTGCGGCGCGCGGGCGATGAGCAAAAGGGGAGGAAGTCAGGGTGAGAGGTTTCGTGCCAAAGGTATAATTATCCTATGCAAGAGCCTACCGAAAACAATTCTTGCACGCAAGCGGGCACTGGTCGAGCGCCTGCGTCGCACGACTTCCTAAATCAGGAAGGCTTGGTTCTTATTCCTAGAATCTGCTATCATTCTGCAAGCGTTCAACTGTGACGCGCGAAGGAGTGGGGCAGATGGGTTTGGAGACGTTTCTCTTTGACAATGCGGCGATGCGGGACTTTCTGGTGCAGGGCTACTGCGTCCTGAAGGTCAATCTCCCGGTGGGGTTTCACCAGCCGGTGTTTGAGAAGACGAAGAAGAATCTCGCGCATCTGGCCTCCGAGAGCTTCCCGCTCTTTGTCTTGCTGAGCCTCTTCCTCATTTTATTCCCCCGCCCTGCGGGGGCTAGGGGGCCAGAGAAACCCAATATCGTCCTGATCTTCATTGACGACATGGGCTACGGCGACATCGGGCCGTTTGGCTCGACGAAAAATCGCACGCCGAACCTCGATAAGATGGCCCACGAGGGCATGAAGCTGACATCGTTTTATGCCGCGCCGGTCTGCTCGGTCTCGCGGGCGCAGGTGCTCACGGGCTGCTACGGGGCGCGTGTCTCGATTCCGGGGGTGTTCTTTCCGGGCGAGAAAAACGGCATTAACAAAGACGAGCACACGGTCGCGGAACTACTGAAGGCGCAGGGCTACGCCACGATGTGCATCGGCAAGTGGCACCTCGGCGACCAGCCGGAGTTTCTGCCCACGCGCCACGGCTTTGAACACTACTTTGGCTTTCCTTACTCCAATGACATGCTCCATAAGGCCAAGGGCGGCAAGCTACCCGTCGTGCCGCTGCTGCGCGACGACAAAGTGATCGAGCTGCTCACCGGCGAGGAGCAGAGCCGCCTTACGGAGCGCTACACCGACGAGGCAATCAAGTTCATTACGGAAAACCAAAAGAAGCCCTTCTTTCTCTATCTGCCGCACACGGCGATCCACACCCCGATCCATCCGGGCGCGAAGTTTGTGGGCAAGTCCGCCAACGGGCGTGTCGGTGACTGGGTGGAAGAAGTAGATTGGAGTGTCGGGCGGGTGCGAGAGACGCTGGCAAAGCTCGGGCTGGAGAAAAATACGCTCGTGGTCTTCACTTCGGATAATGGGCCGTGGCTCACCCAAGGCAAAGACAGCGGCGAGGCAGGGCCTCTGCGCGGCGGCAAGGGGAGCACCTGGGAGGGCGGGGTTCGTGAGCCGACGATTGCCGCGTGGCCCGGAAAGATCGCGCCAGGAAGCGCCTGTGATGCCGTGGCCGGAACCATTGATTTCCTCCCGACTTTTGTGAAGCTTGCTGGAGGTAGCGTGCCCACGGATCGCAAGATCGACGGCAAAGACATCGCGCCGCTGCTGCTAGGAAAGACCAAAGCATCCCCGCACGAGGCCCGCTACTACTTCAATGGCTACAATCTTCAGGCGATCCGCTCCGGCCCCTGGAAGCTCGCCATCGCATCCCAGAGCGAGGGTATGGGCAAAGCAGGTCAGACTGTTCCCGCATCGCTAGAGAGCCCCCGTCTCTACAACCTAGACACCGAGATCGGAGAGCGCACCGATGTCGCCGCCGCGCACCCGGAGGTGGTGGCGCGACTGAAGGCGCTGGCTGTGGAGATGGCCTCCGAGCTGGGGCAGGGGAAACCCGGCGTACGCCCGGCGGGTGTGGTGCAGAACCCGGTGACACTCTACCCCTTCGAGGAGGCGACCAAAACGGTACCGGCAAAGCCTGTCACGCTGGACGCGCTAAAAGTAGGCGACACGCTCAGTGGCACACAGGCGCCGCAGATTGTCAACCGTCCACTGACGATCTCTTGCAGCCTGGACGGTAAGCCCCCGAGCGGCGTGCTGGTCGCCCATGGCGGCATGAGCACCGGCTACGCGCTCTACCTCAAAGAGGGCTACGTGGTCTTCGCCGTCCATCCGTCTGGCGCGGAGCTGGTTCGTTTAACTTCTCCCGGCACACTCCCCGAGAACGCCGCGCTCGAAGCACGCATCGCCGCCGATGGCATGCTCAGCCTGAAAGTGAACGGACAGACCGTCGCCACCCGAAAACTCAGCGGCCCGCTCAACCGCCAGCCCCAGGAGCCGTTCAGCGTCGGATTCGATAGTGCCAACCCCGTTGATCCCACCTACGAGGGGATGCCGCGCTTTGCCGGGACGATCCGCGCACTGAAAGTCAGCACGCAAGAATGAGCAGCGTCAACGCCCAGCGTCAAGCGCTCCAAGCCCAGCTCTTTCCTGCTGGCATCCCGCGCCTCTGGTGCCCGACGCTCACGCACTTTCGCGCCGCGCACACCCCTGACCCGGAGCGCATCCAGGCGCACCTGATCGCACTCGCGCCGCACGTCAAAGGCATTCTCGTGCCCGGCTCCACCGGTGAGGGCTGGGAGATGACCGACACCGATATTCGCAGGTTGCTGGATATTGTACTTGCGGCTGCGGGAGAGCAAGGGATGCGTGTGCTGATCGGTGTGCTGAAAACCTCCGTGGACGAGATGCTCTCCTGCCTAGATGCGCTGGAGCCGCTGCGCACCCATCCCGCCGTGGTTGGGGTGACGATCTGTCCGCCTAAGGGCAGCGAGCTAACCCAACAAGCTCTTTATGATGGGCTTTCTAAGGTACTCGCTCGCGGCTGGCCCACGGCGCTGTATCAGCTCCCGCAAGTTACGCAAAACGAGCTTGCTCCAAATACCGTCGCCACGCTCACCGCCAAGTTTGCCAATATTCTACTCTTCAAAGACACCAGCGGCGAAGACCGTGTGGCGAGTAGCAGCCTCGACTTTGGGGGCGTTTTTCTGGTGCGCGGCGCGGAGAAAGGCGGCTACGCTCCCTGGCCACGTACCAACGGCGGCCCCTACGATGGCTTTCTCCTGAGCACTGCAAATGTCCTCGCCCCCCAATTATCAGAGATGCTGCGATTACTGGAAACCGGCGCACGCACCGACGCCGAGGCTCTCTCCCAGACGCTGATCAGCGCCGTGAGCGCCGCCTTCGCGCTTGTCGCCGAGTTTCCGCACGGCAACGTTTTTGCCAATGCCAACAAAGTTTTGGATCATTGGATGGCGCACGGTAAACTCGCTCTGAAAGTTGAGCCACCGCTTCTCTACAGCGGCGTGCGCCTGCCCCAGCACCTTATTGCGAGCGGTGGAGAAATCCTGAAGGCGCACGGGCTTCTGCCAGAAGACGGCTATGTCTAAGGCCGGGTAGAGTAAAATAGGGGTATGCAAGGGGCCAGGGCGGTGCTCATTACCGGGGGAACCGGCTTTATCGGGAGCGCCTTGGCTCGCGTGGCGCTGGAGCGGGGGTGGAGCGTGCACCTGCTGGGCCGTGACTTCTCGCGTGCGGAGAGTCTGCTCGCGGCGGGAGCCCGCGCCATTTCCTGCGACCTGCGCAGCCGGGACGGCGTAGTGGCGGCCTGTGAGGGTGTGGACATGGTCTTTCATATAGGAGCATTTTCGGCACCGTGGGGCGATTCGGTGGAGTTCCATGCCACCAATGTGGGAGGCACCGAAAATATTCTAGCGGCCTGCCGAGTGCACAAAATAGCGCACTTGGTGCATGTCTCGTCGCCGAGTGTAGTGTTTACCGGGTGCGATCAGTGGCAGCTCCCCGACGATGCGCCCTATCCGAAGCGCTTTGCCTCGGTGTACTCCCAGACCAAGAAGCTTGCGGAAGACCGAGTGAATGCGGCTTTTGCGGAGGGCAGCGGGCTAAGCGGCGTGATCCTACGCCCCAAGGCTGTTTTCGGGCCGGGAGACACCTCGCTCTTGCCGCGTCTGATCGCGGCGGCTCGCGCGGGTCGTCTGCCGCGCATCGGGGAGGGCAAAAACTTAGTGGAGCTGACGTATATAGACAATGCGGTCGCCGCGCTGCTCTGCGCCGCCGATGCGCCAAAAGCGGCGCTAGGGAAGACTTTTACGATTACCAACCACGAGGTGGTGCCGCTCTGGGAGGTGATTGCGCAGGTGCTGGCGGGGCTGAAGATTCCGTGGCAGCCCCGCACGATTCCTTTGCCGCTGGCACTCCTCGCGGCGAGCCTGATGGAGCGCAAGGCGGAGCGTACGGGTAAGGAGCCACTCCTCACACGCTACACAGTGCAGCTTCTAGCCCGCACCCAGACCTATGACACCCAGCCCGCCCGAAAACTCCTGGGCTACATGCCGCAACTCACACTTTCCGAGGGGATCGCCCGGACGATCCAGGCGCTCACATGACCTTCAAAATGCTGACCACGGGCTACTGCCTCGCAGACGAGAGCCATGTCCTACGCGGCGGACGACGAGGGGTATCGGTTCAGTGCCCGGCACGCGCCGCGCTATTTGAGCACCCGCAAGGCCGGATTCTCTTTGACACGGGCTACGCGGCTACACACCTCTTCGCCGCCGCGTCCCGCTTTCCGTATAAGCTCTATCTGCGTGCCACGCCCGTTTTTACCTCGCCCGAGGAGAGCCTCATGGCGCAACTGAGTCGTGAGGGGATCGCTCCCAACGCAATCCACGCAATAATCGTCAGCCATTTTCACGCGGATCATATCGCTGGGCTCAAAGACTTTCCGTGTGCTCACTTTATTGCCAGTGCCGAGGGACTGTGGGAAGTACAGAATCGCCGGGGCTTTGGTGCCCTGAAGCGCGCTTTTCTCCCAGAGCTTCTGCCGACAGATTTTGCCGAGCGTGCGACGCTTCTGGAGTACTTTACCGGCCCTGAGCTGGCTCCTTTTGGGCCAACGCACGATCTCTTTGGCGATGGTCTCCTCCGGCTCGTGCGTCTGCCGGGCCACGCACGCGGCCAGCTCGGGCTTTTCGCACAGACAAGTAGGGGTACCGTTTTTCTCGTCGCGGACGCCGCCTACTGCCGCCAGGCGATCCGTGAAAACCGCCCGCCGCATCCTATTACGAATCTCTTCACCGATAAGGGAGCAGCAGTGTGCGCGACGCTGGCTAAACTCCATGCCTTCGCCGCTGCCCACCCGGAGGTCTTACTCTACCCCACCCACTGCACGGAGACAGATCCGTGAGAGTGCTGATAACGGGGAGCCGTGCGCCCGTGGCAATTCTGCTCGCCCGCTCGCTACACGCCGCTGGGGCCACGGTCTACACCGCCGATAGCCTCCGTCCCAACTTTGGGCAAAACTGCCGCGCCGTCACCGAGGATTTTAGGTTGCCCTCGCCGCGCTTCGCTTCCCAAGACTGCCTTACCCTGCTTGCACGCCTTGCGAGCGAGAAGCAACTCAATGCGATTATCCCGACCTGCGAGGAGACCTTCGCGCTGGCGGCGGGGCGCACGAACTTGCCGCCCTCGGTGCGCCTGCTCTGTCCTGATATTGAGGTTTTAGATAAGCTCCATCACAAAGGGCGTGGCATCGCCTTTGCTGCAAGCCTTGGACTAGCCACGCCAGAGACTTGTGGCAAGGCGGATCTCACGCGCGATGGTATTCTTAAACGCGCGTACTCGCGTTTCTCCAGCCATGTGATTCCGCTCCGGGGCACGCAAGCACAACGTCAAAAAGCCGAAGCTAAAAAGCTCCCGGACGACGGTGAGTGGGTCTGGCAGGAGTGGATCTCGGGCAAGGCACTCTGCACCTATAGCCTCTGCCATGACGGGCAAGTTCTCGCCCACGCCGCCTACCGCACGCTCTACACCGTCGGCTTGGGGGCGGGAATCTTCTACGACGCCGTGCATGGCCCCTTGTATGACGCGTCACTGGCGGCGGCACAGAAACTGGCGGCGGCAACGCACTACACCGGCTCGCTCTCGCTAGACTTTATCGAGGAAGTAGCAAGCCGCTTGGTTCTCATCGAGATCAACCCAAGAGCCACGATGGGGCTGGCATTGCTTTCCCATCAGCCCGCGTTTGCCGCGTGCTGGAAAACTCTATTGGGTGGCGACAAGGCACCCGAGAAAGTAGTGCCGGGCACCGGGCGGCGGCAGCTCAAGGCGGCGATGCTCTTGCTGGGGCGAGAGCGCAACTGGCGCGATGTTTTTACCACCCCAGATGTTCTGAGTGATCCCAATGACCCTGGCCCCGCACGCGCCGCCTTGCGAATCTATCTTTCCTACGCTTGGCAAGCAAAAAAGAAAAAACTGAGCACGATGGCTTTCTCAACGCACGATATCGAGTGGAACGGGTAAATGACGTGGAACGGATAAGCGAGTTGCCGCTGCTCCTGCGCCGTTTCCCAGAGCTGACGCCGCATTTTCCGTGGACGCCGCTCCTGCCTGCGGTGCCGACGCCGGTGACGTTTCTTCAAGAGCTGGGTCTCTGGGTGAAGCGCGATGATCTGGCGTGCCCGCGTTACGGCGGCAATAAGGCCCGCAAGTTCGAGTGGATTCTGGGGGAGCTGAAGGCGCAAGGCAAGCGTGGTTTTCTGACATTTGGCGGCCTCTGTAGCAACCACTGCACGGCGGCGGCGATCTACGGGCGTGCCGCAGGATTGGATGTGACACTGTGCTTTGTCCCGACGCCGATTCAAGAGAACGAGTATAAAGAGCTCCTGCTCCAGGCGCATTTGGGTGCGCGGCAAGTGTTGCTGGGGCCAAGGACACTCCCCCTGCTGCGAATGCCGCTTGTCCCACCGGCGGGCTCGACGGTCGCCGGGGTGCTAGGCTATGTCAATGCCGGGCTGGAGCTGGCCGAGCAGGTGGCGCAGGGTAGCTTGCCAAACCCCGAAATGATTTATATCGCGGTCGCCACCAAGGGCACGGCGCTCGGGCTGGCGATGGGACTTACTCTGTCTGGGCTGGAGCCACGGCCCAAGCTCATCGCCGTGGAGACCGTGACACCCGCCTGGCAACGTGCTCGTGTCTTTCTGCCGACGCCGCAGCGGGCGCTCCAGCGGCTCCGCGCACTCTCTCCCGAAGCGCAGCGCTGCCTGCCTGAGAGCGTCGCCGCGCTCGCCTGTGAGAGCCGTCTCGGCTTTGACCGAGAGCCACTGGGGATCGTCTCCCCACCCGTGCTTGCAGCGCTTACTCAGGCACAGGCGCTTGGGCTCTCTCTCGATGCACATTTTAGTGCCCGCGCCTGGGCGGCGCTACAGGCGGACCGGGCGCAGCGGCAGGGCAAGCGGGTACTGTTCTGGCACACGCATGGCCAGGCCCCCGCAGAGAGCCTGGCCGCTGCCGAGGAATCTGGTGTGCGCCTGCCACTCGCGCTGGAGCGGGCGGCGCAGCAAGCACTGAGGAGAACGCAATGCTCTTAACTTTTTTACGCCACTATCTCGGCGCACACTGGCGCTTCACGCGGCTTGAGGGCACTGCCCTCACGAAATTCCAAGACACACTCGTGCGGCGGCAAGTGGCGTTTGCCAGCACACACTCACCGTTCTATCGGCAGCACTGGCAGGGCTCGGATTTGTCGGAGTGGCAGGCGTTGCCAACGGTGGACAAGCGGCTCATGATGGCGAATTTTACCGCATTTAACACACGCGGCGTAGACGGTGACGTGGCAATGGAGCGGGCTATCGTCGCCGAGACGAGCCGGGATTTTCGCCCGACCGTGCCCGGGACGGATCTGACGGTAGGGCTTTCCACGGGGACATCGGGGCACCGGGGGATGTTTCTGGTCTCGCCGCAAGAGCAGGCGGCCTGGGCCGGGGCAATTCTGGCGCGGGTGCTCCCCGGGCCGATTTGGCGGCGGCGCGGCTGGCGTGTGACACTGTTTCACCGGGCGACGAGCAATCTCTACGAGCGGGCGCGAAGCCGCTCCGTGACTCTAAACTACCACGATCTCATGCAGCCACTGCCCGAGGCGGTTGCCGCACTCAACGTCGAGCAGCCGCATATTCTGCTGGGGCCACCGACACTGCTTGCAAAGCTCGCCGATGAGCACCGGGCGGGGCGGCTGCGCATCCGGCCCGAGCGGATATTCTCCGTAGCCGAGGTGCTGGAACCCCAGGATGCCGAGCAGATCGCCGGAGCGTTTGAACTTGCCGCGCTGGATCAGATCTACCAGTGCACCGAGGGTCTGCTCGCTGTGAGCTGCCCGCATCACAGATTGCATATTATGGAGGATCTCGTTGTTATCCAGACCGAGGCGCTGGGCGAGGGGCGTGCTGCGCCTCTTGTGACGGATCTCTGGCGCACGACACAGCCGATCATTCGCTACCGGCTCGGGGATGTGCTGACCCTCGCACCACCGGGGCGCTGCGCCTGTGGCTCGGCGTTTCGGGTGATCGAGCGGATCGAGGGACGCCAGGACGATCTCTGTTATTTTCTGAAAGAAAATGAGGAGCGGGTGCCGTTCTATCCCGATACCGTGCGGCGCGCCGTCTTGCTCGCGTCGGGTCAGATTCTAGACTATGCCGTACGCCAGCGTCAGCCCGGTGAGGCGTGTGTGTTTTTAGAGCTTACTCTGGAGGCAAATAGAGTGCTTGTCGAGGATGCCGTACGCGCAAGCTTCACGCGCATTCTGGCCTCCTACGACTGCCGTCCCGCGATGCTCACTTTTGAGGCACAGCTTCCGCCCCGTGTCTTGGGAGCCAAGCGCCGCCGTATTCAGAACGAGAGTAAACCATGCTGAAAATAGCCGGGCTCGGAAAGTTTCTCCCAGAGACCATTGTCACGAATGCGGAGCTAGAGCAAGCACTCGGCCTGCGTGAGGGGTGGATTGAGCGTGCGACGGGAGTTCGCGAGCGCCGCCGTGCCCCGAGCGGGGAGTCTACGGCGAGGATGGCCGCCGCCGCTTCCCGGCAAGCGCTTGAGCATGCGGGTAAGACCATCGCGGACATTGATCTGATCGTCGGTGCGTCGTCGGGGCCGGAGCAATTAATCCCCTGCACGGCAGCACTGGTACAGCGTGCGCTTGGAGCACCCGAGGGCAAGAGCGCCTGCTTTGACATCTCCGCAACCTGCCTCTCGTTTCCCGTGGCGCTCCAGCTCATCGCGCCACTCTTAGCTTCCGGCGTCTACAAAAACGCGCTGCTCTTCTCCAGCGAGATGACAGCACACTCCCTCAACCCAAGTGAGCCCGAGAGCGCGGCTCTGATCGGAGACGCTGCCGCTGCCGCAGTTCTTATCGCAACACCGCCGGGGGAGGCAAGCTGCCTGCATCACAGTGCGTTCTCCACCTACGCCGCCAGTGGGGCCACGCTCACGCAGTTTCTAGGAGGCGGGAGCCGTCGGCACCCGAGCGACCCGGCCACGACGCGGGAGATGAACTTCTTTGCGATGCACGGTCCGCAGATCTTTCGGCTGGCGTCACAGTACATGCCCCCGTTTCTGGCGCAGTTTCTTGCCGAGGCGGGCGTGGGTGTTGAGAGCCTGGATCTTGTCATTCCGCACCAGGCCAGTGGGCGGGGGATTGCATTTGTGGCGAGCCGCTGTGGCCTGCCGCTGGAGAAATTCTTCATCAACCTCCCAGAAAGAGGCAACTGCATCGCCGCCTCGATCCCGCTGGCGCTCTGCGAAGCCTGGGAAACGGGGCGGCTTGAGCGCGGTCAGCGTGTCTTAATCGCGGGCACCGGAGCCGGGCTCACCCTTGGGGCGGTGGTCCTGACTTTTTGAGGTCGCTTCCGTAAATGATACTAAGGTTGGCCTAAAACACTTTTCATTTTTGCGGGAAGGGAGTACAGTAAGTGCAGATGAAACTTCGCTCGCTTCTTCCCTACACACTGCTTATCGCCAGCCTGGCGGGCGGTATTGCCTGGCGGCTCCAGGACAAGCGCACGGTGGCGGCGGATCTGGTCAAGTCGCAAGCCGCGCGTAAAGGCGCAGCGCCCAGTGTGGTGCTCGGGACAGCGGGGCCCAAGCGCCTGGTGCAGACACTCGAAGTGATTGGCTCGCTGGAATCGCCCCGTACGGTGAAGCTGGCGGCGCGCACCTCGGGGCGGGTGGTGTTTCTTGCGGCGCGTGAGGGAAGTGCGGTCAAGGCGGGCGAGGTGCTGGTGCGCATTGACCCGGTGGAACTCAAAGACGCCGTGCTGCAACAAGAGGCGACCGTGGCGGAAGCAAGGGCACGGCTGGCGCAGGCGCAGGCAACCGTGGACACCGGGCGCGTCTCGGTGCTGACGGGAATTGATACGCGACGGGCAGCGCTGGAGGGGGCACAGGCAACCCTCAATCGGGCGGAGCAGACCCGTGACGCCCAGCTCGCCGCCGCAAAAGCCGCTGTCGCCGATGCGGATGCCCGTGTGCAGAGCGCACAAGTTGTCGTGGCGAATGCGAAGAACGACCAGGCCAGTGCCCTGGCAAACCAGACAAACCTTAAAGCCAAGCTTGCCCGAGCCGAGTCGCTGCTGGCAAAAGGCTTTGTCTCGGCCCAGTCCGTGGACGATGCCCGGACGGCGTTTGAGGTGCAGGGAAATGTGGTCGAGACCACTAAAGGCCGCGTTGCCACGGCGGAAGCTGCCGTCGAATCACAGAAAGCGCTCTTAAACGCCGCACAGCAGCAAGTGACGGTCGCCGAAAAAGGCGCGCTCAGTGAGATCGAGACAGCCAAAGCGGCGAAGAAGCAAGCAACGGCGGCGCTCACGCTGGCGAGCTCGAATCGCTCTCAGACCGTTGCCTCGCGGGAGAATATCGCCGCGCTGAAGCAGGGCATTGCCGCCGCTGAGGCGCAACTGGCGCAGGCCCGCGCTCGCCTGGGAGAGACGGAGCTACGCAGCGCACTCTCGGGCATTGTGACGGCGCGGCCCGTGGACGAAGGCTCGAGCGTGACGGCGGGACAGACGATCTTGACCATCGCGCAGCTCGACTCGCTCTATGTCAGCGCGAGTGTTCCCGTGGAGCAGAGCGCCACGGTAGCAGTGGGGACACGGGCACAGATTCGTTTAGATGCGCTGCCCGGAAAGCCACTCACGGCCACTGTCACGGAGGTCAACCCCGCCGCCGATCCACAGAGCCGCCAGTACCTGATTCGCTTCAAGCTCGACAATACCAACGGCAAGCTCCGCCCCGGCATGTTCGCCCGGCTGATCTTAGAGCTACGGACGATCAACGCCGCCGTGGTTGTCTCCAGCGATGCCGTAAAAACCACGCCCAAGGGCTCCACGGTAACGGTAGTGGACTCGGAAAATACGGCAATGGTTCGCCCCGTCACGCTTGGGGCGAAAGTCGGCAGCGATGTCGAGATTCTCTCCGGGGTTGCCGCAGGGGAGCACGTGGTGATGCTCTCCTACAGCCCTGTCAGAGACGGTCATAAAGTCAAAAAAGCCAGCAAAGATAAATCCACCGAAGATGCGGCGGAACGCCCCAAAGCCGGACGTTCACCGTCCACGGAGGTGAAGAAGTGAATCTGGCACGTTTCTCGGTGCAGCGGCCCATTGCGGTTGTCATGCGCATTGCGGCGCTGGTCTTGCTGGGCGTCGTTTGCCTGACAAAGCTCCCCGTAGACTTGCTGCCAAAAATTACGATTCCCATTGTGGTTGTGAATACCACTTGGCCCAATGTCGCCCCGCAGGAGATGGAGACTCAGGTCACGCGGCCTATCGAGCAAGCCGTCTCCTCCGCTCCGGGTATTCAGCAAGTCACGTCTAACTCCACGCTGGGCAGCTCGTCGGTGCGAATCCAGTTCAACTGGGGCACGGATATCGGGCAGGCGGCCATTGATGTCTTGCAGCTGGTTCAGCGCGCCCGCCAGCAGCTCCCCGATGATCCGACGCTCCAGAACCCGGTGGTCTTCAAGTTCGATCCCGCGACGCTCCCCATTCGTATCTATGGCGTCTCCGGCATAGAAGATATCGTGAAGCTGCGTAGTTTACTCGCCAATGAGATCTCGCCGCTTGTGGCGTCTGCGGATGGTGTGGCGACGGCAACAGTGACGGGCGGCCAGACGCGCTCGATTATTGTCGAAGTGGACCCCGTGAAACTCCAAGCCTATGGCCTGAGCTTGGACACAGTGCAGCGGCGGCTGGTTCAGGAGAACATCAATCAGCCCGCCGGGATCGCGCGGCAGGGCGACCGGGAGTTTACGATTCGCTCGGTGGGCAGCTTCACGAGTCTGGCAGACGCGGCAAAGATTCCGCTGGCGCAGGTCAACGGACAGCGCGTGCTGCTGAGCGATGTGGCAACAGTGCGCGACAGCCACTTAGAGACGCGCATCCTCACCCGACTCAACGGTGAGCCCGCCGCGAGCTTTGCCATCACCAAGCAGAGCGAGGCCAACACCGTTGCCACCGCACAAGCTGTCGAGGCAAAGATCGAGGAAGTCAAGAAGCTCTATCCTGAGCTGATGTTTCGGGTTGCCTACGATCAGTCTGGCTTTATTGAAAACTCCGTCAAAGACATGCAGCACACGGCGATCATTGGCGGCGTCTTAGCGATTCTGATTCTCTTGTTCTTCCTGCGCAATGTCCGCAGCACGCTGGTCGTGGCACTCTCGATTCCCGTCTCTATCTTCTCGACATTCGCGCTGCTGTATTTCTGCGGCTTCACGCTCAATACGATCTCACTCTCGGGGCTTGCGCTGGCGACGGGCCTAATCGTGGACGATGCCGTGGTGGTTCTGGAGAATATCTTCCGGCACATCGAGCGCGATAAGCAGTCCGCCACGGAGGGGGCGGTCTCCGGGGCGAGCGAGATCACGAGCGCCGTGGTGGCCTCGACAATCACTGTGATGGTGGTCTTTTTGCCGATCTTGCTGATCAAGGGCCAGACGGGGCAGATGTTTACACAGTTCGCGCTCGTGGTCGTGTTTTCTATGGCCGTCTCGTTGCTCGACGCGACCACGCTTGTGCCGATGTTGGCATCGCGCCTGATCCACCGCGAGGAGCTGGAGCAGCAGCGCGAGAGCCCACGTGGCCTCTCTGGTTGGGCCGGGCGCTACTTAGACACTCTGGATGCCAACTACCGGCGGCGCCTGACCTGGGCGCTGGGGCATCGCTGGTGGGTGCTGGCGGGCGCGGCGGGCATCTCGCTGTGTAGCTATCTCTTTGTCCCGCTGATCGGCTCCGAGCTGCTGCCTCAGACCGATAGCGGCGACTTTACCGTGAGCGTGAAGCTGCCCATCGGCACGGCCTTCACCAAGACCAGCGAGACGATGAAGGAAGTCGAGAAGCGCCTTCTGGCCAACCCCGACGTGGATACGGTCTTTGCGGCGTCCGGAGCGACTCTCAGCTTGCGCGGCTCGGTGCGCGATCAGGCGGGGCATATTGGCAGTGCGACCGTCCACCTGAAAGAGAATCGAAAACACGCCACGCAGGACATCATTAAAACCGTGCAGAAGAGCCTTGGGAGCATTCCCGGGATTCGCGCGACCGTCTCGCCTTATGATCTTGTGACGCAGCTACTCACCGGCGGCGCGACCAACATGGAGGTGGATGTTTTTGGCCAGGACCCACAGGCCGTGGCCGAGCAGGCCAAGCGGGTGATGGATGCCCTTAAGAGCATACCGGGCTTGGAGGCGCTAGATCTGGGCGTGCAAGACGCGACTCCTGAGCTTCAGTGGAAAGTGGACCGCGATAAAGCCGCCGCGCTGGGTATCTCGTTCATGGATATCGCCCAAACACTGAGTGCCAGCACGGGCGGCGCACTGGCGGGCTACTACCTGGAAAAAGGCTATCAGTACCCGATCTACGTAATTCTCCCTGAGGCGAACCGCAAGTCCAAAGAGGCGCTGGTCAATCTGCCGCTCACCCCGCGCAGTGGAAGTGGGGACAAGCCAATTCTGCTTGGGCAAGTGGCGACGCCCTTTGAGACGGTTGGCCCCAACGAAGTGACGCGCCTGGATCGGCAGCGCTATATTGCGGTGAACGGTCGCCTGGTAGACCGCTCGCAGAGCGAGGTCGAGGCCGATGTGACCGAGGCGCTGAAGAAAATCGAGTTTTCGCAGGGGACGCACTGGGACTTCGGGCGCAACCAGAAGCGGCGCGGCGAGGAGTTCGCCGGGCTGGGCATCGCGGTCGTGCTTGCCATCGCCTTGATCTACATGCTGCTCGCGTCGCAGTTTGAGTCGTTTATCTACCCTCTGATTGTCTTAACCTCAGTGCCGCTCTGCGCTGTGGGCGTGGTGTTGTCGCTCTTTCTGACGGGCCGCGCGTTTGGCATCACGGCCTTTATTGGACTACTCATGCTTGTCGGTATTGTGGTGAAGAACGGGATTCTGCTCGTGGACTACACTAACCAGCTGCGCGAGCGAGGAACTCCGCGCAACGAAGCCATTCTCACCGCAAGCCCCACACGTCTGCGCCCCATCTTAATGACCACGTCGGCGGCGGTCTTAGGAATGCTTCCCCTCGCGCTGGCACTGGGCAAAGGCTCCGAGACCCAGGCCCCGCTCGCCACTGCCGTGATCGGCGGCTTGATTACGTCTACCGTGCTCACGCTCTATGTCGTCCCCTGTGTCTACACCCTCTTCGATGATCTGGGGCAGCGTTTGCGGCGGCGATAACGCAGGATTTTTCGTACAAGTCGCGAAATGCTACGGCATGAGAAATCTACCCCGACTTTTTGTTGCCGCGCTGACCTGCGGCACACTTTTCACTTTGACGACTCCGGCACGGGCACAGACCACGAACGCACCCTTCGCCCTGAAAAACGGCGACCGTGTGGTCTTCTATGGCGATAGCATTACTGACCAGCGCATGTACACCCTGCTTACGGAGCAGTACATTGTGACGCGCTTCCCGAACCTCAATGTGCGCTTTGTCCACTCTGGCTGGGGCGGGGATCGAGTGACCGGCGGCGGGGGCGGCCCGATTGACCTGCGCTTAGATCGCGATGTGACGGCCTATAAGCCCACCGTGGTGACCGTGATGCTCGGGATGAACGATGCCAGCTACCGCCTCTTTGATGCCGGAATCTTCCAGACCTACGCCGATGGCTACAAGCACTTAGTTGAGAAAGTCAAGAAAGACAACCCCGGCGTGCGCCTAACGCTGATTCAGCCTTCACCCTACGATGATGTGACGCGGCCTGAGGGCTTTCCTGGTGGCTACAACGCCGTGTTGCTGCGCTATGCCAGCTTTGTTGGGCAGCTTGCCGGGGAGCAGGGCGCGGGCGTGGCGGACCTGAACAATCCCGTGGTGGCGATGCTCAAGAAAGCCAACGCCACGGATGCGACTAACGCCGCCAAGATTATCGCGGACCGGGTACACCCTGGCTGGGGCGGTCAGCTCATCATGGCGGAGTGCCTTCTGAAGTCCTGGAACGCTCCCGCACTCGTCTCCTCGGTGAGTGTGGACGCTGCCAGCGGCAAGAGCACGGCGCAGAACGCAAAAGTGAGTAAGGCAGTGACGACAAAAGACGGGGCTGTCGCGTGGACGGCCACCGAGGGCTCGCTGCCCTTCCCGCTCGGCTCGCCCGATCCCAACGCAGCCGCCCCCTACAACCTCGCCGTTGCCTCATCGGACTTTGTGGAGGCACTTGACAAAGAAATGCTCATGGTCACCAATCTCTCCGCGCCACGCTACACGCTTAAAATTGACGGCAAGAGTATCGGAGAGTTTACCAAAGAGCAGCTCGCCGCTGGGATAAATCTAGCGACTCTGAACACGCCCATGCTCCAGCAAGCGCTTCTCGTGGGCAAACTTACCCAGCTCCGCGCCAACGTACACAATAGCCGCTGGCGTGAGTACCAAGTGCCGCAAGCCAATGACCCACAGGCCAGCCAGTTCCTCCCCCCTCTTCTGAAGAACCTGGACGCTGCCGACGAGCCGCTCACCAAAGCCCAGCGCGATGCCGCCAAACCGCGTGCGCATCAGTTTATGCTGGATCCCAAATAAATGGCAAATATCAAATTAGCGGCACACCATCCTTTTGAACGTGCCCTCTCGGTCGCTTCTGCTGATCTTCAGCGAGAGCTGCGTTTTGCTCCGATCGCTTGGGCTGACTTCTTGCTAAATCCACGCCGACTGCGTGGTAGTGATTTTTTGATGCGCTGGTCTCAGGGAGTCTGGAGTGAGCACCGTCTTACCAAGGCGGTGGAAGAGACACAACGCTACTTTGCTCTGCCCTATGGCCCTAGTGGAACAGCACCAGCGGAAGACGTTCGGGCTTTTGAACTCTATTTTGAGCGTTTGGAGGCTGCGGGGCTGGGGCAAGTCAAGCGGCCTGATCTTCTTATATTTCGTCAGTCCAACTACTTAGCAGTAGATGCAATAGTGGATTCTCTTGGTGGGATTGAGGAGTTACCTTTTATCCCAGAGACCGACTTACGTATCCAGGAATTGCTTGGCTATGTTCTGATCGCAGTAGAGTGCGAGAACAGTTTATGGGTAGCTCACAAAATGCCCGATTACCAATCGTCTCTGAGACCTCAGCGGCGTTTGGGTGGGAAACCAGGATTAAAGAAGAGCTGTGTTACTCCTACTATTATTGTTAAAGAAGAGGATCGTAATTTTTTACGAGGATGGCAAGAGCAACAAAATATTCCCATTCATATCTGGCACGCATTCTATGATAGGGCTTTTGGGATTTCGTTTGATAGGCTTGAGGAGTTAATTGTGGAAGGGCTGATTGAAGGAACGAAGCAAATTTTCCAAGCACCTAACGGAGCGACGACGCAAAAGGTAATTTACAAAACCTATCATCACTATGCCTATCCACTGGGGGAAACTGAAGGCGAAGTTACTCTGATTGCAGACTCCATTACGGATGCAAATGGTCATATCCTGCCCTTTGTTCGTTTTGAAGGAGGGCAAATTAAACTTGCTGATTCGGCGCTGAAACTACTTGATGAGGTGGCTCAATGAAGCGCCATCAGCACTTACCTACTTTCGGGCCGGGGCGTGAAGTTCTTCAGGCAAAAGGACAGTTCTGGACGCCTGATTGGGTTGCCGATGCAATGGCAGCCTATGTTCTGGCAGGAGGAACTGACTCCGTCTTCGATCCTGCGGTTGGTGGCGGCGCTTTTTTTCGCGCAGTCAGGCGAGTTGCTAAAGGATCACCGATTACTCTGCTCGGACGTGAAATTGATCCTGCTGCACTGGAGGAGGCTCGTGGAACCGGACTCACGGACGATGATCTCAAAGGCGTAGAGTTATGTGATTTTGCCACCATTCCCCCTGTTGGCCCCTTTCCGGCGATTATCGCCAATCCGCCCTACCTTCGGCATCATCGGCTGAGTGCGGAGACGAAAGCTTGCCTGAAAGAATTTGGAGCGAAATTATTAGGAAAACCGTTGGATGGTCGGGCAGGGCTTCATGTCTACTTTCTCCTGAGGGCACTTGTTTTACTGGCCCCCGGTGGACGTTTGGCATTTATTTTGCCTGCTGATGTGTGTGAAGGTGTCTTTGCAAAGCCACTCTGGGAGTGGGTGACAAAAAACTTTCAATTAGAGACGACGATTACATTTGCACCTGAAGCAACTCCATTTCCTGGTGTGGACACCAATGCCATTGTCTTTCTGATTTCAAAGACCGCTCCTGCGAAAGTACTCACTTGGCTGCGTTGCACACAAGCACATACCGATGATCTACGACACTGGGTCGAAGGAGGGAGCGCACCGAGTATCGAGCAGACGGAGCGTTCTATGGGGGAGGCATTAGTAACGGGCCTTTCCCGTCCGCCTCGCGACCTCGATGCACCTATCGGGCCGATTCTCGGAGACTTCGCCCGCGTTATGCGAGGAATTGCCACTGGTGACAATGCATTTTTCTTTTTGACTCAAGAGCAAGCGGATGCACTGGAAATCCCGGATGAATTTTTGAAAGATGCGATTGGCAGAACTCGTGATATCAGTAGCGACCATCTGACATTGGCGCATCTGGAGGCTTTGGATGTCAAGGGGCGCCCAACTTTGCTTTTTGCCCCGGATAATCGGCCCTTGAGTGCATTTCCAAAGAAAGTACAAGTCTATCTTCAGCAGGGGGAAGCACTGGGACTACCTCAGCGTGCCCTGATAAGCCAGCGTAAGCCCTGGTATAAAATGGAGCAGCGCACGCCTCCACCGTTTCTGTTTGCCTATCTAGGGCGACGTAATGTACGCTTTATTCGAAATGATGCAGAAGCGCTTCCTCTTACTGGTTTTTTGTGCATCTATCCGAAGCGTAGTGATCCCGCCTACATTGATGCACTCTGGAAAGTTTTACAACACCCGGGGACGGTTGCAAACCTTGCTCAAGTAGGGAAATCCTACGGTGCTGGTGCAATTAAAGTCGAACCTCGGAGTTTAGAGCGATTGCCACTACCTGAAGTGCTTGTGGCACAATCGGGGTTGTTTTTCCCAAAACTTGCACTTGAAGAGAAGAATGGTTACAGTCTTTCTCTGGGATTATAGCTTGTGACGCTCCTGCCCGGTTTCCACGCGAGCCCCTGGTTCGCCGAGCAGGTGCGTGAGACCTGGCTTTTACCCGATGTTCGAGCGGTGCTCAACGCGCCGCTTGCCTTCGATCCGGCAAAACCGACGCGCTTGGTGGTCTTCACGACGCCCAACGGGAATACGATTGAGCAGACGTTAGGGAGCCAGCTCTCTGAGAAAACAAATAAGACCGACTGGCACTTTGATATTCAGCACGTCGCGGCGCAGATTCGGCTCTTGCGGGAACAGACCCCCGGCGACAATATCGCGCTGGCCTGCCTGGAAGCCAGTGGCCTGAGCTGGCCCGCGTGGCGACAGAAGCACTCGGACAACGCGGCACTGATCCGGCGCTTTGTAGACGAGCTACGTGCGCTCTTTCCCAGCCCTCGCGTCGCACTCACGGGGCACAGCGGCGGCGGGAGTTTCTTATTTGGCTTCCTCAATGGCGGCGAGACCATCCCAGACTTTGTTGACACCATCGGCTTTCTCGATGCCAACTACTCCTACAGCGACACGGATCGGCACGGCGATAAATTACTCACTTGGCTGCGTGGCGACAGAAAACGACGACTCACCGTGCTCGCCTACGACGACCGAGAGATCCTGCTGAGTGGCAAGAAAGTGGTCGGCCCGGAGGGGGGGACGTTTCGGGCGACAGGGCGGATGCGGGCACGCTTTGCAAGAGAGTTTCCGCTGACCGAGAGCAAGATGGGGCCGGTGATCAGCCAGATGGGCCTTGGGGGGCAGCTCGCCTTGCGTGTCCACCAGAACCCCAAGAATAGTATTCTCCACACGGCACTGGTAGGGGAGTGGAATGGCCTGCTCGGCGTGCTCGATCCCAATCAGCCCTTCACGGAGCCACGTCGCTACCCAAAATTCGTCCAGCCTGCCGCCGGGATTCCGCCACGCCTGGCAAGCGCCCCAGGTGGCAGTGAGATCTTTGCACGGCTGGCGACGCTCACCGTTGCGGAGCGTGAGAACGTTCTCGCACAAGAGCTGCTACGGGGGAATCTGCCGAACTTTCTGCGGACTGTCCAGCCCGTTGTTTTAGGAAGCTTAACGTGCTATGTCCTGCCCGACTATCTGGCCGTTGGTAGCGACACAGACTTTATCCGCACGCCCCTCACGCCCATGACGGCGCAGCTTCTTACGGATGCTTTTGGCTGTACGCTACCGACAAGGTTCTTGGTAGACGCAATCTATCAGCAAGCGGGGCTCAAGCTGGAACCCCGCCCCCTCACCGAAGCGCGGGAGGCGGCCAGTACGTTTGTGCAGCACCACAAGATTATCGAGGAGCAACGCGCGGGCAAGCCGCTCGGGCTGCTGGTGGCGGGGATCAAGAAGGATGTGGTGCTCACCAATCGCCTGAAAGAGAAGCCGCATAAAGTGGCTATCTACGGCTGGCACAAGCTCGACGGTCAGCCCATCCAGCCCTTGACCATTGTCCACCGCGAGACCTACGTGGACTACAGCCACGGGATCCGCTTTGTACAGCGCGCCGCGCTGCTGAAGGGCAAGCCTTGCGATCTCCTTGCGCTGCTCCACGATCCGATTCTCTGCACGCTCCTCAGCGACGAAGGGGTGCTAGGGGATTAGGGAACGCACCAGCATCCAGAGGCTGCCTAGGGCGGTGAGCGCCAGTGCAAGCTGCTCGAAGCGCTGCTGAGAGATACGCTCCGAGAGCGGCTTACCGACCAAGCCCCCCAGAATCGCGTAGGGAAAGAGCCAGACCGCGAAGCGCAGGCTCTCCCACGTAATGTTGTGGCTGAGGAAGATGCTGAAGGGGACCTTTATCCAGTTGATCAGAAAAAAATAGACGGCAGCTGTTCCGAGAAACGCTTCCTTGGGCAAGCGCATGGCCAGCAGGTAGAGTGTCGTGACGGGGCCGGCGGCGTTGGCGATCATGGTCGTGAAGCCTGCCGCAAGCCCGGCGAGCGGTGCGGCCCAGGCAGGGACTTTCGGTACGTCTTTTTGCTGACTACGCCAGATTCCCGTCAGGCAAATGGCAAAGAGCACTGCGCCCAGAACCGGCTTGAGCAGCCTATCATCCATCCGATTCAGGAAGAGCGCCCCGAGCGCGATCCCGACCACGCTCCAGGGCACCAGGCGCAGGATCTGTCTCACATCCCCGTTCTTGCGGTGCACGGCGACGGCCAATAAGTCCGCGCAGATGAGCACGAGCAGGGCCGCGCCCACCGAGAACTTCGTGGGCAGTAGCAGGGTGAAAATCACCACGCTGACAATGCCTAGGCCCGGTACGCCGGTCTTGGAGATTCCCACGGAGAAAGCGCCAAACGCCAGGAGTGCCCACTGCCACAGAGCCAGTGTCGGCATCTACGGCAGCTTACCCATGCCATGCATCGTCAGCACGACCACACCCAGTACGACCCGCCAGATCACAAAAAAGAGTGTCGAGTGCTTTGCCAGGTACTTGAGCATCCAGGCAATCGAGGCATAGCCGACCACAAAAGCTACAATGGTTGCGACAAGTGTCTCGGTAGTGCTGAAGTGCATCGTGCCTGGTAGCGCCACTTCCGTCGTCTTGGGCTTAATGACATCTTTTAGCTCAAAGAGACCCGAGAGAAGCACTGCGGGGAGCGAGAGTAAAAACGAGAACTCCAGAGCGGCATCACGGTCGAACTTGCGCACAAACGCGCCGATGAGGGTCGAGCCGGAGCGTGAGACACCAGGGATCGCGGCAAGCGCCTGCATCAGCCCAACCGCCAACCCGTCGCGCCAGGTAATAGCGGTGAGGGGCCGCTCACGCAGCTTCTCCGTGCCCTTCTCGACCAGCCAGAGCGCCAGCCCCATCAGGATTAGCATACTGGCAACGGGAACCGGCTCACGCAGAGTCGTCTCGATGTACTTCTTCAGCGCCAGCGCCAGTAGTGCCAGGGGAATCGTCCCAACACAGACTGCGAGCAGGAGCTGCACTTCCCACGAGGTCGTCCGTGGCTCACCTGGCGGCGGCGGCGCTTGCTTCAGCGCCCGCCAGATTCCGGCAAGGGTCTGCCCGATACGCTTGCGAAAGTAGACAAAGACAGCGAGCAGTGTCCCGAGCTGGATCACTGCCGTAAAAGCGACTCCCGCATCGCCCCAGCCGAGCATTCGAGGAATCAGATCCAGGTGCGCCGACGACGAGACGGGGAGAAACTCCGTGAGGCCCTGGATGATTCCCAGGACAATGGCTTTAATAAACAGTTCCAAAAAGGACTATTCCTTTCGTTGCCACGGTGATTGATAAAATCGTAGCAAAATCTGATTCTATCATGATGCTAGAAATAGTCCAAACTTAAATTTTAAATTTTGTTCTCAGATGCTTTAGAAACCAGAGTTCTTTTCCATCTAATATATCTATCTATCTCATCCTTAGGTTTATTTAATTGCATTCCTTCATTTATAAGAGCATCAAGGTAATAAATAGCTTTGTTGATGTTTTTTAAATCCGTATAAATATGAACGTACATGATTTTTTTATTTTGATCTTTTGATATTTTTGTGTAGCTATTTAGATGCTCTAATGCTTTTTTTGCATTAGTTGATTTTATAGTTTGGTTGTTTTCACTTATGTTTTTGTTCGAGTATGATTCTGCGCAGATTATATGCGCAGATTTAAGACCGGGCTGTAGTCTTAATGCTCTCTCACAAAGTTCTAGAGATTTAGAATAATTGAATTGTTTGTAATGAAAATATCCAGCCATGACTAAAAATAAGGGTTTCACGTTTTTGTTATTAATACTATCCTCTCTAGCTTCATTGGCCCAATGAGCGATTTGTTCTTTGCTAACTCCTGTCTTCGCCCCTAGTGATTTCCACTCATTAGTAGACATCTGACGCCATGAAAGTAGACATTGTATAAAAGAAAATTTGGCAAGTGTATCTGCTTCGGGTTTAAAATTCATACTGATTTGCTTCTGTTTATCAATATCTACAAATTGACTTACCAATGGTATGAACATTTTTATGAGGGTCAGATTAGTTTTTTTGAAACAATCTTCACACCAACCCTCTGTAATTTCTTCGATGGCTTTATATTTTTGCATAATATTACGATAGTATTTTCAAAGCATTGGAAAACTTAATCTATCCCCAGATACCTCCTAAACCACCGCCACCTAAAAATTTCTGTCGCCAATCTTCGTTGTCATAAAAATAGTACCATTGTGGTGTTTCACCATCAGGTCGCGATGCGGATAGTTGATGCTTAGATGTTGGATCACTGGGATTTGCAAGTATCTCACCTTCAGCATTATATTGCCTGAAGTCGAAATTCTTGTGATAGGTGATCTTTCTCAACAACAATACAGCACGGGCACCCTCTGCTAGGGTAGGATCATTAACTGACACATTTTCTTCGGGAGCACCTTGAGTCATACCTATATCAAATCCAGCCCAACCTATTGGAAAACCACCAGAAAATGACCAATCTCCACCCTTGTGAATAGTCACACTATGTGTCTTCCCAGTACCATCATAAGCTCCAGTTAATGGATTGCCTCCGGTTGACGGTTCGACTATTTCTTCAGTAGTAAATCCAGCTGACGTGATATCGTCATAGATTTCATGGACATGTAAAATATATTTGGCTTTTGCAGGGCCATACGTATCTTGATGAGTATAGATTACAGGGAATTCCGTTACTAGGTTTGGTATTCCTATCCATTTTGGCGGCGAGAAGGAATCTATAGTGTAGCGCCGCATGCCTGCTATAGGCATTTTAATAGTGTTCCAAATACTATTCGCGCCGGAATACGCAGGTGACCATGAAGTGGAACTTCCCACATAAAACCATGTGCCAAAAATATCGCCGTTGAAATCTTGCCAGTTTGGGGTATCTAAAGAAAAATAATCACCCAACATATTATGATGATCAGTCCCATATGAATAGATGGTATTTCCATGAAGAACACCATCCGAAGTTTGCCATGTCTGGCCTTGGCGAGAAATATTAACACCACGAAGCTCGATATTAAACGAAAAACCAACACCTCCAGTTGTTGACCCGGCGGGAAAATTTAAGCCAGGGTCAGGAGAATCAACGAATAAATCATCAATAGACGTATCTAGCATGCCTCCTATTGTTGAGAAATTACTTCCATTACTACTAAAAGTCGAGGTATGAATAAGATAACTGATATACAGAGGGACTATATCATTTCCGAAAAAATATAAATTAGCCCGGATTTTCCCGCTGATTGAGGCATTATGCCCCTGATCATTTTGTGAATGACTGGATTGATCAGATTTGTAAACATTTCCAACAGCACCCGTCACCGTCTGATTATTTTGATAAGTTACAGTTTGCCCTAGAGCAATAGAACCTGTACTAAGAGCCGATAACGAAATCACTAACGACGATACGAACTTCATGATTTTACCTTCTTCGAGAACCGCGCTTTAAAAATGGTTTTTAGTTTCGATCATCCGAAACTAATGTAAAGATTTTATCAGATTACCCCCCCCCGCAATGTGGAATATCTCACACCTGTCTTAGTCTTTCTGGTGGCGCAGTGCACGGGCGAGGCGGGTGCTGCTCCGGTGGTGTGTTCGTTTGGGGTGGACGTAGATGTGTAGCAGTACCGTACGGATCAAAGCCGTGACGGGAGCGGCGAGGAACATCCCTAGCAGGCCGAAGAATTCACCACCGATGAGCAGTGCGACAATCACCATGATCGGGTGCAGGTTGAGGCCCTTGCCTAGGATAAAGGGAGTGAGTGCCTTGCTCTCCAGCAGGTGCATCAGGGTAAACAAGGTCATCACGATGGCCAACAGTGTGTAGTTGCCCTGGCGGCTGCACTCGACGAAGACAATCACTCCCACAGGAATCCCGCCCAGCAGGGGGCCAATAACGGGGATGGCGCGTGTTATGGCGGCCACGAGTGCCAGCACCAAGGCGTAGGGAATGTGAAGCACACCTAGCATCGTTCCGACAAAGACTCCCGCAATACTGGCGAGCAGGAGCTGTGCAATGAGGTAGGCGCGCATGATGCTCGCACTCTCGCGAAGCAGGGCGAGGGCGGTACGGCGCTTCGTGGTCGGGACAAAACGCACCAGCTCGTTGCGCAGAGCGCGGCCTTCAACTAGCAAGTAAAACGCGAGAACGGGCAGCAGGATCAGCTCGACGACGCCATTAAGCAAGCCCCCCAGCTTACCCAGAAAACCGAGCAGGATTTGACCGGCATTCGCTGTCGCCTCCGGGGTGTTTTTTTCGCTTGCTACCGAGGGCGGCTGCTCGGCTGTTTGAGAGCCCGAGGGCGAGGGGTCAGACGGGAGCAGGATTGCTTGGTTCAGCTTGACATCATCTAGGCTTGGTGACAAAAGATTATTGACCCACTCCGGCGCTTGCTTGGTGACCAGATCATGGAGCCAATCGGGTTGCGAAGCATACCAGTGCTTGGTCTCCTCCATTTTTCGAGCAAGTTCCGGCTGGTACTTGGTCGGCCAGTTTGCCCGCAAGTTGCGCAGCTCGCTCTGAATGGGGTGGAGAAAGAGGACACCTGCCCCAAAAAACGCTCCGACAATCAGCACGAGAGCCAGCGCGGCGGCTAGGCCACGGCGGCCATGAGGCTTAAGCAGGTGAAACAGGTGCTGGCGGCAGAGAATATCCACCAGACCACTTGCCGCGCAGGCGAGGATGCCCGCCATAATCAGGGTCACGACAATGCTGTGGCTGCGATAGATCACATAGCCCAGCACCGCCAATGCACCCAAACGGAGGATGCGTTTACCCAAAGCACTGAAGCCCGCATCGAACCACACCAGCGCTTTATCTTTTTCACTCACAGTTTATAGGCCTCAAAGATCCACTCGCGGATACGCCGGGCCGCGTCGCCATCGCCGTAAGGACTCGCCGCTCTTGCCATAGCGGCGTAGGATGCTTCGTTGGCGAGCAGCTCGCTCGCGGTATCGAAGACCACGGCCTCATCGGTGCCCACGAGCTTTGCATTGCCAGAGTGCACGCCCTCAGGTCGCTCGGTGGTCAGCCGCAGGATCAGCACGGGCTTTCCCAGCCCGGGTGCTTCTTCCTGCGCCCCGCCCGAGTCGGTGAGTAAGAAGTGGCTGGCCTTCATCACGTGCACAAACGGGAAGTAGTCCAGCGGCTCGGTGAGCAAGATCCGGTCATGATTCGCGAGCAGCGGCATGACCACCTCGCGCACGACGGGATTGCGGTGCATGGGGAAGACAACCCGGACATCGGGGAATTGCTCCACTAAGCGCCGGATCGCGCAGCAGGCGCTGGCCATCCGCTCGCCCCAGTTCTCGCGCCGGTGTGCGGTCACCAAAATAAGCCGCCCAGGCCGCGCGACAAACGCTGCGAGCGTGGGATCATCAAACGTGTAGTCGAGCTGTGAGACCGTGTGGAGAGCGTCCACCACGGTATTGCCCGTCACGCGAATGGTGTCTGGGGCGATGCCTTCGCGGAGCAAGTTCTCGCGCGAGAGCTCCGTGGGAGCGTAGTGGAAGTTCGTGAGGCGCGTGGTCAGCCGCCGGTTCATCTCCTCCGGGAAGGGATCGAACTTGTCGTCGGTGCGCAGGCCCGCCTCCACATGACCGAAGTCGGCTTGTGCATAGAACGCCGCCAGGCTCGCCGCAAACGTGGTTGTCGTGTCGCCCTGCGCGATCACCAGCTTTGGCTTCTCTTTTTCGAGCACAGGTTCCAGCGCCATTAACGCACGGCTGGTCAGCTCCGAGAGCGACTGGCCGGGCTTCATGAGCCCCAAGTCGTAATCGGGCTTTAGATTAAAGACCGAGAGCACCTGATCTAGCATCTCGCGGTGCTGCCCCGTGGAGATTGCGACCGTCCGGATCTGCTCGGGGTAGCGTAGCAGCTCCTTGACCAGCGGGGCCATCTTGACGGCATCGGGGCGTGTCCCAAAGATACAGGCGACTGTTAGCTTACTCAATGAACTAATTTCTCCCAGGCTTCGCGTGTCAGCTCGTAGCGGACGTAGAGGCGATTGCGTTCCTTGATGGTTCGCCACTCGCTCCCGATCTCACTCATGCCTATTTTTTCGAGCACACGCCGTGAACCCGTATTCTCATGGTCGGCAAAAGCGACCAGTTTCTGCCGCTTCAGTTCCTGAAAAACATAGTCGCGGCTCAGTACGGCGGCTTCGGTCATGATGCCCCTGCTCCAGAACTCTTGTGCGAGGATATAGCCCAGCTCGACATGCCGGTCACGGGCAAGAAGCTGCATAATATCCGTGGATCCAATCACTATGCTGGTCGCTTTCCAGACAATGGAGAACGCCAGCGACTCGCCACTGCGCCGACGCTCGCGTTGCTGGTCCAGAAACGCCTGGACTCCCCGCAGCTCGGAGGCGGGCTGCCAGGGCAGAAAATGCACGACCTTGGGATCTGCGACAAAGACGAACATGTCCTGGGCATCGCTGAGCTCCACGGGACGCAAGACAACACGCTCACCGATCAGCTCGATTGCGGGAAGCGGGGTGTCTTTTCGGGGTCGCCGAAACGAGAGCCGGGAGAGCAGTGCCTGCATACTTGCTCATTCTACGGCTTTCGGCCCCACCAGACCAGCAGGAGCGCGATCAGGCAGGTGACAAACGTGAGTCCGTAGATCGCCCAGACCGCCTTTGTCACCGAGAGGCCGCGCTCCGTGAGGCGATGGTGGATGTGGGATTTGTCTGCCTCGGTGATTTTTTTCCCCTGCGCCGCCCGCCGCCCGATCACGTAGAGCGCATCAAAGACGGGGACACCCAGTACGATCAGGGGCAGAAATACCGCTGCGGCCACAGGCACTTTAAACGCCCCCACCACCGCCAGCATCGCCAGCATAAATCCTAGAAAATAAGAACCCACCGTCCCCATGAAGATCGAAGCGGGGTTGTAGTTGTAGCGAAGAAAGCCCACGGATGCCCCAAAAGTGGCCGCTGCCAGGAGTGCGACAGTCGGCTCGGGCGTGCGCGAGAAAGCCGCCATTAGCCCCATGGTCGCCGCCGCGATCCCCCCGACCCCCGCCGCGAGGCCGTCCAGCCCGTCGAGAAAATCAAAGGTCTTGGTGGCCAGAAACACCCAGAACATTGTCAAGGGCACCGAAAACCAGCCCAGCGAGAGATACGAGCCCGGGATGAGGTTCGGCACCGGGTTGGTCGTGCCCTCAATCCGTGCTCCAAAGAGCGCCGCAACCAGGCCCGCAAAGAGCAGCCCCAGAGCCTGGAGCTTAGGGGAGAGATCACGCTGATCGTCGAGCGCTCCGATCACGGAGACAATCCCGCCGCCCAGCAAAATCCCCAGGATCGGGTGTGAGGGAATTCCCCAAAGAGGCTTCAGGTGTGGGCGCGGGTCGGTAGCAATCAGGCTAGGCAGGTTTCCGTAGAGACGAAGTGCGACAAAAGCGGCGAAAAAGCCGATGACGATAGCAATTCCTCCCCACGATGCGGTTGGCTCCGTGTGTACATCACGTGCGCGGGGGACTTTGATGACACCGTAGCGAAATGCCAGCCGCCTGATGGGAGGGGTGAGCGCTATCGTGACGGTACCGGCCAGCAGTGCGGCGTACACCATCGGACTGAGAAGATTCATCTACCGCAATAATACCGCGTCCCAGCCCTCGGCGTTACGCTGGGGGGGCTCTGGTAGGCAAACTATTTCCACTCCCGCCGCCTCCAGAACCTCACGCGCCCAGCCCTCGGGGCCGTCGCCAAAGAACACGACCCGCACAATGCCCGCTCCGACGATCATACGTGCGCAGACATGGCACGGACGGCACGTCGTGTACATCGTCGCGCTCTTGGTGTGAACTCCATGAAGCGCCGCCTGTGCAATCGCATTTTGCTCGGCGTGCAGCGTACGGATGCAGCGCCCGTCTTCGAGTAAGCAACCCACTTCGGTGCAGTGCGGCTGCCCCGGCGGCGAGCCATTGTAGCCCGTCGTGAGAATACGCCGATCCCTTACGATCACTGCTCCGACATGCCGACGCTCGCACGTCGAGCGCGTCGCCACTTCACGGGCAATGCTCAGAAAATACTCATCCCACGATGGGCGCATCCAACCCCCTAACCCCCGCCCAGCGGGGGAACCCATCTGGATTTATCCCCATGCCGGGAATTTATTACAGAGGGTCTTGACTTCCTCGCGGATTCCGGCGATCAGGGCATCGTCGTGGCGCTGCTCCAGAGCGCGGTTGATCAGCTCGGCGATAATCGGCATCTCGGTCTCGGTCATGCCGCGCGTGGTGACGGCAGGCGTCCCGAGGCGCAGGCCGCTGGTCTTAAACGGGGGATTGGGGTCGTTGGGGATGGCGTTTTTGTTGGCGGTGATCCCGGCCAGATCCAGCACTTCCTGGGCGCGCTTGCCATTGAGCTTCTTGGCACGCAGGTCCACGAGCATCAGGTGGTTGTCGGTGCCACCCGAAACAAGCCGGAAGCCATGGCTGACGACGGCCTCGGCCAGCGCTTTAGCATTCTTGCGAATCTGGGCCTGGTACGTGGCAAAGCTCGGGTCCATCGCCTCTTTGAAACAGACAGCTTTACCGGCGATGACGTGCATCAGCGGGCCGCCCTGCATCCCCGGAAAGACCGCCATGTTGAGCAGATCAGAGAGCAGGCGCGTCTCACCTTTGTTATTCTTGATGCCCAGCGGGTTCTCTGTGTCTTTTCCGGCGAGTATTAATCCGCCGCGCGGACCGCGCAGGGTTTTATGGGTTGTGGTGGTCACGACATGCGCGTGGGGCAGCGGCGACGGGTGCTCGCCACCCGCCACGAGTCCGGCGATATGGGCCATGTCCACCCAGAACGCCGCCCCGACTTCGTCGGCGATCTCGCGCAGAATCTTCCAGTCAATGATGCGAGGATAGACCGTCGCGCCGCCCAGGATCATCTTGGGCTTGTGTTTTTTAGCGAGATCGCGAATCTGATCGTAGTCGAGCGTCTCGTCGGCGTTGAGGCCATAGGCAATGGGCTCATAGATAAAACCGGAGAAGTTCACGGGGGAGCCGTGCGTTAAGTGGCCGCCTTGCGCAAGATCCATCGCCAGAAACTTATCGCCGGGCTTCATCAGGGCAAAAAAAACGGCCATGTTGGCGTTGGCACCGGAGTGGGGCTGGACATTGGCGTACTCGGCGTTAAAGAGCTTGCACGCCCGCTCGATGGCGAGGTTCTCGACCACGTCCACGTGCTCACAGCCGCCGTAGTAGCGCCGTCCGGGGTAGCCCTCGGCGTACTTATTGGTCAGGCTGGAGCCCTGGGCCTCACGCACGGCGCGGGAGACAATATTCTCGCTGGCGATCAGCTCCAGCTTATCTTCCTGGCGGTGGTCTTCCGCGCAGATGGCGGCAAAAATATCGGGGTCGGACTGGGAGAGGGGGGCGCTAAATGTATTCACGGGGATTATTGTACCGCGTCGGGCTCGCTCTCAGAATCGCGCCTATTTGTTAGGGCAGCTTCGTGAAGCCGCCTTTTACGTGGCCGTCCACGAATCCTATCCAGCCCGTCTTGTTTTTGTGCCGCCCGGCAAAGCTGCTCATTGCATCGTGGGCGTTGGGTTTGAGGTTGGAGGATTCGTAGAGCAGGGGGCGAGTCGCGTGGGGCGCTCCAACATTGTCAAGCGAGCGCCCCGAGAGGCGGTCGTCCATTGCATAGCCGACTCCGTGACCCGAAGGGCGCTCAGGGCAAACTAGTGCCTTGTTTTTGTAGTAGGGATAGGTCGCGTCGTACCAATTGCTGGCAAGAGGCAGGTGCTCGTCGTAGTCCTGCGTGTACATCATGGCTGCAAGACTGAGTTGCTTCCCATAGCTAAGGCAGCCCGGACGACTAGCGCTTGATGCTTGGTCAAAGATGGGCTTTAGGAATGCGGTGAGAACTCCCAGGATTCCCAGAACGACGAGTAGCTCCTTAAGATTGAACGTGAATAATCCCGTTCGTCGCTGTGGCTGTGGTGGTTGGTACCGAGGGGTATTCATGGGGCGAGGATGCCTTTCCGAACCAGTTGTTCGCCGGGCTCTTGTTCGTACATTTTTACGTGACCATCCACGAAGGCGATGGATGCGTATCCATGCCTGACGGTGAAGCTGATGCCAGGGTCGTTGGCGTTGGGAGTGAGATTGGAGGATTCGTAGAGGAGAACGCGTGTCTCGTGCGGTGCGCCGATCTTTTCCAGTGACCTGCTTGAGAGGCGGCTATCCATCGCATAGCCCAACACGCTGGGAACAGAGTGCGAAAGTGAGGGGCAAGAGCCTTTTTCTTCCTTCAAATAGTTTGACGAAACGGTCTGCCACTGCGAGGCGGGAGGGAGATTGCCGTCGTTATCGGTGGCGTATTGGAGCAGGGCATTACTTCGTGAACGTAGATTGGAAGAACAGCTCGCCTGCCGACCCATGTCCTGTGCTTGACGGAAAACGGGTAGGAGAATTATGGTCAGTAGGGAGACAGTGACCACACATGCCAGAACCTCCTTGGGCGGCAGTTTCAGCAAAGGCTTGGGAGGTTCGTAGCGGGGCCGGGGTTGGCTCATAGTTTTGGCGGTGTGTGTGTGCTTTTTTTGCGCTCGCTGGTGCGGGTGCCTCCGGCTAGCTCGTACTCGGAGGAGTCTTTGCCGTATTGGGCGGCGATGGCGGAGAGTGCCTGGGTGTAGAGCTTTTCAAGCTGT
Organism: Armatimonas sp.; assembly: GCF_043757465.1. Taxonomy (GTDB): domain Bacteria; phylum Armatimonadota; class Armatimonadia; order Armatimonadales; family Armatimonadaceae; genus Armatimonas. The sequence goes on from NZ_JAYVPL010000079.1 coordinate 31,875, forward strand.
CTCTCTTTGGCCGCGAGCTGGTTGGTGCTGTCGTCGAGGGCGATAATGAGCGCGTTGTGAGCATCAAGGGCTTGCTGGGCGCTGAGCGCGGCAGTATCGAGTGCAGCCAGGCTGAGGTTGGGGGGAAGGTTGGGAACGGGGGATATCTGCTTGATTCCCTGGAGCCGCGCCTTGAACGCGTCGAGTGTCGCCGAAGATCGTCGCTGTCGTGCCATGTTATAAACCTCCTGCACGGGATGCGTGCGCTGTTAAAATTATCTCGCTGACTTTTATTTTTGTCAAGCCCGAGGCTGCATCAGCCGCGTCGCGTGTTACTTCGAGTGCGTCATGGGTAATAGTTGACTCATCCAACATTGTTTTCATCGTGCCAGGAGTTACACTTAACACAATCAGAGTTACTTTCCACACGCCGACTGTTATTTCTAGCGCATGCCCCGTAGGGTCGCCGCGTCGCCTTCTTGCTGTGTAGCGCTACTGACCTGGCCCTCCAGGGTGATGAGATAGCCATGATGTGGCTGTTTCGTGACCATGTCTCGGTGCCGGGCCGCGAACTGTGTACCGGGCGTGTGGGCATTTCGCTGGAGCAGACTGGTCTCAAAAAAGAGGATGCGTTGGGAAGAACTCTCAAGGCTGTTCAGAGAGACACCACTCAGATGGCTATCCATTGCAAAACCCAGGCCGTTTTTGTCGAGGAAATTCACCTCCAAGCAAGAGCGGTTCTCTAGCGCTTTATCGGGCAGGAACGGTATGAGCGCATCTTGCCAGCGGGTGGCAGGCATCAAGGTCTGGTCGTAGTCAGCGGCATACATCAGCGTTGCTTGGGAGCGCTGGCGTGCTGTCTCCATGCATTTTTCTTCACCATTCGAGATCGAAACACTTCTTATTATGGGAATAAGTGTCGCGGCAAGAATTGCGATAATTGCGACGCAGAAAACCACCTCTATCGGTTTAATTTTGATCCACGGCTTCGGCGGCTCGTAGTGCGGGTGATGTGGCTGGCTCATATGATAGTGTAACGTGATTTTCCGTGGTTTGGTTACGTCGCCGTGCCAAAGCCCTGGTGCTGGATTTCGATGGCGAGCTGCTCCTGTGTAGCCCAGCGCACTCGATCCGCTGTCCCCACATCCAAAACCGTGGCGCGGCCATTGGTGCCGGGATCGAAGTCGCGGTAGATCACGCGAAGCTGCGACGGGTCTTCGCAGAACCACCAGACGAGTCCGGCGCACATGCGGCAGGGTTTGAGGGTGGAGAGGAGAGTCGCGCCTGCGGGGATGCGCTGCCCGGTGTTGGCCCAGGCATCGCGGATCGCTTCCAGCTCCGCATGGCGCGTGCGGTTCTGAGAGCCGGAGTTGATCGCCTGCCCCAGAAGCCTGCCGTCTCTATCCAGAACGAGCGCTGCAACAGGACGGTTCGCTTTGTAGCGCTCGGACTCGTGGCGTGGAATCTCGGCCTCAAGCTGGTTGCAGAGCGCAAACGCCTCCGAAAGCGCCAGGGAAATGGGATTGAAAGTATCCATGGTGCGTTCGGGCAGAAGCGAGGGAAGCTCCTCGCCTAGCAGAGTTCCGGGATAGTGCTGTCCCACGGTGATGCGCTTGGCTGCGACACGGATCACGCCATCGCAGAACGGTGTTTTTGAGCCCGAAAGATAAATACGATTGCGCACCATCGAGCGCGCTTGCTGCGGATAGTGCTCATAAATCCCCTGGATCAGACGCGAGACCGCCGTCTCCGGCACAAGCCCGGTGGGAGCTGCCGCCCAAAACACCTGCCCCTCGTGCTCCAACCAAGCCCTCATCCACGCACCTCTGGAGGCCCATTCATGGGTCTTGCCGCAACAGCGGGCCCATTTATGCGCCCGAACCCATCGCCCGTTGCATGAGCGCGTGGTCGGCGAGAACCAGCGCGATCATGGCCTCGACGGCGGCGACGGCGCGAGGAAGCACGCACGGGTCGTGGCGGCCTTTGGCCTGGAACGTGGTGGGTTCACCATCTACGGTGACCGTTTCTTGCGCGGCATGAATGGTCGCGGTGGGCTTGAAAGCGACTCGCAAAATAATATCCTCGCCGTTGGAGATGCCACCCTGAATCCCGCCCGAGTGGTTGGTGCGCGTGCGCGTCTTGCCGTCGCGTGTCTCGAAAGCGTCGTTGTGGGTGGTGCCGCGCATCGTTGCTGCGGCAAAGCCCTCCCCGATCTCAAAGCCACGGGTTGCGGGCAGCGACATCAGCGCATGGGCTAAGCTCGCCGTGAGCTTATCAAAAACCGGCTCGCCTAGCCCGGCGGGGACATTGCGCACGACACACTCGACAACTCCTCCGAGCGAGTCGCCATCTTTACGCGCTTGCTCAATCGCGGCGATCATCTTCTCGGAAGCGATTGTATCGGGGCAGCGTGTGATCTCGGCTTCGACTTGCGCTTGCGTGACCGTGGCCTGGTTGATCTCCCCGCGAATATCAGAAACTTGCAGCACATAGCCGACGATCTCAACGCCGTGCCAGTGCGTCAGAAGCTGCCGCGCGACGGCACCCGCCGCCACTCTACCGATTGCCTCGCGGTAGCTCGCCCGCCCCCCGCCGCGCCAGTCGCGTCCGGGGCCGTACTTGGTGTGGTAGGTAAAGTCGGCGTGGCTGGGCCGGAACAAGTCTTTTAGTTCGCTGTAGTCCTTGGAGCGCTGGTCGGTGTTACGCACCTGCATCGCAATGGGAGTTCCCGTCGTGAAGCCCTCAAAGACGCCGGAGAGCACCTCCACTTCATCGCCCTCTTTGCGCTGTGTGGTGAGCTTGCTCTGGCCGGGCCGCCGCCGGTCTAAGTCGTGCTGAATCTGTGCCAGATCAAAGGGAATCCCCGCCGGGCAGCCGTCCACGATGCAGCCTACTGCCGGGCCGTGGGATTCACCGAACGTGGTGACGCGAAAAAGGGTGCCGAAGCTACTGCCTGCCATCGGGGATTATCCTATCATGTCAGCCCAACTGCCGTGAAACCGCCATCCACACAGAGTGTGTGCCCCGTGATAAAGCTCGACTCACGCTCGTCTAAGAGAAAGAGTGCGGCGCGAGCGACTTCCTCCGCTTGGCCGTAGCGGTGCTGTGGGGTGGAGCTCAGCCACTGCTGGCGGCGCTCGGCGGAGTGCATTCCCACCACCAGCGGCGTCTCAATGGGGCCGGGCGCGATGGCATTTACCCGAATGCTAAACGGAGCAAGCTCGACTGCCATGACCTGGGTCATATTGATCACCGCTGCCTTCGAAGAGCCATAGGCTACGCGCCCGACGTTTCCGCGTATCCCTGAGACTGACGCGATATTCACCAGAGAGCCAGCGCAGCCACGCGCCTGAAGGCAGCGCGCCACTTCCCGGGCCACCACGAAGCTGCCAATAAGGTTGACGTCCAGAATTTTCCGGAAGAGCTCGGTTGAGGTTTCCAGACAAGGGACATCGCGCCCGATCCCGGCGGAGTTGACCAGTCCGGTCAGCGGCCCGAACGCTGCATCGCACCGAGTGATTGTCGCGATCACTGCGGCTTCATCAGTGACATCCAGGCACTCACAGCGTACATGGCTCTCATACGGGGTGAGTTTCTCACGGGCACTCTCCAGCGCAGCTTGCTGGACATCGGCGACCACCACTTGCCAGCCCCGCTCTAGCGCCGCCTCGACAACGGCCAGTCCAATTCCCGACGCGCCGCCGGTGACGAAAATCGTGTTTTGCATTTTTAGTTGTCCCTCAGCCGTCTTGCCAGCGCTTCGGCACCGTCTTTGTCGCCTTCCGCAAGCTCCCCTGAAACGACGGCATCCGTGAGAGCTTTTTTGAGTTTTCCTACCAATGGCCCCGCAGGAAGTGCCAAGCGCTCCATGAGCTCAAGTCCGGAGAGCGGAGAGTCGGCGGTGCGGATGTCAATGCGCGCATCAATCTCCGCCATCCGGGCCGCAAGGCTCGAAAGCTCCACCTGCGGCGGCAGATCCGGGCGACAGGCGGCGATATCGGCATGACCAAGGGTAAAGAGTGCGGCGCGGTGGCTATCCACGGTGCGAATGAGGCGGCGAACGGCGGCATCGGTCCAGTCGGGCTTGTACGAGCCGTAGCGCATGTGTAGCCCGACGAGCGTGGCAACCTGCTTGATCTCGTCGTTGGCGTACTTCAGGCGGGCCAGCACCTCGCGGGTGAGTCTCTCACCGACGTGCTCATGCTCATAGAAATGCACGCCACTGGTATCCTCCGTGCGCGTGCTCGGTTTGCCTATGTCATGAAAGAGCGTGGCGAGGCGTAGCAGCAAATCGGCCTCTCTGGGAAGATTTTCCAGCGCCTTGAGCGTGTGTGTCCAGACATCGTAGGCGTGCCAAGTATTCTGCGTGACACCGTGCATCGCCGCGAGCTCAGGAGCAAATTGCGCCAAGAGTCCCGTCTCGCGGAGCTGCTCCAGCCCGATCGAGGCACCGGGCGCGAGCAGTGTCTTATTCAGCTCCTCACGCACCCGCTCAAAACTAATGCCGTGCTCGGGTGAGAGCCGAAAGGCATTGTCTTTGAGAGCCTGGTAGGTGGGGGGGGCAATCACAAACCCTAATCTTGCGGCGAAGCGGCAGGCGCGCAGCATGCGTAGCGGATCGTCGGTGAACGTGATCACCGGATCGAGCGGTGTGCGCAGAATCCCTGCGCGGAGGTCATCGTAGGCGACGCCCAGCGGATCAATGATCTCGCCGGTGTCGAGGCTCTCCAGAAACGTGTTGATCGTAAAATCCCGGCGCTGCGCATCGGTAAAGAGTGTCCCCGGTGTCACAATCGGCTTGCGTGAGCCTTGGCGGTAGGTCTCGGCGCGCGCCGTCACCAGCTCCACTTGTGCGTCGCCGACATGCACCATGGCGGTTCCGAAGCTGGGGTAGAGCACTGGCGCGTGGCTCGAAACACGCTTCTTCCAGAGCCACTCAGCCAGCTCTAGCGCATCGCCTTCCAGCACCAAGTCAATGTCACTGACATCTACTTGCTTGCCCAAGAGCTTGTCGCGCACCCACCCCCCGACGAGAAAAATCTTCCCCTCGTACTTCGTGCCGCACACGACATTACGCAAAATCTCTAACGACTCTAAGCTCACAAGGGCTATTTTACCGCCTGTGCCGCCCTGCCGATCAGAACGGCAGGGCTATCGAGCCTGCGGCTACAAAGGCCGCTTCGGGCCATCCGAATTGACTGCGGTAGCTTCCAAAGCCGATAATATTGCTACCCCAGAGCTTTGCCTCCGCGCCCGTGGCGTCTTGCATTAAGCGGCAGAGGGTCTGGCAGTCCGCGCGGCGGGTCTCGTTCTCGAGTGCGTCGAGATGCTCTATCACGGAGGCGTCACTGACTTTTGTCTTGAGTTCCATGCCCGTAAGACTACCCGATCCACAGGGGTTCCGGAAAGCGTGTACAATCGAAAGATGCAAGGGATTACACTCCGGGCTGTGCTGCTCGGGGCGCTTCTGGCGGCACTGAATGCTATCTGGGTGACGGCAGTCGAGGTACGCTACTACATTCTCGATGGCTCGTCTCTGCCGCTCTTTGTCACGCCTATTTTCTTGCTGCTATTACTCGTGGCGGGCAATAGGCTTCTTGGAACGCGAAAACTGCGCCAAGAGGAGCTACTCACTGCCTATTTAATGGCGGTGATCTCCAACACCTTTGCGGGCCACGACATGCTTCAGAATCTCTTTGGCGTGATCACGCACCCGTATTATTTTGCGGCACAGAACCAGTGGCAGGAAGTCTTTATCGCCAAGCTCCCCGCCGGGCTGTTTGTCCGTGATGAAGCGGCACTCAATGCCTGGTACCGAGGCAATATACCGCTGGAGCGCATGCCGGGGTTCCTGGTGCACTGGATCGTGCCTCTTACGCTCTGGGGATTGTTTTTTCTGACACTCACTGCACACTTTCTCTTTGTCACGCTGCTCGTGCGCCGTGCATGGACCGAGAGTGAGCGCCTCGCTTTTCCCGTGATCCAGCTCCCGCTTGCCATGACGGAGCCAAGTGGTCAGCTCTTTAAGCAGCCGCTGATGTGGATGGGGTTTGGGATCGCATTTCTCATTGGGCTCCTCAACGGGACACACGAACTCTACCCGCAGGTGCCTAACTTACCTTGGATCAAGCTGGTGGACATCGGGCCATTCTTTACCAGCCAGCCCTGGGAGGCAATCCGCACCTACGGCATGCAGACCTCGCTCTACCCCTTCGCAATTGGGCTGGCGTATTTCATCCCCTTGGATCTGGCGTTCTCGTGCTGGTTTTCGTACTTGCTGGCACGCGGCTACTTCGTCGTCGGGCGCTTTACCGGGCTTGATGGCCCCAGTGCGGCGCAGGGCTGGCCGTTTTTAAAAGAGATCAGCTCCGGGGCGTGGCTGGGCGTCGCTGCGGCGATTCTCTGGGCGAACCGTCGGCACCTCACGGCGGGCTTCGATGCGGCGTTTGGGAAGGGAAAGAAGACCAGCGATGCCCGCTGGGACCGCGCCGCGTGGCTGGGACTGACGCTTACGGGAGCACTGCTGGCAGGCTGGAGTGTCTTTTTACTGAACATGAGCCCGGCTGTCACCGCAGGCTTCTTCCTCGTTCTCATGGCACTCTCGCTAGCGATCACGCGGGTGCGGGCGGAGTTCGGGACGCCGCACGAGATTGTGTTTGTGAAGCCTGCCGATATGTTGGTGACGCTCTTTGGAACCCGTGCGCTGGGCGATGCCAATCTTATCGGGATGCAGGCGATGTACTGGTTCAACCGGGGCTACCGGTGCCACCCCATACCCAACTTTCTGGAGGGTATGAAGATGGCGGAGGGCCGCAAGATGGGGCTGGCTCGGCTCATTGGGGTCTTTGTGGTGGCGGCGCTGGTGTCGCTCTTTACCACTTACGCCGCTAACTACATCGTCACCTACGATGCCGGGGCGCAGGGCAAGGCGACGGGCTACAAAGTCTGGGTGGGGCGCGAGGCGTTCGATCAGCTCAGCTCCTGGATCAAGACGGGGCAGCCGGCAGGCTCGACCAATCTCTACTTCTTTCTGGGCGGGCTGGGTGTTGTTGCCGCGCTCGCCGGGCTGCGCAATGCGTTTGTTACCTGGCCGTTTCACCCGACGGGCTTTGCACTAGGGGTGAGCTACGCCATGAACTACTTCTGGCTCTGCGTCTTCGTTGCCTGGTTTACCAAGCTGCTGCTCATCCGCTACGGCGGCATGACGGCCCACCGTCGCGCCATCCCGTTCTTCCTGGGCCTAATTCTCGGCGACTACACCGTGGGGGCGCTCTGGAGCCTGCTCTCCTTGCTCCTGGGGCAGGCAACCTATAAAATCTACATCTGAGGTTAGTGACCTGAAATTCTTTATGTGCCAACCGTAATTGGAGTACAATCTGACTATGTTTTTTCAGAGTACTGAACCGAGCGAGATTGGCCCGACGCACCCGCTGCGCAAGCCGCTCCTGGACGCGTTGCGCCCGCCGATAAGCCGATTGACTTTAAAAAAACGCGCTACAAATCCGAGATTGAGCACGGTTTCTTTGATGGAGCGACGACCTACGCGCTTCTGAAGAAGGTTCATGGGAAGTGGAAAGCCATCGAGCATGTCACCGGGCCTACCGATGTCGCCTAGTCGAACTGGGCGGGGCCGCCGCACAAGGCACCGAAATCTCTGCTGGGCCTTCCAGAGTAGCTAGCCACCAATTAAGAGCTTGGCAAACGGGGCACGCTGGATGAGATAGACCGCCAGCGTGCTAAAGCCCAGCAGCACCACCACCGTAACCGGCACCCCGACAGCGGGGCCATGCCAGCGGTTGCTCAGCCCACTCTTGGCAAGCTCTTCGAGCAGATAGGGATGGATCAGATAGATTCCCAAAGAGAGCTGTGCCAGCTCACGAACCCAGCGTGATTCCCGGCGAACCCACTCTCGCAGGCAGGCAAAGACGCCCAGGCTCTCCATAATCACGGCGGGCGAAAAATGTCCCTGAATCACGTAGCGTAGCGCCTCGGTGGGCTCGGCATCTGCGGCACGCACCCACTCGCCAAAGACCAGGTAGGCCGCTGCAAGCAGCCAGCCAAGAAGGCCCAGCAGAGGGGTGAGCGGATCACCGGTGCGTCGCTTGAGGGAGAAGCCCAGGATGTAGTAGCCCAAGTAGGGAACAAACAGCATCCAAGCCACACGCCCCTCCGCCTCGGGACGCCAAAAGACTGTCGCTCCCGCCATTCCCAGTGCCGTGGCTCCCAGCCACCAGCGCTCTCGGTCGCCCAGAAAGCGTATCAGGGCGCGGAGCGGCGGCGTGAGTAGATAGAGCCCTGCGACAATAAAGAGAAAGTAGAGGTGGTAGTAGGGTCGTCCCTGGCGCAAAAAATCCCAGCTCTGCGGGCTCATGCCCTTAGGATTGCTCCAGGAAAGGTAGAAGTAGCACCAGAAGAGAAGCGGCACGCCCACGCGCAAGAAACGTTTGCGGGCAAATGCTAGGGGAGTTTCCTGCCGATCCGGGTTGAGCAAGAGTGCCCCTGAGAGCATCACAAAGACCGGCACGGCCCACTGGGAAAGCGACGAGAAGGCATTGCAGATCCACCAGCCTGTGGTGTCCTCCAACAGGGGCGGGCGCCGCCCGAAGCCGCAGACATGAATCAGTAAGACCGCGATCAGTCCACAGACCCGGATGGTGTCCCCGTAGGCAAGACGCATCGTTTAGCCAGGGGTCATCTGCCAGAAATCACTCCCTAGAATGTCCCAAGGCAGACGCCGCTCGTCGGGGTCGTCTAAGTTGAAGTGCTGGTTGACAAAGTATAAGATTGTGGCATTTTGTGTGCCGATATTGGCACCCCCATGCGCGACTCCTCGGGGGATATAGAGTAGCTGTGTGCGGCCTCCTCCCAAAATAATGCGCATCGAGACGCCAGAGGTAGGGGAGTCTTTGCGGCAGTCGAGAAGACCGACCAAAAGTCGATCCGTCGGGGGGACGAACCAGACATCTTCTTGGCTGTAGTGCAAGTGAAACGCCTTGATTGCGCCTGGAAGCACCAGAGAGTACGATGACTGTCGAACTTGAAACTCGGGGATGGCGATTAGGTGCCCACTCTCATCGAGACGTATAAGCTCCGCAAAACTGCCTCCATCATCGGTCATTAAGTGGAGAGGGAGGACACGCACACCTTCGATAGGCGTCTTACGAGTGTATTCTTGTGTTGTCAGGGCGGCGGCATATTCCGGCGCAAGGTCAGCGTGTTTAAGCGATTCAGACATAGTTTTCTCAGGGGCAGTATAACATAGCATTCGCAGGGATCAGGCTTTGACGAGGCGGCGAAGATAGGACGCGTACTCTGTCTTACCTAGCTTTGCTGCACGGGTCAGGACACCATCGGCACTGATCCAGCCAGAAAGGTAGGCAATTTCTTCGAGACAGGCTATCTGGAGATCCTGACGGCGCTCAATGGCGGCGACGAAGTTACTGGCTTCAAGAAGTGAGTCATGGGTGCCGGTGTCGAGCCAGGCGGTGCCACGCCCAAAAAGATCGGCGTGTAGCTGCCCGCGCTCCAGATAGACACGATTGACATCGGTGATCTCTAGCTCCCCGCGTGGTGAGGGCTGTATGTTCTTGGCGATCTCCGTGATCTGACTGTCGTAGAAATAGAGCCCGACAATAGCGTAGTGAGATTTTGGTTGTTCGGGTTTCTCCTCCAGGGAGATGACCTTGCCGGTTTTATCAAACTCGATGACGCCGTAGCGCTCGGGGTCTTTCACGTGGTAGCCGAACACTGTCGCGCCTTCGGTGCGCGCGGCGGCCCCACGGAGCTGCTCGGGAAGCCCGTGACCGTAGAAGATATTATCACCCAGCACCAGCGCCGCCGGGCCGCCTGCGACAAAGGCTTCTCCGATATGAAACGCCTGCGCCAGACCCTCGGGCCGTGGCTGGACGGCGTACTGCATCGAGATTCCATAGTCACTGCCATCGCCGAGGAGGCGCTCAAAGAGCGGCAGATCCTCGGGCGTGGAAATCAAGAGGATGTCGCGAATCCCCGCCAGCATCAGCGTGCTAAGGGGGTAGTAGACCATCGGCTTATCGTAGATAGGCATGAGCTGCTTGGAGACAGCTAGGGTCATGGGGTAGAGACGGGTACCGCTACCGCCTGCGAGAATAATACCTTTCATCGGAGGCATTATACGTCATCACCACGATAAAATAGAGCATGGCCTCGCCTTTCCCTGGAATGGATCCTTACCTGGAAGATTCGCTGACTTGGCGAAGTGTCCATGGTGCCTTGTTGACAACTCTGATGTCCCAGCTTAACACTAGCCTGCCCGTGGGACTAATGGCGGTAATGGAGGATCGTGTCGTGATTTCATCGCAACGAAGTATGAACCCTGATGTCTCCATCATTCGTTTTGCGACCGCGCCGAACCGTCCACAAAGTGGGGGAGGAACGGCCACACGGACGAGCGTCGCGGCTGACCCTGCGATCTATGTGCGACATGAAACTCCCTTACCCCAGCGGCGTGTGGCGATTCGCACAGTGCGTGGGGAACTCGTGACGGTGATTGAGGTTCTGAGTCCAACTAATAAGCGCACGGGTAAGGATTGGGAGGAGTACAAAAATAAACAATCGGAGCTGCTGGCAAGCGATGTTCACTTGTTGGAGATTGATCTTCTTCGGGGAGGAGAGTACACCGTTGCTGTTCCTTATGAAGATCTCGAAGCCGAGGGAGAATGGGATTATGTGGTTTGTTTGCACTACGGCGGAACGGGCGAGGAGTACGAGTTCTGGCCAATTGACCTGCGCCAGCGCCTCCCACGGGTTCATGTGCCACTGATTGATGGGCTGCCTAACCAAGTCATAGATCTGCAGATGGCGCTCGACCGGACCTACGATGATGGCCCGTTTGCTCGTGCAACGGACTACCGTCGCGCGACGAATCCCCCTCTGAAGGAGCGGGATGCGGACTGGGCAGATGCTCTGCTCCGCGAGAAGGGATTTCGATAGTGCCCACTATTTTCGCTGCCCTGTTCCGTGAGGTCGGGCGGCCTTTTGTGATTGAGTCTGTTCAGCTTGCCGATCCTGGGCCTGGTGAGGTGTTGGTGAAGATGCAGGCCACCGGTGTCTGTCACTCGGACTGGCACTTGGTAACCGGCGCGACCAAGGTTCCCCTTCCGACCGTTCCCGGCCACGAGGGTGCGGGGATTGTGGAGGCCATCGGGCCGGGCGTAAGCCAGGTGAAAGTGGGGGATCTGGTCGCACTAAACTGGGCTCCCTACTGCGGCCTGTGTGAGTGCTGCCTGGAGAACCTCCCGGCGCTCTGCCAGGAGTATCTGGCCCAAAAATGGGCGGGGACACTTCTCGACGGCACGACGCGTCTCTCACAGAACGGCGCTCCGGTCTACCACTTCACCGCCACGGCTTGTTTTGCGGAGTACACCGTCGTCCCGGAGTGCTGCGCGGTTCCGCTGCCTCCCGACATTCCCCCCGCCATCGCTGCCGTGCTCGGGTGCGCCGTGACCACCGGAGTGGGGGCCGTTTTGAATAAAGCCCGCGTCTCGGCAGGCGACTCCGTGGCCGTTTTTGGCTGCGGTGGCGTCGGCCTCTGCACGATTCTAGGCGCGGTGGCGGCAGGGGCAGGGCGTATTGTCGCCGTGGATGTCTCCGAAGAAAAGCTCGCTTTTGCAAAACTGCTCGGCGCGACGGAAACCTCGCTCTCTCCCAAGCTCGAAAAACGCGTGGACTTCGCCTTCGAGTGTGTCGGCCTGCCCGAGCTACAGCGTCATGCCTTTGATGCCCTCAAGCCCGGTGGCATGGCAGTCTTTGCCGGCATCACGCCCACCGACTCGCTCACGTCACTTCCCGGTGCGGCCTGGACCCGCCAAGAGAAAACCGTCGCGGGCACCTACTACGGAACCGCCCATCCCCGTCGGGACTTCCCCAGGTTCGCCGAACTCTGGCGTCAGGGCCGCCTGCCGCTGGAGAAGCTCCTTACGCGAACCTACGCGCTAGGGCAGATCGAGACGGCCTACGCTGATCTTGTGGGGGGCGCGGTCGGGCGCGGGATGATTGTGTTTTAACCCGAGCCTTTTTCATGAATCCCGGGGCCGCCCACTGAAGTAGGCGTCTCCGACGGGAACAAAGCCCGTTCCGGGCTGGGATTTTTTAGGCGGCACCCAAGGGTACCCGGACTTCGTTTGCTTGTAGACGCCCTGCCGACATCTCCGCCCCTCATATCTATCTTGTATCCCGAAAAGCCACCGAGAAATAGGGTAAAATAGTTCATCATTATGACCGCTACAGCATAATACTCCCCACGAGGAAGCAAACACCGCTGCGGCAGAAATACTAGTTCGCTGTCAAATCGATCGATTATCACCCATGCCGATACCACCAATCGAAACCGTAAGGCAACACATTGCGTGCTCATACGCAAACCTCGCTCGGGCACATGCGGCCGTTGAAGCGGGCACTGACTCATACGGACGCGTACACCACATGATTCGTGCGAGGCTCTTCAAAGGCCTTACTACAGGCAAGATGGAGATGCGGACGCTGTACGATGATGAGAAGGTCAAGCTCATCTACTCGCAAGCATGTTGTTACTGTGGAACTACCGAGGCACTCAGCATTGATCATCTGATTCCACAGATAAAGGGCGGTGCCGATTATTCGGACAATCTTGTTTGGGCTTGCCGATCCTGCAATAGCTCCAAGCGGGACCGTGATCTTCTGGACTGGTGCCAAACCAAAAACACTTTTCCCTCCATTCTGCTTCTGCGTCGTTACATGAAGCTTGTTGCGCGGTATTGTGAGGAACACGAGTTACTTGACACCTTGTTGGCAGACGCACTGAAGCAAAATCTGCCATTCAAACTCCAATTGCTTCCCTACAGTTTCCCGGCGTTGAGTACGTTGGTACTCTGGGTGCCAAACAAGCAACAAGAATCCGACGCCTCAACTGGCGTAAAATGACATCGAACAAGTGCGAAGAAGACGGCTGTGTCTCAGGCGGATCCGGATCAGGAAGCGCTAGGTGGGCTACGGACGGCAGGAGGGGCGCTCACCGAGGAGTTTAGCGCGGCGAAGCCTGCGGTCACGGATTGGAGGTTTAGCGACGGTCAAACGCCCGCGCTACCGTCTTGGGAGCTTGAATACGCCAGGCCTCCTCAATCAACTCCGCAAGCTCGTCGGTGTCGATTGCAGGAAGGCGCACCAGGACAGCGGGAAAGCCTCGGTAGTGGTCGTCGGTGAAGAACTTGGCCGGGTCAGAAGCAATGAGCGCTTGTTTTTCGTCCTCGTTGGCGACACGCACCGCCAGTACATCGAGGTGCAGGGTACGGCCTTTCTGGCCGGGCACTTTCTCGGCGTAGTACCAGCAAAAGCCCTTCTTGCGAACCCGAAAGCCCGTCCCTTCGTGAACCGTCTCCGGAAAAGAGAGGGCGATTCGCTCCACATCGTCTGTATCGGTCATGAGCAGTTAATCCCGATGCAAAAAATCAATAAAGCCGGTCTCGGGGTCGGCCTTGATGAGCTTCACCGAGACGCGGTCGCCCACATCCAGCCCATGCTCGTTGCGGGTGACGCGGCCCTCGATGGGCGGCTCCAGCAGGCGGGCGTAGACTTTCCCGTTCTTGGCACCGGTAATGACGGCATCGAAGATTTCTCCTAGGCGCGGCTGTAAAAAGATCGCCGCTGCGCTCTTGCGCAGGCGGCGCTCAACTTTATCGGCGACACTTGCCCGCTCGGTGCAGTGCGCGGCGAGTGCTTCCAGCTCCTCCGGGGTGTAGGGCGCAGGCGCTTGATTGAGTGTGGCCTTGATGAGGCGTTGCACCACAATATCCACATAACGTCGGTTGGGCGCGGTCGAGTGCGTGTACCCGCCCACGGCCAGTCCGAAGTGCCCCTCGCTCTCTCGGCCTGCTTTTACCAGCGTGTACTCACCCGGCCCCAGAAGTTTCACTACCGTGAGCGAGAGCTCAGGAAAGCCCTGCGGGTCGGCGGCACGCCGACGCTCCAGAAATGCAGAGAGGGCACGTGGGTCGGGGGTCTCGGGGAGGGGTTCGTTCAGCGCCTTTGCCACCTCCATAATGCGATCCCAGCGCTTAGGGGCACGGACGATGCGCTGAATAGATGCCCGCCCACTTTCGTGCAGCAGCTCGGCCACGGCGGTATTGACGGCAACCATGAAGCTCTCAATGAGTAAGCGCGCCCGGTTCTTGTGAATCGTCTTCATGCCCACGATCTTACCGTTCTCGGTGATGGGCTGGGTCTCGACGCTCTCGAAGTTCAGTGCGCCTTGCCGTTCGCGCAGAGCCAGAAACCGCTCTAGGGTCTCGTTCTGGAGCTTGAGCTGCGTCTCCAGACCGGGCACGGCAGCGATTTCGTCGGGAAGCTCTGCGTTACCTTCCAGCCACGGCCCGATTCTATCGTAGGTAAGTTTGGCATGGTTGCGCACCAGCGCGGGAGCTGCGCTCCGCTCTTGCAGCGTGCCGTCGGGGTTGACACGAAGCGAGACCACCATCGCCACGCGGTCTTCACCGCTCACGAGTGAGGTCGCCTCCGTCGAAAGTGCCTCGGGGAGCATGGGGAAGACATGCCCGGGCGTGTAGAGGCTACTGGTGTTCTTGGCCGCGTGGGAATCTATCACGCCGCCCTGAGGCACGCGCCAGTCCACCTCCGCAATCCCGACCCGCAGGACAATATCGCCGTCGGGCAGGCGCTCCGCCACCTCGATCTGGTCAAGATCCCGCGACTCCGCATTGTCCACGGACGACCAGAGCAAGTGGCGCAGGTCCGGCAAGTTAGTTGGCAAGGCGACTCTCTGTGCCGCTGCCTCCTTTACGGCGTCGGGAAACGTGGGGGTGAACCCCGCATCACGTAGAGCGGTGACAGCAATGGCAATCAGATCGGGCGATTTGAACATGATGTGTATTTTACATCCCTCACGGCACCAGTGCCGTGACCGCGCAGGTATTATGGCCATAAAAGAATGGATGATAAAACCATGCCCAAACCTCTGCCGCGTGCCCATGCACACAACGACTACGCCCATACCCGTCCGCTGCTCGATGCCTTGGAGCAGGGCTTTTGTAGTGTCGAGGCCGATGTCTACTTGGAAAACGGCCAGCTCCTCGTGGGCCACGACAAGAAAGACCTGCGCCCGGAGCGGACGCTCACCGCGCTGTATTTAGAACCGCTCTGGCAACAGGTGAAGGCCAACGGAGGCCAGGTCTATCACGATGCCGCGCCGGTGACACTGCTCGTTGATATTAAGACTGAGGGGGCAAGAGTCTATGCAGCCCTCAAAGAGACACTCAAGCCCTACGCCCCGATGCTGACGCGCTTCGAGAACGGGAAAATCCAGCGTCGTGCCATTACGATTATCCTCTCCGGCGACCGTCCACGCGAAGTGCTTGCCGCCGAGCGTAGCCGCCTCGCTGCCCTCGATGGCCGCCCCGATGACCTAGGCAAAAATCTGCCCGTCGCGCTCTTTCCCCTGATCAGCGAGAGCTGGTTTACTCTGTTCAAGTGGTACGGCTCTGGCCTCATGACCCGCGCCGACCGCGAGAAACTCGCAAGTCTCGTCGAGCAAGCCCACACCGAAGGCCGCACGATTCGCTTCTGGGCCGCTCCAGACAACCCCGCAGGCTGGGAGGTCTGCTGGCGTGCGGGCGTGGACTATCTCAACACCGACAAACTGTCGGAGCTGGCGGCGTTCCTTCGAAAACAGTCATAGAGGAAGCCAAAGGCTCTCTGCCGAACTTGGGTTGCATGACGGACGATCTTCTTCTCACGGGGCGTGTGGCGCTGATTGCAGGTGGCGCAGGCAGTATCGGGCAGGCGGTGGCGGCGCGGCTGTCGGTGTTCGGGGCGACGGTGATCACGGCAGACCGGCCTGGTTCAACGGCGGACTTGCAGACCGACCTACGCGATGCCAGCGCGGCGGATGCGCTGGTGGCGCAGGTGCTCCAGACGCATGGCCGACTCGATATACTGATCAACTGCCAGGGAATCACCGGGGCGAGTGTGCCGCTCTGGGAGCAAACGGATGAGAACTGGGATGCTGTGCTCGAAATCTGCCTGACAAGTGTGTTTCGGCTGTGCCGGGCGGCGATTCGGCCCATGCGCCAGGCGCAGCGCGGCGCGATTGTGAGTATCGCGTCGGTGGCGGGTAAAGAGGGCAACCCGAACTTGACGGCTTACTCCAGTGCGAAGGCGGGGGTGATTGGCTTCACGAAGGCGGTCGGCAAGGAAGTGGCCAAAGAGGGGATTCGCGTCAACTGTGTCGCGCCCGCGCAGATCGCGACCCCGATGCTGGAGCAGATGAGCCACGATGTGGTGGCAACACTCCTCTCAAAAATTCCTATGGGGAGGCCAGGCACCGTGGACGAAGTGGCGAGCGTGGTGCATTTTCTCTGCTCCGATGCAGCGAGCTTTGTGACGGCGCAGTGCTACGATCTCTCCGGTGGACGCTGTACATACTGATAATAACTATGAATAAGACGATTTTGTTTGATGGTGATCCCCGTGATAGTCCGTCTGTGGCTGCTGCCGTTGCCGGTGCAGAGACCTTGATCCACATGCCCGTTGCCCAAGTGCCCCGTCGCATCGAGGACTTCGATCGTGCGACACGTGGCATGTACGTGCTGGCGACGGAAGCCGTGAAAGCTGGGGTGAAGCATATCATCTTGTGCTCGTCGCTGGCGTTTTTTGGCCGCATCCCGCAGAACTGGCATCTGGGTACGAACTGGCGACCGCGGCCCTCGACCGAACTAGATCAGCTCTGCCCGTACCTGAGCGAACTCTCGCTTCAGGAAGTGGCACGGGCGACAGGGCTTCATGTGACGGTTTTGCGTTTGGGAGCGGAAGTACAGCTTCGGGAGGCGCTGCTCGAAGTGGCTGCGGTGGCCAGTATTCCCTGGCGCATTGTGCATAGGGGAAGCGTCCCCGGTCGGCCTGCGAGCGACCACGGCAAGTCCTGGCGCACGATCTTAGGGCCGGTCGCGCCGGTTGCGTCACGACCTATCCAGAAAGTGGCGGTGCTGGGAGCGGGCGGGCCGATAGGTCGCGTGGTCGCGGATGTGCTCAAAGACCACTACACGCTCCGTTTGGCGGACCTGCATTCACTGCTGGAGGCCAAGTCCCAGTCGCCGGACGCGCCACTCGCCCAGCCATTACCCCTGCCGCATGAGGAGGTCTTTCTCGATGTGCGTGACTTTGGCTCCGTGCTGGCGGCGTGCAACGGCTGCGATGCGATCATTAACTTAACCGTCGTGCGCCCCGATTTCATTGAGGCGTTTCTGGTGAACTCGCTGGGAGCCTATAATATCGGGCGGGCGGCGGCGCAACTGGGGATTCGGCGCGTGGTTCAGACCGGGCCGCAGCTCATCACGCTGCACGGTGAGAACGACTTCACCGACGATTTTCATCTGGCGTGTGACTCCCCGACCCGGCCCGGGCGCTATCTCTACGGGCATAGTAAGTTTTTAGGCAACGAGGCGCTACGGGTTTTTGCAGAGTGGCATGATCTGGAAGTGCCCAATGTCATGTTCAATGGTTTCGCTCAGCCCGATGCCGTGAGCGAGCACGGCAGTAGCGCAATGATGCTCTCGTGGCAAGATGCTGCCCGGGCCATTAAGTGTGCTCTGGAGGTGCCGTCGCTGCCGAGCCCCTACGAGGAGTTCCACTGCGTCGCGGACTTTCCCCATGACCAGTGTCGCACCGACAAAGCCGAGCGCCTTCTGGGCTGGAAGCCGCAGGATACGCTGGAAGGGCTCTGGAGACGTTGACCACCGACGCGCATTAAAACCATGCTCCAGCAACGCACTCTCCTCGAACCACCTCTCAGGGACGAAACCGAGGCATCTCTGAAGACGCTCCGAACCTACGAGCGGCTTCTCTGGGGCGTGCTGGCTTGCAAAGGTGCGCTTCTGCTGGCGGGGGCAATTGCCGTACCGTTTCTACGGGGGCAGTCGGCAGGCATACTTCCGTATTTTGGTTCTGCACTTGCGGCTTTAGCGATCCTGACGGTACTCACGGGTGTGGTTCAGATCCTGATCCATCGGAAGGGGAACCAGCTTTTGCTGTATGTAGCGTCACGGCACGGTGAGCTGAAAACCGACCACGTCGCCCTTGTATTGAAGACACTGGCAGTCACACAATTTATCGGTGGGCTGGATGAGAAAGTCTCGGTGGCAAGAAAACAGCTTGAGACAACACTGCGGGGGCTGCTTCCCAAGCTCAATGAGGCTCAGTGCCTCGCGCTGACAAAAGCGCACCGGTCTTACTTGCGTGGTTGGGCAAAAAACAGGCGACCCGAGCAGCAAGTGGCTGCGCTACTAGTGCTCGCCACCGCACGGGATACGAAATCTACGGTACTGGCGAAACGCTTTGCCCAGGAAACCCCAGACTCCGACGAGAGGGTGCGGGAAGCGGCGACGGATTTTCTCAAAGCAATGGGGGAGTAGGCGATGTCACTGGTACCTTTGAAGCATGGGACACTCACATGGGAGGATCTGCTGAAGCAGATCGAGGGGCAGGTAGAGTCCTGGCAACGCCGAAAGCGAGTCGTGCAGCTTCTTTGTCCTTTGATACTGGTACTACTCGTTATCAATTTTATGTGGGGGCCATCTTGGACACTGCGCATCTTGACACTCCCGGCACTCTGCCTGCTGACGTGGATATTTCTTTGGGGAGTCACTCTCCCGGTGAAGCTAAGAAATCAGCTCGTTGATGCGGTGGAGCGAGAGCTGAGCACCGAGGATATTCCCTCTGCCCTCCGTCTGCTTGCCCTTCTGCCGACACTGGGAATCCGTACGGGTGCCGAGAGCCTGCATCTGAAGACACTTGCGAGTCTGAACTTTTTTCTCCCTGAGCAAGTGAGGGGGCTACGGAACCAGGAAAAGGCACTGCTGCGCTCCTGGGTCAAGGAAGGCACGACCGAGGAAAAAGTCAAGGCACTGCTGGTGCTGGCAACACTGAACGATGAAGCCATGCGACCTCTTGCAAGGTGGCTTGCTACCACGGAGTCTGCTTCAAATGAGCGCGTCCGAGAAGCCGCTGTGGAATTCCTGATAACTACGGATTGAAATCGGCGTCCAGCGCTCGCGCAATCGCAGCGATCTCGTCCAGGCTTAGGGTCTCAGCGCGGCGGTCGGGAGTGACGCTAGCGGTATTGAGTGCGGCGAGGATCTCATCGCGCGGGCGGTTCATTCCGTGCGAGAGTGCTCCGAGTAGCATCTTGCGGCGCTGGCCAAACGCGGCGCGGCTGACGGCAAAGAACGCCTCCGGGGAGGGGACATCCACAGGAGGCGTGGTGTGCGGAATCAGATGCAGGATCGCAGAGTCCACTTTCGGAGGCGGGAAGAACGCGTTGCGCGGGACGAGCGCGGGAACGTGTACGGTGGCGTAGAACTGCATAAACACGGAGAGTGAGCCGTAGGCATCGGAGTTCGGGGTGGCCTTGGCCCGATCCGCCACTTCTTTTTGGACGAGCAGCGTGATCGAGGAGAACACCGGACGGAACTCCAGCATCTTCACCAGAAGCGGCGAGGTGATGTTATAGGGAATATTGGCCACCACTTTGGTTGCGCCCAGCTCGCTCCAGTTGTATTTGAGTGCATCGGCCTCGATTAAGCGCCAGTTCTCAAACTCCGCCATCACCTCGGCGAGCACGGGGGGCAAGTGACGGTCCAGCTCGATAGAGACCACCGCCCCGGCATACTTGGCGAGCTCACGGGTGAGCACGCCCGCGCCGGGGCCAATCTCAAGAACCGTGTCGCTTGGGGTGAGCGCGGCGGCGGCGAGGATTTTTTCTAGATGGTTGCGGTCTACGAGAAAGTGCTGGCCAAAGCGTCGGGCGAGCTGAAGCCCGTGTCTCTCCAGCAGGGCTTTCAGCTCAGAAGGACGAGTGAGTTCCAACTAAAGCAGCGTGTCTCCGCCGGGCTGACGCGGGGCGGGGCGGGCAGGAGGACGAGCCGCCGCCCGTGGCGGCGGCGGGGGAGCATCTCCATCGGCGAACGGATCGTCGAGATCGTCTAGCTCCTCATTACCGCCAGGATCGGGCGTGTTGCGCTCCGGCTCACGGACGCGCTGGATCGAGCCACCGGCGGGCGCAGGGCGAGCCTGCTGCATCGAGGCAGGCTCACTGGGGAGAGGCCGTGGTGCGGGGCGAGGCAGAGAGGACGCAGGGCGGAGTGACAGATCTGCGGGAAGATCGGCGTGCGGTTGCTGTCGTGCTTGCGGTGTGGGTATAGATCGCTGCGGCGCACGCGGGGCTTCGTCTTCGTCGAATGGCGGTGGCATCTCATCGCGCAGGAGAGGGGCCGTGGGCCGCGGGATCGGCGGTACGGCTTGAGGCGCGGGAGCAACACGCTGAGGCGGCCCGTAGCCACTTGGGCCGGGCGGGGGAGGAGCCATACGAGGCGCCGCGGAAGCCCCTCCACGGCGCGGGCCGTTCTCCTCTAGCTCCGGGGCAAACTGTGCACCGTAGCCGCACATTGCCAGTGCACGACCTACCGAGCCCGTTTCCGCCTTCTCAATAAAGTCACCAAAGCCTTTTACGTCTTCTTTCTTGGTTGCCGTGGCGATCAGGCGGCCCTCTTCATTGAAGATACTGGCACGAAAAACCGCGAACTGCTTTTCGTGGTTGATCTCCACAGCTTCCGTGACGATCCCCCAGTCGGGGTGCTCGCTGCGAAACCAGATGAGGCGGGCAGAGACAGGCAGGTACTCACGGTTTCCCTGGACTTTGATGAGATAGCGCTTGGGGTCAAAGGACATGGTTTAGATACTCGATTCTAGGGTTCGACAGAAGGAAGATAGTTTCCTGCCAAACCCCTGTTTTTTAACGGTTTTTGTTAGGTTTAGGTTATGAATAACTATTAGATACTGTGTATATTGTTAACGTGAACTTGACATTACTATCTTCCAGGGTTATACTCTATCGGTTTTAAGAAAAGCGGAAATTCTTTTTGAAACCCAACCATGTCGGCAATCTTGCCGATTGGCGGACCCAAATTGGCGTTCGTCTCTGACTGCGGAGGGTGGCACCATGCCCCCCCACCGAGAAAGAGAGGCATCATGCCCTTCACAAACTATACGCGCTCTAGCATCGCAACTCTGGTCGCTCTGACCAGTCTTGCCGCCTATGCACAGACAAGCGCAACCAAGACGCAGACCGTGATTCTGGTCGTCAAGGGGGAGAGCCACGTGCTCCGAACCACGGCCACCACCGTCAGCGAGCTTCTCCAGGAGCAGCGAGTCTCACTCACCGAGCAGCTCCAGACTTCCACCCCGCTCCACACTCCGATCACAGAGGGACTGCAGGTTTGGGTCGAACCCAAGGTCGCACTCGCGGGTGACATCAAAAAAGCGCCTGCGAAGATTGTCGTCAAGGCCACCACGGAAGCATCGCGCAGAACTCTCAGCTCGCGAAGTTCCCTGGGTAATCTTTCTCGCTACGAAGGCAAGCGCGTCCTTAATCTGACGGCTACCGGCTATGGCCCGGGGGAAAATGGGCAGTGGGGCAATCGGACAAAAATGGGCACCCGTGTTCGCTACGGTGTTGTCGCGGTGGATCCGCGTGTCATTAAACTAGGAACCCGGCTCCATGTCGAAGGCTACGGTGAGTGCGTTGCCGAGGATGTGGGCAGTGCCATTAAAGGCATGCGCATTGACCTCGCCTTTGACTCAGACCGTGTGGCGAATGCCTATGGCCGTAAGCGTGTCCGTGTCGTGATTCTGGACTAGGATCTAAAAATCAGCCCGCTGGAAATGGACGGATTTGAGGCGATCTATGCGCTGGTTCGAACCATTCCGGCGGGCTGCGTTCTTAGTTACGGAGAAGTCGGGGATCGGGTAGGTGTGCGGCCTCGAACCGTGGGACGTGCGATGGCGCACTGTGCCCAAGAGGATCACGTTCCGTGGCACCGGGTTGTTGGAAGCGATGGGACGTTGCGTGTTGCCCGTTACTCTCCCGTGCTCGCTGCCGAACAACGCCGCCGCCTGGAACTAGAGGGAGTGGTTTTTGGCTCTCAGGGGCGAGTGCCTATTGTTTACTTCTGGTAGAAAACCCGCAATTGTGCGGCAATTTCTGTGCCAGAGAAGCATTTCATCAAAAAAAGCGTATAATGCCTTCAGGAGAACAGGTGACAGGCAAGGCAACAATTTTAGTTTCAGAAAAAGATGCTCTCCCGCTTCCTGTGGACGAGTGGCGCTGGCTGCATCAAGCGGATGCGCTGGTGGCATCAGGAAGAGTGGAGGAGGCAGTGGCACAACTACGGACACTGGTACACGCCCTTCCTGATTCCACACGAGGCTACCTCCGGCTTGCTGACTTGCTCCGCCAGCGACGGCGTGCAGGGGAGGCCCGTGAGATTCTGGAGACCGCTGTGGCCCATGTCCCCGACTGTCCCGTTTCCCGTGAAGCCCTCGCGGATGTCTGTGTGGAGATCGGACGCTACGATGATGCGATCCCCCACGGTCAGGCACTTCTCGCGCTGAAGCCACGCTCAATCCATGCCCGTGATATTCTCTCGACTGCCTTTCTCCACCGGGGGCAGTATGAACGAGCGCTACGCCTCACCGATGAGATGGTACGCCTAGATCCGTACGACCCAGGGCACCACTTCAAGCGTGGAGTGATCTTACAGCAGGCCGGGCTACTAGCAGCGTCTTGCCGGGCGTTTACCCGGACGCTGGAGCTTGCGCCTGACGACGAGCTACAAGAAGCCTGCCAGATGGCCATAGATCTTCTGGAGCGCTATCAGATCCGTCAGGTGCTGTCTCTCGCCTCCGAGGACATTCTCTTCCATCTCCATCTTCTGCGAGATGCTCAAGAAAGTGCGCGGGCACGTGGCTTCTGTCTCTCCGAAACGGCCGTCGCGGTACTGGCTGCACAGCTTCCCTATCTTACCCTTGATAGCCAACCTGGCTGGCGGCACTACCGGTACCACTAGGTAATGGAGAAACTTCTCCCAAATTCGGCGTAGTTGCCGTATAATGCACCTCAAAACACAGATGCTCACTACGGTGGGCCTGTTGCTCTCGTGAGGATTTTTTCGCCATGTCCATGAATGTGAACATAGACGAGACTTGGGTTCCCGAACCCGATCTCATGCAGTCCGCACCCCGTCGGATTGTGTCGTTTACTGATTATCCGGATCGTAACCGCCCCAATGTCCCGCTTTTTTCAGGGATCGCGGGGGCTTTGCTGGTTATCGGATTTTTTCTCTATCTACGTGCCGTCACGCAGCAGAGCGGTGGCAACATCCCGCTTAGCATTCCTTTGATGCTCGCGGGGTTCACCGGACTGGTCTATTTCCCCTTTCGGTTGAGACAGCACCTGATGCGCTCGGAGCACCTCGTCACCAACGGAGCACCAGTGATGGCACGGCTTCTCTCTGCGGATAATCTCAATGGGGATACCTACGCCCGTAGTGTGAAGTACCAGGTGTCGCTTCCGGGAGGCGAGATGGGGCACCGTGAGGTCAACGTAGACGATCGGGTACTGCCTAAACGTATCCCATCCAATGTCACTGCCTTGATGGATATGAGCTCCGGCGATGTCGAGCTATATGTTGCACTGCCGTTTCGTGCGGTTGCGAAGGCAGTACCCGCCACGGCAGTCGCCGCACAGCAAGCCGTTGCACAACAAGCTGTCCCCCAGGAAATGGGGACTATCGCGGCATCGAATGCTCCTGAGATCAAGCGCGAGAAGCCCAAGGAAGAGACAGGGAAACCCAAGCGAGAAACCTTCGAATAGCTCATGTTTGCAAGCGCGCTTGGTGCGTGCTACACTGTTCCAGACAACTAGTAATTGCCTTGTTAACCGCCCTGTGAGGCGGGAGCCGCCCCGAGAGACGGACAAGGATGCGTAAGACGATGATTTTGGTTCTAACACCGGTGTTGGAGCGGCTTCTTCTGCGCCTCCCTGCCTCTCGGCAGGGAGGCGTTTTGCTGGCTGAGCGATAAAAACATGAATGAAACACAGGTGATGGATAGCGGCGATGTTCGCCGGGCACTGACCCGGATCGCCCATGAGATCGTCGAGCGCAACAAAGGCGCAGCGGGAATCGTGCTCGTGGGGGTGCTCCGTCGCGGCGAGCCACTTGCAGCGCGCCTCGCCGCCCAGATCGAGCGTATTGAGGGCCATTCTGTGGCCTGCGGTGGTCTTGACATCGCGCTCTACCGTGATGACTACGCCGTCCGTCGCCACGAAGCCCGTGCGAGCAGCATCTCTTTTGACATCACGGGTAAGACGGTGATCTTAGTGGATGATGTGCTCTTCACGGGGCGCTCTGTCCGCTCCGCGATAGACGCTCTCATGGACCTTGGTCGCCCTGCCACGGTTCAGCTTGCTGTTTTAATTGATCGGGGCCACCGCGAACTGCCGATCCGCGCCGACTTTGTGGGCAAGAACCTTCCAACCCAGCGCACCGAGCGCATCAATGTGAAGCTTGCCGAGCTCGACGGCGAAGATGCCGTCACCATTGCCAAGGGAGAAGACAATTGAACTTAGCTGGACGTGATCTGCTGGGCCTGGAAGGGCTGGAGCGTGAGGCCATCGAGATGATCCTCGACAACGCCACCACGTTCTCTGAAGTCCTGCGTCGCGATGTGAAGAAAGTCCCGACCCTACGGGGCAAGTCCGTCATCACGATGTTTTTTGAGAACTCCACGCGCACCCGCTCCAGCTTCGAGGCGGCGGGCAAGTACATGAGCGCCGATGTCATCAATATCAGTGGCAACGCGTCGAGTGCGAGCAAGGGCGAGAGCCTGCGCGATACGTTCTTAACGCTCCAGGCGCTTACGGCTGATCTCATCATCATGCGCACCCCGTTCAGCGGCGCGTGTCATCAGGCTGCCGCGTGGGTGGACATTCCCGTGGTCAATGCAGGCGATGGCATGCACGAGCACCCGACTCAGGGGCTTTTGGACGCGCTCACCATTCGGGATGCAAAAGGCAGCATCGAGGGGCTGAAAATCGCCATTGTCGGGGATGTCTTGCACTCGCGCGTCGCCCGCAGCAATATCTGGGGCCTCACCACGCTCGGGGCCGATGTGCATGTTATCGGCCCGAAAACGCTCCTGCCCACCGAGTCCGAAAAGCTCCCCGTCACAGTGCACACGAATCTCGACGAGGGCTTAGAGAACGCCGATGTCGTCATGGTGCTCCGGCTCCAACTCGAACGGCAGACCAAAGCCCTCTTTCCCACGCCGCGCGAGTATTGCAACCTCTTCGGAGTCAGCCGTCGCGCCCTCCGCGCCGCCAAGCCCGATGCGATTATTCTGCACCCCGGCCCGATGAACCGTGGCCTGGAGATCTCCGGCGATGTCCCTGATTTGCCGCAAGCTGTGATCGAGAAACAAGTCACTAACGGCGTCGCCACAAGAATGGCAGTTCTGTATTTGTTACTGGGAGCGGAAGGGTGAGCACGACAAGATCCCCCCACATGAACGTGGGGGTCTATGGGCGTTCCGCCACGATGTCGCTCCGCGACTCCCAATCGCTCCGAATCGCGGAGCGATTTCTTAGCCGAAGGCTTTTAGACGCCCACGTTCTGTGGGCGGGTGAGAGACGGCCATGACGACGATGAACGGCTGCCAGATTCAGCGGATTTGGGGGGAGGAAATACCGTGAGTAGCAGACATGCCATTGGATTTATTGTGGGCACAGCTCTGAGTGGTTTTCTCTACGGCACGATAGGGAACTGGATCTGGATACGTACGACGGCTGTTCTCTTGCCCCTCGATCCGTGGGCGTACGGTTTTTTTAGCGGACTATTCTTTGGTGTCGCTGCGGTTGCGATTGTGTTGTTGTGGTGGGGAAGTGCGGTCGCAGTAGTGACATTGCGGCGCTTGCGCCAGCAGCGAAGCGGAGACATTGACGTTCACGTCAATGGAGAAAAGTTATGATTTTACGAAACGGACGAATAATTGACCCATCGAGCGGCATTGATGGGATCGGCGATCTTCGGATCGAGGACGGCAGAATTGCTGAGGTCAAGCTGGGCGGCGGGATTTCCGGGGACGGCCACACGGAGCACGACTGCACCGGAAAGGTGATCTGTCCGGGGCTGATTGATATCCATGTGCATCTGCGTGAGCCCGGCCAGGAGTACAAGGAGGACATGGCCTCGGGCTTGGGGAGCGCGGCGGCGGGGGGCTTTACCGCCGTGGCCTGCATGCCTAACACAACGCCCGTGATTGACTCCGCCCCAATTGTACGGGACTTACTTGTTCGCGCCAAAGACGTCAAAGGGGCGCGGCTCCACGTGATCGGGGCGCTCTCCAAGGGGATGAAAAATGCGGAGCTTGCCGAGATGGGCGACTTGAAAGGCGCGGGGGCGATTGCGGTCAGTGACGATGCCTACCAGGTGCAGGACGCGGGCTTCATGCGTAAGGCCATGGAGTATGCCGCGATGCTGGATCTTCCCGTGCTGGCCCACTGTGAGAACACGAGCCTCTCCGAGGGCGGAGTGATGAACGAGGGCTACACGGCAAGTGTTCTAGGGCTGAAGGGCCTGCCACGTGAGGCTTACGAAATGGACGTGATGCGCAACGGCCTGCTGGCGATGATGACAGGCTGCCACCTGCACGTGCTCCATGTCTCCACCACGCGGGAAGTGGAGATCATTCGCTTCCTAAAATCTCTGGGGGCACCTATCACGGCGGAAACGGGGCCGCACTACTGGTGCCTTACGGATGAGGCGTGCAAGGGTTACAATACCAACGCCAAGATGAACCCGCCGCTACGCACGCAGACCGACTGCGAGGCGATGATCGCGGGCCTCAAAGACGGCACGCTGGACTGCATCGCCACGGACCACGCGCCGCATGCGGGCTACGAAAAAGATCAAGAGTTCCCACTCGCCCCGTTTGGGATTCACGGTTTAGAAACGAGCTTGGCACTGGGAATCACCTACTTAGTAAAACCGCAGCACCTCTCGCTGGCCGCACTAATCGGGCAGATGAGCACGGCCCCTGCGCGGATTCTGGGTCTTCCAGGAGGAACTCTGGAGCTGGGAGGTGTCGCTGACATTACGGTCTTTGACCCTGAGGTCGAGTGGATTGTTGAC
Source organism: Armatimonas sp. (assembly GCF_043757465.1). Classification (GTDB taxonomy): domain Bacteria; phylum Armatimonadota; class Armatimonadia; order Armatimonadales; family Armatimonadaceae; genus Armatimonas. Next base: position 58,901 of record NZ_JAYVPL010000079.1, read on the forward strand.
CCTGAGTCGTTTGTGAGCAAGGGCAAGAACACGCCTTTTGGAGGCTGGAAGCTGACGGGCAAGACCGTCATGACAATCGTGGGTGGGGAAGTTGTCTTTGAACTCCCCCGCCGGGCGGGGGCTGGGGGGGAAGTATGAAAGCAATTCTAGCACTGTCGGATGGGACGGTTTTTGAGGGCGAGTCGTTCGGGGCAACCGGGCGGGCGAGCGGCGAGGTGGTTTTTAATACCGGAATGACCGGCTACCAGGAAGTGCTCACGGACCCAAGCTATGCGGGGCAGCTCGTGACCCTGACCTACCCGCTGATCGGCAACTACGGTATCACCCCTGAGGATTTTGAGAGTAATAAAGTGCAAGTGGCGGGCTTTGTGGTGCGCGAGCTGGCCGACACGTACTCCAACTGGCGCGCCACTGAGTCGCTGGATAGCTATTTGAAGCGTGCGGGCGTGCTCGGCATCACCGGCATTGACACGCGGACGCTCACCCGGCGCATTCGGCATGAGGGCGTGATGATGGGCGCACTCAGCACCGAGGAGACCGGCGACGAGCTGCTCTCCCGTCTCCAATCTGCCACCGATAAATACGATGCGATTGACTGGGTGAAGACTGTCACTACAGCTGAGCCGTATTTCTGGGGACCTGAGGCGAGCGATGCCAAATTCACAGTGAGCGTCTTGGATTGCGGGATAAAATTTAATATTCTGCGCGAGCTTGCCAAGCTCGGCATTCGAACGCATGTCTTTCCCGCGACCGCACGCGCCGACGAAATGCTCGCCAGCAACCCGGATGGTATCTTTCTCTCGCCTGGCCCCGGCGATCCCGCGCTGCTGGGCTACGCTGTCGAGACCGTCCAGAAGCTCGTCGCCTCCGAGAAGCCCGTGATGGGAATCTGCCTAGGCAACCAGCTTCTGGGCTGCGCTTTTGGGGGGAGTACGTTCAAGTTGCCCTTCGGCCACCGGGGTGCCAATCACCCCGTTAAAGACCTGCCCACGGGCCGCGTGGTGATTACATCGCAGAACCACGGCTACGCGTTAGATCCCAACACGCTTCCGGAAGATCAGCTCGCCGTCTCGCAGATCAATCTCAATGACGGCACGGTTGAGGGGCTGACCCATAAAAACCTGCCGGTCTTCTCGATTCAATACCATCCTGAAGCCTCTCCCGGCCCAATGGACTCACGCTTCTACTTCGAGCGCTTTCTTGGCTTGATGGAGGCGCGGCAATAAAATCTCTGGCAGTGGTATGCCTGGTGGTCTTTTTGCTTGCCTCGCGCCTCTTCTGGCTCGATGCTGACCCGTGGCCACTGCTGGACTGGAGCTCGGGGATCTGGACCGATGAGGGTTTTTATACCTACAATGCGCGCAATGCCGCTCTCTTTGGGCAGGCGCGTCTGGATGAGTTTAATAACGCCAACTTAATGCCGGTGCTGGATCTGGCGCAGCGCGTGGTCTTTGGGAAGTTTGGGGTGGGGCTGATCGCGGCCCGAAGCCTCTCTGTCTTCGCATCGCTTCTCGCGCTTTTCTTCTTCTGGGATGCGCTGCGACGGGGCTTTGGTAAAAAGACGGCACTGACGGGGCTGGCGCTGCTCGGAACCGATGTCTTTTTTTGGGGGTACAGCCGCTTGGCACTGATGGAGCTGCCCGCGACTTTGGTGCACTGCGCCGCCTTCTGGTGCCTGACCCTGGGGACAAATAGTGGGCTGCTGATCGCGGGGCTGCTTGCCGCTTCGACACTGGCGTTTAAGGCGACCTACGCGCTGTTTCTACCCGTGCCACTGATTGCACTGGGCTGGGCGGGGCGCAAACAAGCGCTACCGTATGCCGCAGGAGTGCTGGCCGGGCTGACCATCTACGGAGCACTCTGGGGGATTCCTCACCGCGCTGAGATTGCGCACATGACCAACTTCTATCGCACCAAACAGTCGCAGCCGCGCTCGATTTCGGAGGTGGGCCGCTGTGTGAGTTTCGCGCTTCTGGGCTATCGGCGCACCACCAAAAAGTACATGATGCACTGTCTGGAGACGCAGGCTCCCATCACAACGACCGTGGGGCTGGTCGGGCTTTTTGGGCTGGGATGGCGACGGCGCAAACGTGACTTTCTTTGGCGCGTGCTGGTGTGCTGGGCGGGGCTTGCAATGGGCTCTCTTGCGGTGAGTCGCTACATCCCGACGCGCTACTTCTTGCTCTTTCTGCCCGCACTTGTCGCGCTGGCCGCCGTTACTTTGCCGCGCCTCCCTGCGCTCTGGCGGCTCTGGCGCACGCGTTCTTATGCCCGGGCGTGGGGGCTGGGCGTGCCCGTTTTCTTTTTTTGCTACCAGCTCGGAGTAATTCCCCTGGGGGCCGTAGTGGGGAGTGTTGCCGCCGAGTGGGTGATTCTGCCGCTGGCACTGGGATTTGCGTTCCTAGTGGTTCGTCGGCAGCCCACACTGCCTTCTCCTCACGCCTCACTGGGGAAATGGCTCCTGGCACTGGCGCTCTTGCTGAATGTCGGGAGCAGTGTCTCCGGGCTTCTCACCCGTAGCTACACGCTTCGTGACACCAGCCGAGAACTGGGGCGCGAGCTTGCGCCAGGAACCGTCGTCATCGGCGAGGCCGCGTCACTGTGCCTGGAGAACCGCCTGCGCGCCATCCCAATTTTCTACCCAGGGCTCGCTAATGACCTTGATCCTCTGCATCAGTTCAAGCCTGGCTACCTGCTGATCGCCCGCTCCCCATCCCGTCTGCACTACTGGGTGCCAATGGCTCCTACGCTTATCCAACCGGAGTATGAAGTCCGTACGTTCGCGCTAGGGGGGGTAATACTGCATCTCTACCCTGTGCCTAAAGAGGCAACCCAGTGAGCCGACGGATCGCCTGGATGATTATAATCCTCTGCATTCTTATCTGGGGCATGAATGCCACGGCGCTGAAAGTGGCGATGCGGCCCGCGCAGGGCGAGGCTTTTGATCCAGTCTTTCTCTCGGGCTTGCGGTTTCTCTTTGTTGCGCCGCTGCTTGCACTGGGCCTGAGCTGGCAAGATAGATCGCTACTACGCTTCTCCCGAAAAGAGTTGCTTATGTACGCGTGCTTCGGATTTTTCTCGATGCTCGTTGGGGAGATCTTGCAGGCCGTCGCCGTGCGCTACACATCGGTGGCGAACTTGACGCTGCTCTCGCATGGGACGATCCCGCTCTCGACGGTACTCTGGGCACGGGGACTCTACGGTGAGCCCTTTGGAAAACGCGCGCTGCTCGGTGCGGGAATCGCGCTGATTGGGGTGGCGCTGGTGGCAACACACGCGCCCGGCGGGCTGCACTTTGGCGGCACCACGTGGCGCGGCGACGCACTCGCCCTGCTACGGGCTGCGCTCCATGGCGGCTTTCTGACCCTACTCGGAAACCAGCTCGCCACGACTCCCGCGCTTAAAGTCACGCTTGGAAACGTTGGGTTTGGAGCGCTCTGGAGCCTGCCGTATGTTCTCTGGCGCGGAAGCTCCTTTGACTTTGCCGCCGTCGCGCCCCACACCTGGCTCGCCGTCTTCTGGACCGCCGTTCCGACCACGCTCTTTGGGTTTGTCGCCTGGAACGCCGCTGTCGGAAAAGTTGGCACGGTCGCTGCGACCAGCGCCATGTATGCTCTGCCGTTTGCCGCCGCTGTCGGCGCCTATTTTTTGATCCATGAGCCCATCACTCTCTGGCATGTGCTAGGGGGCGGGTTAATTATCACGGGAATACTCTTGACGAGGAAAAATTATGCCAAAAGATCCAGCAATTAAGAAAGTTATGGTGATCGGCTCCGGGCCGATTGTGATTGGTCAGGCCGCTGAGTTTGACTACGCGGGGGCGCAGGCGTGCCGTGCGCTGCGTGAGGAGGGCTGCTCCGTTGTTTTGGTCAACTCCAACCCGGCGACGATTATGACCGATGTGGAGATGGCTGACCGGGTCTATATTGAGCCGCTCACGCCGGAGTTTCTGCGCAAGATCATTGACCGCGAGCGCCCCGATGGCCTCGTGCCCACACTCGGAGGGCAGACGGGTCTCAACTTAGCGGCCAAGCTGGCGGAGCTAGGGATTCTTGAAGAGTTCAATGTCAAACTTCTTGGCACGTCCCTGCGCTCCATTCAGATGGCTGAGGATCGCGAGCAGTTTCGTGCGCTCATGCGGCGTATCGGGGAGCCCGTGCCCGAGAGCTGGATCATTGAGTCCGAGGAGGCGCTGCTTGAGCTTTCTCAGCAAGAGGGACTTCCCTGGCCGCTGATTATCCGTCCCGCTTACACGCTCGGAGGCTCAGGTGGGGGAATCGCACCGACGGTTCCTGAGCTGCTAGAGATCGCGCGGCGTGGGATGCGCCTCTCGCCGGTGAACCAGGTGATGGTGGAGCGCTACCTTAATGGCTGGAAAGAGATCGAGTACGAGGTCATGCGCGATGCCAACGACACCTGCATTACGATCTGCAACATGGAGAACCTCGACCCGATGGGCGTGCATACCGGGGATTCTATCGTGGTTGCGCCCAGCCAGACGCTCTCAGACAAAGAGTACCAGATGCTCCGCACCGCCAGTGTCAAGATCATCCGGGCACTCGGGATCGAGGGAGGCTGTAATGTCCAGATGTCACTTGATCCAAAGAGCTTCGACTACTATATTATCGAGGTCAACCCCAGAGTCTCACGCTCCTCGGCGCTGGCGAGCAAAGCCACGGGCTACCCGATTGCACGCACGGCGGCTAAGATCGCCATTGGCTTGCACTTAGACGAGATCGAGAACAAAGTGACGGGCAAGACGCTGGCTTGCTTCGAGCCCGCCTTAGACTACTGTGTCGTAAAAATTCCCCGCTGGCCCTTTGATAAGTTCGTCAGCGCGGACCGACGCATTACCACGCAGATGAAGGCGACAGGTGAGGTGATGGCGCTTGACCGGACATTTGAGAGCGCGCTGATGAAAGCCGTGCGTTCGCTTGAAATCGGGGTTCATAGCCTGCGCTACCGGCACGCGTCGGGCTGGAGCGAGATGCAGCTCGAAAATTTATTGCGGGTCGCTACCGATGAGCGCCTCTTTGCTATCGCCGAGGCGTTCCGGCGTGGAATGCTGGTCGAGGAGATCGCGAGCCTTGCGTACTACGATCCGTGGTTCTTGGTGAAGATTAAGAATTTGATTGATATGGAGCTTAAGCTAGAGCAAGCGGGCGCAGGCCTCGACAACACGCTCCTCGCCGACGCGAAATCTATGGGCTTCCCGGATCGGACTATCGCCGAGCTGACGGGCCTGAAAGAGCTGGAGCTACGCAACCGTCGTAAGGCCGCAGGAATCATCCCCTCCTACAAGATCGTGGACACCTGCGCCGCCGAGTTCGAAGCCCAAACCCCCTACTTCTACTCTTGCTACGAGCCACTCCACGTAGGCGTTTCCGGGGGACAGGATGGGTAAAACACTTGTTACTAATGAGCAGGCCGAAGTGCTCATGGAACTTCTCGAAGACCTTCATGAGCATCCGGAATGGATTGCGGATCTGACAACTCCGCAGGAACTTCACGCTATCGCCTGCGTCTGGAACTGGGATGGTGACGACTCCCTCCGCTAAAGCAGAGAGCTTCTGAAATTATGTCTAGGACACAATCACCAAAAACAACAATGCCAAGCATCAGGCTTCTTGGGAAAC
>NZ_JAYVPL010000080.1:0-22772 GCF_043757465.1 Armatimonas sp.
GAGGCGGCGGAGATTCTGCGGCTTTCGGAACATACAGTGCGCGACCAGGTGCGGGATGGAAAGATTCCTTCGACTAAGTTGGGGCATCGGACGGTGCGGATTCGGCGGGCGGAGGTGGAGGCGCTTTTGCCACGTGCCGAGAGCCCGAGCGTGAGGCCGATTCGGCTGGATCGTGTGGGGATTGGGAGCTGGTTGCTTGGCGTGGTGGACAGTGAGGAGAGCGCCGAGGGGAAGCTGGGACGGATTCAGGCGTTTGCGCGAGGGCTTACGGTGGAGTTGCGAACGTAGCAGTACTCCACCGGATACCAAACGTCGCCTCCCTACTTACGCCCGTTGCGCTTCCGGCTGGCTCGGGCGATACGGCTGCGGTTGCGATCCTTCTCAGAGCGCTTTTTCAGCGGCATGGCACCTAATCCTGAAGAGGAGCCCGACGAGGAAAGGTTCACCGGCGGCGCGAAGCCAAGTTCGCGGTTGTACTGAGTGAGCCATGCTTGGATGCCTTCCTCCGAGCTCATGTCGAAGCCGCGATCCCGTCCCTGCATGAACATCGACTTGGCTGGTCCGTAGTTCTCAGGGTTGGCTAGCTCCCGTTCCAGGCGCATCGCGGCCTCGTCGTCGAGCGCTGCGACAAAGCCGGGCGCGTTCTCCAGAAGGTAGGCCCGCCCCAGGAAGCTCCAGAAGGCTCGTAGCTCCACGATGATCGCCGCTGCCTCGCTCGCCTCGACCGAGACTTTGCGGGGAATCTCTTCAAAGATCACACTGTCGAAGGAATCGGGGTCGAGATCGGGCAGTCCGGCTGCCACATACCGTATCATGAACTCGACAAAGGTACCGGCCCAGTGTAGCTCCTGACCGGAAGCGGCCAGCGCGACGCCCTCCTCGGAGCGCTCGAACTGTGCGATGATCTCATCCCGATAGCGGCTCGGGGCATTCTCATCGAACTCCTCGATGATGTCATCGTCGTCGAGCGCTTGGTCGAAGAAGGGAGCGCGTATGTCAAAAGGGGGCACGTTGCTCATTGATTTTTCCTGTCGGTTCGCTAGTCCGATTATAGCCTATGCTGCGACTCTACCGTCGCCGAAGAAACGTCGGAATATCGAGCATATCGGTTTCCGTGCCCGTGTAGCTGCTCTCAGAAGGTGCCGCCAGACGTGTCTGCATCTTACGCGACTTATACAGTGCCTCTTTCGAAGCCAGCGCCACATCCTGCTCTAAAAGCCGCTCCATCTCCACCACGCTGTCCGCTATCCAGCCATGCTCCGCACCCAGCTCCCGTAGCTCCGCCAGCGCACGCTCCGCACCCGCACGGTCGCCACGGCCCAGACGACGGCGGAAGGAGAGGAGGAGACGCGCACTCAAAGACTCCGCTCGACGGCTGATGAGCAACTCCTCTTCGGGCAGCGCAGACCAGGTGCTGGCCTCCAGCGCCGGGAGCTCTAGCAGGCTCAGTGCCATCGTAAAGCCCGTTCCCTCCATGCCCTTGCCTGAGACGCTCACCGAGAGCAGGGCGTGGCTACCCTCCGCCTTTGCTCCATGGTGTAGGCGCACCAGAAGCCATGTCTCCGCGCCGTAGGCCAGGTCGGAGAGGGGGATCGGTCCATCCGCTCGGATCTCTTCTTGGGAGAGCACCTCAACGATCACGCCCGCACCAGGGACGAGAGTGGCCGAGAGCTGGCGGCTATGGAGCGCCTCCACCAGATCCAGCTCCTCCGCGAAATCCCTGTAGAGGTCTTCGGCACTCTGGCTGAAGTAGTTCTGCCCTTGCCCCGCCTTGGCCATACCCACCATCAGCTCTTCGTTAAAGCTACGTCCTAGACCAATCGTGGTTGTGCTGATCCCCGCTCCCGCCATCTCCTTGCACTGAGCACAGATCGTGGGAATATCGGTAATGCCCTCGTTGGCTTGGCCGTCGGAGAGCAGTACCACGCGAGAAAGGGTTCCCTCCCGCTCGGACTGCGTCGCCAGCTCTTGCGCGCCCTGGAGCCAGCCCCCGTGTAGCGCCGTATTGCCCCCCGATTCAATGCCCGCAATCGTGCTCTGGAGCCGTGCAGGGTTTCCTGTGTGCTGGAGGGGCACGAGAGTCTGCACACGGTTGTCGAAGACGACCACCGCCACCTGATCCCGCTCGGTGAGCCGCTCGACAATGAGCTGTGCACAGCGCTTCGCCTCAGCCAAGGGCTGCCCATCCATCGAGCCCGAGCGATCCAAGACCAGTGCCAGGTGCAGAGCGGGTCGCTGCTTCATCTCACTTTGAGGCGGCGCGGTGGGAGCCTGCACCCGGATCAGCACATCGAGCGTGCCCCCTGCCTGAGAGATTCCCGACTTCTGCGGGGTTAATGTAATCGTTGCCGTTGTCATAACCGTAACCGTCCTTTCCGGGCGAGCTCGCCCAGCAGTGCGGCGCGAAATAGCTCCGCCGCACTCTCCACCTGCTCCGCGGTGACACTCTCCAGTGCCGACTGCGAAAGCGATACCTCACACCAGTGCGTGAGAGTCAGCCGTAGCCGTACCTCGCGCACTACCCCCTCCGTCGCCAGCTCCCGCTGGGCCGCTCGCACCCCTTGCCGCTGCTTGAGCGCCACAGGGTTAGGGGCAGGTACGGGCAGGGCAACGGGAGCTGAGGAAACGGTTTCCCCTTGCTGAAAGCGCTCGATGAGCTCCTGTGCCTTGGTTTTCTTGGTTGCCCGCTGTGGCAGGAGCGCAACTAGGGCCTCGTCCGTCTGCATGGACAGATACTCGCCCACTTTAGCCAGCGGCCAGCCGTCCTCCAGAAGCGTACGTGCCGCTAGAAACTCTATCGCCTGTCGCTGCCCAAAGAGCGCCTCTCTGCCCTCGCGCTGTGGCCGCTGGAGCACACCCGAGGTGACATAGAAACGCACCAGGCGCTCGCTGGGAGTCGGTTCCTGACTCAGTGCGTAGTGCGGCAAGAGATCCGTGAGCACGTCGGCGAGCTGGGCCGCGGTTCCTGTCCAATCTGACGAAAGTTTCGATAACACCATGATTAATGGTAACATTAAATACTGTTATTTTTATTCTGTCAAGCAATGGGCTGAAATGAGGTACACTTTCGAATACGTCCTGCTTGGTCTCCAGGCAGGATAAGCTCTCTCGATTAGGGAAAGTACGCTCACTATGTTTCTACTGCGGCAGCAACTTGTTAACGATTTCAGTGAGTACATCCACAGCTTTCTCAACATTAAACAATCTCGAATCTCAGAGTATGTTGAGAACGAACTGGGGCAAGGAGCGCTCTGGCCAGAGCCTCTAGTGCAGCTTAATCCGTCGTTTGAACCAGGACAGCTCATTGATGAGTTAGTAGAGATAGGCAGACTGGATGCACGCTGTAGTGGCATTTTTCGCCGAAGCAAGTCGGAAGCCGCACCGAATGGACAACCACTGCGTCTCTTTCGGCACCAAGAACAAGCGATAGATCGGGCGCAACAGGGGAAGAACTATGTCCTGACAACGGGAACCGGCTCAGGAAAAAGCCTTAGCTACATCCTGCCGATTGTGGATGCCATTCTCAAAGAAGGATCGGGCAAGGGCATTCGAGCACTTGTCGTCTATCCGATGAACGCGCTGGCTAACTCACAGGTGGGTGAGCTGACGAAGTATCTAGGAGCAAAGCCGCTCGTGACTTTTGCGCGTTACACCGGCCAAGAGTCCCAAGAGGAGCGTGACCAGATTACGGCGAGTCCACCCGACATCCTACTAACCAACTACATGATGCTGGAGCTGATTCTCTCCCGCCCGCTGGAGAAGCAGCTCGTGGAGTCCATGGGCGGCTTACGGTTCGTGGTGCTGGATGAGCTCCACACCTACCGGGGACGGCAGGGAGCCGATGTCGCACTTTTAGTGCGGCGACTCAGAGAGCGATCCGGCGTGCCGAAGATTCAGTTCATTGGCACCTCAGCGACGATGGCGACGGAGGGAAAGGCAGCGGAGCGGCGGCAAGCGGTCAGTGAAGTAGCCACACGTCTCTTTGGCGTAACTGTCCAGCCTGAGGATGTTATTGGGGAGACTCTACAGCGCCTCTCACCCGCTCGACAAATTCAAGAGGCGACATTTCTTCAAGAACTAGGTGAGAGTCTTGGTACAGAAGCCCCCACCCGTCGCGGAGCATTTCTCTCTCATCCCCTCACAAGCTGGCTGGAGTCCACTATTGGCCTACGCACCGACGATGAAACGCGATTGGTTCGCGCACACCCGGCACCACTACACGGAGCGCAAGGAGCAGCGCACCTTCTCGCCTCGGATCTGGGCATCGCTGAGGAAGAAGCGGCTCTTCGCATTGAGAGTCACTTACTTGCGGCGGGCAATATTGAGCCTGATCCCCGCACGGGGGCACGCCCCTTTCTGTTTCGTCTGCACCAGTTTCTCTCGCCCGGAACTGGCGTTTTTTCCACGCTGAACGAGGGCGACGACCGTTATCTAAGCCTAGATGGGCAGAAGTCCGACCCGAACAACCCGGAGCACTTACTCTTCTCGCTGGCGTTCTGTCGCTCGTGTGGGCAGCACTACTACCTGGTGTTCCGCCAGCAGGATGAGAGCGGGGTTGAGCGGGTGATCCCGCGGGCACTCTCAGAAAATCCCGTGGATGAGCTGACGACCAAGGGCTTCCTCTACATTCCTGAGGACGGCACTTTCCCGAACCCTGAGGATCTCATCCCTGAGGACTGGTACGAGGAGCACCGTGGGAAGCGACGTCTGCGAAAATCGCGGGAAGCCTACCAGCCCCAATCCGTGAGTGTGGGGAGGGACGGACGCTTTGGGGGCAGTGTACAAGCCTGGTTTTTGCGCGCCCCTTTTTGCCTCTGTGTCAACTCAGACTGCGGCGTAGCGTACACCCCACGCGACAGTGACATCAGCAAGCTGTCTGTACTCGGACTGCAAGGACGGAGCACGGCAACCACGACACTTAGCCTCAGTACGCTGGCTTTTCTGCGGGAGAGCAAAGAGGTCGAGGAGAGCGCCCGTAAGCTTCTAGCATTCACCGATAACCGCCAGGATGCCTCCCTCCAGGCAGGGCACCTGAACGATTTTGTTGAGGTGGGGCTACTGCGTGCAGCGATCTATGCAGCGGCGCGGGATGCAGGCAGCGGTGGGATTGCACAAGATGCTATCGCGCTGGCTGTCGAGAAGCAGCTTGCCTTGCAGCCCGAAGACTACTCGGAGCAAGCGGGTGCACTTCCTCGCCAAGTGGAGCAGCGCCGTAAGGCACTGCGTGATGTGCTCGGCTACCGTATCTTCCGGGATCTGCGGCGTGGCTGGCGGATCAATGCGCCAAACCTAGAGCAAGTGGGACTCCTGAAGATTGAGTACCCGGATCTGAGGTTTGTCTGTGAGGACGAGAGCTACTGGCAAGGGAGCCATGAGCTGCTTTTAGGAGCCAGTGCCGCAACGCGAGAGTATATCTGCTTGGAGCTTCTGGAGCGCATGCGAAAGAAGCTGACGATCCATGTGGACTATCTCAAAAGCGACTATCAGGAGCAGATCCAGCGCAACAGCTCCACGCTTCTGAAGCTCCCCTGGGCACTCTCCGACGACGAGGCAGCAAAGATGGAGACGGCAACTTTCGCCTGGCTCCACTCCGGAAAACTCAAGGATGAGCTCAACGACTTATTCCTGACTCCGCGCAGTGCACTCGGGGTCTTTCTGCGGCGTCAGAGTACGTTTGGGGTCGCGGGATTAAAGCTCAATCTGGAAAGCACACAGACACTTCTTGAGGATCTGGTGCGGGTACTTCTCAGCGTTGCCTTGATCCGTGAGGTAGAGCCCGCGACAGGACTGACGGCGTACCAGCTCAATGCCGATGCGTTTGTTTGGCGGGCGAGTGAGCCTGCGGAGAATGAGAAGCGGACACAGAACCGGTTCTTTGAGCGCTTCTACCGAGAGCGTGCCACTCAGCTCAAGGGAATCTACGCACGCGAGCATACCGCGCAAGTCCCTGCTCGTCAGCGCGAGGAGCGCGAGCAGGACTTCCGTGCGGGGAAGCTGCCCGTGATGTTCTGCTCCCCCACGATGGAGCTAGGAGTAGACATTGCGGATCTCAACGTCGTGAACCTGCGCAATGTCCCCCCCACTCCGGCGAACTACGCACAGCGCAGTGGTCGCGCGGGACGAAGTGGACAGCCCGCTCTGGTCTATACCTACTGCACCTCGGGAAGTCCGCACGACCAGTACTACTTCCGGCGGCAGGAGCAGATGGTTGCGGGAGCCGTTGCCCCGCCCCGCCTCGATGTCGCCAACGAAGACTTGGTTCGCTCTCATGTCCATGCGATCTGGCTAGGTGAGGCGGATCTCTTTCTGGAAACGTCACTGGCGGATCGGGTACTGGACGTGCAGGGAGATACTCCGACGCTTTTGCTCCGTGAGGAGCTGACAGAGCGCCTTCAAAGTACCCAGGTGCGTGACAAGGCACGGCAGCGGGCGAGGCGGATGCTCGACGACATTCAAGCGGAGCTCTCGACAACGTCCTGGTACACGGATCGCTGGCTTGATGACATCATTGGGCAGATTCCGCTGAGCTTTGACCGTGCCTGTGACCGCTGGCGAAATCTCTACAGAGCGGCTCTGGAGCAGGCACGAGCACAGGATAAAATCATCCGCGATGCCACCACGCAGCACGGGGCGCGTGAGCAAGCGCAGCGGCTTCGGCGCGAAGCGGAGCAGCAGATGGCACTTCTCCGAGATGCCTCCAGTGCCACCCTCTCGGACTTCTATGTCTACCGGTACTTGGCCAGTGAGGGCTTCCTGCCTGGCTACAACTTCCCCCGCCTGCCGCTCTCGGCATATCTGCCCGCACAGCGGGGCAAGAGCGATGATTTTCTCTCTCGCCCCCGCTTTCTCGCAGTCTCTGAGTTTGGCCCTGGGGCGGTGGTCTATCATGAGGGATCGCGCTACCTGGTGGATCGGGTGCTGACTTCGGCGAGCGGACGTAGTGAGGATGGAAAGCTCAACACGCTCTCGGTGAAACTCTGCACTACCTGCGGCTATGTTCACAGCGGCGACATCGTCACCACGGTGAATGTCTGTGAGCGGTGTGGCTCGCCGCTGGAGCAAGAGGCGGAGATCGTCAATCTGTTTCGGATGGAAGCGGTTAACCTCCGACGGCGCGATAGGATCACCTGCGACGAGGAAGAGCGGATGCGGCAGGGCTACGAGCTGCGTACCGGGGTTCAGTTCAAGGGGCTCCCCGGAGCGCTTCAGAGCTTTCGTGCCGAGGTGAAGGGAGCGGATGGCGGCATGTTGGCGACCATGACCTATGCTCAGGCGGCGACGATCTGGCGCATTAACGTCGGCTGGAACCGGCGCAAGAACAAGCAGGCCCTGGGCTATCAGCTGGATACGGACACCGGACGCTGGCTCTCGGATACGGGAGCAAATACCTTGATGGAGGCGGACACCGATACCCACGCCCAGCGGGCACAGCGCGTCGTGCCCTTTGTGGAGGATCGGCGCAATGCGCTGATCTTTGAGCCAAAAGCAGCTCTGAGCATCGCGCAGTTTGCCAGCCTCCAGGCGGCACTCAAAGCCGCGATCCAGGCAGTGTTCCAGCTCGAAGACAGTGAGCTGGCGACTGAGCCACTCCCCAGCTCCGATGTGCGCAATGCGGTGCTTCTCTATGAATCGGCGGAAGGGGGTGCGGGGGTTCTTCGCCGCTTGGTGGACGAGCCACGGGCACTGCAAACCGTGGTGCGTAAGGCGCTGGAGCTCTGCCACTACGACCCGGAGACGCTGGAGGACAAGCGGCGTAGTGAGCGGGCACGCGAGGACTGTAGCACGGCTTGCTACGACTGCCTGATGTCCTATGGCAACCAGCGAGACCACTTGCTGGTGGATCGGCGGGCGCTTCTGGAAGTGCTGGTTGCCCTCAAAGACGCGACCGTGGAGGCGGGCAGTGGTCTGAAAAGTCGCAGTGCGCAGCTCGCGCTGCTTTTAGAGAAGGCGGGATCTAACCTGGAGCGGGAGTGGCTGAAGCTCCTAGAGGCGAAGAACTTGAACCTGCCAACCTATGGTCAGTACCGGATTCCCGACGCGCACACGGTGCCTGACTTTGTCTATGTGCACGGTGCGACGAAGCTGGTGGTCTACATAGACGGCCCACCGCACGACTACCCCCAGCGGCAACTTCGCGATGCGGAGCAAGACTTCACGCTGATGGCGCAGGGCTGGCTTGTCCAGCGGTTTCACCACAAAGCTGACTGGGAGAAGCTCCTCAAAGAGTTCCCCTCGGTGTATGGAGCAGTTTGATGAGCTATGCGGTAGGAAGCCTCGTTCGGGCACGGGGTCGTGAGTGGGTGGTGCTGCCCGAGTCCAGCGAGACATTGCTACACGTAAAGCCGCTTGGGGCGACGGATCTGGAGGCGACGGCGATCCTGCCCGCGCTGGAACCGGTGGAACCCGCGCAGTTCTCCCTGCCTAGCCCTGAGCGCCTGGGAGATGAGCGGGCGGCGCGGCTTTTGCGGGATGCGGTGCGTCTGGGGTTTCGTGCGTCGGCGGGACCGTTTCGGGCGCTGGGAAGTGTGGGAGTTGAGCCACGCCCCTACCAGCTCGTGCCACTTCTGATGGCGCTCCGCCAGAACCCCGTACGGCTGCTGATTGGGGACGATGTCGGGATTGGAAAGACGGTCGAGGCGGCGCTGATCGCAAAAGAGCTGCTGGCACGTGGCGAGGCGGAACGGCTGTGCATTCTGTGTCCCCCCCATCTCTCCGAGCAGTGGCAGATGGAGCTGGAGACGAAGTTCAATATCGAGGCGCAGGTGGTGCTCCCCAGTACAGTCGCACGGCTGGAGCGGCAGTGCCCTCCGGGACTCTCGGTCTTTGAGCACTTCCCTGCCACGATTGTCTCCACGGACTACATCAAGTCCGAGCGGCGGCGCGATGACTTCCTGCGCACCTGCCCCGAGCTGGTGATCGTGGACGAGGCGCATACCTGTACCCAGAGTACCGGAGCCGGGCAGCTTCGCTTCCAGCTCCTGCGCCGCCTGGCAGAGAGCAAGACGCGGCATGTCGTTTTGGTGACGGCGACCCCGCACAGTGGCAATGAGCAGGCGTTTCGCTCCCTGCTCTCGCTGCTTGACCCGTCGTTTACCAGCTTGCCCGACGAGCTGGGCGGCGATGCCAATCGCCCACACCGGGAGCGACTGGCGGCACACTTTGTCCAGCGGCGGCGCAAGGACATCACCACCAACTTTATCGAGGACACCCCGTTCCCCGAGCGCTTAGAGACGGAGCTGACCTACACGCTCCACGCAGACTACCGGGCGTTCTTCGACAAGGCGCTGCGCTATGCGCGCGAGCAAGTGGCGGATACCACGGGCACGCGCTTTCAGCAGCGCATCCGCTGGTGGTCGGCGCTGGCGCTCCTGCGCAGTATCAGCTCCAGCCCCGCCGCCGCCGTGGCGACTCTTCGTGCCCGTGCCAATAGCGCGGATGCCCAGAGCGAGACGGAAGCCGATGAGCTGGGACGGCGGGGCGTGCTCGATCTCTCCGACACGGAGTCTGGCGATGCCTTCGATGTCGCGCCCGGTGCGGATGCCGAGAGTGGTGACTCGCAGAGCCGGAGGCAGCTCTTGGCACTTGCACGCGAGGCGGAGGGGCTACGTGGGACGAAAGATCGCAAGCTCATGGGGCTGGTGGAGACAGTACGAAAGCTCCAGACAGATGGCTTTAGCCCGATTGTGTTCTGCAAGTACATCCCTACGGCGGAGTATGTCGCTGACGAGCTGCGGCAGAAGCTCAAGGGCACCGAGGTCGCGTGCGTCACGGGGCAGCTCCCCCACGACGAGCGTGAGGCGCGCGTGTCGGCGCTGGCGGAGCAGGAGAAGCGGGTGCTGGTCTGCACGGACTGCCTCTCCGAGGGGATCAACCTCCAAGAGTCCTTCGATGCCGTACTCCATGCCGATCTTGCCTGGACACCTACCCGGCATGAGCAGCGCGAGGGACGCGTGGATCGGTTCAACCAGAAGTCGGCGACGGTGCGCGTGGTGACGTTCTACGGCGAGGACAACCCGATTGATGGGATCGTGCTCAATATCCTACTGACCAAGCACAAGCGTATCCGCAACTCGCTCGGAATCTCGGTGCCGGTGCCCGTGGACTCGGATAAAGTGCTGGAGGCGGTCTTTGAGTCGCTGGTGCTGAAGGGGATTTCGAGCACGAGCCAGCTCGGGCTCTTTGACGACGCGGAGCTTCCCGGCGCGAAAGACTTAGAGACGGAGTGGCAGCGAGCGGCGGATCGGGAGAAGAAGTCGCGGACGCTGTTTGCCCAGAACGCCATTAAAGTGGACGAGGTCGCGCCGGAGCTGGAGGAGGTGCGCCGTGCGCTCGGCTCCCCGCTGGACTTGGAGCGGTTTGTGCGCGAGGCTCTGCGCGGCTACGGGGCGCTACTGGAGAGCAAGCCGGTCTTTACGGTCAATCTCAGTGAGACGCCGCGTGCCCTGCGCGATGCCCTGAGCTACGAGAAACCGTTCAAGGCGACCTTTGCTCTCTCCGCGCCGCGTGGCGTGGTGGCGCTCACCCGCACGCAGAGCTTCGTGGAGTCGCTGGCGAGCTTTGTGACGGATGCGGCGCTGGCACAGAGCGATGAGAGTGTGGCGGTGCGCTGCGCGGTGACGGCGACCAGTGCGGTAAAGGAGCTGACGACGCTGCTCGTCCTGCGCTTCCGGTTCCAGATTGTCGGGCAGAAGAGCGAGATGCTGGCAGAGGACACGGCAACGGTCGCGTTTCGAGGGCAGCCCACCAAGCCGGTCTGGCTTCCGTCCAGTGAGGCGGAGGCGCTGCTGGCCGCGCCGCCAAGCGGCAATATCGCCCCGGAGCTGGGCAGGCGTTTCTTGGACATGGTGCTGGCGCAGCAAGAGGCGCTCCAGCCCGAGCTGGAGCGGCTGGCACAAGAGCGAGCGGCGGCGGTGCTAGCCTCCCACCGGCGGGTTCGAAAGGCGCTGGAGAGCTCCCACGCGGCGCGGGAAGTCCGGGTGCAGGGCGCTCCCGACATCCTGGGAATCTACCTACTCATGCCCCACGCAGGAGGACACTAGCATGGCACGACGGGAGTCTCTAGGGTACTCGGCGATTCGGACGGAGGGGGCGATCTTGCCGCCGAGCTTGCTGGCGCGGGTTCAGCAAGGCGATGGCAAGCTGGCAGGACTGAAGCCGGAGGACTACGGGCTGAGCGGGGAGCGGCTGCGCGAGGCGGCGAGCCGGGCGTGGAACGCGCTCCAGAGTGCCTGGGCGAGTTTTTCCAATCAGCGCGAGAAGCTGCCGACGGGCGATGCGGGAACGAGCCTGACGCGCAACCGCTGGCTCTACCCCGTGCTCCGAGCGCTGGACTTTGGCGTGCTGGATCTCCAGCGGGACTTTCCGACGTCGCACCTCTACGGCCACGTGCCGATCCACACGGTGGGCTTCACGGTGGGGCTGGACGAGCGCACGAAGGGCAAGACGCCGCACGGGACGGTGCAGTCGCTGCTCAACGCGTCGGACGAGCACCTCTGGGGGATCGTGACCAATGGCCTGCGCTGGCGGCTTCTGCGCGATAGCGCGAGCCTCTCGCGGCAGGCGCTGGTGGAGTTCGACCTAGAGGCGATCTTCACCGGGCAGCTCTACGATGAGTTCTTGCTGTTCTGGCTGCTGTGCCACCAGTCGCGGCTGAAGTCCGAGACACCGGAGACGTGCTGGCTGGAGACGTGGTCGAAGGCGGCGGGCGAGGAGGGCAAGCGGGCGCTCGATACCCTGCGCGATGGCGTGCAGGCGGCGATTGAGGCGCTGGGCCAGGGGTATCTTCGCCACCCACTGAACACGACGCTCCGCGAGAGAGTGCGCTCCGGTGCATTAGAAAAACAGGACTACTACCGCCAGCTCCTGCGCCAGGTCTACCGCCTGCTCTTTCTTTTCGTGGCGGAAGACCGTGGCCTGCTCTTTGCCCCCGATGCCCCGGAGAGTGTCAAGCAGACCTTCACTGCGTTCTACGGCACCCAGCGCCTGCGGCGATTGGCGGAGCGTCTGCGCGGCTCCAGTCGCCACTACGATCTGTTCCGGCAGTACCGCCTCCTCACGAGCAAGCTGGGTGCGCCCCACGGCTGCCCCGCGCTGGGACTCTCCGCACTGGGTGGGTTTCTCTTTGCGCCGCACACCTGCCCGGACCTGGACAGCGCCGACCTCGCGAACCCAGACTTCCTGCTCGCGATCCGCAAGCTGGCCGTGACCCAGGAGGGCGGGCGGCAGACGCGGGTGGACTACAAGAACCTGGGGAGCGAGGAGTTCGGCAGTGTCTACGAGTCGCTGCTGGAGCTACACCCCGAGCTACGCTCCGATGGCACGGCGTTCTCCCTGCTCTCGGCGAGCGGGAACGAGCGCAAGACGACGGGGAGCTACTACACGCCGGACTCGCTGATTCAGGTGCTGCTCGACGAGGCGCTGGAGCCCGTGGTGGACGCAGCGGTCAAGCAAGCCAACCCCGAGCAGGCGATTCTCAATCTCAAGGTCGTTGATCCCGCCGCCGGGAGCGGGCACTTTCTCATCGCCGCCGCGCACCGGCTGGCACGGCGCTTGGCGCAGGTCCGCACGGGCGACGACGAGCCGTCGGTGGAGGCGACCCGCAAGGCGCTCCGGGACGTGATCGGGCGGTGCCTCTACGCCGTGGACTTGAACCCGATGGCGGTGGAGCTGTGCAAAGTCGCGCTCTGGATGGAGGCGCTGGAGCCGGGCAAGCCGCTCTCGTTTCTCGATCACCATATCCAGTGCGGCAACTCGCTGCTCGGCACGACTCCCGCCCTGCTCGCGAGTGGCATCCCCGATGCGGCGTTCACGGCGATTGAGGGCGACGATAAGGCGGTCTGCACGGAGTTCAAGAAGAAGAACAAGATGGCGCGGGAGCACAACGCCGTCCAGCTCTCGCTCGACGATGCGCCCGCGTGGGAGCGCCAGGGTGAGCTGGCGACCGCGCTCCTCTCGCTCTCCGCCGTGGACGATAGCAGTGTGGCCGGGATCGCCGAGAAAACGTCGCGTTGGGAGAAATTCGTGGCATCGTCCGCCTACGAGAACAATTGCCTGCTCGCCGACGCCTGGTGCGCCGCCTTCGTCTGGAAGAAACAGCGCTCGGACACCGCGCCGCCCTACTACCCGCTGACGCAGGAGCACTTCGCCAAGGTTCGCAAGAGTCCGCACAGCGTCGAGCCGTGGATGAAG
This sequence comes from Armatimonas sp., assembly GCF_043757465.1. Lineage (GTDB taxonomy): Bacteria > Armatimonadota > Armatimonadia > Armatimonadales > Armatimonadaceae > Armatimonas. The sequence continues at coordinate 13,189 of NZ_JAYVPL010000080.1, forward strand.
ACCGAGATTCGCCGCCTCGCCACGCAGTACCAGTTCTTCCACTGGCACCTCGCGTTCCCCGATGTGTTCAGCGCGGAGGGTGAAGGGGGCTTCGATGTGGTGCTGGGCAACCCGCCGTGGGAGCGGGTGAAGCTCCAGGAGAAAGAGTGGTTCGCCACCCGCCGCCCCGAGATCGCCAACTCCGCCAATGCGAGCAAGCGCCGGGCGATGATCGAGAGTCTCAAAACCGACGACAACGCGCTCTACACGGCGTTTCTTGAAGATCGGCGCAAGGCAGAAGGCGAGAGTCAACTTCTCCGCCACACCGACCGCTTCCCGCTGTGTGGACGCGGCGACGTAAACACCTACGCCGTCTTCGCCGAACTCTCGCGTCAGGTGCTTTCTCCGACGGGGAGAACGGGAATTATCGTGCCGAGTGGAATTGCCACCGACGACACGACTAAGTTTTTCTTCCAAGATTTGATAGCAAAGAAAAGCCTGGCAAGCCTCTATGACTTCGAGAACCGCCGCTTATTCCCAACGGTTCATGCCAGCTTCAAGTTCTGTGCCCTCACGATGGGGCAAATCGGCGGCGTCACCCATGACCCGGAGTTCGTCTTCTTCGCGCACGACACGTCCGATCTCCGTGATGCCAACCGCCGGTTCACGCTATCGGCGCAAGACATTGCGCTTCTCAACCCGAACACAAAAACTTGTTCCATCTTCCGATCCCGCCGCGACGCCGAAATTACGAAAGCTATCTACCACCGCGCTCCGGTTCTCATCGCCGAAGGATCGCCCGAAGTCAATTCATGGGGCATTGAGTTCATGGCGATGCTTCATATGGCTAACGATTCGGGGCTATTTTTGGATGCGCCAAACGAAAATCGCTTGCCGTTGATGGAAGCGAAAATGCTTCACCACTTCAGCCACCGCTGGGCGACTTACGATGCCAGCGGCGACACCCACGACACGACGCTATTCGACCTCGCCAATCCAAATTACGCCATCACGCCGCGCTACTGGATAGACGCCGACGAAGTAGACGCCAAGCTGGAGAAGCGCGACAAGGACGGCAACCTACTATGGGAGTGGGAAAACGGATGGCTACTCGGCTGGCGCGACATTACCAACACTACGAACGAACGCACCGTGATCGCCAGCCTTCTGCCGCGTGTGGGAACGGGTGATACATTTCTTCTCGCGTTTCCAGAAGTCTCTGCGGTGCTCGCGGGTTGCCTTCTTGCCTGCTGGTCATCCTTCGTTCTCGACTATGCCGCCCGTCAGAAGGTTGGTGGAACGCACCTCAAGTATCACGTATTCAAACAGCTTCCCGTTCTGCCACCGGAGACGTATTCCGCACTCGCGCCGTGGGGCAGTGGCGAAACCCTCTCCTCCTGGATCGCCCCCCGCGTCCTAGAACTCACCTACACCGCCTACGACATAACCCCCTTCGCCCGCGACTGCGGCTACGACGGCGAACCTTTCATCTGGAACGACGAGCGCCGCTTCCAGCTCCGGTGCGAGCTCGACGCCGCGTACTTCCACCTCTACGGCATCAACCGCGACGACCTCGACTACATCATGGGCACCTTCCCCATCGTGCGGCGCAAAGACGAAGCCAAGTACGGCACGTACCGCACCCGCGACCGGATTTTGGAAATCTACGACCAGATGGCCAGCGGCGCGTTCGTCTCCCCGCTCGACCCGCCGCCTGCGCACGGGTGGACGCCGCCGGACTCACCTCCCCCCGCGCCTGAGAGCGCGACCCCCTCCGGCTCTCGCTCGTCCCTCGCTGCGAAGGGGGGCAATAGTCACGATGCCAGCGCCACGTCTTACCCCCTTCGCGAAGCCGGAGGGGGTCGCGAGGAACGAGCGGGGGGAGGTGACTCACTGGCCGGAGGGGGTCGCCGTCTCAGCGGCGGGGAGAGGCAGAGCGGCGGGGAGAGGCAAGAAGCCGCACCTGACCTGGGTGCCACCGACGACGACAGCCCGCTCACCCTCGCGCTTCCCGTGGGGCGCGTGCGTGTGAACGGCCAGGACGCGGAGCTACTCAGCAAAACCCCGCTGGGCGGCGGGCGCGTGCAGTTCCGAGTCGTGCTGGAGGCGACCGGGGAGATCAAGAACTTTGTCTGTCCGCCTGCGCGGGTGGAGGAAGCGTAGAAACCACCGGCGATATACTCAAATCAGAGGAGCAGAACCACCATGACACTTACCATTGACATTCCCCAAGACAAAGAAGCGATCCTGCGCGAGGCAAGCGCACGGCACGATCTGGAGAGCCTGCGCCAGCTTCTGGGAGACCTCGCCACCCCGGTCGCTCTCGCGCTCCTCGAAGACGATCCTCTCGAAAACGCACTCGCCAAGCTCCGCAACCGCGCTCCCTCGGAGATTGCTAGCGCACAGGCAGCGGCGCGAGCGAGTCTCCAGCCGCCCCAGCACGCACTCCCCGACGGTAAGACACTCGGCCAGACCCTTGCGGGAGCCTGGCCCGGCGAAGAAACCGACACCGAGATCGCCTCGGCACTCCGAAAACTCTCCTGAGCCATGGCAACACTCTATCTGCTAGATACCAATATCCTCGTCCACCTGGTACGCGCCGACGCCACCTGGCAACAGATTCGCGACCGCTACGACCTGCTCCTGACCGAGACCTGCCCGCTCCTCAGCCCCGCCACGGGAGCATCGCTTCTGGTCACCTACCGCGATAGCGATCAAGAAGACAGCGGCGTGCAGCTACGAGACTGCCGCGAGCGTCAGCGGCTCCACGCAGAGTGGAAGGAAGCCAACCCAACCGCGTCGCGCCGTCCCAAAGACATCATGGAAAAGACACGCTGGAGCTATGACAAGCTCCCGTTCCGGCTCCGTATCGTCACCGAGGGCACCGATGCCGACCTGGACACGATTTTGGGGATGCTCTCCGCCAAGGACAATGAGCGGCGCATCTTCGCCGAGCGCTGGTCTACCTATGGCCGCGACGAGTCCTACACCACCACACCCAAGCAGCTTCTCTACGCCGCGTGGGTGACGATAAAGCGCTTCCAGATAGTGCGCGATGCCGACGGACACGCGATTGAGGCGTTTGTTGAGGTCGAAGCAGTCGAGTCCCGAGGTCAAAGCGACGGGATCTATGTCTACGGCTCCCGGAAAACGCTCCCCGAGGACGGCGAGGTCTACACGCTCGATGCTGACCCATCCAATATCATGGGGCAGTGGGCACAGACCCTCACCGATGGCCTGAGCGCTGCCGAAACAGAAGGCAACCCCGGCATCCATGCCCTCTACCGCCGCCTCGCTCAGCCTGACCTGACCAGCCCGGCGACTTGGCCGGATGCCGCCGCCGAAGCACAGAAGCGCTTCCTCGCGGGACTAGATGCCTTCCACGCAGCCGGGCTCTTCCACGACTTCGAGCAAGGCAAGCGTGAGTTCATCGGCGAGCACGGCGGCGATCCGGTTCTGCTGGTTCAGGGGCCACCCGGCACGGGCAAGTCCTACTCCAGTGGCTTCGCCATCCTCGCGCGCATCCAAGGCGCAATGGCCGCCCAGCTCCCGCAGCGCGTCTTTCTCTCCTGCAAGACCCACAGCGCCACCGACGTGCTCAGGGATGGCGTACGAGAAGCCGTCGAGAAACTGGAGTCTTGGCACCGAAGCAATCCCACGCTCTACAGACAATACTTCGAGACGCGCCTGCTGGATCTCCCCTTCGTGCGCCTCGATCCCGAGAAGCCGATCCAATGGGACGCCGACCCGTATCTGATCGTCGCGGGAACCCCTAGCGGCATCTGGAAGCTACGGCCAAAGGACAATCTCTTTGGCCTACATGTCTGTGATCTGCTCGTGCTGGATGAAGCCTCGCAGATGTCGCTGCCTGAGGCACTCATGGCCTCGCTCTCACTGAAGCCCGGCGGGCGCGTGATCGTGGTGGGAGACCCCAGGCAGATGCCCCCGATTGTGCAGCATGCCTGGGACACCGAGGCACGGCGCACCTTCGACTTATTCCCCACCTACCGCTCACTCTTCGACTTTCTCAGTGCACTCAATCCTCCCTATATCCGCTTTACGGAAAGCTTCCGGCTCCACCAGGTCATGGCCGAGTTCCTGCGCGAGGAGATCTACCGCCACGACGGGATCCACTACCACTCCCACCGCACCAGCACTCTCACACCACATACCTACGACAACCCTCTGGTTGCTGCTGTCCTCCACCCTGACTTTCCGCTCATCGTCGTCCTGCATGACGAAGCCGAGAGCCAGAGCCGCAATGGTTTCGAGGAGCAGCTCCTGGGACCGATTCTCGCCGCGCTCACCGATCAGCACAACCTGGAAGCCAAGAAGGGGCTCGGCGTCGTGGTTCCCCACCGGGCACAGCGCTCCGCCCTCCAGCTCGCCTACCCCCAGCTCTGCGTTCTGGATGACAATGGCCAGATAACCCTCTCCGCCGTGGATACCGTGGAGCGCTACCAAGGCGACGAGCGCGATGTGATCGTCATCTCCGCCACCGAGAGCGACCCCGACTACATCCAGGCATCCGCAGGCTTCCTGCTCGATCCCTGCCGCCTCAATGTCGCCCTCTCCCGCGCCAAGAAGAAAATGGTACTCGTCGCCTCCCGTAGCATCTTCGAGTACTTCAGCGCCGACGAAGTGATGTTCCGCAACGCCCAGATATGGAAGAACCTCCTGCGCCGCACCTGCCACACAGAACTCTACCAAGGCGAGCTAGAAGGCAAGCCAGTGGCGATATACGGCTGCCCCATTCCACAGAAAGAAAATCCCACGTGACATCTGAAAACCGCGCCGACCCGACCTACGCACGCCAAATTATTGAAAAACTGCTACCAGATCCAACAGTACGCCTTCCTGTCCTATCGCTGCTGGTGGAGCTGATCCAATCTGCCAACCGGAGCCCAGACAAATGGGGGATTACTCTTTTTCCGAACCAGTTTGCTCTGAATACAGGGCGACGTTACTACACTTTCTGGCTGGAAAAATCGGTACTCCACCTTTACTGGATAGCAGAATCAAATGAAGAGGAGCCACCAGGAACACGGGCAAGCTTTACTACCTTGGTAAATGCACGCACTGTTGATAAAAAAATAGCAGAAGAGCTTATTCCTTGGCTAGAGATTCTTCGTCCACGTATTGAGCGATTAATCACCGCAGGAAATGCCAGTACAAACGCACCTCTCCATCCGAAGGCACAGCGCTCCCACTCACCGGGTATCCTGCGTTATCTGGAAGAGGAGCTTGGCATATCGCTACCAGACCCAATCTATCCACCACCTGCCGCCACCTTCACTTGGATTCCCTTCTTTGAGGAGCTGGCTGAGCGGGTCTTGACCTACCGAAATCGGCAAGAGGAACTGATTGGCCTTCTCCAAAAACTCCACGGACAAGGACGAAAAGTAACAACTCTGGACGACCGTGACGCATCGGGATCATCCTTCCCTCTAACAGTTCAAGACCCATTCACCTTCTTCTCACACTTCTGCCGTGGCATTACCTTCGCCAACAAGAAAGACATCTTCTCCGACTTGAAGGCAGAGTGGGGGCTGGAGTCTCCCGTCCCTACCGACCTGCGCGGCGTGCCAGAGGTAAATAACCAACGCGCCTGGTTTTTCTCGTATGAGTCACATCGTGCTCCCACCGATCTTGATGCCCTCTGGGACATCGCGGAACAAGCCATCCAAGGGGCGGAGGCGATCACTGAGTCGGCATGGCGCAATGCGCTGGAGGTGCGGCAGGTTGGGCTTGCGAAGCTGACGATGGGCTTCTTCTGGCTCAACCCAGAAGAGTTCTTGCCACTAGATCAGAACGTTCGAGGCTACCTGCGCCGTGCGGGTGTCACAGTTCCCGACCCCATCACGCTCTCGCAGTACCGCACGCTCCTCGCCGAAGCTCAAGATCGCCTTCAGATGAGCCTGCCCGAGATCTCCTACGCAGCCTTTCAGAACACGCCGTTACCCACTCAGATCAAAGAAAACGCATCGGATACCTACATGCCTCTTCCTATTTTTCCTCTCAACACTATTCTCTACGGCCCTCCTGGCACCGGCAAGACCTATGAAACCGCCCGCCGAGCAGTCATGATCATAGATGACTCCGCACCCGATGACCGAAAAGAACTCATGGCTCGCTATCGACAACTCCAACGCGAAGGGCGAATAGGGTTCGTCACCTTCCACCAGTCCTATGCCTACGAGGACTTTATCGAAGGAATCCGCCCTGTGATGGATGAAGAGGACGGCGAGGGGAGCCCACGCTATAGGATTGTGGATGGGGTATTCAAAGAGCTGGCACTCAATGCACTTGGAACCATGCTACACCCCACCTTGACTACTTCCAATGCTAGCCCGAGTTTCGCCGTTTTCTGGGAAGCTCTCGTCGAGAAAATTGAAAACGAACCTGCCTGGACGCTGAAGGGGCGTGGGCATAGTGAGTACCAGCTCAGCCTGACAACTTTAGGAAATCTGCAGGGAGTTAATGTCAAGGGAAACGCTCAGCGTCCTTACAGTGCCACGCGCAGCAAGATTGAGCAGGTTTGGCACCAGCTCCCTGAAGATCAGGAACCAAGTCACAATGCGCTGATGGACATTCTGAAAGTTGGGACGCACACCAACTTGATCGGAGCCGTCATTGACGAGCTACGCTCCATTGCGAAAACGCCGCCAAAGCATATTTCTCCACCAGAAAAGTCAGCAAAGGAAAAAGCCAGAGCCTATTTGCGAAACAGTGAAGCCAGTGCCTTGACACTAGAAGAAGTCGCTCTGCCGCGCTATGTGCTGATCGTAGATGAGATCAACCGGGGCAATATCAGCAAGATTCTGGGCGAGCTTATCACGCTTCTGGAAGACGACAAGCGCATCGGGGAGGACAATGAGCTAACCGTGACGCTGCCCTATTCACGTGAGACTTTTGGGGTGCCCTCAAACCTCTATCTCGTTGGCACCATGAACACCGCTGACAAGAGCCTGGCACTGCTGGATGTCGCGCTTAGGCGGCGCTTCACGTTTGAGGAGCTGACTCCCGACTTCAGCGTGTGCGGGCTTTCGCCCGAGATGCAAAAAGCGCTGGAGGAGCTGAACCGGCGTATCACGCTCCGCAAAGACCGGGATCATCGGATCGGGCACGCGTTCTTTATGAAAGTCGGGAGCGACACAAATGCCTTCGATGCAGCGTTTCGGGGGAAAGTGCTCCCCCTCCTCCAAGAGTACTTCTTCAACGACTGGGATGGCGTGCGCTATGTTCTGGGAGAGCTGGACAAGCCCGGCGGGTTCGTGATGACTCTAGGCAGTGAGCAAGATAAGCAAGATAAGAACATCCGTAACCGCTGGCAGTGGTACACCGATGCCGGGATAGAGCTTTCTCCGCTCACGCAGCTTGTGAAGAACTATGGATACAATCAGACTTCCTGAGTGGGGGCGCGTCCGCGTGCCCGACCTCACCAACGACCAGCGCGAGCGGCTTAGTGACCTCTCGGTCGCGTGGAAGGAGGCCAATCGCCTGCCTGCGCTGCCGCTTTCCTTCGAGGGCACTGATGGGAAGACACTGGTCACCCGGCAGTATGTTGGGGTGATCGAGACCGATGACATCGCCATCGAGATCTACCCCAAGCTCGACAAGGGAATAGGGGAGACAGATACTCTGGCGGAGGGCAAAGAGAAAAGCGTCCTGGCGAACCTGATGTGGATGCTACAGGAGAGTGGCTACGACGATCTTGTAGACACGGGCGATGGTGGGCTGGACGAGTCGCAAGAATCTTTCCCCGATCTCTTTGCGCTCCTCATGGCAAAGCGCCTGCGAGACGAGCTGGCGCGGGGCGTGCCACGGAGTTACGAGCGCTTTGAGGACGATCTCAAGACCGTGCGTGGGCGTCTACTGGTGGGAGAGCAGGCCACCCGCAACTTCGATAGATGGGACCGCATCGCCTGTACCTTCGACGAGTTCACGCCGGACACAGCCGTCTGCCGCATCCTGCGTTGTGCCTGTCAGACGCTACAGGGGCGTGTTCGCCACGCAGAGGCACGCCGCGTGCTCTCGGAGTGCCTAGGGCTTCTCGACGAGGTCAGCGATATCTCTGTTGCAGAGGCACTGCACCATGCCAACCTACTTCCCCCCTGGAGCCGCGGTATGGAGCGCTTCCGTCGGCCTTTCACGCTGGCAGTGCGCCTTCTGCGTGGCCTCTCCCATGACTTGCTGGCGGGGCACCGTGACACCTTTGTCTTCCTGCTGAACATGAACCGAGTCTTTGAGGCATTCGTCACCGCGGCACTAGAGGCACGCTTTGGCGTTCCGATCCGGACGCAGGAGCCTATCGGGACACTCCTCAAAACGAAACCAGGCGGCATCCAACAAAAGCCTGACTTTCTCTGGAAGACGGAGCAGGGCATCTGGATCGGCGATGCCAAGTACAAGCACCTCACAGCAGGCATGGAGATGAGCCTGACGTTTGCAAAAGACGAGACCGCGCCCGCCGGTCGCTTTCTCAGCCCGGATGACATTCGGCAGCTAACGGTCTACGCCGAGCTAGTGCGTCGGCAGGAAGCACTGGATACGATCCCTCATCTGGCACTCTTTTACCCCTTTCAAGGGAGCGAGGCTCAGCTCAGAGCCGATAGTACACTCGCCTGGAACGACTCGATTCTCTGGCTCGTGCCCGTACTCCTCCGACAACAGAGCAAATTGGCGAGCATCCTTCCGGTAAACTTCCCTGAAGCGCATGCGAACGAAACGAATTAAAATGACAATGGAGGCGTTTCATGCCCTCCCACGCCACTACGCCTGGAAACACGAGTACTGGGATGGCACTGCCCACATCCGCCCCCGCGAGCTGGCCGTGTTCGCCGCCTTGCCACTCCATAACCTCCCCGAGCCAAGTGTCACACCACCCGCCGGTCTGGTGCATGCCCCCCTCACCGATGCCACGCCCGAAGCACTGGCCCAGCTCTACCGCGCGGCGTTTTGCGATACCCCCGACCTCTGTGACTATGTGGGAGAGATTCTGGAGCGTGAGATCCAGCGCTGGCTGACCAAAGACATCGCCCGTGCCCATCCCGTCTCTCTGATTCTGCGCCCCAAGCGGCATCCGCGCACCGTGGCAGCCTTGCTCCTCGTCAAGAAAACCGCCAGCGGCTTCCTTCTCGATACCCTCGCCGTGCGCCCACGCTACCAGCGCCAGGGCGTGGCCACCTCTCTCCTGCGCCACGTGGTTCCTCACCTCCTCGCCGAAGGGGCCACAGAGCTGCTCACCACCTACCATCCCGCCAACGAGCCCAGTGTTGCCTGGCACACGCAGCAGGGTTTCGTTCCTCTTCCGTGTCTCTCACTCATACGCCTCAAGCTCCACGCCGCCCACGCCAATCGAGAAGAGATGGAGCTTCTTGCCGCCGAAGTGGAGCACCTGGAAGCGCAGGCAGAGCGCGAGGGCTACGAGTCCGTCGAGCCAATCCTGCGCCTCCGCTAAATACGGGGCTCTTAGGGAAGTAATACGGAAATTGGCAAGTGCTTCTAAACTTTAGTTTCCGCTAATTGCGGGGGACTTTTCAGCCTTCTTTTGGCGACGGTGCGCCACGATTCCCACCGGCAAATGGCCAAAAACAGAGCGCTTA
>NZ_JAYVPL010000081.1:0-22657 GCF_043757465.1 Armatimonas sp.
TTCCTATTTTGTCCCCCTTCGCAGGGAGGAACGACCGAGAGCCGGAGGGGGAAGCCGAGGAACGAGGCAGGGGGAGGTTAAAACTGAATGACCGTGCGAGTGTGCCTCATGGCGAGGAAACACACTAATACATGGCGAATCTGCCTTGTATGTCCGATGTACCCCTCATCACCCATCTCTACACCGCCGACCCCTCTACCCATGTCTTCGAGGGCAAGCTCTATCTCTACCCGTCACACGATATCGACTCCGGCCTTGAATCTAATGACAGCGGCGACCAGTACGCCATGTGCGACTATCATGTCTTCTCGCTGGAGGCTGTCGGCGGCCCCGTGACGGATCACGGAGTCGCGCTGGCGCTCGAAGACATCCCCTGGGCGAGCCAGCAGCTCTGGGCTCCCGATGCGGCGGAAAAAGGCGGGCGCTACTATCTCTATTTTCCGGCACGCGACAAAGACGGTATCTTCCGAATTGGCGTGGCGGTTTCAGATGCGCCCGCCGGCCCGTTTGTCGCCGACCCGGAGCCGATTGCCGGGAGCTACTCGATTGACCCGTGCAGCTTCGTAGACGCTTCCGACGGCGCGGCCTATCTCTACTTCGGCGGCATCTGGGGCGGCCAGCTCCAGTGCTGGCAGAGCGGCATCTTCGATAAAAACGCCGTCGTCGAGCCCACCGGCGCTGTCCCCGCCCTCGGCCCGCGCGTCGCCCGCCTCTCCAGCGATATGCGCTCGCTCGCCAGCTCGGTCACGGAGATTACGATTCTGGATGAGCACGGCAACCCTCTCCAGGCCGACGACCACGACAGGCGCTTCTTCGAGGGCGCGTGGATGCACCAGCACAACGGGGTCTACTACCTCTCCTACTCCACTGGCGACACGCACTATCTCGTCTACGCCACCGGCGACAGTCCTCTGGGGCCGTTTACCTACCAGGGCCGACTTTTAGAGCCCGTCCTCGGCTGGACCACGCACCACTCGATTGTTGAGTTCCAAGACAAGTGGCACCTCTTCTACCACGACGCTAGCCTCTCCGGCGGTGTGAATCACCTGCGCTGTGTCAAAGTCAAAGAGCTGATCTGCGATAGAGAGGGGAAGCTGACGCTCAAGCGATAGAACAAACACTCCCGACTTTTCAGGCCCGCACTGCAAGCCTTCAAGGGTGGGTTGTTTTTGTTTGTCGTGTAAAATATCCTCAATGACCAAGCGCTTTCGTTTCCTGCGAACGGCCCTACTAATCGTTTTTCTCCTTTTAGTAGGGAGCTATTCTTGGGGCTACTCTATTGTGACGAGGCATCCCGACGGAAGGTGGGGCAGGTATCAGGTTCGGCTTTATCGGCATTGGCGTCACTACGAGTGGAGCATTGTTCGACATTCTCATTCAGATGATAAATAATGGCAATAAATGTAATTAGGGATTATCAGCAAGTTCTTTCTGAGCCGGTCTCGGCCTATGAGGAAGGCCTGCGATTTCTTCGAGGAGTGGGCATGGCAAACGATACACTGCGTCGGCTGGTACGGGATCTGGAGGAGAACGGGATTGACTACGCTGTGATCGGAGCAGTGGCGCTCAACCAGCACGGTTACCGGCGCTTCACGGAAGATATTGACATGCTTCTTACCCGCGAGGGGCTGGAACAGTTCCATAAGACTCTGGTTGGGCGTGGCTACCGTCCCGCGTTTACTGGTGCAACCAAAAAGTTCCGCTCCACCGCCGAGAATGTTCCCGTCGAGATCATCACCACGGGCGAGTATCCAGGTGATGGGAAGCCCAAAGCAATCCAGTTTGGTGATCCCAGCGAGAGCGTCGTTGTGATTGACGGGGTGCGAACCGTCACACTCGAAAAATTGGTCGAGCTCAAGCTGGCATCGGGGATGACGGGGAGGGGGCGGCTCAAAGACCTCGCTGATGTTCAGGAGCTGATTCGGGCGCTGGCACTGCCGCGCGATTTTTCCGAGAAGCTACACGAGTATGTGCAAGCCAAATTTAGTGAACTCTGGGAGGATGTTCATGCCGAAAACGATGCCGATGTGGAATATTTAGCGGTTTCGGAAAGTCGGGAAACAGGGTAGGATGAGCTGTTGATTGAGCTATCTTAAAGGGAAACAAATGATCGAGCGCACCATTCAGGAAATCATTGTCGAGCGGCTGGAGCTGCCTGTCTCACCGGAAGAGATTGGGGTGGACGCGCCGCTGTTCTGGGACGCAAGCCAGGGCGGGCTGGGGCTGGACTCGCTGAGCTCGCTGGAGCTATTAGCAGGGCTCTCGGAGCGCTTCGGGCTTCCGATGGAGGATGTTGAGACCCAGGACTTTCGCAGCATCCAGACCCTGGCGGACTACCTGCGCCGCCATGGGATCGAGGACTGACCTCTCCGGCGGGTGTTATGCATCTGGCGGAAGCGTTTGGCCAAGCGCCCTATCTGCTGGGGCAGTTGCTTGACTGGCCGGTACAGCGCTACCCCGAGCGGGTGGCGGTTGCCTGCCCAGGGCGGACGTACCGCTTCGCTGAGCTTGCCGCCGCAGTGGAGCAGCGCGTGGCCGTGCGTCGTGAGCAGGTTCATCCCGGCGAGTGCTGGGGGCTAGCTCTGCCCAATGGCCCGGAGCTGCTGATTGAGCTCTTTGCTCTCTGGCGGCTGGGCGCGATTGCAGCGCCGCTGCGCCTCTCATGGTCGAGGGAGCGCATTGAGGCCGTTGCCGCGCAGGTGCCCTGTGCGGGTGTCCTCTGGCCCGGCGAGCCTCTTGCCTTGGTGCAGCGGCGTGTGACGGAAGTGCCTCTGTCTCTGCCGAAGATGCTAGGAGTGCTAGGAGTGCTAGGAGGGCAGATTGATCTCGACCCCGCTCTGGTGCTCTTTACGTCGGGGTCGTCGGGTGAGCCGCGTGGGACGATCTTGCAGCACCATGCCGTTTTAGCGAATCTGCGGGCCAACTGCGCGGGACTGGGGCTCGACGACGACGATAAAACGCTCGTGGTGCTGCCGCTGGCCCATGCCTACGCACTGATCCACCAGTGCCTCTGCCACCTAGCGATTGGCGCGAGTGTGTTTTTTCCGCCCACGCCACTTCTCGGGCCGGTGCTCTGTCGGACACTGGAGGAGCAAGAGATCTCCACTCTGGCGCTGGTGCCGACTGCGCTGGGCCTGCTCACTGATGGTCTGGAGCGCACGGGGCGCACCTGCCCAGAGCTACGGCTGATTACGGTAGGGGCCGCGCAGGCGGATCAAGCCGTGCTTTTGCGGCTCAGAGAGCTCCTGCCCCACACCGCTCTGGCACTGACCTACGGCCTGACAGAGGCCGGGCCGCGTGTGGCGACGCGGTTTCTGGCGGGCGAGCTGGGGGAGACTACCTGTTTGGGGATGCCGCTGCCCAATGTCGCAGTGACGGAGCAGGGCGGGAGCCTCTGGGTGCGCTCTCGGGCACAGTGCTTGGGTTACACGCCCCTGCCCGAGAATCTCTGGGAGAGTGCCTTGGACACCAGTGACTGCGGCACCATCACCACCGAAGGCATCTGGCTGACAGGACGACGGGGGCGGACGATCAATCGGGGAGGGACTCTGATTGCGCCCGAGGGGATTGAGACGGTCTTGCGCGAGCACCCGGGCGTGCGCTCCGCAAGAGTTGATCCTGCCCCGCATTCGCGCTGGGGTGTTGTACTGGTGGCCTCGGTGGCGGTGGTCGGGGAGCTAAGTGAGGCGGAGCTAATGCGCTGGTGCGCCGAGCGGCTCCCGCCCGAGGAGCGCCCGGAGCGGGTGCAGATCGAAACGGAGGAGCACCCCCACACCAAGGCACGCGAGCTGATGCAAATTTTTGAGGAAAGAAACTAAAAAAGCTAATGAAGATTACGATGATCGGCCATGCGACACTGCTGATCGAGACAAAAGACATTCGGGTACTGACGGATCCCGTGCTTCAGGATCCACACCAGGAAGGGATGCTGGAGATCTTCCCGCGCCGCACTCTGACGGAGATTCCCGAGTTCGATTTGCTCTATCTCTCGCACCGCCACCAGGACCACTTTGATCTCGACACGCTCGCCCGGCTCCCGCGTGACATCCAGGTGCTCCTGCCCGATGACTCGCTCTTGATTGACGCGTTCCGACGGCTGGGCTACCAGCACCTCAGCACGGTTCATGACTTTCTCAACTTCAAAATTGAGGGCACGGAGTTTCTGATCACGCCCTCACGGGTGGACTTCCCGGAGCACGGGCTCGTGGTGCGTACCGAGGACGGCGTGTTCTGGAACCAGGTGGACACGATTCTGGATGCCAGCGTGATCCGCGAAGTGGTGGAGAAAGTAGGCCATCCTGATCTGTTTCTTGCTTCGTGGCAGCCGATGATCGAGATGGGCTGGCAGCACGGCGAGGGAGTCAGCTTCCCTCACGGGGCCTACGCCGCACTCTTAGATAACATTCGGCGGGTGGCCCCCCGCGCTCTGGCCCCTGGAGCCAACGGGTTTCGCTACGCGGGGGACGCTGCCTGGATGAACCAGATTGTCTTCCCACAGTCCCGCGAGCGCTTTCTTGGTGATATTGCTCGCCTCTTGCCTGGCATCGAAGATAGCCTCTTTGGCTTCGACCCCGGCGATGTGCTGGAGCTGAGCGCGGGGAAAGCTGTCTGGAAGCCACAGGCTGCCTCGTTTGTGTCGTCGGAGCCGCGCGACCCAGTGGTACTGGAGTTCTGCCCACCCACTGCCCAGCGCCCGCTGATTGATCCACTGGGGGAGAGCGGGGACGAAGCCCAGGAGGATATCCGGGTATTTCTGGAGGAGCAGCTCTCGGCAACGTTGCAAGCCAACCCCGCGACGTTCACCGACCACTGTACCTGGGAGGTGATCTACCAGCTTGAAGTACGTTTCGGGGAAGAATCCTTGCACTGGCACATTGATTTCACCCAAGCGCCGCTTAGCGTCAAACCAGGCCGTGAGCCCCGGGCGAACTTCTTCTGTGGGATCACGGCTGCCGGGCTGGCGGGGCTGATACGGGGCACGGCAAGCTGGGATCGCGCTTCAATAGGCGGTGGTTTCTACCACTACCACCGCCTCTACGGTGTTTGGGAGAGAGGGCTGATTCTTCCCAATCTGCTCTCAACTCCCAATCCGCTCACTCTGTTGTTTCCTGAGGACACTGTCTTTGCCGCCATGGTGGAACATCGTCTGGAGCAGTTGGGGGCGCAGAGAGGAGAATCACACAATCAAATCTAGTGTTTTGGGAAGGAATAGTGAGAGTATCTGAGCAATCCTGAGGTATCTCTTGAAAGGACTATGAAAATGGAAGAAAAAGAAATGACCCCGGTGGCAACGAGCCGTCGTGATGTACTGAAGAAGATTGGTATGGCTCTGGCAGCTTCGTCGCTGGCGGCTCTACCGCAAGAGGAAGCGGCAGCTCAGACTCCCCAGGATCTGAAGCTGAAGCCTGGTTCGTTGCAGTTGCGCGCGGTGCATTTGGATGCATCGGTCAAGCCGTTGGTCGCCTCGCAGGAAGGCAAGGAGTTCTCCATATTCTTTGCCAAAGGCCGCGGCCCTGGCTCGGTTGTGGTTATCGCAGGCGACGACAAAGAGGGGACAGATAAAACCGCGAAGACTCTGGGTGTCAAGCCCGGTCGCGGTAAGGTCGTCGGTGGCATTATCCAGGTGGATCTGGGACTTGCCGCTGAAGGCCGCTGCAGTGGAAATGGTAAGGGAGCGGTCGCGAGCTTCGACCCGATTGGGGGCGGTGGTGATCCCTTCAGGGGCATCAACGAGGCACTGAAGAGTGCGCCGATCCTACGTCGCTAAGTAACACGGATGCAGGGCGGGGATACCCCGCCCTGCTTTTTCTTTGGTTGGGCCAAACTAACTCATGCGTGTGATGACCTGTCCTGATCTGCGGATCGTCGAGTCTCTTGCCGAGGGGATTGTGGTGGAGCATCCCTACTCCACGGCACAGCATGCGCTCGCTACCCCTATCGCGCAACTTCTGGAGCTGCTCAAAGAGCCCGAGGAACTCTCCGCGCTTTCGGAGACACTCTCGGCGGATCTGATTGAGCAACTTTTGAGTATTGGGCTACTGGTCAATGCCGACGCTCCCTACGAGACTCTACGCCAGCTATTGCGTCCCTTTGATCCCACTTTTCTGGCGGCACCTGCGGGCGATCCGGGCGGTGCAGAGATTTGCGTGATCGGGATGCCAAGCGATCTCTTGAGCGACACGGGGCGGGGAGCCGCGACCGGCCCGGCCACACTGCGCCTGGCCTCCACTCCACCGCGCTACCGTTGTGACCCGCTCAGTGGCTACCCCGGAGGCTGGTACGACTACGCCGCGGGACGTCACGTCTTGCAAGGAGTACGCTTTGCCGACTGCGGCGATATTCCCCTGACGCCTGGTAGCACCGCCGCCGAGGCGGGCGCACTGCTGGCAACGATTGTCCGTGCCTGTCGAAAAGCGGACTCGCTGCCACTGATTCTGGGGGGCGATCACTCGCTGACGTACTGGGCGGTGAAGGGGATGGGGCCTGGGCCGGTGGCCGTGCTGCACCTGGACGCGCACAGCGATATGGGCTTCACCACAGCAAGTAACCTGGAGGTTCCCAGCAATGGGAGTGTCGTGCGGGCCTTACTGGGCGAGGAGAATGTCGTAGCACTGGTGACGGTCGGGTTGCGCGGGTTTCTGCCCTGGCAGGAGACCCCCTTGCGCGAGGGCCACACGGTTATCTCCCGTGCGGAGTATCCCACAGTGGGTATTGACGGCGTTCTCGCGGCGCTCCCGCCCGAGCTGCCGCTCTATATCTCTCTGGATGCCGATTGTCTGGACCCGTCGCTGGTGCCCGCCTGCAACTCCACCGTTCCGGGCGGCTTTTCCTACGAGGAGGTACGTTCGTTACTGGATGCCGTTGGTCGGAAGCGCAAAGTGATCGGGATAGATCTGGTCGAGGTCAATGGCGAGCGTGACCCGCATCTGACCACATCGCGCGTGCTGGTGCACCTTGCCCTGAGCCTGCTGGGGGCGTGCACGGCGGAGCCCGAGGCGTGAGCTCTGAGCAGGCGGAAATTATTGCGCTGAACTACCTGGGGATGCGGACTGCCCCGCCGGGGACGCACTCTGAGCGAGCGCTCCGTCGCCAGGCCCGGCGCTGTGAGGCGCGTAAAACCTACTTTCTGGCGCAGTGGGAGGCGAAGCAGCTTCCCGCGTTGCGTTTCCGGGGACGAAGGCACCTGGAGCAAGCTCTGCGCTTAGGCAAGGGAGCCGTGGTGGCACTGCCGCATAGTGGCCCGTACCACAGAGTTCCTTCTGAGCTGGTGCTCGCAGGGATTCCAACACTCCTGCTGATTGATTCGCCCAACTACGAGCGCGAGGTCGCGGCCTACGATGCGTGGGCGCGGGCCTACCCAGGTGATCATCCCGATCCCATGCGCTATGTGGATGCCCAGACCCCCCTTGCGACCTGGAAGCTCTGTCGCGGTCTCCAAGAGGGACGGGCACTCTGTCTCTGGCTAGATGGCAACACGGGGCTGGCCGATGCCCAGAAGACCACGGTTGAGGTGGCGTTCTGTGGGCGGCGGCTGCGTGTGCGTAAAGGCGCGGCGTTTCTGAGTGCACGGGTGGGGGCTCCGATTGTCCCGGCACTTCCCCGCGAGACACGCACGGGAGAGCACGTGGTTGAGTTTCTCCCGTCACTGGTGCGTGCTGAAGATGAATCCGTGGAGGACTACTGCCAGCGGGCAATGCAAGCGCTCTACTCCTGGCTGGAGGGGCAAGTGCGCCGCGACCCGGCCTGCTGGGAGGAGTGGTACCATCTGCATCTCTGGTGCGAGCCGGAGCCTGTCACTGCGGGGTTCACCCCTCCCGACGACCCTCTGGCACTTCTCGATACTCGGCTCCAGAGTGTAGGAGAGCAGTATGTTGCACTGGCACTCCGCCAGTGTGCGGTGCTCGCCCACCTGAGAACCGGGGTGACACTGGCGCAAACACCGCTCCTTGTAGCGCTTCTGAAGACGCTTACAGGCGGAGCAACCGTGGAGGTGGCTCTGGATCGTCTCGCCCCGCACTTTTCGGAGACTGAGATTCTGGAGGCACTGCTGGGGCTGAGTGAGGCGGGTTTTGTGCGTGTTGCTGAGTTTGTGCGGGCCGCTGAGGAGGAAACACCATGAGCCGCTGTGTGGCCATTACGGGCCTGGGCAGTGTGAGCCATGCGGGTATCGGCGTGGCCGTGGCGCGGGAAGCACTTGCGGCAGGCGTGCGCCCCGCCCCGCCCGTGCTAGCCCCTCCCCTCGCGGAGCTAGAGCCGCTCCTGCCTGGTCTTGGGTTCCCTCGGCCACCGCGCACCAGCCAGCTCTGCTTGTTGGCGGCGCGCGAGGCCTGGGCGCAGGCCGCCCTACCTGATAACTGTGCGCCGGAGCGCCTGGGGCTGGCGCTGAGTCGCAACCACGGACAGCACCAGCTGGTCGAGCGCTATCTTACCAAGCTCTGGGATAGTGGCCCTTCGAGTGTGAGCGGACTCCAGTTTGTGCAGACTATCGCCAACACCCCACTGGGGCTCCTGGCGATGCAGCTCACCCTGCGTGGCCCGAGCGAGCTGTTCTTTGGCCCGCCCGCTCTAGGACTCGCGCTGGACTGGCTGCGGCTGGAGCGTGCCGATGCGGTCTTAGTCGGTGGATTCGATGAGTGCTCGGAGTTCACGCTGGCATCGTGCGCGGCGTGGGGGCTGAGCACAGAACACTTTCTAGCGGGTGATGCCGCCGCCTTTGTGATGCTAGAGCCCAGCGTGGCATGGGGCAGGCGCGAGCAAGCGCCGCTCGGCTACCTCTGCAGCTATGCGACCCTCTACGACCGGCTCGGGCGAGCCAATCCGCTGGAGCGTCACCCCGACGATCTCGCCCAAGTGATTCGTCTGGCACTTGCCGATGCGAAGCTACCCGCCGAAGCAATCACGTGCATTGTCGCCAATGCGGGCGCGGGGCTGGAGCAGACCGATGCGGCGGAACAAGCGGCGCTGGAGCAAGTTTTTGACACGGTACCAACACAGACGTGCCCGAAAGCGGTGTTCGGGGAGACCTGGGGCGCGGCGGGCTGCCTCGGGCTGATCGCCGCCGTGGATGCGCTGACGAAAAATCCCGGAGCGGCACTGGTACTCTGTGCGGATTTCTCAGGGCAGAATGTCGCCTTTGTGGTGACAACAGGAGAGAGATGAGCGAGAAAGTCTGTCTGGTAACCGGAGGCTCCCGAGGGATTGGGCGCGCGATCTGCCTGCGCATGGCGCAGGAGGGCTACCGGATTATTGTGAACTACCGCACCCGCGCCGATGCCGCCGAGGAAGTCTGCCAGGCGATTGCAGCGGCGGGTGGCATGGCGCGGGCGTTTGCCGCCGATGTCACTGATCCCGATGCCGTTCGGGCGCTCTTTGTGAGCATTTCCGAGACCGAGGGGCGCGTGGACGTACTGGTTAACAACGCGGGACAGGCCTACGAGGGGCTGTTTGTGCTGACCCCCCCCGAGCAGACTCTGGCGCGGATTGATGCCAACCTGCGCGGTGTCGTGCTCTGCTCGCACGCTGCGCTACGGCTGATGCTGCGCCAGAAGAGCGGGGTCGTGGTGAATATCTCGTCGGGCTCGGCGTTTCGTGGCCCGGTGGGGCTCAGTGCCTACGCGGCCAGCAAGGCGGCGATGAACTCGCTCACCCAGAGCATGGCTCGCGAAGTGGCGGCGCGGGGGATTCGGGTTAATGCTGTCGCGCCCTCGTGGGTGGACACGGAGATGACGGCTCCTATGCAGAAAAAGCTGGAAGAGACTCTCAAGAACATTCCGCTGAAGCGCATGGGCACTGCCGACGAAGTGGCGGCGGCGGTGGCGCTGGTCTGCCGCGACGACATGTCCTACTACACGGGGCAGGTGCTGGTTCTCAATGGAGGAGCCTGAGATGACGAGGCGCGTGGTGGTGACCGGGCTGGCGATCTGGAGCCCGTATGGCCGGGGGCTGGAGGTTTTCTGGGCAGGATTAACCGGCATGGAGTCGGCGCGCAAGGCCAGCCGTCGCATTGATACCGAGCGCCCCGGCTACCGCACCGATCAGGCCGCCGCGATCCTGGAGATTGGCCGCGAAGACGAAGACAACGCCGATGCAGTCGCTTCCAGAATTCTGGAGACGGTCTGTCAGGACTTGCTGACCGATGCGGGGCTCAGCACTGGAGCCGACTCCGTGCAGCCCTGGGAGGTGGGGGTCTACCTGGGCTCGTCGCAGAGTGTGACCCGCCCCCTGCGTGAGTTTATGCACGCCCGTCGCGCCGAGCGCACGCCCGTACTAGAGCACAGCCCGCTGAGTGCCGCCTCCGTGGCGGGGGATGTGGCGCAGAGTGTGGGAGCGCAAGGCCCGGCGCTCGTGGTCTCGACCGCCTGCGCGTCGGCGACCAGCGCCATTGGGATCGCTACCGATAGCATTCAGCAGGGCCGTATTCGGCGCGCAGTTGTGGGCGGCGTGGGCTACTTCACCGAGATTACTTTCAGTGGTTTTAATATCCTGCGCCTGACCGGGCGCGACGGTTGCCGTCCCTTCGATGCGGAACGCGATGGCATGATGTTGGGCGATGGCTTCGCACTGGCGCTCCTAGAGAACGAGGAGCTTGCGCTTGAGCGCTCGGCACGAGTGCGCGCACGGATTGTCGGGCACGCATCGGGCAACGAAGCCTTCCACCCTACCTCACCCAGCCCGGAGGGAAATGCGGCGTTTCGTGTGATGTGGGATGCACTGGGCCGCTCGGAGACGCTGCTCAATCAGCTCGACTACATCAACGCGCACGGCACGGGCACCACGGTCAATGATGCTGCGGAGATCGCCGCGATCCGGCGCCTCTTAGATCTCCGAACTGAGCCAGGAAGTGTCGCCGTCAGCTCGACCAAGGGCCACCACGGCCATGCACTCGGCGCTGCTGGGGGCGTGGAGTTTGTCGCGACGGTTCTCGCGCTGGAGAATGCCACCGCCCCAGCTAGTATCGGCCTGCAAGCCCCGGACCCGGCCTTTGCGGGAATCAACCTCGTACAGGGAGCCGCTCAGTCCCACCCGATCCGCATCGCGCTCTCCAACTCCTTTGCGTTTGGCGGTAATGTCAGTGTTGTGGCCGTGGCCGCACCCGAAGTTGCACTACCGTGACCATCGTCCCCGATCTTACCGCGCTGGCGGAGCGCGTCGGCGACGAAGTGGCGGTGAGCGAGTGGCTCTGTGTGGATCAGGAGCGCATCCAGCGCTTCGCCGACGCCACCGACGACCACCAGTGGATTCATGTTGACCCCGAGCGTGCAAAGCAAGAGTCGCTCTACGGTACCACGCTGGTTCACGGGTTTCTGCTTCTCTCGCTCCTGCCCGCCTTCTCCGCAAAAGCTTTCTCCATCCAGAGCGGCTACCGCATGATCCTCAACTGCGGGGTTCGAGCCGCACGGTTCCTGCGCCCCGTCCCCTCAGGGGCCAACCTGCGCGCCCGCTTCACTCTCCAGAGCCTGGAGCCCGTGCTGATGGGCAAAGAGGCCGTCTGGGAGCTCGTGCTGGAGCGGGAGGGCGAGCCCAAACCCGTCGCGCAGGTCGAGTGGATTCTGCGTTATCTCCGGTAGAAGTAGGATTGTCGGAGCCTTTCCGCCCACTGAAAGTGGGCGTCTACGGGCCTTCGGCCATAATGTCGCTCCGCGACTACCATGAAATTGGAGTGAACCCTCACAGGGGTGTCAGGAACTAAGTGGTTGTAACTTATCTCCCCGCTAAAGCAGGGAGCTTTGACAGTAGAGAGGCCGAAACCGTCTCCTCGTCCATAGCACCCAGAGGGTACCCGGTTACATTGCCCCGTGCCTAGACTCAAGACAAATTCTGCACGGCACAGGTACGCTAGGGCTAGGTGGGCCGCCCACCGTACCCCGCACCATACCGCAAGCAGAACAAACTTGATTCGAGGCCACATCAGAAAGAAAATCCTGATGCCGTCTGAATGTTTTACGAGCCAAAACGCTGTGTTGACTCAACCTCGCGTCGAAGATTCGAACCTTCGACTGACATTCACTTTTAAAGGTAAATAAACCGTGACAGCCTCAGAAGCGGTATGGTGCGCCGCGCACCTAGCCGCGAGGTTTTGTGCCTTCATACCTGGCATTAGAGCCATGACGATACTCAGCGAGATTTCAACAACCCGGAAAGACTAGGCAAAAATAAATTGAAGAATCAATCGTGGGAACTTCTATACGGTTCCCAATTCCTCTCCCTGCTAAACGCCCAAAGGGCACCCGGAGTCTCCTTGGAGGCTTTACTATGAAATCCTCACTTACTCTAACCGCGCGACTGGTACCTCGTATGGGCCCGCCCTCCGAACCTGCCCCACAAGGAAGGCACGATATTCTGGTTCTTTGTACCCTGAAGAACGTGGGGAAGACGACAATTGTCTTTGGAGAGTGGGGCTGTAGCTGGTATGCGAACTGGTCTACGAACACGCCAAAGCTCCGTATTGAAGGCTGGCCCTGCTCGGCAAACATGATCTGCCTACGTACTCTGGCTCCTGGACAGGCGCATCAGAAAGTCGTTCCGTTTCGTTTTTTCAATACCACTCAAGGGGAGCGGCTGAGTTTTAAGATGCGTTTTCTATCGTCGCGAGAACATCGGCATAAGGCAGAAAATGTCTCTCTAGAGTCCGCGCCGCTAAGCATTATGGTACTCTGAGAAGGTGCGCGAAGCTCTCAAAATAATCGTCCTGACAGTCGGGCTTTCGTGCGCCTACGGCATTGCCCATGACCAGATCACGGCGCGTGTCTGCATCGAGTACTTCACTATCGGACACTTCTCACCCACCAATATCTCTTGGACACCGACCGTGCTTGGGCTCTACTGGGGCATCGTGGCTACCTGGTGGGTCGGGCTGTTCGGCGGCCCGTGGCTCTCCACCTGGGTCTTGCGGGAGCGGCATAAAGCCAGTAAGGTAGCGTTGTGAGTGCAATAGTCCTGTTTGATGGTGTCTGCAATCTCTGCGACAAGAGCGTGCGCTTTATCTTTTGCCACGACCCGAGCGGCTACTTCAAGTTCGCTCCTCTTCAGAGCCAAACAGCACAAAAGCTCCTCGCCGACGCCGGAGCGAGTGCGCCCGATCTCAACTCGATTCTGCTCATCGAGGACGGAAAAGTTTACAGCCACTCGACGGCGGCGCTACGCATCGCCCGTCGGCTCAAAGCCCCGTTTCCACTCCTCTGGGCCGGGATGATCCTGCCGCGCCCGCTACGTGATATTGTGTACAAAGTCATTGCGAAGAATCGCTACAAGTGGTTCGGCCAGAAAGAGAGCTGCGAACTGCCCCCCAAGGATCTCCGCGAGCGTTTTCTGGCCTCATAAACAAGGGGGCGCTTTAGAGATTCTGCACAATCACGCTCAGGCGATCACCCTGCTTGGTTTCGTAGGCGACAGTGGTTTGTTTTTCTCCGATCACGAGTACCGGGAAGGCGGCCTGACTCTCTGTGCTGAGCTGCTTGCCCGAATCACCAGGTTTGGACGTGCGGTACCAGACACTCTGCCGGCCCGCACGGGTTTCTTCCCAGACCGCTGCCCAGGTACCCTCGGGAGTAGGGGCGAAGGCTAGGCAAGGATGGTCTTGTGTCCCACCGGGCGTTGGCTGGAGATCGGCGTCGCGGGCGCTGCCCGTTGCCTCGCGCCAGGAGATATGCGGCGCGTCTTTACTGGCCTGCTTCCATGCTACCAGCACGCGTTTTCCGTCTTTTGTCACGGCAACTGCCGGAAGAGACATCGGTCAGCCCGCCTCTTTCGTAGGGTCGGTATTGATGCGCTGGGGAGACAAAAAACGCCTGCCCCCGTCCGGGGAACGCCGCCAGAAAACCTCGCGACTCTCTTTCTCGCCGCCCTCGCGCCAGGCGACAGTCGGATTACCGCGGCTATCCAACCCGATGCCCGGTGCGCAGCACTCGCAGACCGTGCGGGCCAGTGTCGTGCGGCCTTCGAGCTTGCCTTGAGTGAGTCGGGCGTAGAAAATGTCCTGACCCGGCCTGGTGCGCTCCGAGAGATCAAGCCAGACCACATGCGCCACGCCATCTGCGGCAACCGTCAACGCGTGCAGGCCCTCAGGCGCTTTCTTCTCGGTGGCGTTGATTCGGAGCGGCTGGGAGAACGTCTTCCCACCATCTCTGGACTGTACGGCATAGAGCTCCGGGGACGGGTAGCGCTTCTTGCGCTCGTCGGCATCAAAGGTGACCGGGGCGGTTACGGTGATAGTCCCCCGCCCATCCACGCCGATCCGTGACCCGCGCTGACGGCCTCCGCGTGCCTGCCCATTGCAGTCCATCGCGATCACCGGGGGCGAAAAACTCGCGCCGCCGTCGCGCGAGAGTGCCACCACGATATTGCCACGCTGGAGCATCGCCAGCGCGACCAAACCGCTCGGCCCGAGGGCAAGAGCGGGCTGCTGGGAATCGTCAAAAGAGAGCATTTTTGTTTCCTACATTCCTGTCTGGGTAATGCGCCCGCCGGTAACGGGCAAGTAAACGCCGGTGACATAATTTGCCAGGTGCGACAAGAAGAACACGCAGCCGTTGCCGATCTCCTCGGCGCTCCCATGAACTCTGAGAGGCAGAGATTTGGCGAAGTTCTTACTGCCCTCACTCTCTGTGTCCACCTTCTCGTCGGCCATCCAGCCCGGCGCAACCATGTTGACCGTGATATTCTCCGGCCCTAGCTCGGTGGCCAGTGAGCGGCTCATCCCGACCATCGCCCCCTTGCCCGCCGTGTACATGCTCCAGCCCGCCGGTGCCATGTTCCAGAGCTCGGTGACGATATTGACCACGCGTCCGCCGCCTTGATTCTGGAAGTGAGGCCGCGCCGCTGTGAGCGTGTTGTAGATGGCCTTCACGTTGTAGTCTAGCATGTTCTGGTAGCCCGCCCAGCCGTACTCGCCCAGCTTGCCCGGCTGTGCGCCCGCAATCGCGTTGTTGATCACGCCATCAATGCGCCCAAAGTCAGCGACAATTGCGGCGATCATCGCCTTCACGCTCGCTTCGTCAGTGACATCGGCCCGATACGCCTTTGCCCCGTTGCCGATCTTTGCCGCCACCGCCTCGGCCTTCTCCGCGCTCTTGGCGTAGTTCACTGCCACGTGCGCTCCCTCGCGCGCCAGCACCCGACAGATCGCCGCCCCGATCCCACGCCCACCGCCGGTGACGAGCACGACTTTGCCTGAAAGAAGCATAAAACAAAACCCTCCGCCAAAGAGTTCGGCGGAGGGTAGCTACTCTCCTGCGTTGAGTGTCGCCCGGCGCTCGTCGGCGCGGTGGCTGGCACGCGCGCGCTTGCTGTAGCGACCTGATTGGTCGGCGTGCGTCCCTGAGCCGCTACGGTAAAGCGCCGCTGTAAACAGCGCCGAGGGCAGGTGCTTGAGGGCTTCGATTTGCTTGGTAGATTTAGTGGATTTATTTGCGGTGTGACGTTTCATGGTGATCTCTGTTTCTCTCCCTCTCTATCGCGGTTAGAGGGAGAAATGCTCAAAAAGTTGCACGATAGAATCGCTCTACAGTGTGTCGCCATCTCAAGTCGTTTTTTTTTGGGGTGTAAAGGTCACTTCCCTCTCCCCGACGGCAAAGCCGCCCGTGAAGCGCGTCCCCAGGGGTACCCGGATAAATCCGAATCACCCGGTCGCGACGACGAATCTCGCCATGCATCGGATAGCTCGCTTTTGCCCACATGACAGGGGCTATAACACGAAAGGGACTATAAAAAGTGTCGGGTAGTGGGTTTATGCGTAGGGTATACTCAAGCCGACGTGCCAGACTCTGCTTATTTAGTGAAGCTTCTTGGCCCCTTGGAAGTTACCTCTCCCGGAGGCGAGGCGGTTGTTTTCCCGGGGCGGAAGTCCGCGGCCCTGTTTGGCTATCTCTGCCTAGAGCCGGGTCGGGCGCACTCGCGTGAGCTACTCGCGGAGGCACTGTGGCCCTCGCTGGCGCTGAAAAGCAAACAAGTTCGCTTGCGGCAGGAGCTGACGGTGCTACGGCAGCTTTTCGGCGTTGCCGAAGAAGGTGGCCTTCTAGTGAGCACCCGCACGAGTGTGGCGGTGCGGGCAGAGGGCGTCGTCACGGATGCCCGTCAGTTCCAGGCGGCTTGGGAGCGGAGTCAAGCAACTCCCGAGAGTGCCGAGCCTGCACTCGCGGAAGTGGTTGCTCTTTACCGAGGGGACTTGCTGGAGAGCTGCGATGAGCTGGGGGAGGCTGAGCGGCGCGCGGCGGCCCTGATCTTTGAAAAAGCGACTCGGCAGCTTGTGGGGCTTCATGAGGGCGCTAAAAAATATGAGGAGGCCGCTGTCCTGCTGGAGCGTCTGGTTGCACGCGATCCCTTAAACGAGGCAGTTCACGTCGAGCTGATGCAGCTTTATTGCTTGGCGAAGCATCCGACACTTATCTGGCAGCACTACGAGCAGCTGGAGAAAATATGGCAAAGTGCGCTCGGCCAGCCGCCCGCGCCGCACCTACGTGTGCTCGCCCTTCGTCTCATGCAGGAGGCTTCCCCCTCCCCGGTGCCTGTTGTTGCCCCTGCTCCGCTCGTGCCCGTTGCCTCCCCGGTGCCGCGACCGCGCCGCTTCTCCCACAGCTTCTGGGGCTTGCTTGTGGTGAGCGTCGGCACTCTGACGCTTCTGGGCTTGCTTCGACCCCGGGAAAATGCGGCAAAGGCGCGGGCAACGATTCAGCCCGCACGGCTCCGCTGGCTCTACCGGGACCTGCCTGCGCCCGGTGAGAAAGCGAACTCCGAGGCGAAGGCCGTTGCATCGCGCCCGGAGGGAATGCTCTGTGTGACGGGGCTGATCGAGACGCAGAAACAGGACGTGAATCTCCTGACGCTGGGCCTCTCGTCGGAGGGGAAGCTGCTCTGGCGGGATACCTACGATAGCCCCGGCCACGACTGCGATCGGGCATTTTCCGTGGTGGCGGGCCGGGAGGACGGTAGCTTCTTCGTTGCCGGGGAGTCCTACTTACCGGAAGCACCCGAACGGCCCGAAGGCTGGCGGCTGGTGGTGCTGAAGTACAGCGCGAGGGGCGAGCGGCTCTGGGAGTTTCTTTCGACGGAACGAACCGAGAATAAGGGCGAGCACGTCCGAATTGTCCTGGATGCACAGGAAGGGGTGTATGTTGGAGGAACGGCTCGAGAGGGTGAGCACCGCTCGCCGCTGGTGCTTCATCTTGATGGCAGAGGGCAGCAACTCTGGGCAAAGACCTTCGCGGCGACACCCGAGGTGCCCCAAGCGGCTTTCTGTGCGCTCGTGGCAGATGAGGCGGGCAATGTCTACTTTTGTGGGACGGTCCAGCGCAAGCTCCCCACGGGCAACGACTGGCTCGTGGCAAGCTACTCACCGACCGGCGCACTGCGTTGGCAACAGACCGTGGACGGCCCCAGGCAGGGCGAGGATCAGGCGGAAGCGCTCTTTGTGGATCGCTTCGGCACGCTCACGGTGGTAGGGATGGGAACCGGAAAGCCACCCGAGGGCATCGGGCTGGGCGTGGCGAAGTTCTCCACGAACGGGGAGCCGCTCGGGACGCACTGGAGCGCCTTTACGCAGCGCGATCTCCACTTCGAGAGCGCCTCTTTGTCTGCCAATCACCGGCGCTTAACGGTGGCGGCTTCCTTCACATATCTGGACGGAAGTGTCGAAACTCTCGTCAAGCAGTACGATGAGAAGGGGAACCCGCTCTGGCGCAAGCCCTTGAATGCCGTATCTCCCGACCGCAGTTTCGCATCGGCCCTCGTGCAAACGGATTCCGTGGGCGCCGTGATACTCACGGGCCTGCTCTCGACCCAGCCACAGTACACCCTACAGGGACAGAGTACAATTATCGCGGCTCACCTCAGCCCTGAGGGCGATCTTGAGAATCAGCAGCGCTTCCGCTCAGGCATCGAGTGGTGCGACGTCCCCAATGCGATGACGGTTTTGATAGACGGGACGGTCGTTGTGGCTGGCAAGCAGCACTATCTCAGTAAAGAAACCAGCGCCCTGCAAGTCGTCGCCTTCCACCCCTGAACCTTTGACGCCTACGTTCTGTGGGCGGACACGGGGCGGATCAACCCTTCCTGAGCCTTTTTTGCTCCCCGTCAGCAAGTATTTTTACCGTTTGGCAAAATGAACGATAAATTTACGCAAATCTTACGCAAGCTATCGCACCATGACTATGAGGTGATGCGTGGCCAAGACTGCCCTGCCACGACCTCGGATTTCAACGTTAGAAGGATAGAACCTATGAAACTGTTTCTCGCTCGAAAACTCCTCGCGCTTACGCTCCTCGCCGGGGCTGTACTTACTGCTACAAATGTCCACGCACAAGACCTCTATACTGGGAATAAAGGCAATGATTCGATCAGCCAGATCACACCGGGAGGGGTAGTTAGTCAATTCGTTCCTGGTGGTGGTGCATCTGGTCCTTTTGGTCCAAAAGGCTTAGTTTTTGATCCAAGTGGTAACCTCTACGTTTCAAACGGTTCTGATGCTTCGGTCTCCAAGATTACGCCTGGTGGTGTTATTACGAAGATTATTCCTTTCAATGATAACGGGTTAGTTCAGCCTTGGGGTATCGCACTTGATACGAGTGGTAACCTCTATGTTGGTAGTCATTCTGGCGGTGCCGGGATCTCTAAATATACTACGTCAGGTACCTTTATTAGCATCTTCGCTACCGGTGCCGATGTGGGTCTGGTAACCGGGATCGCTTTTGACACGACGGGTAATCTTTTCACCGCAGATTTCGGCACGGGGGCAATCCACCGGATCACGCCCGGAGGAGTTCGTACGACGTTTGTTGCCGGTGGCGGCGCAATAGTAAGTCCTCTGGGCTTGGCCTTTGATGCGAGTGGTAACCTCTACGCAACTAATCAAGATAAGATCAGCAAGATCACGCCCGGAGGTCTCGTTAGCACGATCGTTGGTGGCCTCACGAGCCCGGAGGGCTTGGCCTTTGATGCAAGTGGTAGCCTCTATATAAGTGATGGTAACGCCTCTGTCCGCAAGATCACCTTCGCCTCACCAGGGGTTTTTGGTAGCATTGGTACCTTCGCTACCGGCGGTCCTGGTGGGATGGTGGGTCCGACAGGGTTGGCCTTCAAACCGGCTGCTCCCTCTAGCGCTCCCGAACCTGGCACTCTTGTGCTTCTTGCTCTCGGCGGAACGCTGGTGTTGGCACGGCGGCGTGGACAGCGAAAAGAGGCGTAAGGCTCCGATTACCTGATGGAATCCGAAACTCGCCCGACGACCTCTGAGGTAACTCTCATGCTGACACGGCAGGAGGCCGATGCCCTCCTGTCGCTGTTGCTGCGTGCCCCGGAGACGGCGGAACTTTCGGCGGAGCGGATCGAGAAGCTGCTCTTTCGAATTCTTAGAACGCTGCCGCTGGGGCAAAACTAAAACGAGCGAGGAGAAATCCTCGCTCGTTTTTGGGTTGACAATGAAGTCAGTCTTCGAGGGCTTCGTCGCTGAACTCCAGGTTGTGGTAGACATTTTGCACATCGTCATTGTCTTCGAGCGCATCGAGGAGTTTGAGGACTTTCTTTTGCTCCGCGACGTCTAGCTCCGCCATGGTGGTGGGAATCTGCTGGATGTCTGCCGCCGACGTGGCGATCTTGGCCGCATCCAGGGCATCGCGTACCGTGGCGAAGTCCGTGAACTCCGTGGTGACCTCAAAGCCGCCGTCTTCGGTGGGCTGGACATCTTCCGCGCCCGCCTCGATGGCCACTTCCATTAACGTCTCCTCGGTGGTGACGCCCGGATCCACGACCAGCACGCCCTTGCGCTCGAACAGGTAGGCCACGCTGCCGGACTCCCCGATGCGCCCGCCATTTTTTGCAAAGGCGCTGCGTAGCTCCGGGAACGTGCGGTTGATGTTGTCGGTGAGGCACTCCACGATGATCGCAACTCCGCCCGGGCCGTAGCCCTCGAAGGTGCGCTCATCTAAGTTGCCGCCGTCCAGCTCGCCGGTTCCCCGCTGAATCGCCCGCTTGATCGTGTCGGCGGGCACGGAGCTTTGCTTGGCGGTCTGAACGGCCATACGCAGCCGGATATTGGTATCCGGGTTGCCGCCGCCTTTTGCGGCGATAATGATCTCTTTTGCCAGCTTGGTGAAGAGCTTGCCGCGCACCGCGTCTTGCTTGCCCTTACGCAACCGAATATTATGCCACTTGCTATGGCCAGACATAGTTCTTAAAATCCTCCGTTGGATTTTACCCCATCACAGCGATAAGCCAAGCGGGGTGAGTAGCTCCGGGTGAGCTTTGAGTGCGAGGCGGGTAGCGCGGCGAAACGAGGTGGCCCAGGTCTTGAGTTGCTTAAACGCTTCGTCGCGGCCTAATGTCGCGGACTTGGCGGCTTGCTCGGCAACCACAAAGTGGGTGCGTGCCGTGGCGAATGCGGCGATGGTGCTCTCGTAGCCTACAAGCTCAAAGCCGGTGTCTTCCAGCGCCTGTGCATGGGGCGCTTTCTTGGCCGTCATGGCGCAAGAGCGGGCATAGATAAGAAACTTCTCCTGATCCTGTGGTACGCGCTCGCTCAGCCCGAGGCTCTGCTGGAGCGCCTTATCGCCGGGATACGCAAGCCGCACCGACTCCCGGTAGTCCGTGACGGCAGCCTTGGCCTTGCTAAAACCGTCCGTCCGTGCCTCGCCTGTCGCCCGTAGGTTGCCAAGTGTCTCCTGCCGCGTCGCTCGCGTCGCTGTAAGGGCAGTCACCAGCGCCAGCCCTGCCGCAAGCTTGGTTGCATCGTAGCTTCGCCGCGCCACCAGCGCTGCTGTCTCCGGGCTTCCCAGAACCCCCTGCACCTGCCGCGCCACTTCCCCCGCAAAGTTAGCCTGTTCCTGATCTTGATCCGCCCGAGACACAACCGTCTTCTTCACAAGCACTTCCGTATTCGTTTCTTCCATTATTGTATTGGGATTAACCTCAGTCATCTTAATCTCTTCCTAAGCCTCCTTGGCTCTAGTTCTTATCAGTTTCTCTTTATGCCCAATTTGCTCCTTCATAGCTCAAGACATCTTAGCCTTTAGGTTATCCATATTATACAGGACTTATGAAAGCTCAGTAGGTTTCAGGGATGCTTGAATACTCGAAGAAAGCTTAGGGATTTCACCAAGCAGAGTCGCTTGCCGCTGGTAGTTTACAATGCGTTCTTGAACGCTTAGGGAACCAGCTTTGGCGTTATTTTCTGAGTACTCGTTGATCTTCTGGTTTAGTTCTTCAAGCTGAGGGAGAAAAGTCTGAATCTCCGTTGCGGCCATGTCCGTAATATTCCATGTTTGTGGTGAGCAGCCGATGTCTTCATTGAGAGTGTCCAAGCTCGACACGAGTTGCTCAATGAGTTGATTTGCCCGTCGAAGTGTTATCGTCGCCTTGCGTTCTTCTTGCTTGGCGGCGGAGATTTGCATTAACTCGTTTATATAGTCATCAAGGGACTGCCAAAGCGAGCTTTCCGAATCGAGGTCTCGCCAGAAGGTGAGCTGTGTTGCAATCTCATTATCGTCTGCGAGCGGCGGATTTTCGGGCATAGGGTGCACTTCTTTCTCTGGGGCAGGGGGGGCAGTTTCTGCCGTTTCTTTAGGCGCGGGTATCTCTGTTAAGAGAGTAGCTTTGTGAGCAAGCTGCCACAAGGCTGCGATGGGGCCGAAATCTTCCGGTAAAGTTGATTGAGCGCGGCGCGTCAGTTTCTTGACAACATGATCAAACGGAGCCTTCAGGGGATCATTTGGGAAGCCCTTGATGGGTTTGATGAGTGTGGTCACTTGTGAGCGAACCTTGGTCGGAGCTTTTGTCCGAGCTGCATACGCATCTCGGAGTGCTTCTAGGAGCTCGGCCTCCGACATTGCGGCAAACGGAGATTCCTTCTCTGTTGTTTGTGGTGTGGATTCCCCGGTCTGAGGGCGCTTACGCTCACGCTTCGGAAGCTCCAGAGAAATTAGGTCATAGAGCTGGGCCTCTGGTATTGGTAAAAATGGGGAGCGGTCGTTGCAAACAATCATCGTCAAGTCGTGCAAAGGGCGGGTGATTGCCGTGTAAAGTATGCGCCGATCTGCCTCGGCACCATAATTCTCGGAGCTGACATCGGGCAAAATCACCGCGTCGAACTCAAGCCCTTTCGCTAGATATATAGGAAGGACGGCAATATCCGCATCTTCAAGGACATCATCTTCATCCCGAATCGTTTTTGCCTTCATTCCCTCAGGCAGGCGGGAAGGCAGGCGGCGCATGATCCTTCGCACTTCTTCCCGTGTTCGACAGATAATCCCGATCGATTGATTCCCCTTCTCTCTGAGCTGACCGATCTCGGTGACGATAAGCTCCGCCACGTCTCCGGGATCAGCTTCAGACGGTAGTTCGAGCAACCTTGGTTTTCGGCCCTCCTCAAAGAAGTTCACGATTTCTTTGGTGACACTTGGTATCACGGAAGCGAGGCTTGTGATTTCCTTACTGGACCGATAGCTCTTCGTCAGTTTTTCGTAGCGGAATCGCTGGCCGAAAATTGGCTTGAGCTCTTCCCAGTCCTCAAGCGAAAGCTGCGGAGCGATTGCCTGATCGACATCTCCCACAATCGTCATTCCACAACCGGGTTGAAGCCTAATCTTGTCCCGTAACTTTTTTTGCCAATGGAACCAAAATTGCTATGGAGGGAGTTATGAAAACCCAAAACTCTCTCCCCGAAAAATCAGAT
>NZ_JAYVPL010000082.1:0-22624 GCF_043757465.1 Armatimonas sp.
CGTTATGGCTTTTATGGATATATTGACTCACGGAGCATTGTAAAGCATTCTATGCGGACGCGGAGCAAGCTCCGGGGAATGTACCCGTCCGAGATTCAACTCTTGCGACATCTTTCTTTTTCTCCGAAACAGAAATATCTCTGCAATCGTACCATACGCAGCAACGGGCTATAATGGCCCGTGCAAACTAAGCCTTTCCCTTTTTCGCTCCCCTGGGACGATGCCAGCGCGACGGCCACCAGTGTGGCGGCGCTCAACCCGGCTCCTTTAACTTCACAACACAAGCTTGTCGCAAAAAACGGGCACTTCCACGATGCCACCGGACGCCGCGTGCGCTTTGTAGGAATGAGTATCGGCGCTGCGGCGGCGTTTCCCCGTAAATCCGATGCGCCGAAGATCGCGGCGCGGCTGCATAAATACGGCGTGAATTTGGTGCGCCTGCATCACCTAGATGCACAGTGGGCCACTCCCAATCTCTTCAACAGCAAGGGCCGCTACACCAAAACTGCCACACTCGACCCGCAGAGCCTAGACTTACTGGAGTTCTTTATCGCCCAGCTCAAGAAAAACGGGATCTATGTGGATCTGAATCTTCACGTCTCACGCGAGTGGCTCCCCGGCGACGGATTCCCGCCAGGCAAGCTCCCTGAGTTAGGCAAAGTGGTGGCCTACTTCCATCCAAAAGCCATTGCACTCCAGAAACAGTTCGCGACGCAGATTTTGACCCACAAAAACCCCTACACGGGCCTGCCACTCGCCGCTGACCCCGTGCTTGCCCTTGTCGAGCTGAATAATGAGGACTCCCTTATCGGTTCCGCAGGGCAGGCGGAGGCACTGCCCGTGGCGATCCGTAAGCCGCTCGAAGACGGCTGGCGGGCTTATCTGGCGAAGAAATATGGCGTGACAGTCGCGCTGAAAAAAGCCTGGAGGGGCGGTAGTTCCCTCGGCCAGGAGCTACTTAAGAGAGGCCCAGGGGCTTGGATCGCCGAGATGCAAGAGCAGACGAAGCTTCTCGTGACGAGTGTCAGCGCGGCGGGACAGACCAATGCTCCTAGTGGCCCTGTTTTGCATCTGATTCCTCAGAAGATAGACACCACCAACTGGCATCTTCAGCTCCACCAGACGGGCCTAACTTTGGAGACAGGCAAGGCCTACACTGTCTCGTTTATGGCAAGGGCCTCAGCCCCACGAACGCTTTACGTGAACACGCGGCTGCACCAGGCCCCCTGGAGCATGGTCGGGCTGGACACGAGTGTCGGACTAGACACCCAGTGGAAGCGCTACACCTTTACGTTCGTCGCCAATGGTAGCGTCGTTCCTGGTCACTGTCGCCTCTCGCTCCTGCTGGGCGACAGCACAGAGACTGTTTTTCTCGGAGAGTGGAGCCTGCGCCTCGGCAGTGGTGGCACCGTGCTCACTCCCGGCCAGAGTATCGAGCGAGATAACATTGCGCTCGGGCAGGTCAGCGGCTCACCGGCGGGCGTGGACTACACCCACTACTTAATGGCCGTGGAAGACGCCTACTGCCGTGCGCTAAAGACGGCCATTGCCCAGACGGGCTGCACGGCGTCGGTGGCGTGCTCCCAAGCCAGCTACGGCGGAATTGCGGGGGCCTACCGAGAGTCTAAGCTCGACTGGGTAGACATGCACGCCTACTGGCAGCACCCTAGTTTCCCTGGGGCAGCCTTTGATCCCAATAACTACCGCATTGAGAATACCTCGATGCTCGCGGCAGGCTCAGGCGCAGGAGTTCTGGACGGCCTCGCCATGCACCGAGTAGCAGGCAAGCCGTTTACGGTCAGCGAGTACGACCATCCAGCCCCCAGTGAGTACAGCGCGGAGATGACGCCTTTGATCTTTGCCTATGCCGCTTGGCAGGACTGGGATGGTGTCTTTCTCTTCGCCTACGAGACCGACCGAAGCGACAAGATCACGGGCTTCTTTGACCAGCAGCTCCATCCGGCAAAGCTCGGATTCCTCCCTGCAGCGGCCTCGTTGTTCCTGCGGGGTGATCTTGCCCCCACCTCACTTGCAATCACGCTCACGGTGCCCATCGGCAAAGTTCCTGGCCTGAAGGGTCTGGGCACGGACTACGCCTTCTGGAGCCTGGCCCAGACCCGCTTCGTTCAAGGGAGCCTGAAAAATGCTCCCGAAAAGGCCGATGCCACTGCGTTTCTTACCCACCGCGCCTCGATTCGCTTCGAGAGTGACTCCGGCCCGCTCGCGCTGGGTGTGCAGAACCTTCTGCCTCCCCCCCTTTCCGCCCCCGGCTTTGTCTGGGATCACCAGGAGCAACAAGCGCGGGTGCACTCGCCGGCATCCAAGGCACTAATCGGGAAGCTGGGAGGGAAAGCGACCCGGGTTCCTGGCTTCGTCGCCGAGGTCGCCGCCTCTGTGCGTAACTTCGCCGTGTTGACGCTCACAGCGCACGACGGCAAGCCTACCGAGGAGTCTGCCGCACTGCTGCTCACGGCACTGGATAAAGCGGAGAATCCGGGGCTTAAGTGGAACGCGGAGCGCACGTTCGCCGCCGATGCCTGGAGATCTGGGCCAACGCAGCTCGATGTCCCCACTGCCACACTACAAATTGCAACCAAGCAACAAAATCTGACAGTCTGGGCGCTGGACGGCACCGGTCAGCGTGTGAGGCAAGTGCCCGCCACGCTGGAAAACGGCACGCTCACCCTTGCAATCGGCCCGGAGTACCAGACACTCTGGTACGAGATTGTGGCAAAGTAGCAACGACTGTGGAGAGACTTATCGCCCTAGTCGGGCCAACTGCGGTCGGAAAGACAGCAGTCGGGATCGCGCTTGCCGAACGTCTGGGCGGGGAGCTGATTAGCGCCGATGCCGTCGCAGTCTACAAAAAACTGGATATTGGCTCCGCCAAGCCCACCAAGGCCGAGCAAGCCCGTGTCCCCTTTCACCTCATTGATGTGGCGGAACCCGGCGATGACTTCACGGTCACGGACTTCGAGGATCAGGCAAGCCAGGCAATCACGCAGATTCGTGGACGTGGCAAGCTGCCGATTGTACTGGGCGGCACGGGGCTCTATGTCCGTGCCCTCA
Source organism: Armatimonas sp. (assembly GCF_043757465.1). Lineage (GTDB taxonomy): Bacteria > Armatimonadota > Armatimonadia > Armatimonadales > Armatimonadaceae > Armatimonas. The sequence goes on from NZ_JAYVPL010000082.1 coordinate 3,070, forward strand.
CCTCGGCGCTCTCGATCCCGACCGTTCCCCCGCAGCCTGAGTTTCGAGCGGCGCGCTGGGCAGAAGTAGACGAGCACGGGGCTCCCTGGCTGCATGAGAAGCTCGCCGCCATTGACCCCGTGGCGGCGACAAAGATCCTGCCAGGCGATGGTAAGCGCATCATCCGCGCTCTGGAAGTCTTTGAAGCCACCGGCCAGCCACTGAGCAGCTTCCACACCCCTGAGGGGGTTCGGGGCATCTTAAAGCCTGGTGTGCAGATTATCGGGCTGGACCGCGACCGCGAAGTGCTCTACCAGCGCATCGAACAGCGCGTTGACCAGATGATGACGGAAGGCTTTCTTGAGGAGATCAAAGCGCTTCTCGCCTCGGGAATCTCGCCTGGCTCCAAGAGCATGGGAAGCCTGGGTTATAGACATCTGGTACAATTCCTGTGCGATGGTGTTACCTTAGACAATACAATCGCGATGATTAAGCGGGACACCCGGCGCTATGCCAAACGGCAGATTTCCTGGTTCCGCAACGATCCAGCCGTTCATTGGTTAATAATTCAAGAAGGCGAATCGGCAGAGGACATAGCCGAACGCTTAGAAATAGGGATATCCGTATGAATAAAACGCAGGCGCTTCAGGATCTCTTCCTGAATCAGGTTCGCAAGGAGAATATCGCCGTCACGATCTATTTGATGAACTCCGTACAGCTTCGTGGACACGTTCGAGGCTTTGATGCCTTTACGATCTTGCTGGAGTCGCCCGGTCGGCCTACCCAGCTTGTCTACAAGAGTGCGGTGACGAGTCTCGTCCCCATGCGCCCTGTGAGGCTGTACTCGGAAGGTGCACAAGGGGGCGAAGGCGATGCGGCTCCCGTGGAGGAAGCTGCCGAGTGACGGTTCGTTTTGTCAAGATGCACGGGATCGGCAACGACTTCCCGATTTTTGATCACACACAGCCCGGTGCCCCGTCGCTTGAGCAAATCAAGGCAGCAGCGGTGGCACTCTGTGATCGGCGCTTTGGCATCGGGGGGGATGGAACCATCTCGATCCTCCCCTCCGAAAAAGCCGACTTCGCCATGCGGATGTTCAACCCCGATGGCAGTGAGGCTGAGATGTGCGGCAACGGCATCCGCTGCTTCGCCAAGTATGTTTTTGACCACGGCCTGAGCGAGAAAACCGAGCTAACCGTAGACACCCTCGCTGGGATTATGGTGTTGATTCTGAGTGTGGAAGCGGGCAAAGTGACCCAAGTCAGAGTGGACATGGGCGAGCCGCGCCTAGAGCGTGCCCAGCTCCCCATGGAAGGCCCGTCGGGCCCGGTGCTCCACGAGCCCCTCAAGATCGGCGGCGAGCTTCTCTACATCACGGGCGTCTCCATGGGCAACCCGCATATTGTGTTTTTCCCAGAGCAAGCTACCGACGAGCTCATTTTGCGCATCGGGCCACAGCTCGAAAAACACCCGGCATTTCCGAGGCGCACCAATGTTCATGCCGCTCATGTCGTGGGTCGCGACGAGCTGGTGATGAAGATCTGGGAGCGCGGCGCGGGGCCCACGCTGGCCTGTGGCACAGGTGCCTGCGCGGTGGGAGTGGCGGCGCACCTCAACGGCCTCACGGGCCGCGATGTGCTCATCCACCTGCCCGGCGGCGATCTGCGTATCCAGTGGGGCATCAACAACCGCGTCTACATGACCGGCTCCGCCACCCTCGTCTACGAAGGCACCATAGAATTGTAACCGCCCCCGTTTATGGGGGCGCGTTCAAGGCGCTCAGCGAGACACTCTCGCCGCTGTAGAGCACACGCTCGAAATTCGCTTTCTTCTGCTCCCACTCCCCATCCAGCATCGCAAACCAGAGTGTGTCGCGGCTCTGGGCTTTGCTGATCATGTGCTGGCGGAAGCACCCCTCGTAGGAAAAGCCCAAGCGGCGAGCGGCGGCGGCGCTGGGCGCGTTGCGAGCGTTGCACTTCCACTCCACACGCCGGTAGTCGCAGGTTTCGAAGAGGTGCTTGAGCAGCAGGTAGATGCACTCGGTGTTGGTGGCGGTGCGCTGCGCTTTGGGTGTATACCAGATACTCCCCAGCTCCGCGACCCCATCACGCGGCTCGATACGCATCACGGAGAGCATTCCCAGAGCGGCACTGTCTGCGAGTCGTCGCACCGTGTAGGGCTGCAAGTCGCCGCGGCCTTGCAAACTTTCTAGGTACGCTCGAAACGCCGCCTCGCTTTCAAACGGTCCGTGAGTCATGTAGTCCCAAAGTGACGGCGTGTTCGCGGCGACAAAGAGTTCCAGACAGTCGTGCTGCACATGAAGGGGCACGAGGCGAACCCACTGTCCGGTGTGCTCGCAGTAGCCGGGAAGCTCCCAGGACTCCGTAAAAGGGGCAGTACGCATGGGTTATTTTACCGCCCGCGCTGCGACGATAAAATCACGTAGCCTCTGGGGGTCTTTCTTCCCCGGTTCGGCTTCCACACCCGACGATACATCCACGGCGTAGGGGCGCACAAAAGCAATCGCTTCGGCAATATTTTCAGGAGTCAGCCCACCGGCTAAGATCAACGGCTTGCCCTTCAAGAGGGATTTTGCGGCGACAGCCAGGCTCCAGTCGAAGGCGATACCCGCGCCGCCGAGAGCTTTCTCGTGGTAGGCATCCAGCAAGACGGCGCTCACCGGCTCGGCGGCGGCGCTTGCCACGGCGGCAAGACTGGCCCGGTCGCGCACCCGGACAACGCGGATGCAGCGGGAGTGCTCTCGGAGCGAACCATCGAAGAGCTGAAAGACATCACCAGAGTAGCCACACGCTTGCTCGGCAGTCTGGGCAACCACCACGAGAGGCAGAAAAGGAGGAAGCGCAGCACGGATGAGGGCGACAGTTTCCGGGGTGACGAAGCGCGGCGTGCCCGGCACGGCAATCACCCCCAGCGCATCCGCACCCAGCTCAGCGGCGAGAAGAGCATCGTCAACACAGGTGATTCCACAAATTTTGATGCGCATATTTAGATTTTACCCCCGCTTAAGCGAACTTACAGGTAAAATCGTGCCATGAAATGCCATTTCCTTCCTTTGACGATTCTTAGCCTAAGCCTGCTCACCACACCTCTGTTGGCCCAGGGGCCAACCCCGAGCCCGATTCTGCAGGATCTCGCCTGGCGCAGTATCGGCCCGGCGATCATGGGCGGCCGTATTGACGACCTCGCGGTGGTGGAGTCGGACTCCAAGACCTACTATGTGGCGACGGCAGCGGGAGGTATCTTCAAGACGACCAACAACGGAACCACGTTCGAGAGCATCTTTGATGGCTACGAAACCAGCAGTATTGGGGATATCGCCATTGCGCCCAGTAACCCGGACATTGTCTATGTGGGCAGCGGAGAGGCCAATAATCGCCAGAGCTCGTCGTGGGGCTACGGCATGTACAAGTCCGACGATGCCGGCAAGACCTGGAGCCATATCGGGCTTGCCAAGACCCAACACATCGGGCGTGTGGTGGTGCATCCCACGGATCCCAATACGGTCTATGCGGCGGCGCTGGGGCGGCTCTGGGGGCCTAATCCGGATCGTGGGCTCTACAAGTCCACCGACGGGGGCAAGACCTGGAGTAAGTCGCTGTTCATCAACGACGACACTGGGGTGACTGATGTCGCGATGGATCCTAAAGACCCCAACACACTCTACGCGGCGGCCTACACCCGGCGGCGATCACCGTTTGGCTTTGCAGGCGGCAGCACCGACGGCGGACTCTATAAAACCACCGACGCGGGCAAGACATGGAAGAAGCTCTCCGGTGGCCTGCCCGGCGGCGAAGTGGGCCGTATCGGGATCGCAATCTACCCGAAGAACCCCAAGATTGTCTATGTTACGTGGGAGAGCGATAACAAAGGCGGCACGCAGTCCGCATCGGGAAATGGCAATGTCTGGCGCACCGATGACGGTGGAGAGACATGGGACAAACGCGCCGCGACCAACCCACGCCCGATGTATTTCTCCCAGATCCGCGTGGATCCTAACGATGAGGACACGGTCTATGTTCTCGGTGTGAGCTCCTATGTCTCCGTGAACGGCGCCAAGAGCTTTGCCTCCCCTTTCTCTCGTGTCCATGCCGATGGCCACGCGCTCTGGATTGATCCGAAGGACTCGGACCACTTGCTGCTGGGCTGCGACGGAGGCGTCCAGGTGAGCTGGGATCAGGGCAAGACCTGGGACTACCTCAACCATATTGTCGTGAGCCAGTTCTACGAGGTGCACTACGACATGCGCTTCCCCTACCATGTCTATGGGGGTCTGCAAGACAACGGCACGTGGGAAGCCCCCAGCCGAACCCTCGATGCACGCGGTGTCACCAACGATGAGTGGCTCAATGTGGGCGGCGGTGATGGTTTCTACGCCCAGGCGGACCCGATCAACTGGCAGATTATCTACACCGAGAGCCAGGGCGGCGCGGTCGGGCGGCGCAACCAGGCCACGGGCGAGAGCAAGAGCATCAAGCCCCGCCCCGAGGGCGCAGGGGAACGGCTCCAGTTCGACTGGAACAGCCCCATTCTGATCTCGCCCCACAACCCGAAGAAGATTTTCTTTGGGGGCAACAAGCTCTTTATCTCGCTGGATCGCGGCGACACCTGGCGCAAGACCGATGATCTGACGACCAAGCCGGATCGCACGAAGCTGCCCATTCTAGGAAAGCCCGTGGGTGCCAGTACCCTCTCCGGCAACGATGGGCAGGATGGCTACGGCTATATCGTCACGATCAGTGAGTCTCCTGCCAAGGAGGGTGTCCTCTGGGCGGGCACCGATGACGGGAACGTGCAAGTCTCGCAGGACGACGGCAAGACATGGACACTTTGCAGTGTTCCCGGTGTCCCGAAAGGCACCTACGTCAGCCGTGTCCACGCCAGCCGCCACGCACCGGGCCGCTGCTACGTGAGCTTCGATGGTCACCGCAGCGATGACTTTACCCCCTATGCCTACGTGACCGAGGACTTCGGGGCGACCTGGAAGAAGCTCACCGGCGATCTGCCTGAGGGCGCAACCGTAAGCGTGCTCCGCGATCACCCCCGCACTCCAAACCTCCTCTTTTTGGGAACCGAGCGCGGGGCCTATGTCTCCTTCAACCGGGGCGGGAGCTGGGAGCGCTTTGAAAAACCCTTCCCCGCCTCGATCCCCGTGGACGATATCCAGGTTCATCCGCGCGATAATGACCTGATCTTCGCGACCCACGCCCGGGGCATCTGGATTCTCGACGATATCGGGCTACTGGAGGCCAAGGCCCAGAGCCTGGCTCCAGTGACCCTTGCGCCGCCCAAACCCGCAGTTCACTACCGAATCGCCAGCCGCAAAGCGACAACAGGGCATAAAATCTATGTCGCCCCGAACCCGAGCACGGGCAACTCCTTCCGATTCTATATCGCAGAGGGCGTGAAGGGCCCGGCAACCCTAGTCATCAAGGACAGCAAGGGTAAAGTGCTCCGAACCCTCAGCCAAGCGGAACCCTCAGCGGGCTGGAACGTGCTGCGCTGGGACCTGCGTGAGAGCCCCGCAATCGCACCGAGCGCCACCGCCAACCAGGGTGGCGGTGGGGGCTTTGGAGGGGGTGGCGGCTTTGGGGGAGGATTTGGGGGCGGAGGAGGAGCCACGGCCCCGCGCCTGCTCCCCGGCAACTACACCGCCACCCTCACGGTGGATAAACAGTCGTCCACGCAGGCGCTCACCCTCTACGATGATCCCCGCTCGCACCTGACCGACAAGGAGCGCCTTGAGGTGCACGACACCCTGGCCACCCTCCGCGACACCTACGGCGAGCTAGATGCCGCGCGCCTTGCCCTCACGGCAACGCGCACCGCACGGGAGAAAGAGCGCGACAAGGTCAAGGCGGACACGACCCTCAGTGAAAAAGACAAGGCGAAAGCGCTCGCCAAGTCCGAAGCCCGCCTGAAAGTAGTCACAGATCTCCTCGCCCAGATCTCTCCGGCGGCAGGAGCCGGAGGCCGTCCGGGTAGTGGTGGCCCCGGCGGCGGCGGACGCGGAGGGCAAGGCGGTGCGGCCAACCCGAACGCCGCAGGCAACCGGCGCACACCCGGCACGCTCCGGGGCAACGATCCTCAGCAGGGCAACCGTCCCGTCACCCCGCCCCCCACGGCAGTACCTACGGAAGGCGGCGGCGAGTCCACGGCAGAAGGCCAGCCCATTCCCCGCCCCACGCTCACCACTAATGCCCTGACCACCCGGCTTGCCCGCGCATCACAGAACATTGACGCGCTGGTCGAGCCGCTCAGCCCCGGCAACAAGAGCGAGGCGGAAGCGGCGATCAAGGCAGCGAAGAAAGTGATTGGCGAGGCCAAGAAGCTGAAATAAGGAGTTTGCGCAGCCTCCCCCGTTTTTCTGAGAGCCTCCCGAAACCTCGGGGGGCTGTTTTCTCTTCAGGGAAACTGCATCGCAACATCGGATATAGCCTCACCAATTAAAATTTTTCTATTTATTTTCTATAAAAGTCTATTTTTCATTGACAACCTAAATATTTCAAGTTAAACTTATTCCGTTGGAGAACAATAGAGTTCTCACCGATCACGAAACATAGATCGAATGGGCTATAGTGCCCACCTCTTCAGGGTGAAAACCTACCTCTTCAGGGTGAAAACCCATTTAAATATAAGGACTTAAAGATATGATAGCAACTTGGTTGCCAGCATTACTGGCACTCTCTTTACCACAGATTCAATCTGAAGCAAATTGTAACGGGGTCGTTTTACAGGGTGACGCAAATTATATTACTTGCCTTCAAGAATATATTGAGTTCGAAACGAACTGTGATGGCTTCTCAACAGAAACAGGTTCATCTGAAACATTTAATATTAACAGTTTAGCCAAACGTGCTTCGGGTAATTCAGAAGATTCAACATTCTATACTTTTGCTAGTGGCATCATACATATGGTTTGGTTTGATTCTGAGGATACAGATGCCCCAAAGCCTGGTCAAAATCAGATGCCTGAAACTATTTCTCTTTCTTCGTATGCTTCTGTCAGTGGAAATACTGCAAAAGAGGGACAATTAGCAGCTTCAAATGCCACATGCACAGGTGATCTGGTTATGGGATCCTGTTCTGGAGCAATTGGACATTACAATATTGCTCCCGAAGAACCCGATATTTCAACTTTAGGTCAAGAAATCCTTTTTGTTGAAAATGAAGAAGGCCCACCTATAGAAGTAGTCGTTTTCAACGCACCTATTTCAGCTAACGCTTCCATTTTCGACAATCCATCCGAATAAATGTTCATAAACATATGCAGGGGGTATCAATTGTTATTAACAATCCCCCTGTTTTAAGGAGTTCTCAAAAATGCAGTTAAACTTATTATTTATAACTTTCACATTACTCAATATAACCCCGAATCAATTAACAAGCGCGACAAACAACTTAATCCCTCTTGACATCGCAATAAACAATACATGCAAAAAATTCAACATTAATATATTATTTGAATATATTCTAAATAAAAAAATTACTCCAATACCAGAACATTTCAATTTAGAAGAATCTATTACCTGGATTAAAAAACAAACGGATACAAATTTTGAAAAATCAACAAATTCCTATATATTTTACAACAACAGTCACTCTGAATCACCAATAATATCAACATCACAAGCAATAGAATATACTCGCGAGTTACAAAAATGTCTAATAAATATAAAATTCCCTAAAATAATTAACACAGGAGGAAAATTAATAATTGCTAGTAATTCAACATTCAAAAAAATTGCATCAGATATACTTTTAAATAAGAAAGAAAATGAATCAGTCAATATTCTTTCAAGCACATTACCAGAACAAGTTTCAGGAGAACTTAAAGAGGTACTATTAACACGCTATTTTTCCACATTTAAATCTAAAACCACTACAAGAAATATAATTTTAGACTCAATCCAAAATGGACAGCTCTATATGACTGTAGGCAAGGATAGAATTACACTGTATTGCCCACAATACAAGATTATTATTACGGAAAATTCAAACTCCATAATTAGCAATAAAAACAAAGATGATTTCAATTCTATAGCTAATGATAAAAAAAATTTCAAACGCCCAGATCAAATCAACATGTCCTCCTTACAAGAGTTGATAACCAGTAGCAATAAAAAAACAAAAAATAAAAACTATTTAGATATATGCTACCATCACAATACCTACAACAAGGAAAACCCCGTAAACTACCTTCGTGGGGCAGGAAAAATATCAGGATTAATTTTTTCAGGAAATGAAATTACAACAATAACAAAACAATCTAATACAAATGAAATCTTTCCCACCGAAATCCAACAAGGTATTATGAATGCGATGCCCATAAGTTACTTTAGATTTATAAACTCGTTCAATGAAGAAGAGTCTAATAAATTTATGAGGATGCAAAAAATTACGAATTCGTTAAACATATTAAGGAAACGAACATTCAAACAAATTATAGAAATTATAAAACCAACCCAGGAGAATATCTATGCAGCAGATATTAGCATTAATGAAATAAACTTAATAAGTTCGATGATTTCAATTGACCTCCTATTGGAGATGCCACGTTATATTTCAGGCAAGATACCCTCTTTTTTAAGTGATATTAAATCTTCACACATAACAATTTCAATCAAGAAAAATACGTTTGACTTTACAATATCAGAAGGCCCTAACCGTCAAGGCTTGTCACTTTTTTTCGGAAATATACCTATTGAAAAATAGCGTTATTGTTTCTGGAGCATCGCCTTCACCAGCGCCAGAATTTCTGCGTTCTCATAGTACTTTGCCGTTTCCAGTGCCGTCGTGCCGTAATCGCTCTTGCGGCGCGGGTCGGCTCCCGCATCCAGGAGCGTTTTCACCACACTAGGGTTTCGTGTCTTGATGGCGGCAAAGAGTTGTGGATCGTCGCGGTGGCCTTTCTCGTTGGGATTGGCTCCCGCATTGAGTAAGACACGCATCAGCTCGGGGCGCTCGGCGAGAATCGCACAACCGAGCGGCGTGTACACACTTCCGCGCGAATTGGAGCGGGCATCACGATTCGCACCACTTTTGAGTAAGAGCGTAAGCAGAGGCTCACGGCCATTGGCCGGGCCGTACGCATGCCAGGAGGGTCGAGAAACGAACAGCATCCGGTCAGGCATACCGCCGATGGCGTGATGGAGCGGGGTGTAGCCCCCGTTATCGCGAGCGTTGACGGCTGCGCGCCGTGCCAGCAGGCGCTCGACAACGGGTACGTTTCCTAGCTCGGCGGCAAGATGAAGATAGGTGTAGTCGTTGGGGCCGGTAGCCTTGACATTTGCCGTGCCCGCCAGCCCCAGCGCTTTTGTCGTGTCCCCCAGCCAGAGCGCGTCCCAGAGATTCACGGGCGAGCCTTTCTGAAGGAGGCGCTGGGCGAGCGCCGGGGAGCAATGGTTGTACCAGAGGGCACGGGTTAGCGCCGTTCCGCCCACGGTGTCGGCAGGGCGCAGGTCGGCACCCGCTGCAAGGAGCCACTGCGCAGCGTCTTCGTGCTGCGCGGCGACAGCCTGCATGAGCGGGGTCATTCCCGACTTTGTCAAGCTATTGAGCGGTGTGCCCGCCTTGAGCAGAACATCCACCAGCCCCTTCACGGGTGCCCGGCTCGTGGGCGAGTGACCCTCCTGCCCGTACCCGACGGCATGGTGGAGCGCCGTCCAGCCTTGGGCATCTTTCTGATCGGGCTTGGCTCCCTTGGCGAGCAACTGCTGAGCGGACTTGAGATCTCCCCATGCCGCCGCTTCCAGGAGCGTTTTCGGAGGATCGGTGCGACGATAGCCTTGCATAGTTGGTTCCTTAACCTCTCCCCTGCCCCTCTCCCGGGCAGTCGTTCCGGGTGCCCTCTGGGCGTGGGAAAGGGGGACGGATCCCCTGGAATTCCCCTTTCCCAGCGAAGAATGAGCGCCCGGGAGAGGGGCTAGGGGAGAGGTTTATCCGTACGCACCGTTGGGCAAGAAGCCGAGCAGGCGCTTGCGGCGGGGGCTGGCATCTTTGTAGACATGCTCGGGCATCTGGTAGTTCATGAAGGGCGCGTACTTGTGCCCGATCAGCCGACGTGCGTAGCTCACTTGCGTGATGTAGCGCACGCGCTCCGAGAGATTGGGTGCGCCCCGGTGCCAGACCTGGTTGTTGAACAGCACGACACTCCCCGCCTTTCCGCAGGCGTAGACCGTTTTGTCCTCCCACTGCGTGCCCTCGATCACCGGCGGGCAGCGCTTGCCAAAGAGATGTGAGCCGGGAATAAGCTGCGTCGGGCCGTACTCGGGAGTCTCGACATCGGTGAGGTAGTAGTTGGCGGTGAAGAGCAGCACGGGGAGCTTGATGTTCGTGGGCGCGTCGCCGTGCGTCACCAGAAAGTGTGGGGAGTCGTCCTGGTGCCAGGTGGTAATCCCCTTACCCGACTGCACGCGGAAGCTGTTGTTGTGCGTGACGTGCGTCGTCTCCGCGATCAGCTTCTCCGCAAGTGTGACAATAGGCTCCAGATCAAACAGCTCAATATTGGTCGGGCTGACCTCAAACATCCGGTGGTGGAGCTGAATAATCCCCTCGCCTTCCTCGTCATTTGCTCTTAATGCCACGTCGAGGTCGTCGCGCATCCGGGCGCACATCTCAGGCGTTAGCACATCCTGCAACACGAGAAATCCATCGCGATGAAACTGCTCCACCCACACGTTGATCTGCGCATCCGAGACCACTTTGCCCGCTAGATACTCTGCCATCTTTTCTTACCTTTGTCGTTTTCCTTAAGCTTATATTATACCTTTCCCACCGTGTCTCTCTCTTGCAGTAAGGGACGGGTGAAGTTTTTCCATACTCAGCAGGAATACGGGGAAGCGATGCCGAATGTCTCAGCGTTAGTTTTACGATAGAAGGAGTCTAGTTTTGACGCGTCCTGTGTTAGTCTCGATGCTCGCCCTCACCTCATTTGCCGTTTCGGCATGGGGCCAGGGCACAACAATAGGAACCCTCTCGGTGGTTCGGCAGGTAGAAGTTACCCGCACCCGTGCAACCCCCGAGCTTCGGGACCGGGTCGAACGTGAGGTGGCGACGCAGGGTGAGAGTGTCTTTGACGAGCAGCTCATCCATACACTCAAGCGCTCCGGCGCCGAGGTAGTCTTCACAAACGGGAACACCTTGCGCCTCAGTGACCGCACCGAGGCCATTGTCCGCCCCGCCTCCGTCTATCTCCAGAGCGGCAAAGCGTGGATGCAGGCGGGCACTTCGTCGCTGACCATGACGACACCCACGTGCTCTTTAACGGCCAAGGATGCCACGTTTGAGGTGATTGTTGGAGCGGACAACACGCGCGTCTACTGCTACCGTGGCAGTGTTACTCTGCGCCGCGACTCCCGAAGCCTCGTGGTGAAGGCGGGCGAGTTTTCGGGGGTAACCTCCCGTGGCACCCAGGTCATCCTTGACGCGGCAACTGACACCCCCGGCGACCAACGTCCTAGCGATCAGGGCGGCTCACGCAATGCCTGGTGGGCGGATGTCGCCCGTGAGCGCGGCTTGCTCACTCTCCCGGGTAGTAGTGCGGGCCTTGCCATTCGCTCGTCGGCGCTTACGGAATCGTTACAGGCCGCTCTCAACATGCCTCCTCCTCCTGAGGATCTTGTCAAGAACCCTGCCGATAAGGCGCGGCTCCTGGCGCTCTCCCAGACCTCGGTCGTGCCCGCCATCGAGCGCACCCTGGCCACGGACCCGACACTGACTCTGAGTGGCTACCGCCAGACATTTGGCGGCGATGATCTCAGCGAGCGCTTTACTCTGCCCGGTGCGGACTTAAGCTTTCTGCGCAGCCACGGGATCGGCAATGTCGGAGAGCTCTTCGATGCCCTGAACGCCGCGGGTGCCACGTTCGGCGTGGATCTGCGCTCCCGGCGCACGGCTGAGGCCACGCGCTCGGTCTACCGTCCCTCTGCCTGGCAAGGTCCCAGTAATGTCCGTAAGCCGCTCTTCGATGGAGCAGTGCGCTCCAACAGCCTGATCCTCCTCGGAGCCGCGGCAGCGGTCGCGCTGGAGGGAAAAGTCCAGACCAGTGATATCGCCGCAGATGCCGAAGCCTTCGGTTTCACCGCAGACCCTCAGGGATTTGGGGGCCGTCTGCGCCTCTACGGCAGCCTAGGCAAGACCCGCTACCAGTTCGAAGGCAATGCGCTCCGCATCCTCTCCGGGTCGAATACTCAGGGCTACGATGCTCTCTCCGTGGCCTCAATGGAGCGTGAGATGAGTAAAGACCTGACCGTCTTCGCAGGCCGCCGTCGTTTTTACAGCGGTCCTGCGCTCCTGGCACTCAATCGCTCCCAGCTTGTCGGTGAGCGCTACAGCGCCCTGGGCGCGAGCGTGAACCGCAGCGGGATGCGTACCGAGGCGGCCTGGCTCTACGACTCCAACCCGGATGTGCGGGGTGCCCAGAGCGGGTTTGTCGCATCGTCAACGCGGCAAGTGGGCGGCGGCACGCTCGGAGCCCAGCTACTGCGGGTAGGTAGTCTAAATAACGGAACAGGCTACACCGTCAGCGGCTCGATGGCACTCTCACCCGGTGCAAATCAGATGGATGCCTACGGCGAGATTGGCGTCGCTCCCGACAAGGCAGGAATTGTGACCCTGGGCCTCTACTTCCCCTGGATCTATCAGGCCAGCGATCTGGATGTCTACGTAGAGTACTCCAGCCACGAAGGCCTAGGCTCCAGTACGACTCTCACCGCGAGCCGGGAGATGACCGGCGGGGCGAACCTGCGGGCGTTTGTGGGCAATGGGCAACGAACGTTACTCAAGAGCAACAACTTCTTTGGCGGGGTTGGGCTGAGCTACCCTCTCGGACGGCGCTAAAAAGAGGCAATCGAGCTTCAGGACTTCTTCACAATTGAGGCGTACACTCAAGATCACAGGAGGTTGGATATGATACCAGCAAAATGGCAAGTGATGGGTGGAATGGCTCTGGGAGCTGCTCTCACCATTGGTATGGCGGCGACGATGCAGCAGGCAAGTGCTCAGCAGACCAAGTCGGCTAAGAGCACAACATCTCGGTTGGCCGCTCAGGAGCTTCCGCCACCACCTCAGGGTGGCTTTGGGGGTCAAGGCGGCGGTCAGGGTGGCTTCGGTGGCCCTCCCGGCGGTGGCCAAGGTGGCTTTGGCGGACAAGGTGGCCCTCCCGGCGGTGGCTTCGGTGGAGGGGGTGGTTTCGGTGGCCAGGGCGGTGGCCGTGGCCAGGGTGGTCCCGGCGGCGGCATGATGGGAATGGGCGGCGGCGGTGCAAGCATTACTGCAACCGAGAAGCATGTCTATGTCCTGCGTGGAGATCAGCTTCTTCAGTACTCCGTGGACGGCCTGAAGCTGACAGCCAAGGCAACCTTGCCCAGGCCTGAAGGTGGCCCTGGTGGTCCTGGAGGACCAGGCGGCGGTAACTAAAAAAAACGCCCCCGGATCAAGCGATCCGGGGGCGTTTTTTGTTTGCGTCTCGCAGCTACATACGACGAACGCGTGCACTGGTGGGATCCTGCTGTGCCATCTCCGCCTGCATAAGCATGTTCTCTAGCTCGGTGCGGTTCATCGCGCGCTGGAGAGCCATGTCCTTGGTGATTAAGCCCTTCATGGTCATGTCCCGAAGACACATGTCCATTGTCTGCATCCCGATATTTCCCGATGTCTGGATCATCGAGGTGATCTGGTGCGCTTTGGCCTCACGAATGAGGTTGCGGATCGCGGGAGTGGCGATCATGATCTCCTGGCAACAGACACGCCCCCCACTAATACGGGGCAGTAGCTGCTGGGTGAGAACGGCGATCAGGTTGTTCGAGAGCTGGAGACGGATCTGCTCCTGCTGCCCTGGAGGGAAGGAGTCCACGATACGGTCAACGGTTGAGGCCGCTGAGTTGGTGTGAACGGTCGCGAACACAAGGTGGCCGGTTTCCGCCGCAGAGACCGCCAGAGACATCGTCTCAAGATCGCGCATCTCTCCCACCAGAATAACGTCTGGGTCTTCTCGGAGAGCAGCACGCAGGGCGTTGGCGAAGCTCTTGGTATCTTGGCCAAGCTCACGCTGGTTCACCACCGACATCTTGTGGCTATGCAGGTACTCAATCGGATCCTCAACCGTCAGAATATGCTCCGAGCGGTGAAGATTGATATCATTGACCATCGCCGCAAGCGTTGTAGACTTACCTGAGCCAGTAGGCCCCGTGACGAGAACCAGTCCACGAGTGTGGTGCGTAACTTTCTCAACAATCGCAGGCAACTGGAGCGACTCAAGGGTTGGAATCTTGGTGGGAATAGTTCGAAACGCCGCGGCGACCGTTCCTCGGTCACGGTAGAGGTTGACACGGAAACGGCAGGAACGTCCTAGCGCATAGGAGTAGTCCAGCTCCATCGTGGACTCGAACTTTTGGATCTGCTCATCAGTAAGGATATCGTAGTTGATACGCTGGCTGGTCTGAGGAGTAAAGGGCTCGTACGGCGCTTGCAACAGCTTTCCATCCACCCGAATGACGGGCGGAAGGCCTGAGGCGATATGCAGATCCGAGGCACCTTTTGTCTCATAAACCAGGTGCAGCAGCTCGTCAATATGCGCGTCTTCCAGCGAGCGAAGTCGCCCGCCCCCCGCCCCGACCATGCGCTCTGGCTGGGGGATTTCTTCAGGTCCCGTGGTTGACATAGATTTATCCTTCTCCGGCAGTAAAGACGACGCGGCGGACTTCCGGAATATCGGTGATCCCGCGCAAGATTTTAATCAGACCGTCCTCACGCATCTTTTTCATTCCGCCCCGGGCCGACGCGTCGGTAATATCACCCAGTGGTGCGCGACGGACAATCAGGTCGGCAATCTCATTGTTCATGGTGAGCATCTCATGAATACCAGTACGGCCCTTATAGCCCGTCTCGCCACAGACATCACAGCCACGCCCTCGGTACAGAGTCACCGGCTGATCAAGGTCGGTTGGTCCCAGATCAAACTCAACCATAGAGTCATAGACAGTCGGCTTGCCGAAGTTAAAGGGCAAGAGATCCCGGGTAGTTCCCTGGTAGGTCTCTTTACAGCTCGCGCAGACCGTTCGGCCAAGGCGCTGAGCAAGAATACCAATCAGGGTTGCAGCGATAAGAAACGGCTCCACTCCCATGTCCGCCAGACGCATCGTGGCTGACGGCGCATCGTTGGTATGGAGGGTTGAGAGAACAAGGTGCCCGGTAAGCGCCGATTCAATCGCGATATCAGCCGTCTCCAGGTCGCGCATCTCCCCCACCATGATGATGTCCGGATCCTGACGAAGAAAGCTTCGGAGGGCGTTGCCAAAGCCCAGACCCGCTTTTTTATTGATCTGAACCTGAGTCACTCCCATCAGCTCATACTCGACCGGGTCCTCAACGGTGATGATATTTCGCTCGATCTTGTTGAGCTTGTGCAGCACCGAGTAGAGCGTGGTAGTCTTGCCCGATCCCGTTGGCCCCGTCACAATAAACATACCGTTGGGCTGCTCGACGAGCTGCTCCAGCGGCAGCATGACCTCGGGGCGGAAGCCCAAGCGCTCCAGACCGATCTGGGTCGAGGACTTATCAAGAATACGCATGACGATCTTCTCGCCGTACATCGAAGGCAGACAGGAGACCCGCATGTCGTAGTCTTTTTTATTGTGCTGCAGACCAATACGACCGTCTTGGGGAACGCGGCGCTCAGCGATATTCATGTCCGACATAATCTTACAGCGCGCCGTCACCGAGTTCTGGATGAGCTTAGGAATCGCCATCACCTCGCGCAGAACACCGTCAATGCGGAAACGAACACGCATGCTACGACGAAACGGCTCCATGTGAATATCAGACGAGCCCATCTCAATGGCCTGCGAGAGAATGGCATTGACCATCTTGATGATGGGGGCCGCGTCAGAATCGTCCCCCTCCACACCGATCTCATCGTCTTTGCCACCCCGGCGCTCGTTCTCCAGCCCTTTGGCGAGCATTAAGATCTCGCCGAAGTTCCCGTTGTTCGCGGGCCCAGATGGTGCGACAGCCCCACCGGAAGTGGGTGTGATTGTGCCGAAGTTCTCCTTGATAGCCGCCTCGATATCACTAGGCGCGGCCACTAGGGCGCGGACGATCGGCACACGTGAGGCGACTTTAATGTCGTCTATCGCGGGGACATTACGTGGATCCGCAATAGCAACGTAGAGGGTTTGACCGTCTTTCCGAACAGGAATCGCCTTGTGCCGCATGACGACATTCTGCGGGACGACATTGAGTGCGGAAGACTCTGGTTTGTGCTTTGTGATATCTACAAACGGAAGTCCCTCAGACTCCGCCCAACACTTGTAGACATCTACCTCCATCGCAA
This sequence comes from Armatimonas sp., assembly GCF_043757465.1. Taxonomy (GTDB): domain Bacteria; phylum Armatimonadota; class Armatimonadia; order Armatimonadales; family Armatimonadaceae; genus Armatimonas. The sequence goes on from NZ_JAYVPL010000082.1 coordinate 19,400, forward strand.
AGCCTTTATCAATAACGGCCTTACGGAGATCCCCTCCCGCAGCCTTGGCTTCTTCTAACTGGGCGGCGGTAACAAACTGTTTCTCTAAAAGAATGTCAGCAAGACTTTTTCGTGCGAATGCCATTTGAGTCAACCCTCCCCGAAGTGACCGCTCCTACAGGAACGGATAATGATGCCAGCGATACCCCGAAAAAATCTCGGATCAGTCGCGGTGACGGGTATGCTCTTGTGGTATGAAGCGTGCCGTTTCAACACTGAAATTTGTACTCTCAACCCTACTCCCGCCGAAGAAAACTTTTGTCTTGTCGTGTGGTTGCACGACAGATAGCCGATTATAACACAGTGCGGTTTTCCAGCGCAATTCAAACAATTGTTCACAGCGATATTGACAGATAGATCAGACGCCGATATGATAGTGACGATATCACCGACTCTTTCTATCGGCGACAATAAAAATCGGGAACTCAACAGATCGTGTTCACGTTTACTAAGAAGACAGACTACGCCCTCCTGGCGCTTTGCTACCTGGCAACAGAGAGCACGGAGCGCCTCACGGGGCCCCGTGAGATTGCACAGCGCTACGAGATTCCTGCCGAGCTCCTTGCGAAAGTGATGCAGACCCTTGCAAAACGGCGGCTCATTCTCTCGGTGCCGGGCCCGACGGGTGGCTACCGACTAGGACGAGAAGCGGCTAAGATCTCGATTGCGGAAGTGGTCGAGGCAACCGATGGCCCCCTCGCAATCGCACAGTGCTGGGAAGAAGCGGGCCTCGATGGTTGCCAGCAGTCACGTAACTGCCACCTGCGCGGCCCTCTTGCTCAAATCCAGGAGCAGATGGCTGAGATACTGCGTCAGATGACCCTGGCCGATCTGCTTACCCCAGAGCCGCTCCGTGGGAAGCGATTTGAGAACACGCTGCCACTGGTGATGGCCCAGAAATAAAAAATATTATGAGTGTCAAACTACCTATCTATCTAGACAATAACGCCACCACGCGCACCGATCCCCGTGTGGTTGAGGCGATGCTTCCGTACTTCTCCGAGATCTATGGCAACTCCGCCTCACGCAGCCATAGCTTTGGCTGGGCCGCAGAGGATGCCGTCGAGAATGCCCGTGGACAGCTCGCTAAAGTCATCGGAGCTGATCCCAAAGAGATCATCTTTACGTCAGGAGCTACGGAGTCGAACAACCTTGCAATCAAGGGAATTGCGGAGATGTACGCGGAGAAGGGCGACCATATTATTACGGTCGTCACCGAACATAAGGCCGTTCTTGATACCTGCAAGCACCTTGAAAAAGACGGCAAGAGTGTTACCTATCTTAGCGTGGGCTCCGATGGGCTTATTAGTCTCGACGAGCTAAAAGCGGCGATCACCGACAAAACCATCTTAGTCTCGGTCATGGCTGCCAACAATGAGATCGGGGTCATTCAGCCCATGAAAGAAATTGGCGCGATCTGCCGTGAGAAAGGCATCTTATTCCATACCGACGCCGTCCAGGCCTATGGAAAAATCCCGCTGAATGTGAATGACCTGAATATTGATCTGCTCTCGTTCACCGCACATAAGATCTATGGCCCCAAGGGAATCGGTGGCCTCTATGTTCGCCGCCGCAACCCCCGTGTCAAGCTCACGGCCCAGATTGACGGTGGCGGCCACGAGCGCGGCTTCCGCTCGGGCACTCTTAATGTCTCGGGCATTGTCGGTTTCGGGAAAGCCGCCGAGCTACTCATGGAGGAAATGGCCACCGAGACCGAGCGCCTCGTGGCTCTGCGTGAGCGCATGACCCACAAGATCATGGACGCCTGCCCAAGCTGCTACATCAACGGCCACGCCACCCAGCGCCTCCCTGGCAACCTTAATATCAGCTTCGAGTTCGTCGAGGGTGAGAGCCTGCTCATGGGGCTGAAAGATGTCGCACTCAGCTCCGGATCCGCGTGTACGTCGGCCTCTCTGGAACCGAGCTACGTGCTCAAGGCCATGGGCCTGGGCGATGAGCTCGCGCATAGCTCATTACGCTTTGGTATCGGGCGCTTCACAACCGAAGAGGAAGTGGACTGGGTCGCCCGAAAAGTCGTCAGCGAGGTGGATCGCCTGCGCGAGATGAGTCCACTCTGGGAGCTACATCTTGAGGGTGTGGATCTCTCGACCGTCAAGTGGAACGCGCACTAAATTTTGTGGGAGTCGCGGAGCGACTTTTTGGCGCGAAGCGCCTGTAGACGCCGATTTGAATCGGCGGGAGAAAAATAAAATGGCATACTCTGAAAAAGTTATCGATCACTACGAGAACCCACGCAACGTGGGCTCGTTCGACAAAAACGCGGAAGACGTCGGTACTGGTATTGTTGGTGCCCCTGAGTGCGGCGACGTGATGAAGCTCCAGCTTCGCATCAACGAGCTGGGCATTATCGAGGACGCGAAGTTCAAGACGTTCGGCTGTGGCTCCGCTATCGCCAGCTCCAGCCTCGCCACTGAGATGGTAAAGGGCAAGACCCTGGACGAGGCGATGCAGATCAAGAACACGGATATTGTCCAGGAGCTCGCGCTTCCGCCCGTGAAGATTCACTGCTCTGTTCTCGCGGAAGATGCCATCAAGGCCGCTATCGAGGACTACCGGACCAAACAAGCTCTCTCAATTAAGTAAAATCCATGGAAACGATCCCGACAACCGACCCTATCGTCATACTAACCCCCGCGGCAGTGAAGGCGGTCAAACGCCAGGCAAAAAAAGCGGGACAGGAAGACGCTTTTTTGCGCCTGGGCGTGCGCGGGGGCGGTTGCTCGGGGCTTTCCTACGTGATTGACTTCGAGCGAGACCCCGACCCTGAGTTTGACATGCTCTATCAACAAGAAGATCTCGGGGTAGTGGTAGATATTAAGAGCGCGAAGTTCCTCAAAGACACGACCCTTGACTACGACATCAAGAACCTGATGGAGGGCGGCTTTGTCTTCGCGAACCCGCAGGCCGTGCGCTCCTGCGGCTGCGGCACCAGTTTCACTGCCAAGTGATGATGCCTGAATTTAGTGATGATGCCTGAGTTTTTAGACCCGACTGCCTCGTACTTCGAGATTCTCGGCGTGAAGACGGCGGCAAGTGACTTGGAGATATCGGCACAGTTTCGCACCCTCTCGCGGCGTTTTCATCCGGATCGCTTTGCCGCCGCCACTGCCGAGACCCAGGACGACGCGCTCACCTCAACGGCGCTTGTCAACGATGCGTACCGCA
>NZ_JAYVPL010000083.1:0-22410 GCF_043757465.1 Armatimonas sp.
CCGAAGTTATATTTTCTGAGGAGCATTGCTCTTTTTTTTAGAAGTGGCATCTGATTTTTCGGGGAGAGAGTTTTGGGTTTTCATAACTCCCTCCATAGCAATTTTGGTTCCATTGGCAAAAAAAGTTACGGGACAAGATTAGACTCTACCAGGCCATGCGCTGCGAAGAGACGGAGCTGATTGCACTTATCAAGGAGCACTTGAGATAGTCCCTTGCGCGGCTTTCTGGTTCCGATAGAATAGAAATATGGACGCTACCCAGACCCAATCCAGCGCCCGCCCACTGAAAGTAGGCGTCTGAGGGCGTTCCGCCACAAAGTCGCTCCGCGACTACCGGGCCTCTTCTTTGTCGCGGAGCGACTTTTCAGCCTAAGGCTTTCTGACGCCCACTTTCAATCGGCGGATAACATAAGGAAAATCAATGACTGACCTTGCCGCATTTATCGCCGCGACGCCGCTGGCGGACACGCACGAGCACTTGCACACGGAGGAGAAGTTTCTTGCCGATGGCCCTGATGTCTTACAGGACTTATTCGACCACTACACGCAGGCCGATCTCCGGGTCGCGGGGGCGAGCGCCGAGGCGCTGAAACGGCTGACGGATCGTAATGACCCCGATCTTGCCGGGCGCTTCTTAGGCGTTCGGGCTGCCTGGGAGGCGATCCAGCACACGGGCTACGGCGAGGCGGTTCGGTTGACGGCAAAGCGGGTCTATGGGATGGATGAGCTTGCTGTCGAAGCGCTTCCGGCGGCGCAGAAGATCGCGGATAGTTTGTGCAAGCCCGGCGAGCGGCTGCGGCTCTTGAGATATATTGCTAATCTTTCCTATGTCCAGATAGATGATTTTCGTTGGGAGTGTGAGCCGAGTGACGATAATTTCTTCCAGTACGATATTAGTGTGGTGGGGCTGGTGCAGGGCAATGTCCCTGAGGGTTGCGCCACTCCTGAGGTCATTCGAGAACACATCGGCAGCAGTTTCGCGCAGTGGGCCCCGAAGGCCGTTGCGATCAAGAGCCAGCACGCCTACAATCGAACCCTACACTGGCAGGAGCGCACGGACAGCGAGATCAGGCCGCTTTTGGGGAAATCTGAGGAGCTTACGGAGGCCGATAAGCGCGCGCTGGGAGACTGGATGTTTGCGCGGTGCATTGAGGAAGCGATCCGGCATGAACTACCGATTAAGATCCATACCGGGTACTATGCAGGCCATAGCTACATGCCCATCGAGCGCGTGCCGTCGGGCTTGCTGGCGGGGCTCCTGCGCCGCTATCCCGAGGCACGTTTTGTTCTGATGCACACCAGCTACCCGTACGGCCACGAGCAAATAGCGCTTGCCAAGCACTTTCCCAATGTTTTCCTGGACCTTTGCTGGGCGTGGAGTATTGACCCGTATGCCACCCGCGACTTTGTGCGCCATGTGATTCACGCGGTTCCTGCAAACAAGCTCTTTGCCTTTGGCGGCGACTCGTTCTGGCCTAATGCCAGCGTGAGCTATGCGTTTCAGGCGCGGGCGTGGCTGACGCGGGCACTGCAAGCTGAGGTAAGCGAGGGTCTTCTCACGGAGAAACAAGCCCTCACGCTGGCGGCGCGATGGATGGGGGGCAATCAAGCGGCGTGTTTTAATTTGTCTTGATGGGTGTACGATAAAGAATGCAGGAGGGGAGAGTCATGAAACGTGGGGAGATCGTTCGCGCACTGGAGCTGGCCTACACCACCGAGAGTCTGGTCTGGGTCCGCCGAGGCTGGGACACGCGCCCGTGGCGCGGTTTTGTGGTGAGTGCCACGGACACTCTGGTGCTGTTGCAAGTTCTGAACGCAGGGACGATGCGGCTCAATGGCTACACTGCTATTCGGATCAAAGATATCGAGGAGTGTGCTGAGGACGAGACATTCGCTCCCGTTGCGCTCAAATTGCTGGGAGAGCGCCCCAAGCCTCAGCCGGATCTCTTGCTCGTGGACATGCCCGGCTTGCTCTCATCGGTGGGGGCGCACTTTCCGCTCCTTGAGGTCTTCCAGGAGCGCACGGGCAGCTCGTTTCACATTGGGCGTGTGGTGGGGTTTGGGAAAAAGAAGGTACACTTTCAGGCGGTCTCACGCGGGGCCGAGTGGGGGGAAATCCAAAAATTTTCCTGTTCCGCCGTCACCCGCGTGGATTTTGGCGATGGCTACGATGAGGCACTCTGGCTAGTCGCACGCCGCCAGCCGCGCAACCTCCCGGAACGAAAAAAGAACGCATGAATTTTCTGATAGATACCCTTCGCTTTGACGAGAATGGGCTGGTTCCCACAATCGTTCAGGACGCGGCCAACCAGACCGTCTTGATGTTAGGCTTTATGAACCGCGAGTCGCTCTTGCGCACGATTAGCGAAGGAAAGGTCTGTTTCTGGAGCCGCTCGCGCCAGAAGTTCTGGCTCAAGGGCGAGACGAGCGGAATGTTTCTTCTCGTGCACTCAATTCGTGTGAATTGCGAGCTAAACTCCCTACTGATTCTCGCTGAGCCCCTCGGCCCCACCTGCCACACCGGCCACGAGTCATGCTACTTCCGCGAGGCGCAAGAGAGTGAGTGGGTCGAAATAGCTCCGGTTCTCACCGACCCGGAAGCCCTCTACGGCAAGAAATAGGGACGGGGAGATGGCCAAATGAAGCCCCCACCGCTTCCCTGAGTCCAACGGACTGGAGGACGAGTCTTATGTGTTGTTTTTCCGGTGCGGTGGAGAGCGTGACCAACACGCGGATTTTTGCGCGGCTGACCGGCAAAGGAAGCCAGTTTGTGGTCTACCAGATGCGCTGGAAGGCGCAAAAGCCTGTCGCCATGATCCTACCTATTCCTGTGGTGCAAGGCAAGCCCGATGCGGTGCGCTTTGTCAACCTCAAAGAGTACGCCAGCTTCTTCGAGGATCTCAGGAAAGGTTTTCCCGTCGAGCCCCCTACCCGATCTGGTGGCCGCGGACTGAAATCATTTTCCAAGGCAGCCGATCCTACATTGCCCGTTGAGGAAGTGGGGGATTTTGTGGCGAGCTTTGTGCCGACTGTCGCGGACTTTGCCCGGCTCGACCCGCGCTTTATGATTCCCAAAGAGACCTGGGATCAGGTGCCCGGTTACCGACGCTTTGGCTTCACGGTTTTCCAGCTCAAGGCGGCGGCCAAAAACGGTGCCAGTGTCCATCCGATAGCCTTTGAGTTCGACAATCGCATGGGCAACTCCCTGTTTTTCCCCACCCTGCACATCCATGACGGCGCGGTGCACCCGCGTGAGGAGTTCGACCACATGCTCTACGCCCAGGGCGTGGTAATCGGAGAGAAGACTCTTCAGAATGCGGAGAAGTTTGTCGCAATAGACAAGGCACAGGGCGTGATTGATGGTAAGCTACCCCTCACGCGAAAACTCTTACGAGGCCATCTCCAAAACCGCGACACGATCTTCGCAGTGTCGTCATGAAGTGAAATGAAGTGAGCAGTTGTGCAATCTTACCATTGCGCTTGAAGGCAGGGGTATGATATATTATCTAAACGGGTTTTCTAAAAGTTTTGAAGACTCTAAAGTTTGAGAATCATCGTTGAAATTTTACAGGGAGGTTTTCTATATGAAGACAACTTTGGTGTCTGCTAAGAAGGCAGGCTTTACACTTATCGAGCTCCTCGTGGTGATCGCGATTATCGCGATCCTGGCAGCAATTCTCTTCCCCGTTTTTGCACAGGCACGCGAGAAGGCTCGCTCTATCGCCTGCTTGAGCAATACCAAGCAGCTCGGAATCGGCGCCATGATGTATGCGCAGGACTACGACGAAGCTTCTCTGCCGGCGCACATGGGCTATGCCAACAGTGAGCTGGGTTACGGCGCTTCGGGTGTCTACACAGGACGAGGGCCTGGTAATGGCTCCGTGGCGGACTGGAAGCGGTTCTGGCACTACATTATTCAGCCCTACGTGAAGAACTTCAATGTGCTGGTTTGTCCTAGCCTCTCCGCGCCGCAAGGGCCGGACTGGGCAGACGATGCCGAGAATACGCGTGGCAACAAGGGAATCGGCTACGGTATCAACGACCCTATGACTACCTGGGATAGCGATGTTCCGACGATGGCAAACTACAGCCGCCCTGCGGATACAGTCATGTTTGCCGACTCCGGGGCACTGACGATCGGTGCGGATGGCAATATGTGGTCCAGCAACGCCGCCGCTCGTACTGCCTTCCGAGCTAACCCGGATAACTACAAGGGGGCTGGTGGCTACAGCGCCGCTCCGTCCGCTCGCTTCGAGACTCCGCTGCGCTCTAGCTGGGACGGGGGGGGAGATGCTGCCCTGTTCCCCGTGGCACGTCACGCGGGTTTCTGTAACGTGATCTTCTTTGATGGTCACGCAAAGGCGATCAAGCTGAGTCAGTACTGGATTATCCCGGGCAAAACCAAGATTGGTCGTAACGCTGGCGGTGCCTTCGATACAAAGGCCGACTGGGGTGGCCCCTACGATCTCTTTGCCGAGACTGGTGTTCGCGGAAATGCGAACACAGGCTCCGCCTGGTAGGCTCGTTATCGAGATTGCAACGCCGGGAGAGCTTTCTTCCGGCGTTGTTCCTTCGTTAAGCTCATGGATCTGGAATCTCAAGCCGCACCGATACCTCCTACTAAACGTCGCAATGGCCTGCTTCCCCTCTTATGTATAGCGCTCGGGATCGCACTGGGCGCACTGGCGCTTACCCGGTGGATGGCACGAAAACCCCCTCTCCCTCCTGATTCCGCAAGCCTTGAGAGGAAGCAGCGCTACTGGCAGGCTCGCCTCAAGAAAGATGTCACCGATAAAGAGGCCTATCTCAACCTTGGAATTGTTGAGGAACGCTCCGGTTTTTACTTCGCGGCACGGCGCAACCTAGAGGCAGCCCGCTCCCTGGGAGTGCCTGACATGCAGATTTCTGGTCCCCTGGGACGTTCGCTAACCCATCTTGCCGAGCCAGATCGGGCAAAGCCAGAGCTGGAAAAAGCGATTGCGCTCGCTCCTGGAAAATGGGAGCCCGTGGCAAACCTGGCAGGCTTTTACATCAATAGTCGAGTCTCAAAAAGAGCCGATGAAGTCTTGGGCCGTTTCTGGGAGGGTGTGGATAAGAAATCGCTTTCCACGCAGGAGCTAGAACGTCTGAGCCTGGCTTTTTTAGAGTGTGGAAATAATAAATCCGCCTTTGGTGTCTCAAAGTATCTGGTCGAGACAAACCCAAGCTACACGGGTGGCTATATCTTAGCGGCGCGCTGTGCCCTCACGGCAGGTGAGGCGGCATCCGCAAAAAAATACGCAGAAGCTGCTCTTAAAAAGACACCTGATGAGCCGGCGGCACTGTACTTCTATGGCTTGATTCTCAGTAAGCTCAAAGACCACGACGGTGCACTGAAAGTCTGGCAGAAAGCCAATCGAATAAACCCTAGTGCTCCCGATGTCTACGAGCATATTGGCCTGGAATACGCGCGGCGCGGAGATTTCAAGCGTGCTGCATCGGCACTAGAGCGGCTTGCGCTCACCAACCCGGATGTCAATCGTGCCCTTCAAGTCATGGGGGCCTACCGTCAGGCAGGAGATACGGACAACGCGACCTACTGGGAAGCCGTCGCCGCTGGGCTTCAGCACAACTACCCCCTCGCGCTGGAGCGGGCACGCAAAGCTGCTGCCTCCACAGACCCCGTTAAGAAGCGACGTGGGCTGACCGCAATGGCCGAGGCGTACTTAGGGCTGGGGAAGAAAAAAGAGTACCTGGCGACAATCTTTGAGGCCACCAAGAGCGAGACAGTTGATGATTTAGTTCTGCGACTGCGTGCCTACGAGGTCACGGATCAGTACCAGGAACGCCTAGCGTGCCTCGACAAGCTCATCACGCTTGACCCAAAACAAGCACCCTCGATCCACTACCAGCGCTCCGTGATCCTCGAAAAGATCGGCAAGCGCGATGAGGCCGAGGCGGAGCTGGAAAGCGCGGTCAAGCTCGATCCGGACAACCCAACCTACGCGAAAGATCTGGCAAGCCTCTACTTCGCACGCAACAGTGTGGGGGATCGCCTGGCAAAAGCGACCGCCCTGTACGAGCGCGTTGTCTTCCAGCTCCCCGATCAGGAAGATGTCTGGATGGCGCTGGGGCAGTGCTACGCGGCCAAGAACCAGCTCGCCCGAGCTGCACGTTGTATCGAGCACGCCATTGATTTAGAGTCGGGTAACGGACCCGCCTATCTGGAGCTGGGCCGAATCTATGCTCGGTCGGGAAACGCCGCAGGAAGCCAGGAGATGCTCAAACTGTACCAAAAATATGTCGCGTTTGAGCAGAAACGCCAGACTCTTCAGACCAAGGCGCGGCGCAATAACGCCACTTCCGCTGAGATTGCGGAGTATGCGGCCTTGCTCCTCGCTATGGGGGATGCTTCCGAATCGGTCAATCAGTACGAGAAAGCCTACGCGCTGAATCTGAAGGATGCGGCGCTGAAAAATACGCTCAGGGAACTCTACCGACGGTTAGGAATGTCCGAGAAGCTTGAAAGTCTTGAGGATATTGCCCGTTGAAATGCCATTTTTTCGCCTTTAGCCTGGTAGTATTTCTGGTGGGCTGTCAGCCGGGCAACAAAATAAGCAACCCGACAACAAGCGCGGCACACCACCCGATTGTTTTCACCGATATCGCGCACTTTGCCGGGATTGATTTCCAGCATGTCAATGGGAGTCGGGGGCGCAAGCTCATGCCAGAAACCGTCGGCTCCGGCCTCGCCTTCTTCGACTACGACAACGACGGCAAGCTTGATCTGCTCATCATGAACAGCACGACCTGGCCTGGCGACCCCAATCCTATTAAGACAACTCCTAAGCTCTACCACAACTTAGGCACGGGAAAGTTTGAAGATGTCACGGCGAAGCTAGGGCTCGGGATCACGCTCTACGGCATGGGCGTAGCCGTAGGCGACTACGACAACGACGGCTTTGAGGATATCTATCTGACGGCGGTCGGGCCTAACCATCTCTTCCATAATGAAGCTGGCAAAGGCTTCCGTGATGTTACGGCTGAGAGTGGGACGGTCGGGGTGCCGCTGCCGGGGACGAAACTAGAGCACAAGTGGAGCAGTAGCAGCGCTTGGCTAGACTACGACAACGACGGCAAGCTCGATCTTTTTGTCTGTCAGTATGTCAAGTGGTCTCCGGAGATTGACCCATACTGTGGCAAAAACGGAATCCGTGGCTACTGCCCTCCGGGTAACTTCGAAGGGGCCCGCTGCACGCTTTTCCACAATGAGGGTACGGGTAAGTTCCGTGATGTGAGCAAGGAGCTGGGGCTTCTAGATATTGCTCTGGGAAAGTCATTTGGGATAGCCGTGGCGGACTATAACCACGATGGGTGGCTGGATCTCGCGATTGCCAATGATACCTGGGCTAACTTTTTGCTGATGAATGAGGCGGGCAAGCACTTCACCGATAAGGGAGTGGAGAGTGGGATCGCCTTTTCGATGAGCGGAAAAGCCAAGGCGGGGATGGGAATTGATGTCGCGGATTTTCGCAACAATGGAAAACTAGGCCTGGTAATTGGCAATTTTGCGGAGGAGGGTCTCTCGCTTTTTGAGCCAATGGAAGGCATGGAAACAATGTTTGAGGAGAAAGGACAGAGCCGTGGGATTTCGGCACCAAGCCTCTCGAATGTCACGTTTGCGACTTTCTTTTTTGATTATAACCTTGATGGCTGGCAAGATATTTTTGCCACCAACGGCCATGTGGACGATATTGTCAGCACCTATAAGAGCAATTTAACCTTCAAACAAGAACCACTACTTTTTGAGAATAAGCAAGGTGAAAATTTTAGTGATGTGACCAAGCAGTCTGGGATAAACTATAAGCTAGTGGGGCGTGGTGCCGCATACGGCGATATTGACAACGACGGTGATCTCGATGTCGGGATTGTGGACAACAATGGAAAATTCTTGTTGTTGCGCAACGATGGTGGGAATCAAAATCACTGGCTGCGCCTGAAGCTTACCGGCACAAAGTCAAATCGTGATGCGATTGGTGCGCTGGTGACCTTGAGCACAGGAAAGCAAAAGCAACGGCGCTACGTACGAAGTGGTGGTAGTTTTTTGTCGGAAAGTGAGCGCGTGCTTACTTTCGGGCTGGGAAGTGCCACAACTATTGACTCAGTGGAGATTCGCTGGCCTTCGGGAAAGCAGGATACGCTGAGCCAATTGGGAATAAATACAATGAAAACTATTGTTGAAGGAAAAGGGGTTGAGTAACCTATGAAGCAATCAATACCAGTGGGAGCAATTATCGGGGCCGTGGTGGCTTTACTCGCCATCGTTGGATTTGTCGCCTACCGCATGTTCGGTGCGGAGAATAAGACGGGCCCCACCGATGCTAAGACATCAGCAAACTACATGCAGCGTAATAGTTCCAGCTACGGACAGCCGCCCGCAGGAAAGACCAAGCCAACCGGTAATGTAGGAGGGCGGCCTCAGGGCAGCTACTACGGGGGTCCCGGTGGCCAGGGGGGCTATGGAGGCGGTCAGGGCCAGGGACGCTAAGCGTACTACATGCTGACACGTCGGCGTTTTCTTGGAGCACTCGGGCTGGCTCCGCTCGCAGGTTGCAGGCGGGGCGGCTCGTCCACGACCGTGCGGTTCTGGAACGGCTTCACGGGGCCTGATGGCCGCACGATGCTAAGGCTCGTGCGGCGCTTCAACCAGGAGAACCCCGACATCACAGTGCTCATGCAACGGATGGACTGGGGCACCTACTACAACAAGCTCTTTGTCGGTGGGCTGGGCGGGCGCGCTCCCGAGGTCTTTGTTCTTCACACGCGCGCCCTGCTGCGCTTTGCCCGTGCAGGCTTCGCCGCGCCGCTCGACCCGATTCTGGGCGACTTTCCCGCGTCCTCGGACATGGATGCCAATGTCTGGGAAGCGGCCAAAGTGGCGGGTAGCCACTACGGCCTCCCACTGGATGTGCATGCGATGGGCATGTACTACAACAAAAAGCTCTTCCGCGATTCGGGGCTCGACCCAGAAAAGCCGCCCACCAACCGCACCGAGTTTCTGGAGGCGATGCGCCGCCTTAAAAAGCCTGGTAAGAGCGGCGAGCCTGATCAGTGGGGCTACGTCTTTACCAACTTTGAGACGTGTACCTATACCTTCCTGAAGCAGTTCGGCGGCTCACCGTTTACCCCGGACTATACGCGCTGCACGCTCAACAGCCCTGAGAATATCGCCGCGCTCGCGTTTTGCCGGAGCCTTATCAAAGAGGGTCTCGTGCCCTCGCCCGAAAATATTGACTCCTGGATCGGGTTTCGGCAGGGGCGAATCGGGATGGTCTTCGAGGGGATCTACATGCTCGCTGATCTCCAGAAGCAGAAAGATCTGGATTTTGCGGGTGCCCCCGTGCCGCAAGTAACCAATCACAGCGCCGTCTGGGCCGACTCACATAACTTGTGCCTGAAGGCGGGGCTCCCACCCGAGAAACAGCGTGCCGCGTGGCGCTTCATGCGCTTTCTTTCAGACAACAGCGTGGACTGGGCCGCTGGCGGCCAGATTCCCACGCGCCCGAGCCTGCGAGCTACCAAGGAGTTTCAGGCGATGGCGGTGCAGAGTGCTTTCGCAAAACAAATTCCCTTTGTTCAGTACCAGCCACGCCTGCCCTTTATCTTCGAGTACCAGACCGAGTACGGCTTGGCGGTCGAGAAAATACTGCGAGGTAAGGCCAGCCCTGAAGAAGCGCTCGCCGCCGCCGAAAAGCGTATCAACGAGATCATCAAGCGCGAGGCGACGCCATGAAGAAGCGCAATGATGCCTCGGGCTGGCTCTTTGCCGCGCCGCACTTGATTCTCTTTGTTGCGTTTATGCTGGGGCCGCTGCTCTTCGGGCTGGGGCTGAGTCTCTTTCGCTGGGATATTCTCACCACGCGGCCCGCGCAGTTCGTGGGGAGTGCCAACTATCAGGAGGCACTCAAGGACGAGTATGTCACCAAGGCACTCTGGGCGACGGTGCGCTTTGTACTAATGGCGGTTCCCTCGACTCTCATTCTCGCACTGCTTCTCGCGGTCGGGCTCGCACAGGTCTCGGAGAAGCGACGGGCTCTCTGGCGGGCCCTGTGCTACCTGCCGCACCTGCTCACGGTCAGCGTGGTCGGCCTGCTCTGGCGCTGGTTCTACAACACGGAGTTTGGGCTCTTTAACGCCTACCTCACGAAGTTCTTTGGCATCAAGATCGCCTGGCTCTCGGACGTGAACTGGGCCATGCCCGCGATCGTGATCATGACGCTCTGGTGGACTCTGGGCGGCCCCATGCTGGTGTTACTCGCGGCGATTCAGAACATCCCCACCTCCTACAACGAGGCGGCGGCCATAGACGGCGCAACCAGCTCGCAGATCTTCTGGCGTGTCACACTGCCGCTCCTGCGCCCTGTATTGCTCTTCTCGATGATCATGAACGTCATTGGCTCCTTTCAAGTCTTCGGGCAGGTCTTTATGATCACCCGTGGCGGCCCGGAGCTCTCGACGCGAACGCTGGTGCAGTACATCTACGATACGGCGTTTAATAACTACCGAATGGGCTACGCCGCCGCGATCTCCTGGCTGCTCTTTCTGGTAATCGCTGTCTTCTCCGTGGTTCAGTTCCGGCTGATGCGGGAGAAAAAGTAAGTGGAAACTCTCACGGGCGAGCGGGTTGGTCTACGCACGATGACACCAGAGGACGCCCCTGCGATCTTTGCTCTCTTCTCCGACCCTGAGGCAATGCGCTACTGGAGCTATCCGCCCTACACCGAACTCAAGCAGGCCGAGGCGCGTCTAGCACGGGATATTGCCGGAGCCGCTGAGAGTGTCGTGCTCCCGTGGGGAATCGAACAGGACGGAACTCTTATTGGAACCGTCACCCTACACGATCTTAACCTTTCAGGAGGCCGCGCCGAGCTTGGCTACCTGCTCGCAAAGTCCCGCTGGGGCCAAGGGCTAGCGCAAGAGGCCGTTGGGCTTGCCATTGACCATGCCTTTAGCACTCTGGGACTGCGTCGGCTGGAGGCGGATATTGACCCGCGCAACTTGGCCTCGCAGAAACTCTTAGAGCGCCTAGGCTTTGTGCGCGAAGGCTACTTGCGCGAGCGCTGGTGCGTGGCCGGAGAGGTCACTGATACCGCGCTCTATGGCCTGCTGGCACGGGAGTGGAGCTCCAAATGAAACGACGGAAACTCTCACTGGCGGAGCTGCTTATCGCCGTTGCGGCACTGATCTTTGTCTTTCCCGTGGCGATGATCTTTATCACCGCCTTCAAGCCCGATGGCGAGGTAATCAAGTTTGATAGTATCTTGCCCAAACACCCCACGCTGGGAAACTTCCAGGAAGTGCTGGGCACGCCCGAGGAGATCCCGCTGGTGCGCTGGTTCCTCAACTCCCTAGGAATCGCCACAGCAACCACACTGCTGATCTTATGCGTCGCCTCGCTCTCCGCCTACGCGTTTGCACGGCTGGAGCTGCCGGGCAAGAAATGGGTATTCCCAATTATCATTGGGGCACTGATGGTGCCAGGACAGATCCTTCTGGTGCCGGTTTATCTAGAGCTCAACGCGCTGGGCTGGCTGGACACGCCGCTGGCACTGATTGTCCCGGCGGGCGGTAGTGCCTTCGGGTTCTTCATGCTCCATAGCTTCTTCACGAGTATCCCACGCGAGCTAGAGGAAGCTGCCGAGATGGACGGCTGTGGACGGCTGGGAATCTTCTGGAACGTTATTGTGCCGCTGAGCAAGTCTCCGCTGGCGGCGCTGGCGATCTTTGTGTTTGTGGGCTCCTGGAACGACTTTCTCGGGCCGCTCGTGTACTTAGACTCCGTGGACCACTACACGCTACCGGTTGGCGTCGCACTGTTTCAGAGCAGCTACGGCAATGAGTACGGCCTCACTCTGGCGGCGGGCGTTCTGTGCACCCTCCCAACGGTTCTGGCGTTTTTATTGTTTCAGCGGCATATTCTAGCGGGGATGGCCGCCTCGGGGCTCAAAGAATAACATGAAAGAACTCTCTGGCGATATTCAGCATGTCCATGACCCGGTGCTTGCGATAAGTGGTGGCAAATGGCATTTATTTTCTACAGGAACGGGAATCCCCTACCGAACGTCCGACGATGGCATTAGCTGGAAGTATGTTCGTGAGATTTTCACGACGCTCCCCGCCTGGCACAAAGATGTTGTCCCTGGCACGCGCAACCCCTGGGCTCCCGATATCTCGTTCTGGGGAGGCCGCTGGCGGCTTACCTACTCGGTCTCGACGTTTGGAAGCCAGCGTTCGGCGATTGGGATCGCCAGCAATGAAAAACTCGGCGGCGAGGGCTGGCGCGACGACGGCCCGATCTTTACGTCCCAGCGCGGCGATCCCTACAACGCCATTGACCCTAATATCTTCGTGGAGAAAGACGGGACGCCCTGGCTGAGCTTCGGCTCATTCTGGCAGGGAATCTTTCTGCTAAAGCTCGATCCCAAGACCGGCAAGCCCGCGTCGGAGCCCAAGTGCATCGCGGCCCGGCCCGGCTCCACAGCAATCGAGGCTCCGTTTATCACCCAGCGCGGCGGCTGGTACTATCTCTTTGTGAGCCATGATTTTTGTTGCCGGGGCATCAATAGCACCTATAAAAGCGTGGTTGGGCGCTCCCAGAAAATCGAAGGGCCATATCTCGACCGTGAGGGCAAGGCGTTGTTGCTCGGAGGCGGAACGACGGTTTCCCAGGGGCGCGGGCGCTGGCGCGGACCGGGGCACTGCGCCGTGGTGGGCGATTTATTTCTTTGCCACGCCTACGATGCAGAGAGCAACGGAGTCCCAACACTCTTCATGGCCACGCTGCGCTGGGATCGTGCGGGCTGGCCCACTCTGAAGGATCAGCCTAAGCCGCCGCGCTGGAGCGACGTAATCGGCGCTTGGGAGCACACGCCCGACGGCGATGCGGCAACCATGCTCACCTTCAAAGCCGATGGAACTACCAGTGCCCCAGGAGGAACCTGGAGCCGCGAGGGCCTCACGGTGACCGTGCGCTGGCCCGATACTAAAGCGCCGGGTGATGCCTGGCAAGACAAGCTGACTCTCGCCAAAGACTTCGCCACCTACCAGGGAACCAACCAGCAAGGCAAGGCCCTCCGAGGGCGGCGCGTTGCCTGAGACAAGCCCCTGGAAGATTCCCGTCACCCGTGGCGCCGTTCGCTTACGCAACGGGCACTTGCTAGGCGCACGCACCGAGCACGGTAAAGAGGGCGCGGCTGTACTGGCATCGCAAAGCCGCGACTCGGGCCAGACCTGGGACAAGCCCGTTACGGTAATTCGCGACCCCGACAGTGCCACCGACTTGGGCGATGGCGCGTTTCTGGATAGTAAGCGCCATGGTCTGCTCTATGTCTGCCGACACAACCATCACGCCCAAAAATCCTACGCCATCGAGGTCTACCAGAGCAGTGATGGCGCCAAGATCTGGAAGCCCCACTCCACCGTCACCGCGCACACTATCACCGAGCCGGGCGGCCCAAGCCGGGGGCTCTGGGCGCCATTTCTATTTGAGACGCCAGGTGGGCGGCTCCTCTGTGTCTACGACGACGAGAACACGCCACTTCTTAGCGGCTTTTCGGGGCACCAGTGGCTGATGGGCCGCTTCTGGGACAGCAAGGCTAAAACCTGGAGTGAGCCGGTAGTGATGAGCCGCGCCGAGGAGAAAAAACTCTCACGCGACGGCATGGGAACCGTGGTGGCTGTGGGCAAGCGGCTGGTCTGCGCCCTGGAGAGTGTGGCTACCGAACTGCCCCATCCCGGTGTCATCCGCGTTGTCACCAGCGACGACGACGGGCAGACCTGGGCACCACGCCGCCTGCTCTATGCAGCCCCTCAGCGCCCTCACATGGCCCTCACACCGTTTCTCGCAAAGCGCACCGACGGCACGCTGATCTGCATCTTCGGCACCGACGAAGCCCGGGAGACGCCGGATAAGTCAGGGACACCACCGCCGGGGCTGCACCTGGACATCAAGTTCTGCCTCAGCCGAGACGCGGGAGTCACCTGGAGCGCCTCGGAGACGATCTTCGTCGGCGGACACCGCAACTACCTCCCAGGACTCATCGCACTCCCGAAAAACAAGCTCCTCGCGCTCTGGATCAACTTCGCTGAGGACGCGCTTCAAGGGCTGACCTTACCCTGAGACTAAAGAAAGCCCCCTTTGAGATGATAGCTTCAAGCTCAAAGGGGAGCATCCCGGGAAACTAAGTCAAGTTTTCCCTATTGTTTACAACTATCACAGGCTGCGTCAATATTAGCGGATGCTTGCGAATCTCCTTCCATAGGTTTCGACTCCCGAAGAATCTTGCCGCTAACGGAATCACGCTCCAGGATCACTGCTCCCTGACTATCAACGAATGTTGAGATACTGGGGGGGATATTAGACCCTGGAGCCGTCTTAAACCCAGGAGTGATTCGCTTGATATAGGAAATGCACATCCTCAGACGGCATTGCTTAGTGCAGTTCCCGCTTTCTGGAACGACATACATTGAAATCCCATACCATTTGTTTATGCTAAGAGGCCCCATTAGCGCCAGGAGGTGGGTCCCCGGAAATTGTAGGTAAGAGTACCCGACGATTTTCCCCTCCATGCAATACTTAGGTGTCTGATTCGCTGGGGTAGACAACTCACGAACAACCCAATAAACTCGCATTTGCTTAGCTGAGGGACAAATGGTATTCAGGTACTTAAAATATCCATCGTAGATATTCGTGATGTTCGCAAGATCAGGTCCTCCTAATTGAAAAGAAAAAGGATCTGAAATTCCCCCCGTAGCGACCTCTTTTAGAGGTTTCCCTATCAGTTTCGGAGACAGAGGTGGGCAGCAAATACGCACATCATAGGGGGACACTGCTGTAATTTTTGAATCAACAGGTTGCTCTGGACTATTTAGGAGAGCACGCAATTCAGCAGGAATTTGCGCGGGCAGTTGCTGAACTTGCCTCTCAGGTTGTTGGGCTTGAGTGGCTCCAGAGAAGTAACCAAAAGTAGTTACCGTAATAACTACGCCAATAGCAAAGAAACCCATCTTAAATCTTTTCTGAATATTCATCTTTTTTTCTTTCCTTTTCCGTCTTTTCAAACACCCTTGGGGTGATGCAGACGAGCTGAACGAATAACGTTGCGCCGAGGAACCGGAGGAACTTCTCGGGTGGTAGGCCCATAAAAATGAGCAGGAGGCCGAAGATCGCGGTGGCGCTCTCGGCCAAAATCAGTGCCGTGATGACCTCGGTCGCTTCCGAGCGGATTCGGAGCTTTTTGAGGGCGATCAAGGCGGCGACGACGAGGGCGATGGCGGCAAGTCCCGAACAGATCGGGGTGAAGCGGGCCAGCGCGGGGCCAGCTAGCTTCTGCCAGGAGACTCCTGACGAGAAGACCAGCCGGTAGTAGAACCCGTTCGATAAGACGACGGCGAGGCAGATGATTTTTAGGGTACGGGCAGACATTGCTTTCTTTCTCTCCTTCGCTTCATTACGGGTGATGGTATGTATTCTAACAAGATTAAATCAAAGTAGATAGCCCTAAATGGGGGCATTATCATTATTTATTTGCACCCATTTATGTGCAATTGCCTTTATAATGGCCTCTGAACGACTATGAGTTCCAAAAATAGTGTTGATTCTATAGAAATTACTCTTGATCGTTTCTTCAGGGCAGTTTTGAGAGCGAGCTAGTTCTTTATTGTTCGTGGTACCGAGGGTAACGGCATGGCGAAGCAATCTGAGAAGAGCGGGAGTGAGCGGGCAAGCATTGGGCGAGATCAAATTTTTCTCAGGCATAGACAGATTGTAGGACTCGTTTTTCCTCCTGCCTAGCCGTAAATGGGGGTATTTTGGGTATGCTATAAGAATATGATGCCCCCCACGAACCCTATCTGCACTGGGGCGGATCCCTGGGTGATTCACCACGATGGTCAGTTTATTCTGTGCCATGCGCACAAAAATGGCGTTGCGATTCGGCGGGCGGCGACGCTTGTGGGACTGGGCACGGCGACGCCGGAGCGGCTCTGGCAGGCACCGGAGTCAGGGCCGTATTCGAAAGAAATCTGGGCACCGGAGCTGCATTTCTACCAAAATGATTGGTATATCTATGTCGCCGCCGACGATGGAGACAACGCGAATCATCGGATGATCGCACTACACTCGGAGAGCCTGCTAGGGCCATATGTGTCCGCGGGGAAGCTAGCGCTGGCTCCAGACCGCTGGGCAATTGATGGAACACTGCTTGTCCTTCCCAAAACCCAAGAGCTCTACTTTCTCTGGTCCGGCTGGGAAGGGTCTGAGAATACGGCGCAGCATCTCTACATCTGCTCCATGGCCGACCCCCTCACCCCCAGTGGCGAGCGCGTGCGGATTTCATCGCCGGAGCTTGACTGGGAAAAACGCGGCAGTGGCGGGCCGGGCCAGCTCCCGACCATCAACGAGGGCCCGCAGGTTTTAGAGCGCAACGGGACGCTGCATGTCATCTACTCGGCGGCGGGCTCGTGGTGCGACGACTACTGCTTGGGCAGACTGACACTCTCCCCCGGCGGCGACCCCCTCGACCCGAGCGCCTGGAAAAAGCACCCGACTCCCGTTTTTGCCAAGACCGAGAGTGTCTTTGGCCCCGGGCACTGCTCGTTCGTGGACAATGTGATTGTCTACCACAGTGCCCGACACTCTGGCTCCGGCTGGGACCGGGTGATCCGTGCCCAGCCCTTCACCTGGAGCGGCGACACGCCCGAGTTCGGCAAGCCGCTCTGATTGAAGGCAAGAGCCAAGTATCCGACTCAAAGTTCACGGAGGAAGTTTTCCATGCGTACTTTTCTAATTGCTTTTGTCGCGCTCTTTGGAGCCGTGCTGCCCAGCTTCGCACAGGGTGGTTTTGGAGGCGGTAGCTTTGGGGGTGGAATGGGAATGACAACCGGGCGGCGCGGTGGCAGCGGGGATGTGACGAAGGCGGTCAGCATTCTTACGCCTGGTCAGTTCACCGAGTATCCGCTGACGGTCAAGGCAGCAGGTGAGACGCTCATCGCTGAGGTGGACACCACTAACTTCGACTCCGCCCTCCAGATCGTAGATAGTGCCGGGAAAGTGCTGGCCGAGAACGATGACCGGCGTGAGGGGGAGCAAGATGCTCGCCTGCTCTATCGTTTCCCGGCGGCAGGTGCTTACAAGCTTCTCGTCCGGGCATTTAAAGGCGCAGCGGGTGGGCAGTTCGACCTGCTCCTGCGCCGCTTTACGCCCCAGGAGCTTGTCATGGGAAGCCGTGCCGCGCATGCCGGGCACCTGACGGCTCCGACCTACTTTCAGGTGGCACTTACCGAGCCGCAGACACTGCTCATCCAGCTCTCGGGTGCCTCCAACCCCGAGCTGACAATCTTCGACCCGACAGGTGAGCCGGTTGCAGCGAACTCACGCTTCGGGGATCGGAACCGGCTGGAGCTACGTACAAAAGTAAAGGGGAGCTATTTCTTACGTCTGGAGACCGTGCAGCCCTGCGGCATTGTCCTGGATGCCGCCCGTGTCCTCACACACACGCTGGCGCAGAAGAGCGAGCCGCAGGGGCTCAAGGCTGGAGGGCTGGATCTCTGGCGCTTTCAGGGGAAAATGGGCCAACTGGTGCGGCTCAGCACGCTTGGGGAGGGGGTGGCGCTGAGCACGAATCTGGAGCTTATGGTTCCTGATGGTATGCCCATCGAGGAGCGCGAGGCTCTCGCTGCCCGTGGTCTGGCCCGGCTAAGCGTGCCTGCCAAAGCCATAGGCGAACAGGTGGTGGTGCTCAACCGAGACGGACTCTACGAGCTGGCTATCGCGCAGCCGCAGGCACAGCCTGTGCGCTACACGCTCTCCAGTACCGCTACTGTGCGTCGCTGGGATGTCCTCGCGCCTCTGAAAGAAACACTGCCCCTAGGCAAGGCGGAGTTTTTCCAGCTCACCGGAAAAGCGGGCGAGATTCTCTTGCTGGAAGGCCACTCGGAGCAGTTCGATATCGCGCTGGAGCTCTTCAACGAGCAAGGCACTCTGGTCGCCAGCAACGATGATAACGGAAGCGGCACGGAGCGCAATGCGCGGATTCGCTCGCTACTCACCGCAAATGGTGCGTATTTTCTGCGTGTCCATGCCTTCGGTGACGGCGGCAGTGGCAACTACGAGCTACGCCGCACCACAACTCCGCTACGCCCCCTGAGCATCGGGGGGCGGCAGGAAGGGACTCTGGAGACCTCTAGTCCTCTGATCTTTTCGTTTACCGGAAAGCCTGGTCAGGCGCTACTCTTAAGCGCACGCTCAACCGACTGTGACACCCTGGTACGTGTCTACGGCCCCGACGGCACCCTGGTGGGCACCGACGACGACAATGGCGGCGGGAGCAACAGCCTGCTTGCCTTCACCCCCGTGCGTGAGGGCACCTATACAATCTGGCTCTCCAGTAAAGTGGGGGCAGGCAAAGTCACCGTCCGCCTGATCGAGGCGGACTGAGTCACTTAGTCGCTGGGAAGAAAAACCCAGACATCGGGGCGGCCTGAGTTGCAGTGGACAGCCCGTGACAGAAAACTCAGGCCCGCCCAGGAGAAGTAGATCGCCATCCGCGCCCCCTGCCAGGCATCGAAGCCCAAGAGAGGCTTGGCAAAACTCTGAAGCCGTCGCTCCACGGAGGGGAGCGGATGAAACGTGCGTTCGACTCTCTCAGACCGGGCATACTCGTCGTCCTGATCCTGATCGAGTTTCCGAATCACGTCCTCCAGCAGCTCCGGCGAGACGCCGTGTTGTAGTGCGTACTGATCTCCCCCAAAGACACCGTTTTGCGACGGGCGAGGGAGTAGCAAGAGCCCCAGAAACGACCAGAGGGTAAACCACAAGCTCACTGTGATCAATCCCGCCACCGACGAAGCTCCGCCCGAGAGCACCAGCGCCAGGCAGAAGCCCGCCAGGTTCCAGCCAAAGCCCAGTAGCAAGCCACGTGTACGCGAGCCGCTCCGCACAACGCCAAGCTTGCGAAGAAGCACCATGTCTAGCTGCTCAGGCGTCAGCTTCTCAACCCAGTGCGCGGGAAGAATCACGGACTCACGGCCCGGCAGTCCGACAACTCCGCCCGTAAAGTAGCGCTCCCCACCTGAAGCAAGCAGGTAGCCTTTTGCAGGCGAGTAGCGCAGGCCACCCATCACCTGTGCCAGAAGGGGCTGTAGAAGCAGAAGTGCGAGCTGCAAGCCACAGAAAACGCCCAACACTAGCAGCGAGCCGCCCGCCCGTGCTGCACTCAGCAACCCCAGGCTGAAAGTGAGAAGCAAGCCGCTATGCAACACTGCCCCACGGAGCCAGCGGCCAAAGAACGCCCGAAAGCTCGCCTTGCTACGAGCATACTCGCCGGGCAGCACAAAGCCGCCAAAGAGATCAAAGGGCGCACTGAGAACCGCGTAGGCAAGAAGAACAAGAAGCAGCTCTCTTAGCTCGCTGGGGTTTGGCGTTGTACTTGCCGAAAGAAATCGCAACGGAAATTGGACGAGAAGAAGCAGAGCCGCGAGAACCACAACCGTCCCGACCCCGGTGATTCCCAGCCACAGCCGGGCGCGTGCATAGCTCATCATATGTAGCTCGCAACCTTGTGGAGCGCATTTCTGTTCCCATTTACAACACGGTACACTTAAAACCATGAACACGTACACCAACCCAGTCTGGGACGCGGACTTCCCCGACCCGCATGTGCTTGCCTGGAAGGGCCGGTTCTATGCCTACGCCACGGAGACATTTGCACGGGGAAGAGGCTTTCAGGTGATGGAGTCCAGTGACCTGGTGCACTGGACGCACAAGGGAATTTGTTTCACGCCGCCATGGTCGCAAGAGCACCTCTGGGCTCCCGAGGTAATCGCCCACAAAAACGCGCTCTGGATGACCTACTCGGCGCTGAATCCACAGACTAAAAAACACGATATCGGGATCGCTGTTGCAAGCAAACCAACAGGGCCGTTTGTGCACAAAGCGATTCTGGTGAGCGGCGAGAACAATAAAGTGGGTGTGATTGACACGACGGTGCATCTCGAAAAAGACGGTAGCGCGTGGCTGCTCTACTCCGAGGAGGAGCCACGCCGCATTGTGATGTGCAAGCTCGCAAGCGACTGGCTGAGCACCGTGGGAGAACCTATCGAGATCGTCCGACCCACGGAGCCCTGGGAGCGCGGCGTCAACGAGGCCCCCACTGTACTGGTGCGGGGCGGAAAGTACCATCTGCTCTACTCCGCGGGCTGGTTTGAGTCCAGCAAGCGCGAGGCCAGCTACTGCATTGCCCACGCCGTGAGTGAGAAGCTCGCTGGGCCCTACAAAAAAACGGGCGCAATTCTGGCCAGTCTGCCGGGCCGTGTCTGGGGGCCGGGGCATCAGTGCGTGGTGACAGTCGGGAAAAACAAAGACGACTGGCTACTCTACCACGGCTGGAGCGATACAAACGAGCCACGCTACGGCTCCAATCCAAGAGGCCGAACACTGCGCTTGGAAAGACTTAGCTGGCAGGGTGGCATTCCACAGGCCATTGCACCTACGACGACACCACAGCCTGCGCCAGGAATTTAGGGTTATAATGCAATATGACTGAGAAGCCTCTGGCACGCCGCATCGCGGAGCGCGGGTTTCCGTCGGTATTTCAGGCATGGAGCCCCGCCGACGAGCCCAAAGGCATCTCTGCCGACGCAATGCTGGCACGCCACGACTTAATCTTTGAAGGCCCCGAGTTCTTCGGCCTGCGCTGGAATAAGCAACCCACCGGGCTGGCCGATGGCTTCACACCGGAGAGTATCGAAGCGGCAAAGAAGCGCCGGGCGGAGCTTCTGACGCGCAACCCCAATACGGTGCTCATCGCTGAGATTCGCTATAGAGACGCCCACACGAGCTATCTGCCAGAGAACCATGCCTGGTGGAAGCGCGATAAAATCGGCAAGCGTGCGCCCGGCTGGGAAGAGGGCGGCTATTTTTTGCTGGACTTCGCCAATCCCGCGTTTCGTGAGCAAGTGGCGGCGCAGGCCAAAGCCGCCGTGGCGAGCGGGGTACTTGATGGCGTGATGCTGGACTGGTGGATAGACGACGAGGAGAGAGTCGCGCTGGCAAAAGCCGTTCGCGAGGCCATCGGGCCAAATGCGCTGATTCTTGCCAACGCCAATGATCGGCAGACACCGCGCACCGCGCCGCTGATCAATGGCTTTTTCATGGAGTGCTACCGCAGCAAGACCCCCGACGACTGGCGGCGAATCGCCCAAACTCTGGAGTGGGCGGAGCGGAGCCTGCGCCAGCCGCGTATCAACTGTGTGGAGAGCTGGTACCATAAGAGCCGCGATGACCGACAGCTCATGCGCCTGATCTCCACCCTGACGCTCTGTCTCTCGGGCGGCTACTGCCTCTTCTCCGACCCAAACGATCTCCCGACTCCCGACCATCGCCACCGCTGGTATGAGTTCTGGAACAAGTCGCTGGGAAGGCCGATTGAGCGTGGGACGCCGCTTGGGATGGCCGACAAAGCCCACCCACTCGGCTGGTATAGAGACTTCGACAAAGGCCGCGTGGTCTGCGTGCTCCCCGATGCCAAATCCTTTGAAATCCAGCTTGACGTGCTCCACAAAAGCGCCGCCACGGGCAAAGTCAGTAAAACCCACACCATCCCTCCCGGCGACGGTGACTTACTACGACGAATTTAAATATTTGTCTGTGCTACAATACTTGGGGAAAATACTGGTTTATGAATATCATCACGCGTAACAATGTCCAAATTTTTGGTGACGAAGGTCCGGTGCTTCTCTACGCGCATGGGTTTGGCTGCAATGAAACTCCCCGGGGCAAGCCCCGAAGTATCTCAAGGACTGAGGAATTGGGAACCTCAACTCCTGAGAGAGTCGAGGACACTCCAAAAGGTGAACGGGGCAAGCCCCGAGGTATCGTACCCGTAAGGAATAAAAAAGAAAAAAAGCGAATACGATGCTTGACGAGCTCGCTGCGGTGACTGCGGCCCCGCAGCACCATAAAGTCTTACTCGAAACCGACCAAGTGCGCGTCCTAGAGACCATCATCCCCCCCGGCGACGGTGACTTGCTGTTACGGGGGTAAACAAAGAGGCAACGATGCTCAAAAAACTTCCCTGGCAAGACATCTGCAAGTTCCTCTCGGGAGCTTTTTTCGTCAGTGCGGGCGTTCTTGTTTATCTCTACCGGGCACAGGTCTCCGTGCCGCTCCTGGGCACGAACTTTATCGCGACCCCTGAGCTCAGCGGCGCACGCTCTCTTGTCCACACCATCCTCTTCGTGACTTGTTTTTACCTGGGTTTTCTGCGGAATCGAGACGGAATATGTCAATGATTTTGAGACACTTTTCTTTTTTAATTTAGACTCTTTTTGCCTCCAGACTTTCCCGGCAATCATTGCCCGCCGCTTCTGTTA
>NZ_JAYVPL010000084.1:0-22380 GCF_043757465.1 Armatimonas sp.
GGGGAATGGCGGGTTTTGATCCAGGCATGGGGCATCCTCCGATCGAGATAAGATGCCTTGATTATGACATGAAATTCTGCTTCAATGTAGGGGGAGAAAGTTTATGCCGGGTTGTACTAGTGCAGCCGCCGGGTGGGCGTGATGATCGTAGCATCGGCAAGAAGCAGAAGTTCGCGGGCGTCGCCAATCAGATCGAGCGCTGCTATAGGTGGTACCGCCAGAAGCAGGAGGCAAACTCCAACACTGAGGACTGGCTCCGTAAAGTCATGGTCGAGACTACCTGCCCGGACTGCCAGGGAGTGCGGCTCCGGCGCTCCCGAACCCAGATCAAGTTTGGTGGGACGGATATTCACGTGCTAAGCAGCCTCACCCTCGCCGATGCCGCCACGTTTCTGGCCGCGCTCCCTCCGCCCGTGCGCAACCCCGAGGCGGCGCGACAGATCCTTCAGGCGATTCTCTCGCAGCTTGAATTGCTTTGTGATATTGGGCTGGACTACTTATCGCTCTCACGGCGCTCGGGGACGCTCTCGGGCGGTGAGTCCCAGCGGATTCGGCTCTCAGCGCAGATCGCCAGTGAGCTGATGGGGATGCTCTATGTTCTCGACGAACCCTCGATTGGATTGCACCCAAAAGACAACGCAAAACTGATTTCCACGCTCCGAAGACTGCGCGATATCGGTAACACCGTGATCGTGGTGGAGCACGACACCGACACGATCCGTGCCGCCGACCATATTTTAGAGATCGGGCCGGGACCGGGGATTCATGGCGGCGAGGTGGTGGCAAGCGGCAGCATTTCTGAGCTCTGCGCGAATCCCAACTCACTCACGGGGGCGTTTCTCTCCGGGCGGCGTGAGATCGCGCTGCCAACCAAGCGCCGCGTAATCGGTACCGACTTTCTCACTCTCACCGGGGCGCGGGAGAACAATCTCAAAAATCTTACGGTGCGCTTCCCACTCGGGGTGTTTATCGCGGTTACTGGAGCATCGGGCTCGGGCAAGTCCACGCTCATCAACGATATTCTTCACAAGCGGCTCTACAACAAAAAGTACGACTCACGGGTGCTCGCTGGGGCGCACGACTCTCTGGAGGGCATCGAGAAAATCGGGGACGTGATTGAGATTGATCAAAGCCCCATTGGCCGCTCACCGCGCTCCAATCCCGCGACCTATGTCGGCTTCTACGACGACATCCGCCAGCTCTTTGCCGCCACACCGCTCTCTCTTGAGCGCGGCTACACCGCATCGCGCTTTAGTTTCAATGTGAAAGGCGGCCGCTGCGAGGAGTGCGGCGGTGAGGGGACGATCACCACAAAGCTGAACTTCATGCCCGATGTGGAAGCGCCCTGCTACGCCTGTAAAGGTAGCCGCTACAACGCTGAGACGCTGGAAGTTCTGTATCACGGAAAGACCATCGCCGATGTGCTGGCGCTGAGTATCGAAGACGGTGCGGTGTTCTTTGAGAGCCATAAAAAGATCGCCCACAAGCTCCGCGTTCTGGCTGACCTTGGCCTCGGCTACGTCACGCTTGGTCACCCCGCACCCATTCTCTCGGGCGGCGAGGCGCAGCGCGTGAAGCTCGCCACTGAGCTGGCGAAGATCAAGCGCGGTGCGAAGAACCTCTACATCCTTGATGAGCCCACCACCGGCCTGCACTTGGCCGACATTCAGCGGCTGTTGGACTGTCTCAATCGCCTCGTAGACTCTGGCAATACCGTGCTCGTCATCGAGCACCACTTAGATGTCATCAAGTGCGCCGACTGGGTGCTAGACCTCGGCCCCGATGGCGGCAAGCACGGCGGCGAGCTGGTAGTGGAAGGCACCCCGGAGACAGTCGCCGCGTGTGCCGAGTCGCACACCGGTAAGTTTCTCGCGGAGTTGCTTTGAGTCAGTCCAAATACTCGCGCTGGCTGTAGAGCCGCTGTTGCGCAGGTGGTGTCACTTCCCCCATGCCTTCAAGGGATGAGATCGCAGCTTGCGCCGGGCTCTTGTGGGACTTGGTAGACGCCGTTTTCGACGCGTGTGGGGTGGACAAAGTGCGCTTTGAGGTGGGGGATGTGCTCCAGAAAGACGGGTTCCTGACCGAGCACAATCGCGTTGAAGAGCACGAGATGCTGGTGGAGCTGGCCCATATCCCCGACATGCGGGACGATGGGTTTCCCGAATTGTTTTGCGAGTAGGCTCACGGCCAGAAACTCGCTCACGCCCGCGAGGCGCACGGCATCGGCTTGGACAAAGGCTAGAGCGCCGGCTTGTAGGTAGTTTTTGAAGACGATCCGATTCGGGAAGTGCTCGCCGGAGGCAATCTTACCGGGCACGATCTGCGTGTTGAGCCTCTGGTGCGCAAGAAGATCATCGGGGTGGGTGGGCTCCTCGATCCAGAGCGGATCTAGCGGTGCGAGAGCGCGGCACGCTGCCTCGGCCTCAGGCAGGCTCCACTTTTGGTTGGCATCGAGCATCAGGCTCGCCGAGTCGCCAATCGCCTCGCGCACCAGCGTGGCACGGCGCAGGTCGCGGGTGAAGTCATCGGAGCCCACTTTCAGCTTCAGCGCCGTGAAGCCCGCCCCGAGGCTCTTCTTGATGTTCTGGGTAAGTCTCGCATCGTCGTAGCCCAGCCAGCCCGCCGACGTATCATAGCCCGGGTAGCCGTTGGTGAGGAAATGGGTTTGCGTGTGCGGCTGGCGTAGCAGTGTAAGAGCTTGCGCAGGCGTGAGCGCATCGTCGAGGTAGCTCAGGTCCAGCGTCGCAAGAAGCGCTTCGGGCGAGAGGTCGAGTAAGAGTTTCCAGAGCGGGATGCCGCGTGACTTGGCCCAGAGATCCCAGCAGGCATTGTTGAGCGCCGCCAGTGCAAGCTGCACGACTCCCTTGTGTGGCCCGAGCCAGCGTAGCTGCGGATGATCGGCGAGGCGACGCTGAATAGTCCCAAGCTGCGCCATCAGCGCCTCGATCTCTTGCCCGATCAGCGGCTCCGAAAGCATCTGGATCGCCTGACAGACCAGCTCGTTGCCACCGCCCAGTGTGAAGGCGAGGCCCGTGCCGGTGATGCCCCGATCCGTGTGAAGCAGCGCCGTGGCGTAGCTGTAGACCGGGTTGGTGTGCAGGGAGTCGGTGCCCGCTCCCCCTGAGAGAGGGAAGCGGGCATCACGGATGGAGAGACTAGTGAGGGTCACAAGAGAGGCTACTGCTTCTCGATGTAGAAACCCTCGCGGGCATCCCAGGCAGCGCGCTTGCGCTCCCAGGGATCCACGGCAATGGGGCTCAGGCAGATACGGACGTTTTTGAACCCAATGGGGTAGGTCATACTTCCTGCATCACGCAGGGTCAGACCGATCTGCGGCCAGTTGACCCAGCCCGTTGTCCCGAGCTTTGCAATCGTGTCGCCTTCCGAGGCACTGTCACCGGCATTGGGCACCACGGAGTTTTTCTGCAAGCTGCTGAGCAAGACCGACAGGCCGCCTCCCACATTGAGCTGGAGGAAGTTTGCGCTCGTTGCAGAGGACGGATTGGAGAATGGGTTGATATCAGTTAAGGCTTCCGTGAGAGTTGCGATGCTGCCACTGGCGGGAGCGATAATATTCAGGTTCCAGCCGTAGTAGTTGGAGTTCGTGACACTATTTTCAGGGTTGCTCAGAATCCCAGACTCGTTGCGCTTATCCAGCACAACCGACCAGGCACCGATACTGGTTCCTACACCACTGTTGCCCTGACCGTTGGAGTCGCTGAAGCCTCCCTGGCTGATGTACCAGCGTCCATCGGCGGGAACACGCAGGTTGATCGGGGCAGTGCCAGGCATGGGTAGCGGGGGATCAAGAAGAAAAGGAGTCGCCTGGATAAGGTAGGTGCCTGTCACGGCACCACGGTCAATGAGCACCACGGGGCTGACGGTGGAGTCAACGGTCTTGGCAACCAGACGAACCAGGGGACGCGGGTTGTCCAGCGCATTGGCTAGGTTCGCCGGGAGCAAGGTCTTGAGGACGGCGTAGGGCAGACGCGCCTCGATCACCGTGCCGTACTTGACGAACTGGGGAGCCAGGTCGAACTCGCCGGTGACAATGGGGTCGCCGACATTGGCAATGTAGCGAATCTGGGTCTTCTTCCCATCGGCGCTGAACCCGATCTCAAAGTCGGTGGCCTGGTAGGTATTGGCGATATCAAAGCCTGCCCAGTAGGTCTTGGCTGCACTTGTGGAGGGAGCTGCCGCTGTACGAATGCGAACATAGAACGAGTCGCGGGTGGCGACCAGACTGGTAGAGAGAATATTGCGCGTCGCATCGCTCACGGAGTCGCCCGTGTCCGCGTAGGACGGGATCTTATTCCAGTCCGCGTCGTTGCCATCAATGACGATTTTTGCTGTCTCATCCACGACATTCTCGACCTGGATAAACGTGTTATAGTCCGGGTCGCTGGTGCCCACGCGGTTGTTAACCGCGCAGGTCGCGCTCTTACCCGACTCCGAGTCGCGGGCGGTGACCGTGGTGGTGCCGCTGTTTACCCCCGGGCGAAAAGTCGCAAGCCCTTTGTCGTAGGTGATAGAGAGGGCGGAGGGGTTCGTGCTGAGCCACTGCCAAGAACCCGCCACAAGAACAATATTGCCGTCACTATCGTAAGGGGTTGCTACCACAAGTAGCTCGCGCCCCGGTTTAATATCCGCAGTGGTTTGGCTCAGGGTGATGTGGTCAATGGTGCTGTCTAGCCGGAGACTCTGGGTGATGGTACTACCACTGGGGACATCGAGCGAGACTGCCCCACGTGCCTGTGGTGTGCCATCTGCGCTCGTGCCGGGGTGGGCACTCACATTAAACGTGTGGCGGATCGGATCCAGGTTATTGAACTCGATATGCGTCTCCAAGACATCGCCCGTGGGGCGCGTAATCACCCGCCGCTCGACTTGAGCTCCGTTTGGATCGGTGACAAGGATCAGCAGACTATTGGCCGCCTGTGGAATCAGACGGGTTGTGTCCGAGCTGCGCGGGGGCCACTTGATATTGAAAGCGGCACTTCCTCGTGTGACAGGGGCGGACGGGCCACCTGGCGTCCCCGGAGAGACGGAACTGCCGCCACAGCCACTCAGGCCGATCAACGCTAGCGCGGAGATACCTGTTGCAAGAAACGACTTCTTCATGATGCTTCCTTACTGGATATCCAGGATCACGCCGCCCAAAGGGGTGATCGTCAGAGGTGTCGGGGCACTCGTGAACCCGTTCACACTAACGGTGAGCTGAACCGTGCCCGCGGAGAGTCCGGTAACAATATCGTTGCCGCTGACATCTTGTCCAAACTGCAGGGAACTTGCTGCACCCGAGGCGACTTGGTAGCGGAATGAGCCTGGTGTGACGGCAACAATCGAGTTATTGCTGTCACGTGGGCTGACGATCAGTGTAGTGGTACGGCGCACGAAGATATTGCTACTTCCCAGCGCCAGTGTCACCGTTTTAATCGTCCCCTCCGTAGTGTAGGTGCCCAGTCCGCTGCCATCGGGAAGGAGTGTCGCGGTGCCCTGTGCCACCCCGACCACCGCACCTTGACCATCGGGTTGTGCATAGAAAGTGATAGTAACGGTCTTGGGGCCGACACGGGTGAACTCGGTGCTGGTGTAGCTCTGGGTGTAGGCCGCCAGGTTGAGCGTGTCGCGGTTCACTAAAAACGAGAGCGTCCCCTGTGGGCGCGGATCCCCGACCGTGATCCGCGCAGAGAGGGCGGAGGTCAGGCCGCCGGTAGCACGGCTACGTGCGCCCCAGCTAAGACTGGCCGTCACACGACCCTGACGTGGCTCGGGAGCAGAGAGCGCGAGCTGCCCCTGGAGATTGGTCTCTGCCTCTCGTGCTGTCACCGTGCCCGTGCCGTCGAGATCGCCCTGCTTGACGGTGGCAGCGCTCCCATTAGGGGTCAGTGTTAGGATCTGAGGACTATCTGTACTCCATGTCCAGCGACTCGGGGCCGTGAGAACGACATTACCATCTATGTTAAGCGCCGTTGCCAGAACCTCACTAGTGCTGGTGTTGGTCAGGCTTGGCTGGGCAGTGGTGACAATCACACTGGTGATACTGGAGGCGAGCAGGATGGTCTTTTCGGTGGTGACACGCTCCGCAATCACCAGTCGGAAGCCTGCTGCGGCCTGGGGAACCCCTGAGCCATTGTTGGTCGGATAGGCGCTGATTACCACGCTCAAACCCTCCGCGGGCAGGTTGGGAATATCTAATGTGGAGAGATTGCTGCCTGAGGGACGGCTGATGACCTGCTGAAAGATTGGCTCAATACCCTGCTTGACGATGACCCTCACGGACTGCGATGCCACGGGTACCGATCCCGAGGGAGGCTGTGTCCAGTCAACCGTGAATCGCGCCGCGCCGCGCCCAACGACGGGAGCAGGGCTTGGGGTCGGGGTCGCCCCAAAGGGTGTTGCTGTGGGACTGGTTGGGCCCACGAGAGGGTCATTGCCACTACCGCATCCTAGGGGGAGCAAGGTTGTACTTACTACGGCTCCATAAAGGCTCAGGATCAAAAAACGTTTTTTAGATAATCGCATGGGTCTCCGTCCTTAAATTTTAAGACGCTATCCAGATAACACTATAGTATAAAGTGAGAGCCAAGGCTACGTCAAGGGAGAGCCTCTCTGAGAACCCGCTCCAGAAACTCACGGTTACGTCGTGCACTGGCTGTGGTTTCGTGGAGTGTGCCCGTGTGGCAGCACTCCACCATCACGGGGCCAGAGAAACCACCCTCAGCGAGTGCCTCGAAAACGGTGCGGAAGTCCACTTTCCCCTCGCCAAACTCAAGCATCACATCGCCGCGCAGAGTCGCGCAGTCTTTGGCACAAAACCCGCTGGTACGCACCGCCACACACCGCGCTTCAGCAACCGGGTCTTTGTCGGTGTAGTGGATAATATTGCCGGCATCGAACCAGAGCGAGACATTGGGGTGCGCGATCTGATCGAAGCAATGCTCAATCTCATCCGCCGCCGCTGTACAACCACCGTGGGGCTTGAAAACGACTTGGATTCCGTGCGCCTCGGCCTGCGTGGCAGCAAAACGTGTGGCGGCGTACCAGCGGGCAAACTGTGGCTCGTGATCCGCCCCAAATGTCATTAAGTAGCGCACACCCAGCGCCTTCGCGCTCTCGACCTGTCGTGCGAGACTCGCAAATGCCTCGTCCTCGGTGGCATTGTGATCTACATGCAAGCAGGCCAGATTCGCCGCTAGTCCATGCGCCGCCAGCCTCTCCTGAATTGCCGCCGTGTCCATGCCATCCAATGCCAGCGAGATATCCGCCACTCCGCCGAGTAGACCCACGACCGGGTAACCCGCGGCTGCGATCCCGGCCAGCGCCTCCTCGAACGAAAACTTTCCCCAGGGGCGCACAAACGCCCCAATCTGCCACAGTGCTTCCATGAGGGAATTATACCGAGTTTGCCCAGTAGCATTGGACGAACTCGGTATAATCCCTCCATGCGGCGCTTCTTTTATGGCTGGGTGGTGCTTCTTGTGGCGGCTCTGGCGATGGTGGGAACTCTGCCAGGGCGCACGCAAGGGCTTGGGCTGATTACGGAACCCTTGCTCAAGGACTTCGGGCTGGGGCGGGTGGCCTACGCGGATCTCAATCTCTGGGCGACTCTGATCGGCTCGCTCTTTTGCCTGGGAATCGGCTCGCTGCTCGACAAGCTCGGGAGCCGCTCCGTGCTCACGGGGATTGCGCTTCTGCTGGGAGCAAGCGTGATCGCGATGGGGCAGTCCACGCAGACCATGCAGCTCTTTGTTTTTCTTGTTCTCATTCGTGGACTGGGCCAGAGTGCACTCTCGGTGGTGAGCCTGGCAATGGTGGGACAGTGGTTCAAGACCGGTCTGGAGCGCGCGATGGCGCTCTACACGGTCGTGATGACCATGGGCTTCATGGCCGCGTTTCCGGGAGTGGGCGCGGTGATCGAGAAAAGCGGCTGGCGGGTTGCCTGGTCCGGAATCGGCTGGGCGTTGGTGTTCGTACTGGCTCCCCTGGCGCTACTTCTGGTGCGCCGCGCTCCCCGTGAGCACGATGCGCAGGAGAATCCTATCCCTGAGAGTGGTAGGACTCTCCGGGAAGCTCTGCGTACTCCCTCGTTCTGGGTGATGGGGCTCTCCAGCGCACTCTACGCCCTGATCGCCTCGGGGATCGGGCTCTTTAATGAGTCGGTGCTCAAGGAACTTGGCTTCGCCGCTGGTGTCTACCACACGACCCTTGCTGTTACGGCTCTGACTGGGCTAATCGGCAACTTTCTGGGGGGCTTTCTTACCACCAAGCTACCGCTAAACCGGCTGATGGCAGTTGCGATGCTGCTCCTCACACTGGGCCTCGCGGCGCTGCCTTTTGCGCATTCCCTGGGGCTGGTGATGGGAATCTCTGTACTGCTTGGGGTAGCCGGAGGCTTTGTGATGGTGCTGTTCTTCTCGTTCTGGGCGCACGCCTTCGGACGGGCGCACCTCGGCAAGATCCAGGGGGCGGCACAGCTGCTCACGGTTCTCGCCTCCGCGCTTGGCCCCGTGCTCCTCGCCGGCGTGTATGCGCGCACGGGGTCCTATGCCAGCATCTTCTTTCTATTGGCCGGAATTGTCGGTGTCCTCGGAGTGCTGTGCGGGGTGACCAAGACTGCTCGATGGAATTAGTCGAAGTTGAGGTTCGCCTTTTGCCAGTCGTCGGTGAACTTGGCGAGGCCTAGATCCGTGAGCGGGTGCTTGTAGAGAAGCTCAGTGTGTACACCCCCTTCACGAAGCTGGAGGGGTCGGCGGTGGTGCCGCCGGGGGAGGTTAATACACAGTCTCTTAGTTCGCTGTGTCAATCTCGCCCCGAGGAACGCGCCCAGAGGGCACCCGGTCTTATTGTCGCTTCGCGACACGAAGGGCGTCCCGCCCATGCCGAGTACCGAGTAAGCTCGGTATGGCCCGAAGTGGCCTTTGTGTCCGAAGCATGAGGACAATAAGACGCCCCCGTTCATGGGGGCGATCACACGGTATAATCCCCCCATGACTCGCACCTCACTCTTTGCCGTCACGGCTCTGACGGTTCTCTCTGCTTCTCTGACGGCTCCCGCCCACGCCGCACTCACCGTAGGCCGCTTGCGCTGTGAGTACAAGACCAACCCTCTGGCAATAGATCTCGCCAAGCCGCGGCTCTCCTGGATCGTGGAGAGCCGCGAGAAAGGCCAGAAGCAGACGGCGTACCAGATTATGGTCGGAACCGCGGCGGGCAAGGCCGATCTCTGGGACACGGGCAAAGTGCTCTCCGACGAAACGATCCAGATTCCCTACGGCGGGCAGGCACTAGAGAGTAGCCAGCAGGCGTTCTGGCAGGTAAAAGCCTGGGATGCAAAAGGCAAGAGCAGTGTCAGCGCCACGGCGCACTGGACCAAGGGGCTTGGCGCAAACGACTGGAAAGCGCAGTGGATTCAGGCCGCGCAGGCCAAAGTTGCTTCGGTGCTTCCGCCTCTCACCCTTGAGGGGGCGAGCTGGATCTGGCTTGCCAGCGACCCGGAGACACCCCCCGTGGGTAAGCGCAGCTTCCGTGTGCAGTTCGATGCACCCGCCGGAGCCAGTGCCCGGATCGCGCTGACGGCGGACAATAGCTACGCGGTGGCGGTGAACGGGAAAAACTTAGCCGTTGCCAAGGGCAGCGACTGGAAAGTCTACAACACCTACGATCTGAAAGATTTATTGGTGGTGGGCGCGAACAATGTCGTCGTCACTGTCACCAACGAGGGCGATGCCCCGAATCCCGCCGGGCTCATCGCCAAGCTGGTAGTCAATGGCCGCAGCTACCCAACCAATATAGATTGGACAGCAAGCAAAGATAGGCGGAACTGGGAGCAGGTGCGCATTCTGGGGGCGGCGGGGATGGCGCCGTGGGGTAAGGCGGAGCCAGGCGGGAGTGGCAACAACGCCATGACCCCGCCGCCGCACTTTCGCAATACCTTTAGAGTTGAGAAGCCCGTTAAGCGCGCCCTGCTCTACGCCACCGCGCTCGGGGTTTATGAGCTGGGCCTCAATGGCAAGCCCGTTAGCGACGATGTATTCTCGCCGGGCTGGACGGAGTACAAGAAGCGGGTTCACTACCTGACCTACGATGTGACTAAGCAGCTTACGGTGGGGGCAAACGAGCTACAAGCCCAGCTAGGCGACGGCTGGTACGCGAGCTACTTAGCGTTCACCGGGCGGCGGCGCTACTACGACGGTGATCCTCGGCTGAAGCTCCAGCTCAATATCGAGTACACCGATGGCACCACCGCCACCGTTGGCACGGGGGCAGACTGGCAGTGGGCCTACGGGCAGATTCTCACCTCGGACATGCTGATGGGCGAGGAGGTGGACACACGCAAGATAGCCACCGACTGGAAACCTGTGCAGACCCTCACCAACCTGCCGATTGCGGTTGAGACGCACCCCGGCGAGCCGATTCGGCCCGCTGCGCGGATTCCTGCCCTCGCCCGCACCATGACCAAACCCGGTGTCTATGTCTATAATATCGGCCAGAACCTCACGGGCTGGGCAAAGATCACGGTCAGCGGCAAGCCGGGGCAGACTGTCACCGTGCGCCATGCCGAGCGCCTGAATCCCGACGGCACGGCGTACTTTACGAACCTGCGCGCGGCAAAAGCCACGGATACCTATATCTTAAAAGGCGGCACTCAGACTCTGGAGCCCAAGTTCACGTTTCATGGCTTTCAGTATGTCGAGATCACGGGCCTCGACACGCCGCCCGCTCCCAAAGATGTGGTGGGGGTCGCCGTGCACTCCACGATGGCCGACACCCTCACATTTGACTCGGACAACAAGCTCCTAAACAAGCTCACGGACAATATTGACTGGGGCTTCCGGGGCAACGCGCTCGATGTTCCCACCGACTGTCCCCAGCGCGATGAGCGTGCGGGCTGGACGGGCGATGCGCAGGTCTTTGCGAAAACCGCGATGCTGAACCGTGACACCGCTGCTTTCTTCACCAAGTGGCTGGTGGACTTGATCGAGGACGGCCAAGGCCCCGATGGTGCCCTCCCCGATGTGGCGCCGTATCTCTCGATGGTGGGCAGGGGCAATGCGGCGTGGGAAGACTCCGGCGTGGTGGTTACCTACCGCATGTACGAGATGTACCAGGACACCCAGGCCATTCGGACGCACTGGGCCGGGCTGACACGCTACATGGAGCATCTGAATAAAGTCGCCCCCGACGGCATTCGCGGGGTCGGCTCCTACGGCGACTGGCTGCTACTCGATGCACCCCAGCAGTCCGCTGTCCATGGTACGGCATATTATTTCTACTGCGCCAAGCTCATGGCCACGATGGCCGATGCCATCGGCAAGCCTGATGAGGCGAAGACCTACCGTGCCCTCGCCGAGAAAGTAAAAGCCGCCTTCAACGAGAAGTTTGTTGGGCCAAATGGCGAAGTCACGGACAAGGGCAAGGCCTCCCAGACGTTCTACGCGCTGGCGCTGGGCTGGGACATGCTCCCCAAAGAGAAGCGAGCCGGAGCGCAAAAGCAGCTTGAAGCGCTACTGGCGGCCAGGAAAAATCACCTAGCCACGGGCTTTATCGGCACGCCCGTCCTCCTTTTCGCACTAGATAGCGTCGGGCGCACCGATCTTGCCAATCAGCTCGTCCTCAACGACGACTACCCGTCGTGGCTCTACCAAGTCAAGCTCGGCTCGACCACGATGTGGGAGCGCTGGGACGGCTGGACTCCCGAGAAAGGTTTCCAGAGCCCGGGGATGAACAGCTTCAACCACTACTGGCTCGGCTGCGTGAGTGAGTGGCTCACCACGGGCCTTGTGGGGATCGACACCGACGGGCCGGGCTGGAAGAAATTGATTATTAAGCCGCGCTTTAACACCGCCCTCAATCACGCCAGTGCTAGCTACGACTCGATCCGTGGAAAAGTGTCGGCAAGCTGGAAGAAAAACGGTGGCAGCGCCGCGGTCAATGTCACCATCCCCGCCAACACCACCGCAAGGCTAGAGCTCCCAGGCAAGACCGAGAATCTTACCAGCGGCACCTACACATTCACCGTGAAGCTGCCTTAGCCCACACGGAAATCGCGTGGACGGTAACCGTCCACGCGATTTGCATTTTTCTACAGCTTCTTCAGCAAAAGAGCGCAGATGTCGCTGTCGCGGAACATGCCGTCGGTGCGGAGGGCGTAGGCGCAGTGCATCTCCAGAACGCCGCCCTCGAAGGTCATCTGCATCTGGGCAGTGTCCTTGACATTCTTGAGCTTGATGAGCGTCAGGCCGTCGCGGACGGCCTCTTTGCCCATCAGTCCCATGGTCAAAAACCTCCTTAAATCCCTTGGCAGTATCATAAGTATGTCGTGATTATACGATGCCTTGTATAATGGCGCTCAGGAACCATGAGCGAGATCGTTATTTGTAGTGTTGGGGTGAGCAAGGCCTTTGGCGGCGTCACGGTACTGGAGAATGCCTCCGTGGCCTTGCATGCGGGCGAGCTGCACGCACTGGTTGGGGAGAACGGGGCGGGCAAGTCCACGCTCGCTAAGGTCTTCGCCGGAGTGCATGCGCCGACGGCGGGGCATCTGGAGCTAAATGGCAAGCAGGTGCACTTTTCTGGCACGCGCGACGCGGCGGCGCACGGCGTGGCACTGATCCCACAGGAGCCGCAGACGTTTCCGGATCTGAGCGTGGCGGAGAATATCTTCATCGGACGGCAGCCAGGTACAAAAGCCCTGGTGAGCTGGAAGGCGATGAACGACGAGGCCAAGCGACTACTCGAAACTCTGGGAGTCTCGCTCGATCCCAAAGCGCCTGTGCGTGGCCTCTCCGTAGCGGATCGGCAGATGATCGAGCTGGCAGCGGCGCTCTCGCTGAACGCAAAAGTGCTGATCTTCGATGAGACCACGGCCTCACTGACTCCCGGCGAAGTGGCACGGCTTGCGGAGATTATCGCCCGTCTCAAGGCTGAGGGCTGCGCACTGGCGTTTATCGGGCACCGGATGGAGGAAGTCTTCTCCCTCTGCGAGCGCATCTCCGTCCTGCGCGACGGTAAAGTCGTTGAGGCGGACTTGCCCATTGGTCAGACCAGTGTTCCGGACACACTCCGCAAGATGGTCGGGCGGGAAATGACCAGCCAACCCCCTAGCCCCCGCCGGACGGGGGAACAACAAAGTAGCATACTGCTTGAAGCCCGAAATCTTACGCGGCGCAGGAAGTTCACGGATATCTCACTCACGGTGCATGCCGGTGAGATCGTCGGGCTGGCCGGGCTGGTGGGCGCGGGGCGCACGGAAGTGGCTCGGGCGCTGTTCGGGCTCTTGCCGCTGGACGAGGGCAAGATTTTGGTCAAGGGCGAGCGAGTGTTGATAAAGAATCCTAGCGATGCGATGCGGCACGGCCTCGCGCTGGTGCCCGAGGATCGGCAGCACCAGGGAGCCTTGTTGCCCTGGAGTATCTGGCAGAACGCGAGCTTGGCCAGCCTTCGAGGCACCTGGATCGCGCCGGGAAAAGAGCGGGAGCTGGCACAGAGCTGGCGTGAGAGCTTCGAGGTGCGCTGCCAGAATGTCGAACAGAGTCTGGGGGAGCTTTCGGGAGGGAACCAGCAAAAAGTTGTCTTATCAAAGTGGCTGGCGACGAACCCGAAAGTATTGATTTTAGATGAACCCACGCGCGGTGTAGATGTGGGGGCAAAAGCGCTGATCCACGACGAAATTCAAAAGCTTACACGGGAAGGGCTTGGGGTCCTACTGATCTCCTCGGATCTGCCTGAAGTTCTCGCCCTCGCCGATAGAGTGCTGGTCATGCGTGAGGGCAAGCTCGTGCGTGAGCTGAGCCGTGAGGAAGCCAACCCCGAGAGCGTTATTGCCGCCGCGACGGGGGCGGGGGCATAATGCAAAAATCCCCGTGGTCTTCATGCAAGCTTCATAAATTTCTTGTTTCATAAGCGCATGGGACGAATCAATGGGGTATTGCTTGTGCTGGTTTGCTGCCTGTGGAGCATCGCTGCCCACGCGCATCCGGGGGGGCATGAGCATGATGCGGCACCCGAGATGCTGCGTATCTGGCACAACCAGGCGACAGGCCGGACAGTGACGGGCGCGTTCTCGCACGTACGAAAAGACACGGTCTATGTACAGGGGAAGCTGGGGCTGACGGCGATTCCGTTGAGCCAGCTCGCGCCCAGTGACAAGCGCTTTGCCCAAGGGATCAGTGCCCGAATTCACCAGCTCAACGCGAGCTTGCTTGCGGAAGTGACAGAATCGCAGCAAGCCAGTATAAGTGCTAAGCGTCCGGCGGCAGCGGTGGCCTTTGAGGCGTTTGCACCCAAGGTCAAAACGCGCTGGGACGAGCGCTATCTCTACGTGGAGTCCGATGGCTTGCCCGATCATCCGATGATGGTGGGGATCACGAGCTGGCAGCAGCAAGTACCAATGCCCCAGAGCTACACGGGAGCCAATGCCTGGCGCATTCCGCTCAAACCCGTGCCTGCCGCCAACCCGCTCTCCGCGAAGACACATTTTTTCCGGGGCGCGATCGCGCTGGCTGCCAATGGAATTCCGATCTTCAATGCGCTGAATAATCGTGGCGCGGACTCGTTTCTGATTGGGGAGCTGGATGAGTTTGGGGGGCACTGTGGCCGCGCCGATGACTACCACTACCATATCGCGCCGGTCGGCTTGCAGAAAACCGTCGGCCCGGACAGGCCCATCGGCTACGCGCTGGATGGCTATCCCCTCTATGGTTTGTTGGAGCCGGGGGGCAAGCCGGTCGGTAAGCTCGATACCTTCAATGGCCACGAGACTACTGCGCTGGGCTACCACTACCACTCGACCAATATCTATCCTTATCTCAATGGCGGCTTTCACGGCGAGGTGACGGAACTTGATGGGCAAGTGGATCCGCAGCCGCGTGCCCAGAGTGTCCGCCCCGATACCCCGCCGCTACGTGGTGCGAAGATCACGGACTTTGCGCGAACTAAGCCCGGGGCGTACTCGCTGACCTACACGATCCAGGGCTTGACGTGCAAGATCAACTACCGGTTGGAAGCCGATGGCAGCTACACTTTTGACTACATCAACCCCGAAGGTAAGGCGGTGACAATTAACTATCCGACACGCCAGCGTGGCGGCGGCCAAGGCGGAGGACGAGGTGGTCCTGGCGGTGGCGGGCAAGCTGTTCCGGAGATCATCCCCGCCAAGCCCGGTGACTTTCAGCTCACGAGCTCTGTTGTGGTGAACGGTGGGAGCCTACCCGTGGACTACACCTGTGATGGGAGTAGTAGCTCGCCGCCGGTGGCGTGGAAGAGTGCGCCCGCCGGAACCAAAGCTTTTGCCGTGATCATGCACCATTACCCTCCCGGCGAGACTGAGGAGCCGCATGTCTACTGGGTGATCTACAATATCCCTGTGGCCACCAAGACGATTCCCCTAAACGATAGAGCGATCGGGGAGCGGGGAGTCAATACGGTCAATCGGCGTGCACAGTACGCGCCCCCCTGCTCACAGGGGCCGGGGAAGAAGTGGTACATCCTGACCGTCTACGCCCTCTCCGATGAAGTAAAGCCAGACTCCAGCGCAAGTCGAGGCGTGACACGCGATGCGCTCTTGGTCGCGATGAAGGGCAAGGTTCTGGCCACCTCAGTACTCAATGTCTCCTACGAAAGGAAGTTACAAAACCCATGAAAAAATACGCTCCCTATCTTGTTGGTGCCCTGGTTGGTGCCGCGGCGCTGGCGATTGCGCAGCCGCCGCGACGCGGCGGGCAGCCTGGGATTATCAAGCCCGAGATGTCCGACACGATCCAGGCCAATGTCTACGCCGACAACTGGTTTGCCCTGTACATCAATGGCAAGCTGGTCGCGGTTGATCCCATTGACTTTCTTCCCCACAACGTGGTGAACCTGAGTATCCTGCCCGAGTACCCGATGACGATTGCAGTGATCGCCAAGGACAACGCCGATCCCAAGATGGGTTTAGAGTACGGCGATCATGTGGGCGATGGTGGCTTCGCGATGAAGTTCAGTGATGGCACAGTGACGGACGCAAAGTGGAAAGTCAAGACGATTTTCTCCGGCCCGCCCGTGAAAAATGAGCCTATCCCCGCGGGCTGGTTTCTGCCCGGCTTCGACGACAGCAAGTGGGCTAGTGCCACCGAGTACACCAACGAGCGCGTCAACCCCAAGAAACCCTACTACGACTACAACTTTGAGGGCGCAAAGTTTATCTGGAGCCGCGATCTAGACTTAGACAACACGATTCTGCTGCGCACCAAGATCGAGAAGCCCGGCTGGAAGCCCCGCTGGACCACCAAACCCGATCTGGATACCAGTGGCGCTCCGCTGCGCTAAACGAGCTTGCCGTGCCAGAAGTGGATTTGCTTTCGCTTCCAGGTGTAGGTAACCGCGAGCTCGTTCTTGCCGACGGGGATAATCGCGGGGTAGGAGAACTCCATCTTGGGCTCGGTCTCGATGTCACTAAAGTGGGGCCAGGTCACGCCGTTGTCAAACGAGAGGGCGAGGCGAAGCGGCGTGCGTGCGGCCCAGTTTCCGACTACGGGGTTGTGGGCGAGGGCCAGCGTGCCGTCGGGGAGGCGGGCGAGATCAATGCCGCTGTTGTTGTTGGGCAGTTTCGAGTCGTAGACGGGCTTCCAGGTGCGTCCGTTGTCGTCGGAGTCCGTGCGGGGGCAGTAGCCGCACGACGAGCGCAGGAGGGTGTGGATCTTGCCCGGCGCGGACTCCCAGAGCGTTGCCTGAATAATCCCGTGTTTCTCCCCGAGCGCGGTGCGGTCTAGATTTGCCGTGCGCTGCCAGGTCTTGCCCTTATCGGCGGAGCGGTCGAAAAATGCCTCCCACGTGCCTTGTTCGCTCGATGCACCCGCCAGGAGCGTGCCATCCGCAAGCAAGATTGGCTTGTTTTTTACCGGCCCACGCCCGCCGGTATCGTCGCCGGGGATCAGCTCACGGGGCGTACTCCAGGTCTTGCCCGAGTCTCTTGAGGTGATCGTCCAGGTCTTCCAGTGCGGAATGGTCGGCCCGGCTTTGAACCAGAGATGGAGCACTTTATCCGGTCCGTAGAACAGCACGGGGTTCCAGTGTGCGGTCTCATCAATCTTTGCCACTCTGACCGGCGCACTCCAGGCGCTCTTGCTCCCCAGAGTTTTGTGCGAGAGCCAGATCCCGACATCGGGGTGCTTCTCCTTGGTGCCGCCAAACCAGGCCGCCACGAGGGTCTTGCCACACAGCGCCACGGTGGAGGCGTGGCACTCGGGGAAGGGAGCATCGGTGTAGATCGGCTCGTGGTTTATCGTTTCGAGTTTCATGCCGTTATTGTACGCGAAAAACCCACGCCCGGCGCCGCAAATCTAGCAGGGTGATGGCAAGCGCAGCCGGCCACCAAGCCAGCGGAAAGACTGCCAGCAGGATCGCAAAGACCAGGCAGTTGGTGGCAAACGAGCCCAGCGCATCCCAGCCGCGCCGCGCTGTAAAGAGCAAACCCATGAGCTGGAGCATGCTGATAGTGAGGACGGGAAGTGTGCCTACACTCACCACACCCGCCAGCCAGCCCGAGAGCGCGATGGTGAGCCAGGCCAGCCGCCAGCCAGAATGCAGCTCGGGGCGGCAGTCAAAGGGTGTGGGGGGCGGCTCGCACCCGGCGATCTGGCGGCGGTTGTAGGAGATCAGGCGGTAGAGTGGCCAGATCGTGGCCTTGAGCCAGTCCTGGCGCAG
The DNA here is from genome assembly GCF_043757465.1 of Armatimonas sp. Classification (GTDB taxonomy): domain Bacteria; phylum Armatimonadota; class Armatimonadia; order Armatimonadales; family Armatimonadaceae; genus Armatimonas. Next base: position 17,686 of record NZ_JAYVPL010000084.1, read on the forward strand.
AACGGGCTTTAGCCATGCTGCCTTATGCCCCACGAGCACAAAGAGTGAGTCCAGCCCATAGATGACCTCTCCTGTAACGCGATCTACGAGGGGAATGGCCAGCCGAGCACGCCGTATGTCCAGCTTACCAAACGCCTCCGGGCACTGCTCAGGAGCCTTCCCAAACGCCACGCGCCCCGCCCGTGGGAGCACACCGAGTCGTACAAAGCCCTCGGTGTAGAGCTGACACAGCGGGCAGCTATCGTCGTAGAGAATCACTTTGTTCGCAAGCATGGTAACCTCAGTTCTAAATATGAACGCGTTCATATTTAGGATATCGGCGATTGTGTGGCTTGTCAAGCCTCCCTCGGCTCGCTAGGGCTGGCCACTTGGGCGCCCTCTGGGCACGGCTTCGCGACGGAAGGCGATTCGAGTATCCTGGATATTTTTGTCTTAGAGTTTCACCCAGCACATCCGAGCCCGACTTGCCAACTCTCGCCCGAAGAACTCTGCTTTTTTATAAGCCTCCTTACCTGCATCAGTTGTCGGTGGATCTTCGGGTACTTCAGGCAACCCTTTTATGTTGGCGTGGGTCGGTTTATCAGGAATGATATCAAGTGTGGGCGAAACATCCATCACATCTGTAACTGCGATGACACAGATACCACGAAGGTTTTTCCAGTTATTTTGCTCATTATTCACCACTTGTTGCTCTGTCCTAAGATTTGCGAGTGTTACTGAAAGACCAGCCACATCGCGTAGTTCTCCCGTATCTTGTCTTGGCCCCCGTCGCATAAATGCAGCAGGCGTTGGACGCTGTCCTGCTATCATCCGAGCATTAGTTAAAGGGCGATAAAGAAGAGTCTTATCAGGGAGTGGATATGAAGGTGTCATCTGCAGAAGGGGATAAAAGCCATGGTAACCATTGTGTGAAAACAGCGTTGCTGGTGAGTGGAACTACATCGTATTCGGCGTTTTGGCCTGTTCCTTCCTGGTGGTAGAGGTAGTCACGGATTGGGTCGGAGGCATGTATAGCGAGGCTAAGTTGTTTTTGACCACACACCCATTCAACACGTAGTCCTCCATCACCATCTGGATAGAGTGTGCCTTGTGGGAGTATATTTTGGACTTCTAGCAAACTGATGATACGCTCTTTGGCTCTTTCTGTGGGAGATAAGCACTCCTCATCAAAATTATTTTCATCATGAAGCAAAATCAATAACTGTTGGATAAGGTCTTGTTTTGCGGAAGCCGATTGATATCTGGGAGCAAAAGTCTGATACATTCGGCGTGGCAGACCCACACCTGTAACCTGCTTTGGTTCTGCTGTTTTAGCAGGAGTAAACTGACTCCAGACGATAGCTGGTATTGGTGATTGAGTTGTCATGATTTTTCCGCCGTTGGTTCAAGTGAGGCTTCACAAATATCAGTAATGCTGGCACGGAACAGATCATTTTTTCGCTGCCGTAGTTTTCCAAGAGATTCCCAAAGAAGAGCTTCGTTATTTGGATCCATAAGGAGTCCTTCCAGGAATATATCTATGTCTAGTATAACCGAGAGTGTATCTTCAGATGATCGGGGCAACGACCCAAAACTTAGAATTGCCATGCCTTCAATATCGGTTTGAGGCAACATCAACTGTAAAGAGAAAGCGTCCAGAACTTGCTGAAGCGGCATTTGTCCGTTTCTGAAATTGCCAGGCATGATAGTGAAATAAGCACCATAATTGAAGTTTTCTGGTACCAGAGGGAAATTGAACTGGTTGACATATCGCAAGGCTACACGGGTAATTTTTTGTGGTTGCCAGACATCCCGATAACGCTCCCAAAAAACTTGAGCGTGAGCCACAAAGTCCTCCCATTCATTATAGGGAGGAAGCAGGCTGAAGACAAAACCCTCACGTTGTACCTGTACCACTTGACTCTGCTCAGCGTACTCGTAGCGGAATCCTCCCAGCACAGGGCCAACTTGTGGGGCGAGAGCGTTTGGCCCAAGGCTGATTTGAATACGTTGTTCAGCAGCAATTTCCTCGCGTTTGGTGAAGGGTATGCTGAGGCCAGAGAAGACTGATACCAACTCAGATGCAGATGCTTCGGAGCGTGGTACTACTCGAATATCGAGGATCGCTTCTACAATGGGGGCCTTTCCGTATTTCATGTTCACTCAGGAGTATACCAAATTCGTGGCGCGAATCCGCGAATCATGTGTGACGGTGAGATTACCCTTGGTGGCGCTCCAGCCTTCGGGGTGTTTTTCGGCGTGGTAGAGTTCCATTAAGTGGCAGCGACTCTCCCAGTCTGGGTCGGGGCGGAAGGGGACATCGGGGGATTCTTCAAACTGGACATAGCCCCACCACTCCGGGCGGTGCATGTCTATGGCCCACTGGGGGCTCCAGACCCAGTTGTACTCGGGCGTGCTGGGGATTTTCTGGTACGGCGCGGGCACTTTTCCTGAGTTATCCACAGGCAAAGTCGAGTTATCCACAGGGTAGGGAAAGTTATCCACAGGCTCGATGTCCCACTCGACGCGCGAGAAGTTCACCCGCCACTGCTGCCCTACTTCGGGGCAATCGCCGCCTTGGAGGGTCTTGAGGCCGCTCCAGGGCAGTGCGAGCTCCAGAGTCCAGCCATGATCACGATCTCGGGCATCATTCAGGGTGCCAAAGACTTTCACGGCGGTCTTGATGCCCTCGATCTCCCACTCATTGAGCGCGGGGCCCCCATCGCGGTAGGGCTTGGGGAGGCGCAGATCCCACGTGGTATTGAGGGCATTCATCTCAAACTCGCCGTAGTCGTGGTTGTCGCCGTCGGGGTCGAGGAATATCTCAAAGTCGTTGTCGTAGAAGATCACGGAGTCGTGCTCCGTGAGTGTGGCCCAGATATCGGGCTCTTCCAGCTCGGCGGCGATATAAAAAAACGTGTTATCCCAGAGCATCTTCATCCGGGTGCGAAAGCGCGGTGCGGGCCGAGTCTCGCCCTCGATATCGAGAAAATCCTCGCTCCAGGGCGCGGCCTGCCAGACGGGCTTTGTCAGATCGCCATCAATCACAATCGGCTCGCTGGCGCGGGCGCAGACATAGCCTTTGGGGTGGGGATACGGCATGAGGGCTACTATTTCAGAGCCTTGAGCGCCGCGACCACGCATGGATCCGTGGCCTCCTCTTTTGTCGGAGCCGCGCTGGTAACTTCGACATCGGGCTTAATGGGGTTTTTCTCTAAGCGAACACCGCGCGGGGTGATGTAGTCGCTGAGAGGAAGCTGGACTTCGAAGCCCGTGGGTAGAGGAAAGAAGATTGAGGTCAGCACCGCACCCGCTGAGGGAAGCCCCACGAGCTTGGAGCCGCGCTCCTCGCGTAGCACCGACGAGACAATCTCGCTGGCGCTGGCCGAGCCACGGTTGATGAGCACGATGACTTTCCCTTTGTAGGGAGCAATCTTGCGTGCGGTGGTCTTGCGGGTCGGGCCTTTCCACTTGGCCACTTCAACCGGATCGGTGCCCTCCTTGCCGGTCTTTTCTTTGTACTCCGCCGCCATCTCCCGGGTGACACTGCTGCCGGTGGGAGTGCCCGGAGGGAGGAGCAGCGAGAGAAGGTGCGCGGAGTTATTGACCAGCCCACCGCCGTTGCTGCGCAGATCAACGATGAGTGCTTTCGCTTTGGCTGCCTGCGCAAAGAGTTCCTCGACCTCGGGCTGGTTGTAGCCCTGAGTGAAGCTCGGGAGCGTGAAACGGGCGACCCCTGGTGCGGGCCAGGTGAGCGTCGGTTTGCGGACAAGGGAGTAGGGCTTGCGCAGAAGCATGACATGCTTCTGTGCGCCATCTGCTTTGCGCTTGATAGTCAGAAGGCTGGTCTCACGGCCCTCTTGGTCAACACTTGTGGGATTTGTGATTGGCTGGCCTTCGACTTCGAGGATCACATCGCCTACCGAGAGCCCGATTCCGGCGGCGTGGCTGCCTGGAGCGAGGGTGGAGACCGTCAAGCCATCGGCGCTCGGGAGCATCGCCAGGCCGAAGCCGGTCGCTTGGCCGGTGCGCCGCTGCTGGGCGCTGGCTGGAGTCATGAGCCGAATATGACTGATGCCAAAGTCCCGCAGGGCTAGATTAACCGTGTTGGAGAAGGCGCGCATGTCCTCGGCCTTATCCAGCTCGGGGCGGCGTTTCTCCAGCGCGGTGGGGAGCTTACTGAAGTCTACGCCGGGCACAAAGGCGCGGCGGGCGATGGCCTGCTGGAGCGTCTCCAACGTTTTGGTTTTGGCCTCCGCGGTGAGTGGCTGTGCAAACGTGGCAGCAGGAAGAAGCGCAAGGGAAAGAAGAGCGGCAGTAAAAATAGGATTTCTCATAGCACCTGTATTGTAGCATCAGTCCAGTCTGCGTAGTGTGGGAAGGAAAGTAATACTCCCACTGCCAGCAAGGCTATCAGTCCTACTCCTAGTAGAAAAATGGTCGCTGGACCCAGAGACGACGTGGGCCAGCCGACCAATGCGAAGCCGAGCGACAGGAGCGCGAACGAGGCGGCGGAGCCCAGGCTGAAGATACGTCTGCGCTGCCCCCCAAAAACTGGTCCAGTGAATGAGTTGGTATCCTGACAAGAGGCGGCTTGCCCGCCTCGGGAGAACCAACCGTGAAACAAGGTCAATACAACGACCAACAGATACTCGCCATCCTACAGCAGGCAGAGCGAGCAGAGAAGACAATCGCTGAAATATGCCAGGAGCATAA
>NZ_JAYVPL010000085.1:0-22200 GCF_043757465.1 Armatimonas sp.
CGTGGAAACCCCGGCCTTCAGGCCGGGTGAGGAAACGTGATGCCATCCGTCCCTTGGGACGGATGGCCGGACAGGTATCCGATCGGTGCAAGCTCCGGGGTATCTCTTTTTACTATTTTGAGTTTGGTTTTTCGACTCAGTGTCAGATTTGCCAGCAGCCTCTGGTGCTACAATAGGGTTTGGGAAAACGCAAAAAGCCTTCCATTACCAGCGAGCTGGCATCTACGCCTGAGGGTGTTTCTCGCTATCTTGCTGGTGCTCACACGACGCATCGCCTTCGTGTTCACCTTGTCTGGACACCCAAGTATCGTCGCCGTGTGCTGGAGGGTGCAGTGGCCAAGCGAGTGGAGGCATTGCTGCGCCAGGGCTGCGAGGTGCGCAACTGGCCCCTGCACGAGTTGAATGTCCAACCGGATCATCTTCACTTGTTGTTGCAGATTCCTCCTTCGGTGTCTGTTGCCAAAGTTGTCAATCTTCTCAAGGGGCGATCCAGCCGTCTTCTTCGTTTGGAGTTTCCTGAGCTTGAGGAGTTTTTGTGGGGTGATAGCTTTTGGTGTGATGGGTACTTTGTCGAGAGTGTTGGTCAGACGCAGGAGGGCGTGATTCGCCGCTATATCCAAGATCAGGGCAAGGCAAACCAAGACCCGATACTTTTCTGAGCTGATGGCTCTGAAACTGGGTTTAGGAGAAAGTGGGAACTCTTGAGGCTTTTGCGGTGTCCGCTTTCAATAAAAAGCTCCGGCCTTTAGGCCGGAGTATTTTACTTCGGTTAAAAATGCGCTAGTAACTCACCCTCGGCGGCCCAGAGCTCGTCGAACATTTGCTTGGTTTGATCCAGTGTGCAGGTGCTTCTTGTGAGCGGGTCGAGCAGACAGGCGTGGTAGGCGGCTTCCCGGTCTCTATCCAAGACGGCGCGTACGGCGAGCTCCTGTGGGGCGATGTTGGTGAGATTGAGCTGGGCGAGCTGGATGGGAAGCGCTCCGACACGTGTCGGCTGGACGCCTTGGCCATCTACCAGACACGGTACTTCGACGCAGCACTCCACGGGGAGATTGGAAATGAGCTGGCCGTCGTTCATGACATTGCCGTTGAAGCGGTAGGGAACGTTTGTCACGACGGCTTCGATAATCTTGGACGCGTACTCAACGCTTGGGGTGAGTGGAGGAAGCTCGTTGTCGTCCTTGAGCCAGGTGCGCGGCGGCGCGGCCTCTGTGGGCGGGTGCCACTCCGTCAGATTGTAGTGAGTCATTAAGTCGCTGTTGCGGCGGAAGTAGGGGTGGTACTCGGAGCAGTGACGGCTCGACTCCGTGACAAACCAGCCGAAGTGCTTGAACATCTCAAAGCGGATATTGTCCTTAGCCACCACTTCAGGGTCATCCAGCGCGGCGCGGAGCCGTGGATAGACATCCTCGCCGTCGTGCGTTAGTTTGAGGTACCAAGCCTGGTGGTTGATCCCAGCGCAGAGGTAGCGCATCGTGTCTTTTTCGAGCCCCGTGTAGCTCTCTATCTGATGAGCCGTGTGCTGGACGCTATGGCACAGTCCGACATTCTTTATTCCCGATGCACGCGAGTGCACCCAGGTCAGCATGCACATCGGGTTGGTGTAGTTGAGCATCAGGGCATTGGGGCAGAGGTTTTCCATATCGCGACAGATCGCGAGCTGCTCGGGGCCGGTGCGCAGAAACCGAAAGATGCCTCCCACACCCACCGTGTCGGCGACGGACTGCGTGATGCCGTACTTGAGGGGGATCTCCACTTCCGCCGTCACGGGATGCCCTGAGTACGCCGCCCCGCCCACGGAGACAGACACCACAACAAAGTCTGCGCTTGGCAAAAGCACTTTGCGATCCGTGGAGACCGAGAGCCTCGCTTTCAGACCGTGGCCGTCAATGATGCGCCGGACGTAGGCTTCCGTCAGTGCCAGTCGCTCGGCGTTAATATCGCAGAGGCAGATGTGCGCGTCGGCGAGCGTGGGGAGAGAGAGAATATCGCGTGAGAGCTTTCCGCCGAACTGGCTGCCTGCGCCAATGATAACGATCTTTGTCATGGATCTATTGTACGCAACTTTTCCCTGTTCTCAACGTCTACGAGCCTGTCATGAGCCGATTTATTCGCGGAGTTCGCCGAGCTGCCCAGGTGCTTGCCATCACCACCCCGCTGCTGGGAATCACGCTTGGCATCTGGTACAGGGCGCACTATGTCTTCCCGCCTGAAGAAACGCTGAAGCGGAGCGTGCCTCAGCCCAATGGCTACGACACAATCTTGGCGGCGGGAAAGCTGCTGGTTAAGAAGCACGATGGCGTCGAAGTCAATCCCTGGCCCAAGCCGAAGACGCCGTACTCGCTGAGCCAGCGCAAGGCTTTCGTTGCCGCTAACCAGCCTGCTATTAACAAACTCCGCGAGGGATTGGCTCAGGAATACCTAGATCGGTCGGGCGAGCACTTCAACAGCACAGTGCTGCGTGCTCTGGCACGGACGCTGGCCTTCGCCGCAAAGACTTCCGCCGACGTGGGGGATCTCCCTGGAGCTAGCCGCTACGCCCTGGATGCCATCGCGCTGAGCCAACAAATCCCGCGCGGTGGTGGAATGATGCCGGAGATAATTGGGAACTCATGCGAGCCATTCGGACAGAAAGCGCTCTGGGAGATCGCTGACAAGCTCGACGCGAAAACGGCGCATGCGGCGGCGGCACGGCTGGCGGCGCTGGAGAAAGAACGCTGGCCGCTTTCGGCGACATTTCAGGAAGAGAAGCGCATGGTGCGTAGTCAGTTCCAGCCGATCTTTACAGGCGGGCCGCTCGCCGCCTGGCGTAACACGGCAACTTTTTTTGGCGAAGCGCAGGCAATGACGAGCCAGCTAATAAAGATGATGCCGGGGAAGACCGCGTCGGAGCCCGAGCCGGAGACACTCACCGATAAACTCCAGTGGGCCAAGTTGCGGGCGCAGGTCGTCTACTACGGCCCACGTACGGTTGCGACGAACATGGAGACCTGGATGGAGCTAGTCGGGAAGCGCTCCGAACAGCCGTGGAGCAACCCGCGCCCGGCGGCGCCGCTACCGAGTGATCTGCTGAGCCAGATAATCCTGCCCGTCTATGGGCAACTGGAAATCAAGTGGATGCTGACCCGAGCCCAGTCACAGCTCTTGCAAGGCTACTTACTGCTCCGCGCCGTGCGCCTCGAAACGGGGCGTTATCCCGAGCCGAGCGAGGCGACGAAGCTTCTCCCCGCCGACCCGTTCTCCCCGACTCGCGCCCCGCTGCGTTATCACCGTGACTCTGCTGAGAAGATCACGCTCTGGAGTGTGGGGCCAAACGCGACCGACGAGGGCGGCATACCGGGCAGGCAAGAGGCGGGTAAAGAAGGCATACCCGGTGATCTGGTGGCAGCAAGAACTGCACTATAGAAGTTTTTCAGGCCGCGACTTGGTTCTTGCCCGCACGTTTGGCAGTGTAGAGGAGCTTATCTGCCCGATCTAGCAAGTCTTCCTCACCGAGCAGGTCTGCAACCCCGATACTGACGGTTAGGTGGAGGTCGGGGACGATGGTATCCCACTGATGCTCTGCGATTCTCTGGCGGAGGCGCTCCGCGAGGTTCTGGGCATCCGGGAGCGTGGTCTCCGGAGCGATGATCACAAACTCATCACCCGCTTGCCGTACCAGAACATCGCTCTGGCGGCTGGACTGACGCAGAAGCGTGGCAAAGGCCAAGAGAACCAGATCGCCGGTTCGGTGAGAGTGGGTATCGTTGACCTGCTTAAAGTCGTCAATATCAATTAAGATAACACTCAGCGGAAGCTCGTAGCGCCGTGAGCGAGAAATCTCTTTTTCGAGAAACTGACTCAGGAAACGGCGGTTGTAGAGCTGAGTGAGTGGGTCCTCCAGCACTTGCTGACGCAGCTCCTCGGCTTCTTGACGCGCACGTTCGGCGTCTTGTCGCGCGAGCTGGCTCTGCATGCGGTGCAGGGCAGACTCTTTGTGAAGCTGCGCGTAGAGTTCGTGAAATCTCTGGTAGTGCGTGAGGGCCTTGTGAATATCTCCCTGAGCCTGATAGGCCGTGCTGAGCTTCTGGTGGATCCCGCTCTGCGCGAAGAGACGGTGGTGCGCTTCCGCCTGTTTCAGTGCCTTGAGTAGCCAGTTGCATCCTTCCACGGTCTGGCCTTGCTCCACCAGAAAGTTACCCAGTGCCTGGTAGGCACTGAGGAGTGGCTCGGGCAGCCCGAGCTCTTCCGCGAGGTGCTGGGCCTCCCGGAGCGTCCGCTTTGCCGAATCTGGGTTGGTGAGTGAGCATCCCAAAGCGACCAAGGCTGCGGCTTCCAGGGGCTTATTGTGCTGGGTGCGGGCGAGATCCAGAGCCTGCTGAGCCGCCGTCGCTGCTTCGTCAGGCCTTGTTGCTGCACGGAGGGTGTGGGCGTAACTGATCAGGGTGTTACAGCGGTAGGTGACGTGCGACAGCGCCGCGTCATAGTCAAGTGACCTCTCAAAGTGACGGAGGGCTTCGTCGAGCTGCCCGCACTCAAGGTGCACCATCGCAATATTACTCAGAATCTGTGCTTCGTCGTTGTGATTGTCACGCGCGAGTTCGAGAGCCTCAGTCAGGCATATTATTGCCTCGCCATAGTCGCCTAGGCTCCCATGAAATGCTGCAAGCGAGTTCAGGCTCGCCTGAAGTCCTTCGGGATTATTGATCGTGCGCAGGATCTCGACTGCCGAGTGCATTGTCGCGATTGCCTCGGAATAGGCACCCTGGTGCTTTAAGGCGACTGCTTTTCCATGCAGGCACTGGTTCACCAGATGGAGATCCTCACTTTCCTGGGCAAGCGAAAGCGCCTCCTGGAAATCACTCTGCGCGGCGGTGATATTTCCCGTGGAGCCCTGCGCCATGGCCCGGGCCCGGAGCGCTCTCGCGAGCAGTTGTGGTGTGTCGGTGGAGCGTGCTTGGGCAACCGCCTCTTGTGCGAGTGCGAGTGCTGCCCCAGCATCCTGATTCACGAGGGCATGAGCTTTCTCAAGGAGCTTATTGAGAGAAGGTACTTTAAGGGAGTGCGGCAAGAGCATAGTGGTTTGTCGGAGATAATTGTCGGTTTTTCCGCTAGGCAATATTACCTTACTAAGCTTCCACGGTACAATAGAGGCGCTATGCTAACCCCTGTCAATGCCCCTGAGTATCCCCACGTTTCTGAGATCGTTGCCCGCGAGATGGGCGTCAATGCATCGGAGTACGCCCAGATCCAAGACGTTTTGGGGCGCGTCCCCACCTACACCGAGCTGGGAATGTACGCCGTGATGTGGAGCGAGCACTGCGGCTATAAGTACAGCCGCCCCGTGCTCAAGCTCTTTTCTGAGTACAAGAAAGCGCAGGAGTCCGGGGCACTGGAGAACGCGGGAAGTGTCCCGCTCGGCGACACGGGCTGGGGTGTGGTCTTCAAGATGGAGTCCCACAACCACCCGAGCGCGGTCGAGCCGTTTCAAGGCGCAGCTACGGGAGTCGGCGGGATTCTGCGCGATATTTTCACGATGGGCGCACGGCCCATCGCCAGCCTGAACTCGCTTAGATTCGGCCCGATTGAGGGCAATACTCCTGTTGCTATTCATAACCGTTATCTGTTTGAGCACGTGGTTTCGGGAGTGGGTAGCTACGGAAATTGCGTTGGGGTCGCCACGGTGGGCGGCGAGATTTATTTTGATCCGTGCTACAACGGCAATCCATTAGTCAATGCGATGAGTATCGGAATCGTGAAGTTAGACGCGATTGCGAGTGCCAAAGCGAAGGGAATCGGCAACCCGGTGCTCTATGTCGGCTCGGCGACGGGGCGCGATGGGATTCATGGCGCGACTTTCGCGAGTGTAGAGCTCTCCGAAGAGTCTGAGGCCAAGCGGCCCAATGTGCAGTGCGGCGATCCGTTTATGGAGAAGCTGCTCATCGAAGCCACTCTGGAGGCGCTGGCGACCGGCGGGATTGTGGGGATTCAGGACATGGGCGCGGCAGGTCTGACCTGTGGGACGAGCGAGATGAGCGCCAAGGGCTCGCTGGGAATGACCATTGATATCCAGAAAGTGCCGCGCCGCGAGACGGGGATGAACGCCTACGAGGTGCTTCTCTCCGAGAGCCAGGAGCGTATGCTGGCGGTGGTGGACAGAGGCCGCGAGGACGAAGTGGCGGCGGTGTTTCACAAGTGGGGGCTGAACGCGGCCTATATCGGGGTGATGACCGAGACCGGCAATGTGCAGGTCTGGGACGGCGAGCGCCTAGAGGCCGATATTCCTGCCAAGTCGCTGGCCGATGAGTGCCCGACCTATTACTTAGACGCCGCCGAGCCCGAGTACATCGCCCAAGTCCAGAGCGCGGATTTCTCGACCCTGCCCGAGCCCGAGAGCTACGGCGATGTGCTGCTGAAATTGCTCGCCACGCCGAGTATCGCGAGCAAGCGCTGGGTCTGGGAGCAGTACGACACGATGGTGCAGACCCAGACCGAGATCTTGCCCGGACGCGGTGATGCGGCGGTGCTGAGCATCCGTGAGGCCGACGGGCGAAAGATCGCAGCGACCACGGACTGCAATCCCCGCTTCTGTTATTTGGATCCGTTTGTCGGTGCGCAGCTTGCTGTGGCGGAGGCGGCGCGCAACTTGAGCTGTGTGGGAGCCGTTCCCGCCGCGCTCACGGACTGTCTGAACTTTCCGTCGCCGGAGAAGCCTTCCGGGTTCTGGCAGTTCCGTCGCGCCGTGGAAGGCATGGCGCAAGCCGCCGACTTCTTCAAGACGCCCGTTGTCTCGGGCAATGTTAGTTTTTACAACGAGACCCCCGAGGGCGCGATCTACCCGACCCCCACGGTGGGCATGGTGGGCGTGATCCCGGAAAACGTCGAGCCGATGGGCCTGTCTTTCCAGAACGACGGCGACTTGATCTATCTCCTGCGCCCCGTGGGCACGGAGAGCGCAACGGGCATTGGAGGAAGTGAGTACCTCTATCGCATCTTTGGCCGCGCCGAGGGCAAGCCGGAGCTGGACTTGGCCGCCGAAGCCAGTGTCCAAAAAGTCGTTCGTGAGGCCGTTGCCAACGCCCTGATCCAGAGCGCCCACGACTGCTCCGAAGGCGGCTTCCTGACCGCGGTCGCCGAGAGCTGTCTGGGCGGCAACAAAGGCGCAGAGATTCGCTTCGCCATCACGGACTTTGTTGGAAAAGATGGGAACGATCTGCCTTGGAGTGCTGTTCTCTTTGGCGAGGCTCCGAGCCGCATTGTGGTGACGGTGAAAGAACTGACAAAAGAGCAGGACACATTTCTCGATCTGTGTGAACAAAATGGTGTTGAGGCGGTCTTTATCGGGCAAGTGAAGAACAACAACAAGCTCGATGCCGCTGGCCTTCTTGAACTTTCTCTGGATCAGCTACGCTCTGCCTTCGAAGGCGCAATTCCGAAGATTATGGGGAAGTAGAGCCGCCCACGGAACAGGGGCGGAACTAATGAGAGAGATAACCGCAACACTATGAATCAAGCTAGTAATCCTGATGTGATCGTTATTGGTGGTGGACCTGCCGGTTCGACCGTCTCGACCCTGATTGCCCAGAGGGGCTTTAAGGTTCGGCTTTTTGAGCGTGAGCACTTCCCGCGCTTTCACATTGGCGAGTCGCTGATCCCGGAAACCTACTGGGTTCTAGAGCGGCTGGGAATGCTGGAGAAGCTCAAAAAGAGTCACTTTGTGCACAAGCACAGTGTCCAGTTCGTCAACTCAGCGGGCAAGACCAGTGCGCCGTTCTACTTCTGGGACAACAAGCCCCACGAGTGCTCCCAGACCTGGCAAGTAGTCCGTAGCGAGTTTGACTTGATGATGCTCAACAACGCCCGCGAGCACGGCGTGGATGCACAAGAGGGCGTGCGTGTTCGTGAGGTGCTCTTCGACGAGGGCAAGGCCGTTGGGGTGAAGATTCAGCTCGAAGATGGGACGCTGGAGGAAGTGCGTGCAAGTGTCGTGATTGATGCGAGCGGGCAGAGCAACCTTCTGGCCAACAAGCTGGGGTTACGGACGTGGGATCCGGTGCTCAATAAAGGGGCGATCTGGACGTATTGGAAGGGAGCCTTTCGCGACGAAGGCCGCAACGCCGGGGCGACCATGGTGCTCCAGACGGGAGACAAAAAAGGCTGGTTCTGGTACATTCCCCTCCACGATGATCGGATGAGTGTGGGAGTGGTCGGGCCGTTTGACTATCTGTTTAAGGGCCGTGAGAGCCACGAGAAGACCTACCAGGACGAAGTGGAGGCCTGCCCCGGCGTGAAAGAGCGCCTCGCCAGCGCGACACGGGACACGGGCTATTTTGCCACCAAAGACTACTCTTATCGCTGCACACAGGCGGCGGGCAACGGCTGGGTACTCGTGGGCGATGCGTTTGGTTTCCTCGATCCTCTCTACTCATCGGGGGTGCTGCTCGCGCTCAAGTCGGGCCAGCTTGCCGCCGATGCGGTGGTGGAGGGGCTGGAGAGAGGCGATGTCTCCGAGGCGCAGCTGGGCAAGTGGGGGCCGGACTTCAACAAGGGCGTGGATCGCATGCGCCGCCTGGTCTGTGAGTACTACGAGGGCTTTAGCTTCGGGCAGTTTATCAAGACCTATCCGCATCTTCGCAACACAATGACCGATCTACTCATCGGCGATCTCTTCACGGAGCGGGTGGATGAAGTCTGGGCCCCGATGGAGTCGCTCTACCCGGACAATAAGATTCCGCCCGCACCGTGGGACACCCCCGTGGTGATGGACGTTGCCCACAAGGCCAACGAGCTGGTTCTCCCTGAAGGCTACAAGCCCTAGAATGCCGCTGACGGACCCGCTGTCACAGGTACTCTTGGCGCTCGCCGCTGTGATTGCCGCCGGAGTGGTGCTCGGTAAGCTAGTGGGTTTCCTGGGGCAGCCGCCTGTGATCGGAGAGGTGCTGGCTGGAATCGTCCTGGGACCCTCGCTGCTGGGAGCGCGGCTCTCAGGGATGCTGCTCCCCGCTACCGCCACTCCTCTGCTGGGGATTCTTGCACAGCTCGGTATCTTGCTCTACATGTTCACGGTTGGGCTGGAGCTCAGTGGTGGCTCGCTAAGGCAGCAGGTTAAGACACTGGCCGTCACGTCGCTGGCAAGCCTTCTCGTGCCGTTCTTGCTGGGCATGGCACTCACACCGGTTCTCTTTATTCGATTCGCTCATAAAGAGGCATCGCTGACTAGCTTTTCCCTCTTTATGGGAATCTCACTCTCAGTGACGGCGTTTCCGGTGCTGGCCCGCATCCTCACCGACCGGCAGATGTTCCAGACGCCGCTGGGAACCCTGGCACTGGCCTGCGCCGCGATTGGCGATGTGATTGCCTGGTGCCTGCTGGCCATCGTGGTAGGCGTGGCGAAGGCGCAGGTGGGCGTGGGCGTGACGATTGTCTGGGGGACTCTGGGGTATCTCGCCGCCATGCTCCTTATCGTGCGCCCCCTGGCCCGCCGCCTGATGCGCCACTGGGGCGACGAGCCGCTCACACCTGCGCGGGGGGCACTGGTGCTGGTCGCCGTCCTCCTCTCCGCGCTTGCCACCGAGGAGATCGGAATCCACGCAGTCTTTGGGGCATTTCTGCTGGGGGCGATTCTGCCGCACCAGAGCACCCTGGCTCAGACCCTGATCCGCCAGCTTCAGCCCGTGGTCTCGACCCTGCTCCTGCCCGCCTTCTTCGCCCTGACTGGGATGCGTACTCGGATTGATTTCCTCTCCGAGGGGAGCGCCTGGTTGATCTGTGCGGGTATCATTCTTGTGGCGACTCTAGGGAAGGTCGGCGGTACTTTTTTTGCCGCACGGGGAACTGGAGTGGGGGCGCGTGACGCTTTGGTACTGGGAGCCTTGATGAATACGCGAGGGCTGATGGAGCTGATCGTGCTGAACATCGGGCTCGATCTGCATGTTATTTCTCCTACTTTATTTGCGATGATGGTGGTGATGGCGCTCGTGACGACGATGATGACCGCACCTGCACTGCTCTGGCTTCTGCCAGACTCAAGAAAGACGACGCAATGGCGACAACACGACTGAACTTAGAGATGCTTGGGGCACAAGAGACTAAGGCGGGAAATTATTTCGTCTCCAACTACCCTCCGTACTCCTTTTGGACACCCGCCTCGGTTCCGGAGGCTCTAGCTACCCTGGAGCGTGCGCCTCTGCCCGATACGCCGCTTGGGGTCTATCTGCACATTCCGTTTTGCCGCAAGCGCTGCCACTTCTGTTATTTTCGAGTCTACACCGACAAGAATGCCGGTGAGATCAAGCGCTATCTGGATGCGGCCATTGCGGAGATGACCACCTACGCGAGCAAACCGTTTGTCGGGGGGCGCAAGCCGCGCTTCGTGTACTTTGGTGGCGGCACGCCGTCGTATCTCTCGACCACACAGCTCACCTACCTCACCGATGCCATGAAGGCCTTGCTCCCCTGGGACGAGGCCGAGGAAGTGACGTTCGAGTGCGAGCCGGGGACGCTCAATGAGCACAAGCTGACCACGATTCGCAATGTCGGGGTGACGCGCCTCAGTCTTGGTGTCGAGCACTTCGATGAGAGCATCCTGAAGCTCAATGGCCGCGCACACGGAGCCAAGGAGATTGACCGTGCCTACAACTTTGCGCGCTCGGTGGGCTTCCCGCAGATCAACATTGACTTGATCGCGGGGATGATGGGCGACACCGATGCGCTTTGGCGGGCCACGGTCGCGAAAGCTATCGAGCTCCTGCCCGACAGCGTGACGATCTACCAGATGGAGATTCCCTACAACACGACGATCTTTGCGGAGATGCAGGAGGGTGGCAACGAGATCGCTCCCGTGGCAACCTGGGCCAAGAAGCGTGAGTGGGTGCAGTATGCGTTTGGGCAGCTAGAGCAAGCAGGTTACACGGTCACCAGCGGGTATACCGCCGTTCGCGACCCCGCAACCACTCGGTTTTGCTACCGTGATCAGCTCTGGGCGGGCGCGGATCTGCTCGGGCTTGGTGTGGCGTCGTTCTCCCATGTCGGGGGAGTCCACTTCCAGAACCAACACAACTTCGATCCGTATATTGATAAAATTTCCAGCGGCCAGCTCCCGATCTACCGCGCTTTAACCCCGACGGCGGAGCAGAGCCTGATCCGTGAGCTGATCTTGCAGTTCAAGCTTGGCCATGTCAGCCTAGGCTATTTCGCGCAGAAATTCGGCGTGGATCTGCGCGTCCGATTTGCAGAGACGATGAATGAGCTGCGAACCGAGGGCTTTCTGGAAGAACACGGCGACGAGCTGCGGCTAAACCGTGAGGGACTGCTTCGCGTGGATCGCCTGGTGCATGAGTTCTTCCTACCCGAGCACCGAGATGCGCGGTATGCCTGAGCTTAACCTGTTCTTCCCGCTGGATCTTCTGCATGAGCAAGAGGGCATCGCCCTGCCACAGATCGAGCGTGTGGAGGGTGGGGATGTGCCTCAGCCCTACCGACAGCTTCTTGTTCATCTCAACGACATGACCCCGACTCTGAGTGCATTTCACGCTCGGGAGATCGCGCTTCGCGTGCTGGGCCGCCGCATTCAGGGCGATGTGCTCTTCCGCGAGGTGGTCTTGCTGGCCGGGGAAGCGCCGGTCGAGTTCGGGGCGATTGCGATTCACTTAAGTACATTCACCGCTGAGGCACGTAAAGACATTGAGGCGGGGCACCTGCCGCTGGGGACTATTCTCGCCAAGCACGCGGTTACGCACGTGAGCTGTCCGCAGGCGTTTTTAAGAGTTGAGGCCAATGCCTTTATCAACGATGTCTTCGGGCTCTCAGGGGAGCCGAGTGTCTTCTACGGGCGACGCAATATCCTCTCCACACCGGAAGGCGCTGTGATCGCCGATATCCTGGAGATTCTGCCCCATGCCCCATGAGTTTGTCCTGCGCCACCGGGTTGAGTTCGCGGACACGGACATGGCGGGCATCATTCACTTCTCCAGCTACTTTCGCTACATGGAAGTGACTGAGCATGCGTTTTTTCGCTCGCTGGGGTTCTCCGTGGCGAGTCGAGATGCAGGAATTGGCTGGCCGCGCGTGGATGTGGGCTGTGAGTTTCGCTCGCCCTTGCGCTTTGAGGATGAGCTGGATGTGCGTTTAGTTGTCACCGCAAAAAAATCCAAGTCGCTGAGCTATGTTTTTCATATCACGAAGGTTGGAACCGAGCCCTTGCTCGAAGTGGCGACGGGCCGTATGACCGTGGTCTGTGTGGCGATGGATCACGAAGCCGGAACGATGAAGGCCGCCCGAATCCCCGATGCGCTCGCCGCACAGATCGACGTCGTCTCTGTGGAAACTGTATGAGCTTCCTGAGTCGCGCCGCGCTGGAGGCTGAGCAGCTCGCGCGGCTCAACATACTCATCGCCGCCCTCATGCCAAGCAATGCGTTTTATGCCCCGAAGCTCGACGCGGCGGGCTTAGGCCAGGGCGTGGGCTCACTGGCGGAGTTTTTTGCGCGTATGCCACTGACCACCAAACAGCAGATCGTCGACGATCAGCGGGAGTACGCGCCGTACGGAAGCAACTTGACCTATCCCATCGAGCGCTACACGCGCTTCTGCCAAACGAGCGGCACGAGCGGCTTCACCTTGCGCTGGCTAGACACCACGGAGTCATGGGAGTGGATGGTAGAAAACTGGGTGGAGGTGTTTCGCACCGCCGACGTTTCTGCCCGTGATCGCCTTTTCTACGCCTTCTCGTTTGGCCCATTTTTGGGATTCTGGACCGCCTTTGCCGCGGGGGAACGGCTGGGCTGCCTCTGCCTGCCCGGTGGAGGGATGAGCAGTGCGGCGCGGCTGAAGACGATCCTAGACAACTGTGTCACGACACTTTGTTGCACCCCGACGTATGCGATCCGCCTTGGGGAAGTGGCGCGAGAAGAGGGGATTGATCTGGCGACTAGTGCCGTTCGCCGCATTATTGTCGCAGGCGAGCCGGGCGCGGGGATTCCCGCGACCCGGGCGCGTATCGAGCAGCTCTGGCCCGGTGTGCGCCTCTACGACCACCACGGAATGACGGAGATCGGCCCGGTGAGCTTCGAGTGCCCCGTTTGCCCGGGCGTGTTGCACGTGCTGGAGTCTCGGTTTATCGCCGAGGTGCTCGACCCGGAGACACTGCAACCCACGCTTCCCGGCGAGCGCGGTGAGCTGGTGCTGACGAACCTCGGGCGGCTTGGCTCCCCGCTCTTGCGCTACCGAACCGGCGATCTGGTGCAGGCAGGCGCGAGAGAAATCTGTGCCTGTGGGCGCTGGGATCTGGCACTCGACGGTGGGATTCTAGGCCGCACCGACGACATGGTGGTGGTGCGGGGCGTGAATCTCTACCCGTCGGCGATTGAGGCCGTGCTGCGGCAGTTTGGAGAAATTGCCGAGTACCGCGTGACGCTCACCACGGCCAATGCCCTACGCGAGGCCGTTATCGAGCTGGAGCCGCTGCCGTCTTGTCCCGACCCCGAAGCCCTCCGCCACGCCGCCGAGTCCGCACTCCGGGCCACTTTCCACCTGCGCCTCCCCACAAATATCGTTGACTGTGGGACACTCCCGCGCTCCGAGATGAAGGCCCAGCGCTGGGTTCGTACAGATACCTAGTCAATCCCAGCTCTGGTAGGTCTCCCGCACCGAGTCCGCCCAGCGGCGCAGTGCTTCTCGGCGCTTATCGAACTGGAGCGCGGCAGTGAGAACCCCGACACCCAGGAGGGTGAGATAGACCCCGAAGTTGATCTCCCGGAGTGGGTCCCAGAGCTTGATGACCAGAAGCGTGATGAGAAACGCGATCCCGCCGCCCAGATAGACTTTCACGCGCTGCTGGATGCCTGCCGCGACAGCTACCAAGCACTCTAGGACGAGCAGAACAGCGTGCTGCCAGTCGTGGGGGTTGGTGACGATGGCGAGCAGTGAGGGGCCAAGCAGGAGCAGGAGGCCGGGGGCGCGCAGGGGGGCCTGGTTCATGCGCTCGGCGATAAACAAAAGATAGAGCCCGATGGGCATGAGGAAGTAGTCGAGTTTATCGGAGTCCAGCCCAAACTGGTCGAAGAAATAGAGACCGTAGGCGGCGAAGGCACAGGCGAAGGCACTGTGGAGGTAGTTTGGCTGCCTGCGCAAGCCCGCCGTGGCCGCGAGAGTCGCTGCGCTCAGCCCCAGCGTGTAGATCGTCCACCGGCCCTGATCCTGTCCGGTCAGTCCGTATACCCCGGTCACGACCGCAACTGCCGTGGTGGCCACACCCACCGCACTGAGCGTCTCCCAGAGATTCGTGGTGCGCCGGAGGCTCGCCGCCAGCCCCAGCCAGAATGCGGCTAGGCCAGCGAGTAAGAAGCTCACTTGCGCTAGGGAGAGGGAAGGGTGTGGGTACCCGCTCGCTGCAAGCGCCACGGCAGCGGTAGCCAGTCCGGCAGCAGTCGCAACCCCGCTGGGGCGGTATCCTAGCAGCGAGACCGAGGCTAGCGCGGCACCCGTGACCACGAGCGAGAGGGGCGAGCTGCCCGAGGGGAGCAGTACGGTGGCTAAGAAGCCCAGTACGGCAAAGAACTCCGTAAGACGCAGCGGCCTGTCCGTGTCGCCTTCCGCGCGGCCCAGCCAGAGGAGCACGGGAACTAGGGCAAGGCTCCAGAACGGGAGCAGGGCCGCAGGAAGCAGGCTCGCCGCGAGATGCCCCGCCGCAAGCAGCCACAGCGTGGCCCGTGGCCCAAGATCAGCCTTTGCAGGGAGAGTGACACCCGCCACGAAGAGTGCCAGGGCGAGAACGGGAAGGGGCAGATCATGCCCCACCGTTGCCCAGCGCACCCACTGAGCCACCAGAGCGAATCCCAGAGGAATCAGTGCGCCACGCGCCGCCACAGGGCGGTCCTGCCAGAGCCCCCAGAGGCCGAGCCCGGCGGACGCGAGCATCAAGACCATGCAGTTTGTTGCGGCACTCTTGCTCTCCAGGAGCCCGGTAAACTGGCCCACGCAGGCCCAGCTAAATGCCGCAAGGGCACACTGTCGCAAAATAACAGCACGCTCTTCGGTTATGGTCCGCAGGCTCAGGAGCCCGAAAGCAAGTGAGGGAAGCAGCAGCCAGCGCAGTGGACCGGCGGGTAGCCCCGTGGCAGCGACAAACCAGCCATCGAGCGCAATGGCGATGAGGCGGCAGGCAGCGAGGGCAAGCGCCGAAGTGCACAAAAGACCTTGTGCCGTTCGTGCGGCGACCAGCCAGAGAACTGCCTCCGCTGCAAAGAGCCCTGCCAGTGGCACATCACGGGTCTCCGGTGCGAGTAGAACGGGGAACAAGCCCAGGAGGGTGAGCGCACGGGCACTGTTCTGGTACGGGGTGGCGGCGGCTTGTCCCTCGCCTCGCTGGAAACGGGTCAGAAGCTGCGCCAGGACGCCTGTTGCGGAAGCAATGGCACCACGTGCGATCATGCTCGCGGTGTCTGGCAGGAGGAACTGTGCGCCGAGCGCGGCGGCGAACGTGGCCGCGTAGCCTAGCCACGCGATCTGAAGGCGGCTTCCCGTGAGTCCGTAGAGCCCCGCCGCTCCGAGGAGCGTTAGTCCGACTGCCGACTGGGTTGCCGTGCCACTGACCTGTGCCGCCCAGAGCAGCGACGCTCCAATTCCGGCAAGTGTCAGGCAGTGGCCGACGACGACGCGCATCCGGTTCCAGAGGCTGTCGTCGCGCTCTGTCTGCCAGAAACTCAGTGTCGCCAGTCCGAGAAAGCTAATAATGAGGGTGGGCCAGAACAGGGTCGCGGGGACAAGACCCGCGAAGCCCCAGACCGCGCCCGCCCCGGCACCGCCCAGCAGGCCGATCAGCAGGGGCTCCTGGGTCGTGCGTAGCCGCCAGACAAAAACGCCCCCACTGCACAGGGCGGTCAGGAGTGCGGTCAGGGGCCAGGACAGTCCGCCCACTAGGCCAAAAACTTTCAGGGCAATGCCACACAGCGGGACAATCAGGCAGCCGAGTAGCCCCAATACCTGGCTGCTCTGTGGGTGTTCGTCACGCAGGCTGTCGCTCAGGCGCAGCAGACCGGCGGCGGACAGTGCCAGCACGGCGAGCAGCAGAAACCTGCCGATGCCGTCCCACTGCCACTGCACCAGCAAGAAGAGTCCGGCCAGTAAGAGAAGCGATCCTACCAGATGGAGCGCGGCGATATTGCGCTCCTCCAAAAAAGCCAGCAGGCCGCGACGGGGGGAGTGGGACGGGTGCGCGGGGCGGGGCGGGGCAGAGGGGGGATGCGAAGCGCTATCCGGCTCTAAATCATACATCTCCAGCCGTGGTGGGGCGAGTGCTTTGCGCCGCGCTGTGTACTCGTCGTAGAGGGGCGCGAGGAATGTCTCCGGGACACGACCCTCGGTGTGCCAGCGACGAAGCTCTTTTAGCAAAAAATCCAGGCAGACACGTTCTTCGGACATCGGACAGTTCTCCTGAGAAAGAGTATGCCCGTTTTACGTCGTGTCTGCCTGGGTCGAAGGGGGGAGGCCCCGGTCCTATTTTCGTAGGACCGGGAGATTTATTGGTTCCTAGCCGTGGCGGTGATCCCGGTCACAGCAGTCTCGGTCGCGATCACGATCCCCACTATGGCCACGGTGCTCACGCTCCCAACGGATACGCGCCTCCCGCTCTTCCCGCTCTCGCTCGCGCCGTTCGCGCTCGATTCGCTCTCGCTCCCAGCGGGAGGGTGAGTTGTAGCGGTCTCTATCGTAGGCATCGGTGTTGTAGCGGTCATTGGAATCGTATCTGTCATTGCGTCCGTAGCGGTCGTCGCGGCCATAGCGGTCGTCGCGCCCGTAGCGGCTCTCATCATTTTGCGCCTTACGAGCATCTTCGAACTTCTTGCCCGCGAGAGCCGCTCCGGCTCCAAGCACAATCGCATCGCCAATGCGCCCGTTTCGTGCGGAGTTCAGCGCCGCTGCTCCGAGGCCGCTGCCTAGGTTACGCATGAGGTTTTTGTCTTCCTGTCGTTTCTGTGAGGGATTTGGGCGGCCACTCTGCGCCCAGCTTGTTCCCAGCAGCCCGATCATCGCCAGTCCCGTCAGTATAATGGGTTTGGTATTCATCTCCGTAAACTCCTTCTCCTCGCAGTGTGGGGAGCTTTAACAGCGCCCCTTGTTGAAGGAGACGAAGCCCCGAGGGCGAGTGTGACAGCCTTGTTTGTGAAAAAGGGTACAATCTGAAAAATCGGAATCAAACTCAGACGTGGACTGTCTTTTAAGACGGAGGCTTGTGATTATGGTACGGAACCATTTTGTAGGGATGATCGGGGTGTCGGCGCTCTTGCTGGGGGGCACCGTGCTGGCCACCGCCACAAGGCAAGCGTCGCCGCTGGCGGCGTATCTGGGCAAGAAGGCGACCGCCGTTGTCTTTATTGGGGTCGCGTGCCCGATTGCCAATCGCCACGCGCCGGAGCTCGCCGTGCTGGCAAGAACGGCGAAGGCGCACGGTGGGCAGCTGGTGCTCGTCTACAGCAATCCGGGGGATCAGGCGACCGCGAGAGCGCATGCAAAGAAATACGGCCTCAGTGATGCCGTGATTGTGTGTGACGGTGATCAGGCGCTCAAGACGGCGCTGGGCGCGAGTGTCACGCCACATGCCTTTGTGCTCGATACTCGTGGCAAGGTGCTCTACAACGGGCGCATTAGCGATGATGGGGCGGGGCAGGCAAAACCTCGCGGAACGGCACCACTACACCATGAGCTCTCCGACGCACTGGGGGCTGCACTGGATGGAAAGCCCATCAAGGTAGCCAAGACCGAGGCCGTGGGGTGCGTCATCGAGCTCCCCCTGACCCCCGCCGAGCGGGGGAAGAGCGCAGGTAGCCCAAACTACGCGGAGCACATCGCGCCGATTCTCAATGACAACTGTATCTCCTGTCACCGCGACGGCGAGATCGGGCCGATGAAGCTCGATAGCTACGCCAGTGCGAAGGCGTTTGCTGCCAATATTGCCCAGGTCTCCGAGAAGCGTGTCATGCCGCCGTGGAAGCCCGTCGAGGGGCATGGGGATTTTACAGGAGTGCGCAAGCTCACCGATGCGCAGATTCAGCTCGTCTCACTGTGGGCAAAGTCGGGCGCTCCGGCGGGGAACTTAGCCAAAGCCCCCACGCCCCCCAAGTTTGCCAAAGGCTGGACCCTGGGCGAGCCCGATCTGATCTTAAAGATGCCTCAGAGCTACCAAGTCGCGCCCTCGGGGGCCGATGTCTACCGCTGCTTTGTGCTGCCCACCGGCGTCACCGAAGACAAGGAAGTGGTCGCAGTGGAGTACCGGGCGGGCAATAAAGCCGTCGTGCACCATGTGATCGGCTACTTAGACACCCAGGGGCGGGGGCGCAAGATGGACGAGGCTGAGGCCGGGCCGGGCTACACGAGCTTTGGCAGCCCGGGCTTCTTACCCGATGGCGAGCTCGATGGCTGGGCACCTGGAAAGCTGCCCTACTTCCTCCCCGAGGGTATCGCACGGCCTTTGCCCAAGGGAAGTGATCTGGTGATGCAGGTGCACTACCACTCCAATGGGAAGCCTGAGGAAGATACCACGCAGGTCGGGATCTACTTCGCCAAGAAGCCTATCACCAAGCACTTGGGCATCCTGCCGCTCATCGCGCCGCTCAATATTCCGGCGGGTGAGGCGAGCTACAAAACGGGGACGAGCTTCCCGATGCTTTTTGATGCCAAGGCGATCTTTATCATTCCGCACATGCACCTGCTGGGCAGAGAGATCGCCGTGGAGGCGACACTTCCCCGTGGCGAGAAAAAGCTTCTGATCCGGATCAACGACTGGGACTTCAACTGGCAAGACTCCTACAACTACAAGGACTTTGTGGCACTGCCCAAGGGGACTCAGCTCACGCTCAAGGCTCGCTACGACAACTCAGCCGCCAACCCGCGTCAGCCGAACAATCCGCCACAGCCCGTCGCCTGGGGAGAGGCCACCACCGACGAGATGTGTATCGCTTTCATTGGCTATATCGCGGATAACGAGAACGACCCAATGGCAAAGCTCTTTTCGAGCATCCGAAAGAGCGGACAAGCTCCGAAAACCCTCAAGCCACTCACGGAAAAAACGCCGTGAGGAGCAGAAGCGGATAAGAGGGGCACCCTCGGCGGGCTTGGAGGAGTTGCCCTGCGACGGCGGCGCAGAACGGGCTAGAAATCGGATACAATCAGGGCATGGAGCGACGTATTTTTGGGATCGAGACGGAGTTCGGGTGCATGGTGCGCGATGATGCCGCCGGATCGCCTGAGCAGGTTGTCGAAGCGGTCAAGAATCACTGTTTTTATCAGAAGCACTGGGGGCTCATTGACCTCCATGCCCGCGACTACTCGTTTGAACCCGCCCGTAGCGGCGGGTTTCTTCTCAACGGGGGACGGCTCTACATAGATGCTGTCGGGGATCATGAGGAGTATGCCACGCCGGAGTGCACGGATATTTTTGATGTCTGCCGCTACAATAAAGCCGGGCAGTGGATTGTTCAGAGCCTCTTAAACGATCTGGGGCTTGCGGAGACGGCGTCGTTTCACAACAACTCGGTGGATCACTTCGGCGGCCACACGTTTGGTTGCCATGAGAACTACTTAGTCGAGATGCACGACGAGGACTTCTTCCGAGCGAGCTTTAACTATCTTCTACCGTTCCTAGTGACACGTCAGATCTTTGCGGGTGTCGGGCGTGTGGGGGGGCATCGGCTGAACTTCTCGTCCATGAAGAACTCGGTGATGACGATCTCCGACTATGACGTGGACTACCAGTGGGTGAGCAACTTCTACGGCGTTGAGATTGATCCGACGGTAGACTTTCAGCTCTCGCAGCGTGCGGATCATATTGTCAAGACAATCAGTAGCCGTGTGCGCTTCAACCGGGCGATTATCAACCCGAAGTGGGACAGCTACTACAACTTCTCGAACCTGCACCGCCTGCACATTCTCTACGGCGAGGGCAATATGTCCGACTACGCCACGGCGCTGAAAGTTGGCACGACGTGTGTGGTGCTCTCGCTGGTGGAAGACGGTCTGCTGGGCACGGAGGTGGAGATCCGCGACCCGCTGGAGACTCTGCGCTCCGTCAGCCGCGACCCGAGCTGGAAGTGGCTGGTCAAGCGCAAGAGCGGCGGCACGATCAAGGCCGTGGATCTCCAGCGCATCTACCTCGAAGCGGGCAAGAAGCGCCTTGCGGGTGTGGACACCCAGACCGACTGGGTGCTGCGCGAGTGGGAAGCGACGCTTGATGCGCTCGAAACGAACCCGCTGACCCTTGCCAACAAGTTGGACTGGGTCGCTAAACACAAGATGTACACGGAGTTTATGAAGTCTGAGGGTGTCGGCTGGCAGGACGATGTGATGCAGAGCCTGGATATCGAGTACCACAACACCAACCGCAGCCAGGGCCTTTTCTACGGCTTAGAGGAGCTAGGCGAGATGGAGCGCTTAGTCACCGACCCTGAGATCGCCACTGCGACCGTTGCCGCGCCGCAGAACACCCGCGCCGCCGCCCGCGCCGATATTATCAAGAAGCTGCTCGACAAAAAGTCCAAGGACTATGTGATTGACTGGGATCTGGTGTATCTGGCAAAGAACCGGCATCTGGACTTGAAAAATCCGTTCGACACGTATCTGAAAGAGGCCGAGAGTTTCACCAAGGGCATGTCATAGTGCCTTCTCCCAACAACTCGATAAAATCTTCGACAAGTACGAGGCACTCTAAATGATAGAGAATGTCGCGCTGGGGCGCTCTGGGCTGAAGGTGAGCAATCTGTGCCTTGGCTGCATGAACTTTGGCGAGTCCACGAGCGAGGAAGACTCACTTGCCGTCCTCAAAGCAACCTACGACTCCGGCGTGACGTTCTGGGACACCGCCGATGTCTACGGGGCGGGGCGTAGCGAGGAGATTCTCGGGAAAGCCTTTGTCCAGTTTGGCTTCCGCGAGCAAGTCGTGCTGGCGACAAAAGTCAACGGCGCGATGGGGCCCGGAGCGAATGATCGTGGGCTCTCGCGGCGGCATCTTCGTCTGGCGATTGAAGCGAGCCTGCGCCGCTTGCAGACCGACTGGATTGACCTCTACCAGCTTCATCGCTACGACCCTACCGTGCCGCTCGACGAAACCATCGAGACTCTGGACACCCTTGTCAAAGAGGGGAAAATCCGTTACTGGGGAACGAGTACATTTGCAAGTTGGCAGATGTCCGACGCGCAGTGGCATGCGGATTTCCACCACCGAATCGGACCCGTCTGTGAGCAAGCGCCCTACAACATTCTGGATCGCCGCCTCGAGAACGACCGGGCGGGATTCCTCAAGCAGGCGGGCTGGGGGCTGATTGTCTGGTCGCCGCTGGCAGGTGGGCAGCTCACGGGCAAGTACGGCACGGTCTCACCGAGCACACTCCCCGAGGGCTCCCGAATCGCACGAAATGCGATGTGGCGGCAGCGCACCAATCGAAATGCCTCGGAAGTCGCGGCGGGATTTTCGGCTCTGGCGAGCGAGCACGGCTTCGATCCTGCCGTCGCCGCAGTGGCCTGGACTCTGGCAAACCCCTTAGTGACGGCGCCGATTGTGGGGCCGCGCACTTTGGAGCAGCTCACAAGCCTGCTGCCTGCCGCGTCACTCACTCTTCCTCAGAGTTTTTTAGCAGCCGTGGATTCGCTGGTTCCCCCCGGAACCGCTGTCGCGGACTTTTTAAATAATGCAGACTGGCAGGTCGGGCATCTACCAGGGCTCGACAACCATCGCGAATGCTGAGGGAAATCTGTTCCAAATCATTGATGGTTTTGAGGGGGCATCTTGAGCTGCGAGAATCTGCTCGACTCGCTCAAACACTCGCCGTTTCGTTTCTTCAATCATCCCTCTATGATGATAACTTTACCAAACGAAGGCAAATCTACTCGTCTCACCACTTCGATGTCCTGTACCCGAGGCAGGAATGTATATTGACAATCGTAGGGGAGCATGATAGAATTTTTGCTCGGTCAGTGATGGCCGTTAATGCCCTCGTAGCTCAGTGGTAGAGCACTTCTTTGGTAAAGAAGAGGTCATGGGTCCAATTCCCATCGAGGGCTCCATCCTGGCGCAACGCACTCGGACAGAGGCGTTGCGTCTTTCTGTGTAACTACACAACGGAGCTTAATATACTATGGGTAAGGCAAAGTTTGAGCGATCAAAGCCTCACGTAAACGTGGGCACGATCGGACACGTGGATCATGGCAAGACCAGCCTGACAGCCGCGATTAC
>NZ_JAYVPL010000086.1:0-22185 GCF_043757465.1 Armatimonas sp.
GTACTTGGCATGGTCAAAGGTCTTTCCTGTGTTGTGATAAGCCCTTGTATCGTCTTTGGCCATGTCGTGCAAACTACCCCCGATTAGCGGAAACTAAAGCAAAGAAGACACCCCGCGACCGCTGCTCTGGCAGTGCGCCTTGCTGGAGCATGTGGGCTTCTCCCGCGTGGACATCCTTCATAAAAACGGCCCCTTCGCCGCCTTCGGTGCGATAAAATAGCCCCATGACTGCCATTGCTGAGAAGCTCGAAGTCTCTGAAATTCCCGGTGTCACGCGCCCGATGACCTACGAGGAGTATGTCCGCACCCCGGAAGAGCGGGCACGCTACGATATTTTAGACGGCTACAAAGTCTACCGCCGCTACGGAAAGGAAGAGATGGCTTCTCCCACACGCCTCCATCAAAACATTCAAGGCAATCTCTATGTTGCTCTGCGGAGTTATGCTCTGACAACACGCAAGGCAAAAGCATTCCTGTCTCCCTGTGATGTGCTGATCCGACACATTCCGCTGAAAATCCGCCAGCCTGACGTGCTTCTTATCAGCCAGGAGCGACTCGGACAGAATCCACCTGATGATAGCCCAGCTCCGCTTGACCCGGCTCCCGAGCTCGTTGTCGAAATAATCTCCCCATCTGAGCGCCCGGGCCAGCGCACCGCCAAGCTCTCCGATTATCACCATGTGGACGTCAGAGAAGTGTGGCAGGTCTTTGCCGAAACCAAGACCATCGAAGTGATCTCCCTCACCAACGACGCTATTGAAACTGTGGGCACCTACAAGAGTGGTGAGAGCATTGTCTCCGTCGCTTTTTTGGGCCTAACCGTCGCCGTAGATGCCCTATTTGAAGAATAACACTATGAAATCTTTTACAAAAATTACCGGAGTGGCGGCCCCTATGGACCGCGTGAATGTGGACACCGACCAGATTATCCCCAAGCAGTTCTTAAAGCGCATCGAGCGCACGGGCTTTGGCGAGTTTCTGTTTTTTGACTGGCGCTACGAGGCCGATGGCAAGACCGACAATCCCGCCTTTGAGCTCAATGACCCCAAGCTGGCTGGTGCGCAAGTCTTGGTGACAGGAAAGAACTTTGGCTGCGGCTCCAGCCGCGAGCACGCGCCGTGGGCCCTAGAGGACTACGGCTTTCGGAGCATTATCGCACCGAGCTACGCTGATATCTTCTACAACAACTGCTTTAAAAATGGCATGCTCCCGATTGTCTTGCCCGAGGAGTCGGTCTATGATTTGATGGGACGACTGCAAAAAAATCTTGGCGCGGAAGTGACGGTGAACTTAGAAACCCACACCATCACTGGCCCCGGCGGCTTCACGGCGAGCTTCACCGTGGATGATTTCCGCCGCCACTGCCTGCTCAATGGCCTCGATGATATCGGGCTGACGTTACAAAACGAGCCCGATATCACGGCTTACGAAGCCAAACGCGAAATTGCGGCCTAGCGGCGGAAAGCGCTTCGGAGCCGTAAAATGTGCTCATGCCGCGTCCCACTGCTTTTCTCTACACCGACGATTTCCTTGCCTATGATCTGGGCGGCAAGCACCCCCTCCAGCAGCGCCGCCTCCAGCTTGTGGATCGTAAGCTCGCTAGCCTCGGAGCTTTTGGAGGCATTTCTCGCCTTACACCGACGCCTGTTGAGGAAGGCTTACTGGGGCGAGTGCACACGGCGGAGTATCTAGAGATTGTGCAGCGGGCGAGCACACCAGGCCACGGACTTGACTTGAGCCGCTTCGGGCTGGGGCCGGGCGACACCCCCGCGTTTCCGGGGATGTGGGACGCTTCCCGGCTCTACGCCGGGGGGAGTGTGGATGCGGCGAAGTGCACGCTCTCCGGAGAGTTTGGGATCGCGTTCAATGTGGCAGGCGGCCTGCACCACGCCCATCCCTGGAAAGCCTACGGGTTTTGCGTCTTCAACGATCTGGCACTGGCGATCACAACTTTCCTGGACGCGGGGCTAGAGCGCGTGATGTACGTGGACATTGATGTCCACCACGGCGATGGGGTGCAGGTCTGCCACTGGGACGATCCCCGGGTACTGACGCTCTCGCTCCACGAATCAGGCCGCTGGCTCTTTCCTGGTACGGGCAGTAGTGAGGAAACGGGCGGCAAGAGCGCTCCCGGCAGTGCGATCAACGTGCCGTATGCTCCCTACAGCGGCGATGAGGTCTGGTGGCATGGCTTTGAGAGTGTCGTCCCCGAGGCGTTTGCGCGCTTCCAGCCCCAGGCGCTGGTGTTGCAGCTCGGGGCTGATGCCCACTTCGCCGATCCCCTCGCACACTTGGAAGTGACATCGCGCACCTGGCTACGTGCCGTGGAGAAGCTTCTGGAGCTGGGCAAAGACATCCCCGTTGTGGTCACGGGGGGCGGTGGCTATAATATTGCGACAGTCGAGCGGCTCTGGACCCTGGTAGCTCTCAGCTGCGCGGGGCTTCCCTGCCCGGAGGACTTGCACGACACGGAGACGCCCACACTGGATGCCGAGCAGCAGCGCACGGCGCGGACCTACCTCGATAGCCAGCTTTTCGTACTCCAAGGAGCCCTGAGATGGTAGATCCTCTTACGACACTGCAAGACGAGGCCTTGGCCGCTGAGGCTGCGGCGCGGGATGCGTTTGCGGCGTTCTATAGTGGCCTGACGACCGGCGATGAGCAGAGTGCACTGCCCCCCGAGGTGACGCAGGCACTGGCTCTCTGGGTGGAGGCGCGTAAGCGCTGGGAGCTGGCACAAGAGCTACCTAGAGCCGTGCCCGCACCGCGCCTGGGGCTCAAGCCGCCAAGCACTGTTTTGTTACCAAACTCCCTGTCCGCCCGCGATGCATTGGCCGCGCTCTTTGCCCCGCAGCTCTGGCAGACCGAAGCCTCCGGGCTCGCACTGGTGGCACGGGTGAGCGACTCGGCTCAGGTGCGGGTGGAGTTCGACGAAGTACTGGGCTTTGGGCCAGAGCAGGCTATCCGCCAGATCACGCGCTCGGGGTCAGCCGCCGCGCAGACCTTCCTCGCTCTGGCAAGCCTCTGGATGGAGCGCCTTGCTGGGCAGCCGCACGAGACCTACTTAACGCTGGCGGCATCGGATCTGCTGCGCTTCCAGGGAAAGAAAGCCACGCCCAAAGGCGGCTACCACCGCGATGATATCCTAGCCAAAGGGCGGGATCTCTATCTCCTGAGCCGGATCTCGGTTCCCCACACCTCGCACAGCGAGAGCCTAAGTATCGGGCGGCTTCTCTCACTGGAGGCACTGGAGGCGGGGCACGAGGCCGGAGGGCAGAGCATTGTCCGGTTTCGCTATCATCTGGGCCAGGAAGCCCATAGCTGGATGCAGGAGAGCGTGGCGCAGGTGGCTCCTCGGCTCCTGGCCTACCACCCGATCCGGCAGAAGTACCAGATCTTGCTGGGGTTCTGTCTGGCATGGCATGCGGGCAACCACCCGGAGCAGTCGGAGCTCTCCTTACCCCATCTGCTGGAGCTTGCGGCCATTCCCTTGCCCGATAAGCGCCTCGGCGAGTTCCTGACCAGCGTGGAGGATGCCCTCGCGGATCTGGCACACGATGGAATTCTTCCCACGGTCAAGCTGGTTAAGCCAAAGGGCTGGCACGAGCTCCTCGCCACTCGCCAGACCCGTGCCCTTCTTAAGCAAAGCCGGGTTCAAATAGAAAAACCCCGGTCGGCAGGTGCCGACCGGGGTTTAAGCTAGGGGCTAGTTGCCGCCGCCACCGCGACGACCACCCTGTTGCATCGCAGCTGCGCGCTCTTTGGCTGCTTTCTCCAGAACTGCAAGCTGCTCCTTCGAGAGATTCAGATCCCCCATGTAGGGCAGGAGTCCAAACGCGGACGCTGCCTTAAATCCAGGCATCGCTGCCTTGAGAGCTGCGCTCTGCTCAGGGTTTAGCATCGCCTCGATTGCCTTGCTAGCTTTGGCCTCATCGTTGGTGAGCTGCTCCTGCTTGGCACGCATCTGCTCCATCATTGCTTGCATCGCTTCACGGTCGAAGCCGCCGCCACCTGCGCCGCCTGCACCACCCGCGCCGCCGAAGCCAGCACGCATAGCCTTGCGCTGCTCATCGAGCTTGTCCTGCATTCCCTTGATCTTGGTAGCCTGCTCCCCCGTCAAACTGAGGGTCTTAGCCAGAAGCGCACTAGGGACGCTCACCACGGTAACCTCACGCGGAGCGCCAAACTGACCGCCACCGAAGCCGCCGAAGCCGCCACCTTGACGGCCGCCGCCCTGGCCACCGCCCTGACGTCCACCACCCTGTGCGCCGCCTTGGCCACCCGCCTGAGCAAAGGCGGACACACTCATCATCGTAAACGCCGCCAGAACGGCAGCCACCCGCATCGTCTTATGCATAAAAAAAGAACCTCCAGTACTCATTTTGCTGGGCATTTCTGAAGAAAGTATTAAAGACGACTCAGAGGATGTACGGAAAATAATGTTCCATCGCTCTCTAGCGCAAGCGCACCCTGTTGATCCGTTCGGAAAACCAGCACATTTTGCTTTAGTAGCCGCTGGAGTGTCTCTTTATGTGGGTGCCCAAAGCGATTTTCACGTCCACAGGAGAGAATCGCCGCTTGCGGGGAAGCGGCACGCAGAAAGTTCTCACTTGTGGAAGTTCGTCCCCCATGATGGCCCACCTTGAGCACCTGAGCGGCAAGCTCCTGCCGTGCACCTAGCAGACTTTGCTCCGCCTCAAGTTCTGCATCCGCCGCAAAGAGCACCCGTATTTCTTTGTAGACCAGCCGTGCGACAATAGCGTTGTTATTATCATCGCTGCGCGTTCCGGTGAGCCAAGGGATCTCTGGATGTAGGATCTCCAAGGACGTACTCTTACCCAGATCAAAGCGCTGTCCTCGATAGGCTCTGTGCACCAGCACGCCTCGGGCTTTCCACAGAGCACGCAAGCGCCCCATGGGGCTGTTAGGTGGCGCTGGCAGTCCCGAGTCAAGAGCGGCACGCACCACGAGCCGCTCCGTGACCGCCAGCAAACCCTGCACATGGTCATCATCGGGGTGTGTCGCCACCAGTAAGTCCACTGTCGAGATGCCCCGGCTCCGTAGAAAGGGCACCACAATGCGGCTCCCTGGGTCTGTGCCGGTCTGAGGGTCGCTGCCCGGAGCTCCGCCGCCATCAATCACGATGACCCGGCCCGACGGCGTTTCGATCACGGCGGAGTCGCCCTGGCCGACGTCTAGAAAAGTGACCCGTAGGCGCTCTGGTGCACTGTGGCACCCGGCCAGCAGCGCGAGCAGTAGCATCCCACGGCGCATCGGTTAGTGCTTAATCTCGCCGATCCATGGGTTTGTGTAGTTTGTCGGCTTGTTACCCTTGGTGCCTCGCCCCGCAATCTGCACTGCGCCATTTTGCGCCACGAGCAGTGCCTCCGCCAGGTTCTCACAGAGGTTCCGATCCGAGTTGCTCGGCCCGCCCGCGACCACCTGGTAGACCAGCTTGGGCCGACGTACCGCGCGTTTCAGGAGGTAATCATCGGGGAGGGGCATGCTCTCGGGCAGGAGCGCCGTCACCGTGCAGCCATTGCCCTTGGAAGAGGAGAGGCTAAAGAAGTGCCAAGCGGCTCCCTCCACCACAAAACGCGCCTCGGCAAGGCCCGTCTCCGCATGGATCGTCCCCGTTTCATCCGCGACTCCGGGCACGAAACCACGCTCTGTCAGGCAGTCCAGTAGCTCAGCAGGGGTCAGCGGCTCGGCTGCAGGAGTCCATATATGGGCGATCGCGACGCCCCGGGGAAGTTCAGTCATAGGAACATTATACATGGCATGTTTATTGCCACTGAACTCACTTCGTTGCCTAGAACTTTCGAAGTCGTAAAAAATGGTTAGAACTACAGAATACCTTGCCTACCGCGTGATCGGCTCTCCTCTAGAAACGCCGCTGCGCACGGTTCGGGACTGCAAAGAGAGCTGGTATCGTCTGCGAGGTAAGTACCCGGAGTGGCACGCGCTCTGGAATGAGAAACGCGCCATCGAGCAAACGCTCTGTCGGCTGATCCAGCTCGACATGAACTGTTTAGACATAGGCTGCCATCTCGGAGCGATGCTGAGCCGACTCTGCCGCTGCGCCCCCTATGGCAAGCACATCGCCTTTGAGCCCACTCCCTACAAAGTGGCCTGGCTGCGCAAGAAGTATCCGTCCGTGACTATTCAGGAGCTGGCTCTGAGTGACACTCCGGGCAAGGCAGCGTTTCATCTCTATGAGGGGAAATCGGGCTTCAACAGCCTGCGCCCCAATCGCTGGATGGCTACTCAGGCGCAAGGGGTGCAGGTGCAGTGTGCGCGTTTGGATGATCTGATTACCCCGAGCGAACGAATCGGTTTCATCAAAGTGGATGTCGAGGGCGGCGAGCTTGCAGTGCTTCGTGGTGCCACCGAGCTTCTCAAGCGCGATCGCCCCTCGATTCTTTTCGAGTCCACGTTGGGTGGCTTGGAAGCCTTCGATCTTGCGCCCCAGCACCTCTACGACTTTTTGACGGAAAACAACTACCAGATATTTGTCTGCGCCGACTGGCTCACAGGCGGCCCTTCCCTCTGTGCCGCAACATTTGCTCAGCTACATCAGCCGCCCGTTCAGGCACTCAACTTCCTGGCGTTGCCAAAGTGCTAAGACCTGCCTGCGCCAGCCCCACCGATGAGTAGGCGAGCCACTCCATCGAGAGCTCTCTCTGCGGCTATCACCACGCCCCGTCGCCGATGCTACCAAGAAATCAGAGAGTGCCCCCGGCTTTAGCCCTGGGGGTGAATCGCTTCCGGTCTGCCGAAGGCGAGTGCCGTTGAAAAACTTTTCCTACTGTCGCAAATCTCGTGATGGGTTTATGAGTGGTTGAAAACAACTCGCTAGATTTGCGACAGATACTTATTTTTTCAAGCGTGGTGTGATGCGAACGGGAAAGTAGGTCATGCTGTTCTCGACTGCAAGGCCAATCGTCGTCGCCAGTGCCACCGATTTGCCCAGACCAAGACGCACAAACGCTGTGGTTCCCGAGCGGTGTAACCCCTCGGGAGTGGTGGGGACAACCACTTCTTGCTCACTGATAATCAGTACCGAACAGGTGCCATCGCGGTTGAGGTGCGGGACGAACTGGAACTGCATGCGGTTGTTTTTTCCAAAGAGTGTTAGTGTTCCCCGCTCATTTTGTGCGATTAGAACTTTGCCCTTCAGTGGCGTTTGGGGCACTCCCATGACCTCTACTTCTAGCTCAAACTGCGGCTTGCGAATATCGAGCCAGCGGACAACTTGCTCCACCGTCTTCACTGCGTCCACCGTGCCTACGAGTGTCAATGTGTTGCGAGTATCATCGGGGGTCAGGCGCTCCAGCTCCCCGGTAAGCGGGTGGCGGCCCGCAGGATCAACGAGCTGCTGCGCGATGCGTGTGGGAGAGACATTCTTGAGATGCAGTGTCCGCACCGAAAGCACGGGAGCCGTCGGAGCCATGGTGAGTAAAAACAAAGGTAATAACATGTACCGTCAGATCTCGGAAATGCAGCTCAGCTTCAATTGTTTCAATATGTATGGTATTCTCAAGTCAGATATGCTGGGTACTCTGCGACGATACGAGAAGCCTTTGGGCCGCTTTTTAGCGGTTTTCTTGCTCTCGCTCCAGGTATTTACGCAGCTTGGGCACTACCAGGAGCATCGCCCGAGTGCCGCAACGGCGCACCATGCGCGGCATCACTCTGCGGCTCCCCACCGTGACTTCACCACACCGACGCACCAGCATGCATGTGCTCTCTGCACAGTCGCTTCCTCGTCCGCCGTTGCGACGCTTCCTCTAGCGACGGTAGCTCCCACACTCCTGCTTCGTCGAACCTCTAAACTGTCTCTCCCCCGTGTGCTTCTGCTCTCGCGGAGCCTCCACGATGCCCCCTCCCGTGCTCCCCCTGTTTCCTAAGTTTTTCGTCAACCCTGATCTCGTAAAACTTAAGGAATTCTTATATGAAGTGGCTCACTGCCTCACTCGCGGCTTGCGTTGCCGCGCCTGTTTTCGCACAAGTAGCTCCGCCGCCCCCACCGCCCGATGCGGTCGCGGCCTCGACCGGTGCCCAGGCATCGAGTAACAACCGTTACTTGCTCCTGCCCGATATTTCGTTTATTAGCATGGTGAAGGGGCTCTTTACCAGCGACAAGACCAACCCGGATCGTAATAAATTTCTCTTTGATTCCGGCGAGCTGGCGATCCAGAGCTTCGTCTACCCGGGCATTAAGCAAGATGCATTTATTGTCTTTGGCAATGGTGAGGCAGTTGTGGAGGAGGGCTATCTGACCGTGCAGGACTTGCACTTTGCCCACTTGCCGCTCTCGGCCACGGTTGGGCGGCGCAAGGTGCCGTTTGGCCGTGTCAACCAGCTCCACCCCCACTCCTGGGCCTACATTGAACAGCCCACCGTGCTCAAGAACTTAGTCGCTGACGAAAGCTTAACGGGCGATGGTGGCTATCTCTCGTACTTGTTCCCTATCACGTTCTTTCTCCAGTTCGACGCGGGCTACTTTGGCCAGCCCACAGCGGTGGCGGATATCCCAGCAGATGGCCAAGGGCCCACGAGCGGCGCGGGCTTCCGCGACACGTTCATCACCCTGCGACTCTGGGCCTCATCCAAGCTGGGCAGCGGCGGCGATCTGGAGCTGGGCACGTCGGAGGCACGGGGTAAAGGCGTCGGTTACGGCGGCTTCTCCCCGCAGAACATACTCGATGGTCTTGACCTTACCTACCGAACCACGGCACTCGATAGCCAGCGGACTCTGGTGCGTAGCGAGTGGCTGAGTCATACCCAGAAAGGCGGCGGCACGACCCGCAAGGCCGACGGCTACTACGTCTCGATAGACAAGCGTCAGGGGCCGTTGCGCTCAATCGGCCTGCGCTACGACGACAGCGGCTCACCGTGGGCTCTTGGTAGGGAGAAATCTTTTTCCCTTATCCAGACCCACCAGCTCACCGAGCAGACCTACCTTCGCCTGCAAGCTACCCACGGCGACCGCCCCGGCCAAAAGGGCTTCAATGAGCTTCGTCTTCAGTGGGTCTGGGGAGTCGGCCCGCACACGCATAGTTTGGAGTAGATAAAAAAATGGAAATTATCACCACTACCCCGGAGCTCGCCGCGATTGCCCGCGAGCTTGTCGGAAGTTTAGCCACGGTTACGTCGCTTGCCAAGCCCGAGGCCAACTACCACCAGATAGATGCCAAGCCTAGCGATGTCGTCAAAGTCGCCCGCGCGGATGTGTTTATTCGCTGTGGGCTGGATCTGGACATGTGGGCCGATGCGCTTTTAGGCTCGGCACGCAACCCGAAAGTGCAGCGCGGTGCCACGGGCTACGTGGACGCGTCGGCGCGGATTAAGAAACTGGAAGTGCCCACCGGTGGCATCAATGGCGCATCGGGCGACGTTCATCCGGCGGGCAACCCGCACTACTGGTTCGATCCAAAAGATGCCGTGGTCGTTGCCTACGAGATTCTCCTGGCGCTTCTGGCTGTGGATAAAGTGCACGGCGCTACCTACAACGCCAACTACAAGCGCTTCAGCGACGAGATCAACGCGCGCTTAGTGGGCTGGGAACGAACGCTGGCTCCCTTCAAAGGCCAGGGATTTGTGGCCTACCACGACGAGTGGATCTACTTTGCCACCCGCTTCGGCCTCACACCCTTTGGCTTTTTAGAGCCGAAGCCGGGCATTCCACCGTCTGGGGGACATGTCACGGACTTGATCCAGCGCATGAAGGCGAGCAAAGTACGCGCGGTGATTATGGGCTCAATCTACTCCACCAAGTACGCCGATCTCATCGCCAAAGAGGCGGGGGGGAAAGTCGCCGTGGTGCCGTATTCCGTAGGTGGCATCGGCACCCGCACCTATTTCGATTACCTCGATGCCATCGTCAATGGCTTCGCAAAAGCCCTGCGCTAAACCATGACCAATACGCTGCTGATTACCTTCGACGATGCCACGCTCGGCTACGGACGGCGCGTCGTGTTGCCCTCGCTCACCTTCGGGCTGAGCGAGGGCGGCTACCTCGGGATTGTTGGCCCCAACGGGGCGGGCAAGACCACACTGCTCAAGGCCATTCTGGGGATTTTACTGCCAACGGGCGGCAGAGTGACACACCACAGGCCGCTTACTTTTGGCTATGTTCCCCAGGCACAGACCACGGATGACCTCTTTCCCATCACCGTACAGGAGATCGTCTTGATGGGCCGCTACCGTCGCGCCGGGCTCCTCAAAACGCCCGGAGGTGCTGACAAAGAGCGGGCGGAGAGCGCACTGGAGCAGGTCGGACTGCCGCACCTGAGCCCACGCCTCTTTCGGGAGCTCTCCGGTGGCCAGAAACAGCGCGTTCTCATGGCCCGTGCCCTGGTCTCCGAGCCGGATGTGCTGGTGCTGGACGAGCCCACGAGCGCGATGGATATCGCCGCCGAGTCTGCCACGATGGAGCTGATCGAGCGAATTCATCAAGAGAGCCGTCTGCTGGTTGTTCTTGTCTCGCACAGCCTTAATATTGTGGCTAACTACGCGCAGACTGTCGCGATCCTGGGCGGGACGCACTTCCAGATCGGCCCGGTTGCGGAGATTGTGCAGCCCGAGACCCTGCGTGCACTCTTCAACTACGACTTCAAGATTCTTGAGATTGAAGGACGGAGGCTGGTACTTTGAGGAAGCTTTTGATGGTAGTGTTGGCGAGCCTCGCTCTCATGCCCGTGTGCGTCCATGCGCAGGCTCCGCCGCCGCCGCCTGAGGCAACGGCCCCGGATGGCCCGAATACGACGACTCCTGCACCAGGTATGGCTCACGCGGATCACACCCACGAGCACGACGAGGCCCTCCCCGACGAGCTCGCGCACGCGTCGGTGGCGAAAGTCTTCGGGCTGGATTTTATGCAGCGCGCTCTTGTGGCGGGCGTTGCCGTCGGGCTGATCGGCGCGTACCTAGGTGTCTTTGTGGTTCTGCGCCGTGTGGTCTTTGTGGGGATGGCGCTGGCGCAGTTTTCGTCGGCGGGGGTTGCGCTGGGGCTCCTGTTCGGCCTGGCACCCCTGCTGGGTTCCATTGCCATGATGCTGGTCGGGGTGCTTCTGCTCTCTCTGCGCTGGTCGCCACGCAAAGTCAGGCAGGACACCGTGATTGGCCTCGGTTATGTGCTTGCCTCGGCAGTCACTATTTTACTGCTCGCGAAGAACCCACGCGGCGAGACGCAGCTACTGGACTTACTCTCGGGCAATATCATCACGGTCACTGCAGGCGATACACTTCTCACGATTGCGGCCTTGGTGGCTGTCTTTGTGTTGCACCGACTCTTCGCGAAAGAGCTGCTCTTTGTCTCCTTCGACCCGGACACGGCGCAGGCAGCGGGCTACAACACCCGGCTCTGGGAGACGCTGCTCACGTTGAGCATTGGAATTGCGATTGCTTTCTCCATTCATGCTGTTGGGATCTTACTCACCTTTGGGACGCTCGTCATTCCCGCCGTGAGTGCGCTTCTTCTGACCAAGCGCATCAGCCACACGTTCGCGCTCGCCGCGCTCTTTGGGGCGATTCCCATTCCCATCGGCCTCTATCTCTCGTTCATCTGGGACTTCTCGCCGGGCGCGATGATCGTTGCGCTCAGCGCCGTGCTGCTGGTGCTTTGTGGCTTGGTCTCCAAGCTACGGGGGTAACCGAGCGAGGAGGCGGGTACAATGCCCTTCGTGAAAGAGACTCTGGCAAAAGTGGTTGGTGGCGCGGCGCTCTCGGAGACTGAGGCCGAGGCGGCGATGGGCAAGATCATGGAGGGCATGGCGACTCCTGCTCAGCTCGGGGCACTGCTCACGGCGCTTCGTATCAAAGGCGAGAGCGTGGATGAGCTCACTGGGTTTGCACGCGGCATGCGGGCCCACTCGCTCAAGGTCATTACAGCGCGGCGACCCCTCGTGGACACGTGTGGTACGGGCGGTGCGCTCCGTAAGACTTTCAATATCTCCACCACCGCCGCGTTTATCGCTGCCGCGGCGGGCGTTGCCATTGCCAAGCACGGCAACCGCGCTGCCACCAGCAAGTTTGGCTCCGCCGATGTGCTTGAAGCCCTTGGTGCTCGCCTCGATCTCACGCCTGAGGCCGTGGGGCGCTGCATTGATGATGTCGGGATCGGCTTTCTGTTTGCCCGCAGTCACCATCCGGCGATGAAGCACGCCGCCCCCATCCGCGCCGAGCTAGGTTTTCGGACGATCTTCAACGCACTTGGCCCACTGACCAACCCGGCGGGTGCGACACGTCAAGTGCTTGGGGTCTACGACGGTGCTCTGTGCGAGCCGCTGGCGCGGGTGCTTCTACGTCTGGGGGCGGAGCATGTTTTAGTGGTGCATGGCAGGGCGGGCCTTGATGAGATTTCCACGTTTGGTGAGACGCTGGTCGCCGAGGGCAAGGGCGATGAAGTGGTCATCTACACGCTTACCGCTGCTGAGCTAGGGCTCACCGAGACCACGCCCGACGCTCTCGCGCCCCGTGACGGCGACGATCCCGGTGCCACTGTCCGCGCGGTTCTGGGGGGCGAGTTCGGACCCCGCCGCGAGATCGTGCTCGCCAACGCGGGTGCGGCGCTCTATGTGGCTGGTGCCACCGCATCGCTAACGGAGGGAGTCGCCCTCGCCACTAAAACCCTCGACTCCGGCGCGGCGCTTGCCAAATTAGAGCAGTTCGTGGCGTTCACGCAAAACACTTAAAATCTATGAGCGATATTTTAGAGAAGATTCTCGCCACCAAGCGCGAGGAAGTTGCGGCCCTCAAAGCAAAAAGCACACCCTCCAAGCTGCTCGCCCGCTGCGCGGAGCTGCCGCCCACGCGCGGCTTTCGTGTGGCATTAGTGGGGGGGGTAAGGCTGATCGCTGAGGTGAAGAAAGCTTCGCCGAGCAAGGGGCTGATCCGGCCCGACTTCGACCCGGTGGCGATTGCACGTGCTTATTTTGCAGGCGGCGCGAGCTGCCTCTCGGTACTCACCGACGCGGCCTATTTTCAGGGCAGCTTGGGCTACCTTGCCGCGGTTCGTGAGGCCGTGCCTCTGCCACTGCTACGTAAAGACTTCCTGATTGACCCCGTCCAGGTCTACGAAGCGCGCCTTGCCGGAGCCGATGCGATCTTGCTCATTGTCGCCGCCCTTCCCTCGCCCGCGCGTCTGGCAGAAATGCGGCACGCTGCAGAAAGTTTGGGAATGGATGCGCTGGTGGAAGTGCACAATGAGGCCGAGCTGGCGCTTGCTGTTGAGTCGGGTGCGACACTGATTGGCGTCAATAACCGGGACTTAAAGACCTTCACCGTGCAGCTAGAGACTTTCGAGCGCCTCGCGCCGCTCTTTCCCAAGAATGCCGTCGCCGTCGCGGAGAGCGGCATTTTCACGGCGAGCGATGTGGTGCGCATGGGAGCCGCCGGAGCCCACGCCGTGCTGGTCGGGGAGTCGCTCATGCGCCAGACGGATGTAGAAGCGGCGGCGCGTAGCCTCTTGGTTTCAGGTGATGCTGTCGGTGCGGCAGGCGAGGTGTCCTAGCTGAGGGTCCCAGACCACGGAGAGGGTGCCTGCCAGCGTGGCTTCCAGTGCCGTACTGAGCAGCTCACCGCGCCAGCCGGTGAAGAGCGAGGCCACGATCTCCGGGGTGCGCTGGATGGCGAGCTGGCGCAGGGCATCCGAGGGAGCCAGGAGCGAGGGGGGGAGATCCTCTTCCATGGCGCGCACTTTGACCACGGCGGAGAGCAGCTCCAGCAGCGCGGCCCCGTGCTCGTCCAGCGGCGGCGATGATTCCACAACGGGCCACCCGGACTCGGGAATCTCCATGCCACGCTGGATCGCCAGGACAAGCTCCTCCGCCTGCCGTGTCCCGACACCCTTGACCGCCCGTAGCTCCAGCACCGCCGTGGCCGTCTTGGGCTTGCGCTTGGCCAGCTCTACCAGGGGCTCATCTTTCAGGATCGTACGGCGAGGCTTATTACGCCGCCGCGCTTCATCGTCGCGCCAGAGCGCCAGCTCCTGCAAGATCGCTAGCTCACGGCGGTTGAGCCCTTGTTTACTGCCTACTTTTTTCCAGAGATCCTCAGGCTGAGTGGTTTCGGAGGCGTTGGTGAGTACCCGCACGGTCTGCTCCTGTGCCCACTCCGTACGGCCTCGTCGCTGGAGTCGCGCCATGAGCCGATCGTGGAGCATGTGCAAGTAGCGGACATCGTCGGCGGCGTAGCTACACATGGAGGCTGTGAGAGGACGGCGCGACCAGTCGGAGAACCCCTCCTCTTTGGAGAGCCGCACCTTCAGCACCGACTGCACCAGCGCTCCGTAGCCTACTTGTGTTCCGTAGCCCGCAAACGCCGCCGCGATCTGCGTGTCGAAAAAGGGCGTGGGCATCTCGCCCAGCAGGCTGGTGAGTATCTCGATATCCTGGCCACCCGCATGGAAGATCTTGAGAATCTCCGGGTCGGTGAGCAGAGGGCCGAGTGCGCCTAAGTCACCCAGGGCCGGAATATCTAGTAAAGCAATCAGACCATCTGAGGTGCTTACCTGAACCAGCTCCAGCACGGGTTCATAGGTACGCTCACGGATAAACTCCGTATCGAGGGCAAGACGCGGGTCGTCGGCAAGACGGCCTTTCAGCTCAGTGCAGAAAGCATCCAGCTCTGCATGGCGGGTGAGGGGCTGCATAGGCTCTCATTAAACCATCTTTCTAATTTGCGCGTATAATCCCAACGAATGCGTATTTTGTTTCTCGGGGATATTGTCGGAAAGCCAGGCCGTGATGCGGTGGTTGGCCTCTTGCCGGAGCTACGCGAGGAGTTTGCGCCGGAGCTGGTGATTGCCAATGCGGAGAATGCAGCCGGTGGGCGCGGGGTGACCCGCTCCATTGTGCGGGCACTGCGTGCCAGTGGGGTGGATGTGATTACCACCGGAAACCACGTGTGGGCCAAAACGGACGAGCTGGATCTACTAGACGATGAGCCTTGTGTGCTGCGTCCCGCCAACTACCCGCCGGGCTCGCCGGGGCGTGGCTGGGGGCTCTTCCGAACCAAGAAAGGCACACTGATAGGAGTGGCCAACCTGATCGGGCGGGCGCTGATGGAGCCGGTGGACGATCCCTTCCGCGCTGCCGATGCCATTATCACGCAGGTGCTTGAGCAGACCCCCTTACTCTTTATTGACTTTCATGCCGAGACCACCAGCGAGAAAACGGCCTTTGGCTGGCACTGTGCAGGACGTGCTTCTGTCGTGGTGGGAACCCACACGCATGTCCAGACCGCCGATGAGCGTATCTTGCCCGG
Source organism: Armatimonas sp. (assembly GCF_043757465.1). Classification (GTDB taxonomy): domain Bacteria; phylum Armatimonadota; class Armatimonadia; order Armatimonadales; family Armatimonadaceae; genus Armatimonas. Next base: position 15,271 of record NZ_JAYVPL010000086.1, read on the forward strand.
AGGAACCGCCTATATCACTGATGCGGGGATGTGCGGCCCAGAGGACTCCGTGATCGGTATGGATATCGAGGCGGCCCTTGCACGCTTCAAGACCCAGCTTCCCCACCGTCTCCAAGTCGCTGATAGCTACGGCACCCTCTGTGGCGTGGTCGTTGATCTCGATGAGAGCACGGGGAAGGCTCAGAGTATCCAGCGTCTCCGTCGGAGCGAGGTGAATCTTCAGGCGGTGGAGCCCCTAGCCAAGCTCTAGCCGGGCTTAAGAAAGCGGCGGATCAGCATCCCCACCACGGCGTCGCAGGCCTGGGTGGCGTCGTCGCCTGCCACAGTGGTGGCCACCAGTGCCGCGAAGCGCTTCTGGGGGGCAACCCAGGCCACACAGAAGTTGAACGTGTTGCTGCCTCCGTGCGTCAGTGCTGTGCCGCCCGCCCAAGGGCGAGCAGTGATCATCCAGCCGCCATTGTAATCTCCCCCCCGTGACGGTGTGCTCAGCCAGGTAAGCGTCTCGGGTTTGAGGAGTGTCTGGTGCTCAGGATCGGCAAAGACCGCCACAAACTTCGCCCACTCTCCCAGTGGCAGGTGCGCCACGCCCGCTGGCCCCATGAGCGGTGGGTTGTCCGCTAGCAGCGAAGGGGCAAGGGGCTGGAGTTTTTTGCTCTGGAGGCGGTGTTGCCACATTAGGGGGGGGGCACCAAACCCGCCCCCCGTGATGTTCAGCGGCTTCCAGAGATTCTCCACGATCAGGCGTTCCCAAGGCTTGCCTGCCACGCGCTCTGCAATCATGCCAAGCAGTGTGTAGCCCGCATTGGAGTACGCGAACTCCCCGACGGTCTTGTCGGGTGCATTCTCCAGTCGCTCCGTGAGCCAGCGGGAGCGCTGTTTTTCCAGCGGCCCGGTAAAGCCGTGCAGATAGAGCAGGCTCTTGCCCCGCGGCTCCAGCTTTGTCAGGCCCGCTTGGTGCGCCAGGAGGGCCTCGATGGTGGTGGCTTTCCAGGCTAGTGGCGTCTCGGCAATCACCTCGCCCAGAGTGGTCTTCCAGCCTAGCTTACCTTGGTCTACGAGGAGGCCAATCAGCGCCGCTGTCATGGCCTTGGTATCGGAGCCCAGGTGGAAGGCATCGGTTGCGAGTGCGGGCTCCGTCCCGCCAAACTTGCGCGTGCCGACTACTAGGACTGCCTGCGGTTTCCCGTCCACTACCGCCACCGCTCCGAGCGCGGGCAGCTCGTGCTTGAGGCGAATCTCCTCAAGGGGTTCTTGCGCTTGCATAGGCTTTTAGAGTACCCCATCAAAGAGCGAGCTGGTTGCGAAGCGCGAGTGCATCTCCTTTACCCGTGCGGACAAACTCCGTGCCGAGGAGCTTCTCGTAGAGTGACCGTAGTGCGGGGCGGGTTGCCAGACGGCGCAGGATCGGCTCCAGATAGCGCCCTTGCGCCGCCAGAGTTGCAAAGTGTGTCTCGGGGTGGGCAGTAAAGCCTTGCACTGCCGCCGCCACGTGCGCTTCACGCCCGACAGTGAGGCCCTCGATCCGCCCGACCATCACCCGGATAAACGGATCGGGCTTAGGCGACACGCGCATCGGGATAAATGTCTCCGTCCAGGTCTGAGGCAGAATAAAAAGCACACGCAGGCCATCGTGCTCGAAGTAGCTAGAACGCCAGGTATTGACCAGCGCCGCCGCCTCATCGGGAAAGAGTCCACTCTGCACCAGGCCATGGGTTAGATGCAGCGCAATGTCTGCCACCGTCCCCGGGCGTAGCCTGGTTCGGATGCCCTCTAAAGTCTGTCCCGCCTTCAAATCCATAATCGGCTTCCAGGTGAGCTTTCCTTGCTCCACACTCACGACAATCACACGCTGGACGGGGACACTAGCGACGAGGCGACCCCCATTTTTCTCAGGGAAGAACTGCACGGGGAGATTGGCTCTGCCCAGACCTCGGTAGAATAGAAAGCGCTCCGTCTCCCCGCTACCTGCCGTCACCTGCACCGTGGCCGCCTGTGGCACCTGGCGAGCAAAGCGCCACAGAGAATCGGGAGCGATCTCTGGCAGACGATCTTGTGGCGAGGGAGGGGCAATCTGAGCGACCCAGCCAATGTGTCCGTTGCGGGTAGGATCGGCTCCGGTGTAGCGCCCGACACGCATCGCCGAGGGAAACCAGTGTGTCCAGAGCCCCGTGGGGAAGTCCACCCCGACCTGCACTTTGCGGGGCCGATCCGTGTAGAAGTAAATGACAGGGGTCTCGCCCTTGAGGGTGACGAATTTGGGGAACACATTGTCTTTTTTGAGGGTGTGGACAAAGTCAGGGAGCGGGTGCTCCTCGTGCGACATTCCCTCTAGTGTCACTCCATGCGATCCGGCGATTGCCAGAAAAGTCCCCCACTCGTGCACGATAAATGGCTTCTGCAAGTTTTTTCCTCCTAGATCCCGAGCTGTGCGGCACCGCCCCACAGCAGCTTGAGCTCCTCGCGCCAGGTCGCCAGAGCTTTAGAGTCGAGAGCGAGCACCTGCTCGCGGGTGACGCTTCCTGGGAGCGTCGTGAAGGTGAGGAGCTTGTCCAGCACGGCGCTGCGCTCCGCGCCCGTGACCCGTGGCAACAAATGAAAGAGCGTCAGGGTGTCGGCAGGCTCTTTGAGCGCCGCGAGCAGGGGAGCCAGTTTTCCCGTGGCGTCGTAGTCGGCGACAGGCTGAGGGTTGTCTCCGTACCAGGGAAGGCCCTGGTGACCATCGGGCATGACCTGGACACTGGCACCCGCAGGCACAAGAACCGTCCGCTTTTTTTGATCTACCATCTCCACATACCCGGATGTCACGGTAAGAATCGAGCCACTGCGATGGCGAAAAATGCCAAGCCCGCGCTCCTCATTGACGATGGTGAGGGAGTACTCACAGCCCAGATCGGTCGCCGTCGCCGACGGCGTTTCGACGACAAAGAGCCGGGGAGGAGCGGTGACTTTCGCTCTGAGGCTGCCCGATTCGAGACCAACCCGCTGCCGACCGGGCCGACTCTCCAGAATGCGGGCGCGGCTCCCAGGAGCGAGCTGCAGCGTCCCTATCCCCGGTGCGGCCAGTGTGAGTGCGCTGCGTGCAGCCTCCAGTGTCTCCCCAATAGCCACCGCACGGTTATCCAAACGCCAGTCCGAGAGCACTGTCTTAGCCTTAGGGCGCAAAAGTAGAGTCAGTCCGAGCACGAGGGCACCTGTGACCAGAGCCAGGCCAAAAATACGCGTCGGAAACGGCTTTTTGCTTCGTTTGTTTTCCACACGTTCCCAGAGCCCTGAGGGTGCGGGGGTGATTTGCGCCGCGTCTTCCAGCAAACGTTTGCTAAGGGATGTCTCGGGCAAATTATCGTTCATGGTGCGATCTCCTCCTCCCCCAGATATATCGCGAGGCGTTTGAGGCCCCGGTGCAGCCGTGTGGCGACGGTTCCTTGCGGGCAGTCAAGCACTGTCGCGATCTCCTCGTAGCTCAACCCTTCAAAGTAACGCAGTAAGACCGGTGCGCGCAGGTTCTCTGGTAGGGTCTCAATGGCCACATGGAGCTCCCGGCGAGAAAGAAAGTCCACTGATGGGGCTACTTCTGGCTGTTGCTCTACGGTATCTACGGTAAGCCTCTGGGCGCGCTGGCGGCGGCGCTGCTCATCACGGCAGATATTCACCGTTACCCGGTGCAGCCAGGTGGAGAGCTTTGCTTCACCGCGAAACTGCCCCAGCCGTCCTGCGAGCCGCACAAAGACCTCCTGAGCCGCATCCTCTGCTGCCGCATGATCCCCGTTCAGGCAGACGAGCGCCACAGTGAAGACTCGGTCTTTGTGGGCATCAAAGACACTCTTCAGATCCGGGCGGGCCGCTCGACGGCGGGTAAGAAGCTCAGCCAACATGGTGATTTGTTTCTTAGACGTCTCTGACGCGTGATTTCTTTCACCGTGGCTGACTTTAGGGAACTTTGTTTTTTACTCTGCTGAGAAAGAGCCGATTGTGCAGGCGGCTCGGATTGCGGCCCCCTCTGTGTTGGCGATTGACACGACGGCACGCCAGAGCCGGACGGTGTTTGATAGCCGTGAGGACTGGTTCTACGGTCGGGATCAAGTTCTCGCAGGTGCGCTCCGGTGCGCAGAATATCGGCTTCGCGATCCCAATCAAAACAGCCATGCAGATCGTCGGAGAGCTTAAGCGCAACGGGAAAGTTCGTCGGCCTTTCGAGGGGATTGTTCCTACGGAGCTAACGGGACGTCTGCGCCTTGCAGAAGCACCCTGATCTTTAATCTTCGTCTTCGATTTCCGTGTTTACTATGTTTTCTGCGTGGGGCTTCTGACGGCTATTCCACTCTTCTGCAAGAGCGCGTAGCTCCTCAGGGAGCCCCGTTTTCTTGGGGGAGGGCGCGGGCAGGGGCAGGGGGCGCGTCCAGCCATCGGGTAGGCGGTCGTTCTCCCAGCGGTTGCGCGCCCGCACACGGAGCTCCCGCAGAGCGTCGTTGTCTTCCTCCGTGGACTCGAAGTGGAGCTCCACTGCCTCTCCCCGCGACTCTCGGTAGACCGCCTCCGCAATGGAGACATAGAGGACATCGCCGCGTTGGACACTGGCTCCGGATGCAAGATCTGGATGTCCGATCGTGCGGGCAGGCTCCCGTTTTCGTGAACTGCTCACAATGACTAACCCTCCTGGTGTTGCTTGAGACTGCTCTCTTTGCTCCGAAGCCTCTCTTGTGCTCCGATTTTCTCCCACCCTAACGAGCTGCCCTTCTACCACGAGAGCCAGTCTTCGTGGTGGAGGAAGCACGATCAAGCCCGCCGGTCCCTGATCCGGTGTCCAGAGACGTGGAGCAAGAAGCTCCAACAGACTTGGGCGTACTAACATTACTTTAATCTCTAGTATCGGCGACCTTGTGTAGGAATGCAAGGTCTTTTTGTTTCCTGAAGAGGAGGGAGCTGGAGTAGCTCCTCGAATCGGCAGATGGAAAAAGTTGCCTCAAGACAGGTCTCCTTACCTAAATAGACGCTGATCCAGCCCGATGTGTTCGCCCCTGCGACATCTGCACTCGGGGAATCACCAACAAACATAAGTTCACAAGAGCGCAACCCGAGCTGCTGCGCGGCATACGCGAAGAGGTGTGGATCGGGTTTAGGAGCCCCAAAGTCAGCGTCCGCGATAACTACGCTGAAGTAGGTCGCCAGCCCGACCTGAGCAAGTTTTTCTCGCTGTATATGTGAGGGGCCATTGGTAATAACCCCCAGTTGAAAGTGGGGCTGTAGTTTTTCGAGCGTCTCTTGTACACCGGGCAGCGGCTGCAAGGCCACTCTCTCCGCCTGGGCATAACACGCCATCATAGCCCGTGTTAAATCCTCATCCTGGATCCCTAGGCGGCTTAGAGCCTCATTGGTGAGTAGGCAGCGTAGTTCGGGTGTTAGGATTGTTTTGAGAGAGGCATAGCCGGGAGTGCCGTAGCCCCAGAGTGCCTGGTAGGAGTCGGCGAGGGCGGCGGCGAGGGTTTGGATATTCTGATTGGGCAGCAGAGGTAGGGTTGCGAGCAGCGCGGCGTGCATCGCCACGCTTGTGCTGATCAGTGTGTCGTCAAGGTCGAAAAAGATCCCCTTCAAGCAACGCATGCCTGGTTATACCGCAAAACCACTGGGTTTAGGAGCTAGTCTCCGAATTCGTCGTCATCGAAGGCGAACTCGCCTCCACGCGGTCGCACGGCTGTGACACGAATTGAGTCCTCGACAAAGCGCGTGATCGCTTCTTCCTGAGCGAGCGCTGCGATCTGCTGGTGCAAGGTCTGGATCTCTTTTTCCGACTGCGCAGCTTCCAGACGTAGCTCTAGGGCATGGCGCAGTGCCCCCCAAGTCTCCGCACGTGGGGCTCCTTCGAGGAAAGTCTCAATGAGTTCCTCAGTGGGGTCAGCAGTGGAATTGGCAGTTGAATCGGTCATGAGGCAGCCCCTACCTGCTCGGCGATATTGGTGCAGTGATCGCAGATCCGCTCCAGGTAGTGTGCCACAAAGAGTAGCGAGATCGCCTGAGCAACGGAGTGTGGATCGGTTTCAAGAATTGTCTTCAGCTCAAATCGCATGTGTTTGTAGAGTGCATCCGCCTCATCATCGGCTGCGATTAGCTCAGGAGCCTGCTTGCGATCTCGCCGGACAAAGGCATCCAAAGTCATGCGGAGCATGGTCTGTGCGATTTCCGAAAAATGAGGAATATCGACAAGTGGTTTGTAGATCGCTTCTGCTCCCAGGCGTTTTGTTGTCTCGGCTATATCTACGGCGTGATCCGCGATCCGTTCCAGGTCAATGGCCACACGTAAGGAGGCCGTGATATGACGCAGCTCGCTGCCCGATGCCGACTTGTTGGCCAGAAGACGTAGACAGCTTGCTTCGACATCGCGCTCCAGGCGATCCACAAGGGCATCGCGTGCGATCACGGCATCGGCGATATCCGTGTTCTGGCGTATCAGTGCCGTTACGGAATCTCCCACCATCTCCTCGGCGGCGACTCCCATCTCCAGAAGAGTGCGGCGCAGCTCTTTGAGATCTTCCTCAAAAGGTTGTTTTGATTTTGCCACTCTACGCCTAGTGTATCAAATATATCAACTGTTTTGTTCAATACCTTCGCCAAAATCGTAGATGTTGGCGGCCATCCCAAAGCAGAATCTCTCCCACCTCGAAGCTAGGATCGGCACTAAACGCCCCCTAGCTTACAACAGCCTGGGCCTCCTTTGGAGCCGTAAACCCGTTCATTGGAGCCGCAAACCCGTTTTTATTCTTCAAAGCCTCATCAAACCCAGGGAGCGCGCCCGGATGAATCATTCCAAGACGACAGACCTTCTCTAGTGCCGCACTTCGTTAGTTTGCATGGATGATTGGATAGAGTCTTTTCAACTTTAGTCGCGCATCTGCAGTGCGAAACTGCCAGTCCACTCGACAA
>NZ_JAYVPL010000087.1:0-22001 GCF_043757465.1 Armatimonas sp.
TCTCGACGGCTCTCCACCAGCGCCATAAAAATTCTCCACATAATATACTGAGGAACGGGTCACTCCAGCGATCAATCAATGTTTTTGACGAAGACTATAATGTGTAAAATGTTCGATTTTTTAATTTTTTTATATTTAGATAATATTGCTCGAATGTATTTAGAGTGTTCTTGTTGTCTTTCGTATTCAGATTTCAAAAGGTTGGTTTCTTTTGAATCGTTTTCGGATATGGAGTCATATGATGCGGTAGGTGAGTTTCTGCCCTCGCGAATTTTTTGTCTGATATTTCTTAATGGTATTGATATATCAAAAGAATTCTGTAAAGGAGTTGGTATATTCATCTGTAAAAAATTGAATATATTTTCTAGGTTAGGAGCATCTCCTAAAGACTTTGGTTCAATATTTATTTGGGATAAAATATTTCTTTGATTTAATCCATATGCGATACAAATACAGCGTACTAAGCGATCTTCAGAAATGTTTTCTTTTCCGAAAATACCGATGGGCTTATGATACATATCTTCATTCAGATTACATTTATATTTTTTTACCTCTGAAAATATTTGCCCTAAATTTACTTTAGATTCAGGGATACGAGCAAATTTAGTTTCATGAATTTTTGACGTATTAATATTTTTATCAGAAGGCAAAAATAGAAATTTCTCTTTTTTTCCGAAAATAGACTCAATAAAATAATCTGATCCATCATATAAGATATTATATTGATGGATTTTTTGTAAAATTGAATAATTGTATAATGCTTTATTGTAAATTTCTTGAATATATAAATGGAAAGCGCATTCTTGAAGGCATTTCTTTTGTTGTGAATTTAATTTATTAATAGGTATATCTATATTGAACTGTCCGGGTAATAACGTGACCATTTTACCTACTACTCGAATAATATTATCTGAGTCAGTAACGTTTGACCTGCCACCTAATAATGCTAAAGTATCGCAGGATTTTTTAAGGAAAAATAAACATTCTGAGTAACTTACGCATGGAAAATCTTTAGGGTTAGTATAATTTTTAAGAAAAATAAAAACATTATTATAAATAAATTTATTATCGCTATTGAGCAATAATTTAAGATCATATAATCTTGATATCAAAAATAAAGATTCTCTTAAATTGACTGAAATTGAATTTTTAATTGATTTTTGAGATAATAGCTTGCTATCGAAGGGGTAACCTTCGGTTATAATACAGATTTTAAATTTTTCTGAAACAAATGAAGATAATTTTTCAAAATCATTAATTATAGAACTAGTGATGGTTATCCTGTTTTCTTGCATCTTATTATTTCCCTTTGAAGGCTTACTTAATATGGAGATATAGTTATATTCTATTCTAAAATCCTGCAATTGATAAACTTGTGTTCACTGATGTATTTGATGTCGCTCCTATACTGACACCTGCGGTAGATTTTCCCCACGCTATAATAGTAATACTGGCAACCGGTAGACCTTCTTGATTTGTTACTCCGTTTGAGTAGGCATAAACTGATCCTAGACCTGTGAAGTAATAGTTCTGATCAAAACTAGTTGTTGGCAAAGAGTATGAAGAATGAAGACTATCCCCAAAAATATCCCAGAGTGAATTAGACGTATCAGGGTATTCACATGCACCGTTAGCGGCGGCTGTACGTATCCCTGATGCTGTCCCAATACTACCCTGGCAGCCTCCAAAGGCTGCAATCATACATTATGTTCCATTGCCCGGACCTACGTAGTAAAGAGTCCTCGTTACTCTAGCTTGAGCACTTGCGGAAATATTACCTTGCCAAAAAGGAGAAGTCTGCCGTCCCCCTGTGGTATTCGTATTTACTACAACTCCAAATTTATTAAAAATGTCATTAGAATCTGGAACACAAGTCGCTGTAGAACCTGGATTGAAAGATACTCTGTCATTAGGGTCTTGAGGCCAAACATTTATGGTTCCTGCTGAACCTGTCCAATCTGCACGAGATTGTGTGGAACAAAGAAAAATACTAAAAACACCAGTGATGACTAAAAAAGTTTTCATATGATTATCCTCAAACTGTTGTAATTAACACAAGGGAGTTGGGTTTTCCCCGAAAGAGTTGGGCACTATTGCCCGTCCGGCACTCCAACTAGACCTTTTGTGTTTTGTGATCGGTGAGAACACAATTGCCCTCGACAAAACGAGTGTATCTTATGCTCTTAAAAATCGTCAAGGGGGGCGACAAAAGAAGTTTAGATAATTTTACGAGGGCATAGGAAATACTTTTTTGTGCTGGCTTCGTGCGCGGCTCCATCTGAAAACCCGTCTCGGCGGCGTAGCCACGTCCCAGAAACGGGAAGCTCGGGTTTGGGACGGGGTAGATCAGCCCCCGCACGAGCGAGCGGCGCTCCGGGATCAGCTCGTAGTACTCGCCGCGAAAGGGAATAATCTTGGCACGTGGGGAAACGCCGCCCAGGGCCGCGATACGGTCGCTGTAGAGACCGCCACAGTTGATCAGAAAACGCGCTGGAAAGTCTCCCTGCGTCGTCTGAAGTGTGACGGAATCGCCTTTCTTGACGATGCCCAGTAGCTTGGTCTGTAGTCGTAGCTCCGCACCCTGCTCGGTGCCAAGGCGGGCGAGTGTCTGAGCTACCTGCTTGTAGTCAATGATTCCTGTGCTGGGTACATGAAGCGCCGCGACTCCCCGAACATGGGGCTCGTGCTCTTGAAGCTGCTTAGGAGTCAGCCGACGAGCGAGGATGCCGTTTGCCGCAGCGCGCTGCTCTAGAGCCTCCAGGCGCGGTAGTTCGTCGGGGTGAGCGGCGACAATGACTTTCCCACAGAGCTCATGTGTAACTCCGTGTGCTTCGCAAAATGCGACCATGCTCCGCGCCCCTGCGACCGCCATGCGTGTCTTGGCGCTCCCGGGCTTGTAGTAAATACCCGAGTGGATCACACCGCTGTTATGACCCGTCTGGTGCGCGGCCCAGTCACTCTCTTTTTCGATCAGCAGAAGGCGGGCTTTGGGGTATGTCTGGCCAAGCTGGTAGGCGGTGGCAAGACCAACGATTCCCCCGCCGATAATGGCGTAGTCATACGGAGTGGACAGGCGCTTTGATTTACTAGCTTCCGTTCGCTTTCCAGCGATAGGCATGGGAAAAGAGTCGCTCCTTTGTCACCAATTTACCATTTGAGAGTTGTGTCCGTAAAGATAAATTTACGGACACTTAATGCTCGCTTGTTTAATTTGCGCAAAATCGTATTGATATGCTATAATCATAGCATGACAATGCGCGAAATCGCACGACAATGCGAATTACCAGAAAGCACTCTGCGAGTCTGGCGAGATGAGTTTGAGGCGTTTCTGCCCGCGATTGGGGAAGGGAAACGCCGCCGCTACCCCGAAACGACCCAGGAGCTACTGCGGCAGGTTGTCGGCTGGAAGAAAGCGGGAATGCCCTCGGAGCAGATTCGCAGTGAGCTGGCAAGACGTGTCACCCCCAAAGAGAGAGGCCAGCGACGAAACACGGAGAGCCAGCTCGATGAGCTACTCGCCCTGGTGCGAGCGCAGGGCAGCGAGCTTGCCGCTCTCCGAGCCGAAGTGGGGGAGCTGCGACGGCAAGCAGGGCAGCAGGGTAAGCCACAGGCGTTTGAAAACTAACGCCAGAACTTGCGATCCAGTGTCCGGTACTGCACCGCCTCCGCAATATGGGCCACGCCAATACTCTCTGAATCCACGAGATCCGCGATCGTCCGGGCAACTTTCAAGATACGGTCGTAGGCGCGTGCCGAGAGCTGCATGGCCGTGATCGCTGCGCCGAGAAGCGATTTTGCCTCTGGTTCCATAGTGCAGTGACGCTGGAGCTGGCGAGAGCTCATGTGCGCGTTGCAAAAAATACTGGCACGGGGTGACCAAGCCGACACTTTTTCCTCAGGTGTGGTCGGACTTACGGGCGGGCGTTCTAGCTCCCGGGCGAACCGCTGGCGCTGGGTCTCTCTCGCTCTTTCCACACGCGTGCGAATCGCCGCCGAGGTCTCCCCAGCAGGCGGTGCCGTGAGTTCGTCATGGGGAAGGCGCGGGACTTCGATATGGATGTCTATCCGGTCTAAAAGTGGACCCGAGACACGGCTAAGATACTTCGCGACCGTTTGCTGGGAGCAGGAACAAGCGCGGACGGAGTCACCAAAGAAGCCACAAGGACACGGGTTCATTGCCGCCACCAGAGTGAAACGCGCCGGGTAGGTCAGCGAGGCCGCAGCGCGGGCAATTGTCACGTGACCGTCTTCGAGCGGCTGACGCATCACTTCCAGCACATCGCGGTTGAATTCGGGGAGCTCGTCCAGAAACAAAACGCCAAAGTGCGCCAGTGAGACTTCCCCAGGGCGGGGGATACTGCCTCCGCCCGTGAGCCCCGCGTTGGAGATCGTGTGGTGGGGGGAACGGAACGGGCGCTCCGTCACGAGTGCGGCACCGCTGGCAAGCTTGCCGGACACCGAGTAAAGTTTGGTGACCTCTAGCGCCTCCTCCACCGAGAGCGCGGGCAAAATTGTCGGGAGCCGCCGCGCCAGCATGGTCTTACCCGCCCCCGGTGAGCCCAGCAAAAGAACATTGTGCCCACCCGCCGCCGCCACCTCTAGGGCGCGCTTCACCTGCGCCTGGCCTTTGACGTCTGAAAAATCCACATCGCTGCTGGCACGGTGCGCCAAAATTTTCTGAGGATCTTCCCGAACAGGAACAAAGAACTTGGGCTCATTGAGGATTTCCAGCACCTGTGCCAGCGAGGTCACGCCAAAAACATCCACCTCACCTACAATTGCCGCCTCACGGGTATTTGCTTCGGGGACGATTAGCCGCTTGCGCCCGCTCTGTCGTGCCCAGAGCGCCAGGGGCAAGATTCCAGAAACGGGCCGCACCGCTCCATCCAGACCCAGCTCTCCAATAAACACAGTCTCCAGAATCTGCTCCGGGGCAAGCTGCTCGGTTGCCACGAGCAGGCCGATGGCGATGGGCAGATCGAATGCGGGCCCCGCCTTTCGAATATCTGCCGGAGCGAGGTTGACGATGATGCGCTTCTCATACGGGAAGCGCAGGCCGCTGTTACGAATCGCGGCGCGTACCCGCTCCCGACTCTCCTGAACCGCCGCATCGGGTAGCCCGACAATGGTAAAGCTCGGAACGGTGCCCGAGACATTGACCTCCGCACGCACGCCGTAGGCGTCCACCCCAAAAATCGCTGCCGACTCAACTACTGCTAGCATTTTTCTTCTCACCTTTTGTTTTAGATTCGTTTGTAAAACGGGTGAGAAGGGGCGAATCTAACAAAACGGTGAAAATATATTTTCGAATTGCCTCTAAACGAGGTTGGGCCAGCCTGAAAACTCTTTCACAAAACGGACGATGACATCGGTTGCCGTCTGGATAAGAAGCTCGCCTTTCTGCGGCGTCGCTTCGTCGGGGAAGCCAAAGGCCCCCGTCTCGCTGCCTTGCTCCATTGTCCGAAGTACGGCCAGACGGTTATTCTTGATATGATCCGGGCTCCAGAACTCAGAACCAATATCGCGACGTGCCGCCGGGCGAGGGTCTTTGACCAGCTCCGGGTGCGTCACTTGGATCACGCTGGTCTCCCACTCGCAGGCATGAATCACTTTTTTCTGCACCAGTCCGAGCGCCGCCAGCTCAGGTAGTGCGATCTCAAACCAGGACCCCACACAGACAAAGATCTCGGGCAGCGCTTTACGGTGGCGTAGCTGCACGTCCAGAAGCGCCGACTGGGCGGGAACGATATTACCCGCGTGGGAGTTCAGAAAAAAGAGCTTGCGGAAGCCCGCCGCGATCAGGCTCTCGGCCATGTCCTCGATCACGGCACGGTAGGTCGCTTGCGAGAGGCTGATGGTGCCTGGGAAGCTCAAATGGTGGTGGCTCGCGCCCATCCAGAGCATCGGGGTAAAGAGTGCGCAGTCCTCGGTTGCCGCCTCCACACGCCGCGCGATCTCGCCGCCAATCAGGGCATCGGTGAGAAGAGGCAAGTGGTGTCCGTGCTGCTCCAGTGCGCCAACCGGGCAGACCACGACCCGCCCCGTTAAATCGCCTATCTCTGTCCAGTTTCTTTCGCCAAGTTGCATGGGGGGCGTTTCGGCAAAACTTGGTACAATTCCTCTATGATCTGGCCCCGTCCTCTCCGCCCCGGTGGCACCATCGGTCTCTGCTCGCCCGCGGGCGCGTCCCCGGCGGGCGCGGTGGAGCGCGGCGCTGAAGCGCTTCATCGGCGTGGTTATTCTGTTGTGATTGCCCCGAATGCCACTGCCCAGCACCCGGACTGTGACTATCTTGCGGGAACGGAAGCGCAGCGCCTCAGCGACCTCAACGGCCTGATACGCGACACCGATATTGATCTGATTCTGACGGCACGCGGCGGCTACGGTGCGGGTAAGCTTTTAGAGGGCATTGACTACGCCGCCTTTCGCGCCGATCCCAAGCCGCTGGTCGGGTACTCGGATATCACGGCACTGAATCTTGCCCTGGCGAGCCGGGGAGTTATTTCCTTCTCCGGCATCATGGCAACGGCGGGTGATGGCTTCGGGGAGGACACGCTCGACCCTTTCTCGGAAGCGAGCTTCTTCCAGGCCGTCGCGCAGGAGAGTTTTGTCTTCACGCAGCCCGATGACGCGCCGCTCACCGTGCACCGTGGCGATAGCTGCCTCACGGGGCCGCTCTTTCCCGTCTGCCTGAGCCTGCTGGAGTCGCTGCTCGCCACGCCGTATGTGCCGGATTTTACGGGCGCACTGCTTCTCATCGAAGATGTCTATGAGGAGCTCTACGCCGTGGATCGCGCGCTCAATCAGCTTCGGCTCACGGGAGTGCTTGAAAAGCTCAGCGGCATTCTGATAGGCTCCTTCAATGGCTTCAAGGACGAGCGCGACGAGATTCTTGCACGCGGTGTCCCACGGCTCGCCCTCGAAGCCGCCCCAGCGCACGTCGCTGTTGTCTCAGGCTTCGTCTACGGCCATATTCCCCGCCGCTTCACGCTCCCAGTAGGAGCCATGACTGCGCTAGATTGTGGCGCTGGTCAGTTAAAAATTACGCGCTAAGCACGCCGCTAGGTACAATTCTTACATGACCGTTTTTTGTAATGCATCGGTTCGCACAATGATCACGCCCACTGACCGAGCCGAGGCTTTTGTGATCGCCGACGGGAAGTTTGTCTTTGTTGGGAGCACTGCCGACGCGCAAGCCTTTGCGGGCACCGATGCGCCTGCCGTAGACCTCGCGGGAAAGACGGTTGTGCCGGGCTTTTGCGACTCGCACTTGCACCTGTTTATGTTCGGCGCGGGTCTGCTACGCACGGCGAATCTGATGGGAAGTGCCTCGCTGGAGGAGCTTCTCTCGCGACTTGCGGATCATGCTGCGCACTACGACGGCCCCTTTCTGCTGGCACGAGGCTTTGATCAGAGCAAGCTCCATGAAAAACGCTTTCCGACCCGCGCGGAGCTGGATGCAATTTCTCCGACTCGACCGTTATTTGTCACGCGCGTCTGTGGCCATGCGATGGTGGTGAACTCGGCAGCACTCGCGCTTGTCACAGAGGCCGAGCGCACCGCTGGAGACCCCGAATCAGGGCTCTACACCGAGACCGCGATAACGCCCTTCTACACGCTTGTGCCGCCTCTCACCGAAACCGAGGGAGAAAACGCCGTCCTACGGGCTTGTGCCGTCGCACTGAAGACGGGGATCACGAGCATCGGGACATTGCTCGACACACCGGAGCAGCTGGGAGCCTATACCCGGCTGCATCGCCGAGGCCAGCTCCCGATTCGCGTGACGGGGATGCCGCCGCAAACAAGCTGCGACACGCTCCATGCCCACGGAATCGGCACGACGTTTGGCGATGCGTGGCTAAAATTGGGCGGCGCAAAGTTTTTCTCCGATGGTTCGCTCGGAGCCTACACCGCCCTCATGGCCGAACCCTACGACGCCACGGGAGAGTGCGGCACGCGTATCTACGACCCCGAAGTGCTGAAAGCACGCTGCGCGGAGCTTCAGGCCAAAGGCTTCCAGATCGTGATTCATGCCATCGGGGATCAGGCGGTGCGCGAGAGCCTAGAGGCAATTGAGTTTGCGCTGAGCCAGAGCGAGCAAGACAACACGTTCCATCGCCACCGAATCGAGCATGTTTCTCTCTTGCCGCCGGACTTGTTAGAGCGCATGGCGAAGCAGAAAATTATCGCCGCCATCCAGCCACAGTTTGTGACATCGGACACCTGGACGGGCGAGCGAGTGGGGGACGAGCGTGCGAAACAGGCCTACCCGTTTGAGGCGATGCGCGCCGCCGGAATCCCACTCGCGCTGGGCTCGGACTGCCCTGTAGAGACCCTCGACGCGTTTTTATGCCTCCATGCCGCCGTCAACCGCCATCCCTGGAGTCCTGAGGGCGGCCTCTCCGTGGACGATGCGCTCTACGGCTACACGGTCGGGAGCCACTACGCGCTTCATAACGATCAGTATCTTGGCAGGATCGCACCGGGCTACCTCGCCGATTTCGTCGTACTTTCGGACGCGCCCACAGCCGAAAACCTTATCGCCTTGAAAGCGGAGCAAGTCTATGTCGCGGGCCAAAAAGTGGGGTAGAGCGGTACTTCTTACCGCAGGACTGACGCTTCTGGCAGGCGGGGGCTGGATTCTGTGGCTCCTGGGCGAGCGCGATAGCCGCCTGCCGAAGCTGGCGCTGACCCTGGTGCAGGAGCGGCGGAAAGCGCGAGCGGCGGGGCTCCCCCTATCATTTGCCGAGCTGCCAAAGCGACCACAGCTTGCCGAGAAAGACAACGCGGCACCTCTCTACCGAGAGGCAGTGAACCTGTTGCCGGATTGGACGACTGAAGATCGCCGGGCACTCCAGCGGTTACACGTACCCACCACAGAGATCAGCGACAGCGATGCCGAGCGGATTGGAGCGCTTCTGAAAGCGGCAGCTCCCGCACTGAAAAAGCTAAAGGAGGGGGCGCAGCGTGCCCACTGTGATTTTGGCTGGCACGGGAAGCTCACCGAGGAGGAGTGGAAGCGGCGGCGGGAGATCCTGCTCGCTGCTGACCGTCTGGCACAGCTCCTTCAGGTCTATGCACGCGATAATACGGCGGCGATTCCGTTGGTGCAGCAGTTTACCCGCCACCTCACCGAGGAGTCCGGCCTCTTAGTCTGGTACAGCCGTGCCTACCATACAGATCTTGCTGCACGTGCTCTGTTTCGAATGGTACACACTCAGCCCGAAAGACGCGCCGAAGCCGAACGACTCTGGACGGAGTGGAGTGTTCCCTCGGGCATTCTCAAGCAGATGTGGCAGCTTCAGTGTGTCAAAGAGCAGACCGATTCCCAGCGTAGCCGTCGCAAGGTTTATAAGCCAGAAGACGAGCCTTTTTTAGACTACAATCCTCTCTGGCGGGAGCTGGATCGGCTAGATCATCGGCTGGGCTGGAAGCTCTACGCCGACGCGTCCGAGGTAATCAACCTGCGCTACTGGCAGGAGGTAAAGCGCGTGCTGGAACCCCTCCCAGACGACGATTTGTGGGCTCAGTACCAGGCGCTGAAGCAATTGGACGCGGACGAAGACAAGCGCGGCAAGGCCTACGCCGGGTATTGGTTTCCCCAGCGCTACAGTGGGATTGCCGCGCAGTTTGTCATGGCGCAGCTTTCCTATCAGATGCGGTGGGTAGCTCTGGCGGTGGAGACCTACGAACAAAAACACGGTAAGCGCCCCGCACGACTGGAGGATCTACCGATCGGCACTCCCCTGACCGATCCGTTTTCGGGGAAGCCATTTCTCTGGAAGAGCGCACTTCTCTACAGTGTCGGGGTGGACGAAAAAGATAATGGGGGAGATCCTCGTCAAGATATTGTGATCAGCCTGGATAAAGAGCTGGCTCAGCCGAGCCTGCGCAGCCGACGGAACACACTACGTCGCCCTGGGAGGACATCCAGCGCACTAGAATAAGAGAGGTTGGGGGGAGATTATGCCGCTTTCTTGTACGGTGACTCGGGGAGGCGGTAGCTGCCGGAGCGGAGGATTTCGTCGAGTGCTTCGGCAGCAAGCGGGCGCGAGTAGAGATACCCTTGCTGGAGCTGGCAGCCTTCCTTCTGGAGCCACTGCGCTTGCTGCGGAGTCTCAACGCCATCCGCGATGACCGTTAGCTTGCAGGCACGCCCGAGCTCCAGCAGACGATGGGCTTTTTGGGAACTCTCGGGGGCTTCCAAGTCCTGGACGAGCGAGCGAGCGAGTTTTAGATAGCCCAAAGGGAGGGATGCCAGCTGGGCACTATCAAGCGGTTCTAGCCCGGCGTTATCTATGCCAATGTGAAAACCGCGCTCGGCCAGCGCACGCAGGCCCGGCTTAAGAGAAGTGGGATGGGTCAGCGCGGACTCGGGGAACTCTAGTAAGAGAGTTGCATCAGGCAGGCTCTGGGCAAACTGAGGGTCGAGGAGCTGGCGGGTGGAGAGGTTGAGAGCGAGCGGCAAGTGGACATCGGCGGTGGCCCAGAGTGCCTGTTGTGCCGCCGCTGCGCTCGCAGTCCAGTGCCCGACTGCTCCCATGAGATTTGCCTCTTCCGCCACGGAGAGAAACTTTGCCGGGAAGAGAAGCCCTTGCTGGGGGTGGCGCCAGCGCAGAAAAACCTCCGCACTGACCAGGCGGTGCTGAGTGGGGATCACCTGGAACTGGTAGGCCAGGGTGAACTGGTTCTGCGCTAAAGCACTCTCAATATCTGCGGCGGTGATATTACTGATTCGGCGACGGAGCAAGCGCGGGTTACTTGTCGGAGCGGGCTCTGGTGTGGGAAACACGATGGTCTCAGCCGAAGGCAGAATCGAGAGTATCCCGATCACTTGGTTGCCCTCCGCACTGGCTTCCTCGTGGATTGTATGGACGATTCCTCGCTGATCTCGGCACCGGAAGCGGTTCTGAAAACGCACATCTCTATGCCGGAACGTCGCATGGCGGGCTTGGAGATCGTCAGGGAGAATGGCGGCGTGAAAGGCAGCGCCGTAGGAGGTTTCCAGACTGAGTGGTAGGAGCGCTTGCGCACGCTCGGGCTGGGCAATTTCAAAGTGGGTGAGCAAACCGGTTTCGGGGTCACGCTCGGCAACATACGCAAACGAGCGGGTTGCTGCCAGAAGGCGAGCGAGCAACAACCCTAATTTGTCGTCTGAGAGAGCAGTCATACTCCCTTGATCTTTGGTTCTTACCCAGAGATTTTAGAGAGGCAGGTTGCCAGCGCCTCTAGCGCGACACTTTGCTGGGTCTTGGTGGCCATGTCGCGAACCGTCGCCACCCCCTGAGCCAGCTCATCGTCGCCCAGGATCACGGCAAAGCGCGCGCCACACTGATCGGCTTGCTCTAGCATCACCTTCATTCGTCGGCCCGTGTAGTCCATGTCGCAGGCGATTTGTGAACGACGAAGCGTGGCCAGCAGCGGGACGCAGGCCGCGCGCGCTGCCTCACCAAGCGGGCACAGAAAGGCATCTAGGCCCACGGCTTCTGGCAGAGCCGCGCCGGTTTCTTCGAGAGCCAGCAACACCCGCTCCAGTCCTAGGCCAAAACCAATGCCGGGTGTGGACGGCCCACCAACGGCCTCGATCAGGCCATTGTAGCGTCCGCCACCCCCCAGAGCTTTGTCGCCCAAAACAGTGGATTGGATCTCAAAGACCGTGTGCGTGTAGTAATCGAAACCACGCACCAGGCGCGGGTCTTCGTCGTAGGCCAGGCCCATCGCTTCCAAATAGCTCTTGACAGCGGCGAAGTGTGCTTGGCTGGCCTCATCAAGATAATCGCTGAGCACTGGAGCGCTGGAAAGAAGCTCCAGATCCTGTGGTTCTTTGGAGTCCAGCATCCGTAGCGCATTTTGCTCGTAGCGACGGCGGTTGTCCGCGCTCATCTGAGGCAGCAGCGGCTCCGCCCAGGCACGCAGCGCAACCACATAGGCCGCCCGGCTCTCGGGGGTGCCGACGGTATTAAGCTTGACTTTCATATCGCGGAGCCCGAGCCGCACGTAGAACGCACAAGCCAGCGCGATCACCTCGGCATCGGCCTCAGGACCCGCCGCGCCAAGCAGCTCCGCACCCGCCTGGTGGTGCTGTCGGTAGCGGCCTTTCTGGGGACGCTCGTAGCGAAAGTTCGGGCCGATATAGAAAAGCTTGCCCACAGGGCGCTCGATATACAGACGATTGGTGACGTAGGCCCGCATGACGCCCGCAGTGCCTTCCGGGCGGAGAGTCAGGCTATCGCCACCCTTGGTCTCGAAATCAAACGTCTCTTTAGCGACAATATCGGTGCCTTCCCCCACAGAGCGGTGGATAAGCTCGTGCGACTCAAAGATCGGAGTACGGATCTCAGCATAGCCGTGGAGGCGGCAGAGATCCCGGAAAGTTGCCTCAAGCCACTGCCATTTTTCAGAATCTTGAACGGCTGACCGGCCCGGGGCCGGGGGGAGGATATCATAGGTGCCTTTTGGGGGGGCATAGCGCATGGTGCCTATTATATCGCCGCACTCAAGGTATTTGTTTAGTGTGCACCCTCAGCATGGTCAGGTTTACCATCGTGATCGTGGTCATGATCGCTAAATGTCTGAACGTTCTTACTATTTAACACGCTGACTGCGACCAAGCTTCCGATTGATAAAATCAACAGTGCGACAATCCAGAGGGGAAAACCAGGCTTTTTCATGAATTTCTTTTTCCTTGTTCAATAAGATCCTTCAGGTCCTTGCGGCGCTGGGTATCTCTGGCAAACCCTTTACTCAGGCTTAAGCCAAGTATGCCACCGAGTAGCCCTAAGAGAACACTGGTTGTCCCGCGGTCTACCCCAAAGGATTTCTGCTCACCTTTTTTGAGGCCGCGAAAGATAGTTGCTTTCCCTGCCGTCTCGTCGGGAACAATAATTGGCTGAACAAAGAAGGCAACGGTGGAAAACGCGACGGCTCCAAAAATGATTCCCTGGAGCGAGGCTCGTCTTGCAATTTTTTTATCAATTCCTAGTTCATACATTGACAAAAGTATACCGCTCTCCTGTAAAACCTGTCGGCTCCCATTATCACGTTAGGGAGAGCATGATACAACAGTGGGTATGCGAAAGCGCTCTCACGATGCCACAGTCTCTGACGATGGTTTTAAGGCGGTGTTCCGCCCTATCTTGTTATTGGCACTGACGGTTTTTATTGACCTGCTTGGGTTTGGGATTATTTTACCCAACCTGCCTTTGTATATCAAGCAAGCCGTTGGCCACAGCGACGGTAATGCTGCTTTTACGGGAGGGCTTCTGGCGGCCTCTTACTCCCTGGCCCAATTTATCTGTGCGCCTTTCTGGGGGCGCTACTCAGATCGGGCTGGTAGGCGGCCTGTGATCTTGCTCTCTTTGCTGGGAGTGGGAGTCGCCTATATCTTCTTTGGGCTGGCGAATGGGAGCCTCGCGATGCTCTTCGCGGCTCGTCTACTGGCTGGGGTGCTCTCGTCGGCATCCATTGGCGTGGCCTTTGCCTATGTCGCCGATGTGACGACTCCCCAGAACCGCGCGAAGGGGCTGGGGCTGCTCGGAGCCTGCTTCGGCCTTGGGTTCATGATGGGACCTGCGATTGGAGGTATTTTGGGGAAAGTCAGCCTTTCCTTGCCCGCATTTGTGGCTGCGGGAATGGCTCTGTTGAATTTCGCCTTTTCCTATCGGATGCTCCCCGAATCCCTGACGGCGGAGGAGCGTGCTCGCCTCAATGCCCCGGATCGCCCTGGGTTAAGTGAGCAACTTCGCAAAGTTTTAAGTGGCCCCACTGTGGGGCTCTACTTGCTCTCGTTTATTTCGATCTTTGGATTTGCTGCTATTGAGCAAGCCTTCGGGTTCTTTCTGCTAGCACGTGGGATCGCCAATGACCAAAACTTGCCGGAGCGCTTTGGTTATATCATGGCGTTTGTCGGGGTTATCGGAGTCGTTGTTCAAGGAGGTCTCATTGGCCGCTTGGTGAGCAAGTTAGGTGAAGGGACGGTTGCTCGAGTCGGTATGGCGGTTCTGGTGCTTGGCTATATTGGCCTGACATTGCCCCGAGAGTGGGGCTGGCTGGTGTTCCTGCCCGCAATTCCCCTTTCTGCAGGCCGCTCAATGATGGGCCCGGCGATCTCGGCACTGATCTCGCGCAAGTCGAACCTTGGGCAGGGGCTGAATCTGTCGGTACAACAGTCTTTTGATGCACTCGCACGAACGGTCGGACCACTGACGGCGGGCTGGCTCTTTAAAACCTACGGACCAACGATGCCCTACTATTTTTCGGCAGGGCTTACCGTTCTCGCACTTGTGATCACGATTGCCCTCCCTCGAATTCTGGCACCGCCTACTCCAGAGGCTGAATGAAACGTATCGCGCTTTGTTTCGCGCTGGCACTTTTGTGCTGCTGTGCGCGGCCTGGTGAAAAGAAAGCCGAGCGTGCGGTGGAGGAACTACTGCCAGAGTATCTTGGAGCTGCGCAGAGCTACAGCGCCCGCGTCAAAGCCGCAAGCCTTGGGGCACTGATGCGAGGACGAGTTCGCACCGTGACAATTATCGGGCGCGGAGTCCATCTTCTGCCGGAGTGTACTGTGGCGGAACTACGCATCGAGGCCGCAGAAATCGAAGTAGATAAAGGGAGCCAGAGCCTTAAGAGTGTGGGGGAGGCGCACTTTTTTGCACGGATCGAGGAGAAAGAACTGGATCGTCTGGTTCGAACCCGGCGTCCCAAGCTGGCAGATCTGAAGATAGGGCTACGCGGCTCGCGCGTGAGTGTCCGTATTACGCCTGAGATTTTTGGCTATCCTACCGTTCCTGTACAGGTTGAGGGAAGTTTACTGGCTCGTAGCGGTGGTGCTGCGCTAGACTTTGAGCCGGATAAAGCACGCCTGTTGATCGTCCCCATTCCCAAGCCGGTCTTAGATTTTGTGGCGGAGCGCATCAATCCCGTGGTGGATTTCTCCGCGCTGAAGGCACCGATCCGCGTGGAGCGGGCGGATGTCGAGGGGGGATCGTTACTTCTGCGAGGTTACCTGCCCCCAGAACGGGTGACGGGGCTAGGGCTGGTGCGCTAGCGCCGCACTTTCGCGCTAGCGCCGCACTTTCGCAGGCTGTGGGACGGGCGGGGCAAACTGAACAAAGGCATCTCCGACAAAGCCAACAACGTAGAAGGCTACAATCGTGCACATAAAGCCAATCACACCTGCCCGGCGGCTGTCGCGTTTTAGGAAAAGGAAAAAAAAGAACGTTGCCGCGAAGGTGTAAGGGCGGTAGATACTATCCGTCCCGTAAAAGCGCTCGATATTTTCTGAAACAACTGGTGGCAGGGCCATACCTATAGTTTCGGTACGCCCTGCCTTAGATCTTTAGGCTGCCTTCACTACGCGGCGGCGGCCTCGTGCAGGAGCTGCCTCCTCTATCGTGGGAAGCTCTGCCTCACACTCCAGGCTGGGCAGTGCGGGTTGCGCTGCGTCAAGTACCGGTAACACCACTGTCATGGCCTCTTGTCGGCGACGGAAATTGACTGTTTCCCAGTCGCGGATATAGTCGAGAACGGTCTGAGCCAGCTTACGCGCCTCGAATTCGGGAAGCAGAAGTGTTAGGGAGTCTCGCACTTCGACCATTTTTATGCCTCCGCCCGTGAGCACCTCGCCATGGCCATTGTCTATTTTTAGAACAAAGGGCTGGCGGTACTTGGTGTCTTTGCGTAGTGCTAAAGTTCGTGCCTGGATACCATCATCATAGACAGTCCCTTTGTAGTCTGTCCATTCCTCAAAATTGCCGTAGAGAATGTCCCAGCATACCAGCTTAAAGTCCGTCGCATCGGCGTAGTGCTTCACACGAACAGTGGCTTTGTGATTCTCATCGAACTCCACTAAAGTAAACGCAATCTTGCTGCGCTTGGGCTCAAGAGAGAGCATCTCGCTGATATCGAGCACGCGGTCCCGCGTGACATGCTTAAAAACCTGGACGCGTGTCAGAACACCGGCGGTGGTCATATTGATATTGTTGCTAACGATCATGATCAAACCTCACTTCATCTTGCCTAATAGTCATCTAAATTATGGGGCTAGAGTGTTTTCTTGTAGCCACAGGAAGGGGTATCTCCCTGGCTTGCCCAGCACTCCCACTGGATCACATAGCCCTCGTTTCGCTTGTAGTACAGGTGCGAAACAAGCTCATCACCACACTCTGGGCACCGCCCACGCACCCACGCCGGATCGGGACGATCGGCACGACGTGCTCGGGCATCCGTGGCAGGAGATTTTCTGACTGTCAAAACCTGGCTCATCCTTTTCATACCTCCCGAAGGATTTCCCTTCACACAGGCACTCCTGGGACGATAGAAAAGGCGGAAAGCACCTATCAAAAATTATCACAGACCTCTGCGGTATCTATCAGTAGGCGTGAAACCTACTCATTCCGGTGCAAGGCGTGTTGTATGGAGCGAGTGCTGCGCGATATCTTTTAGCGTGACACTTAGCTCACCGGTTGCGGCGGTAATCTTGACCTCGCCAAAAAACTGGTGCCCCGCAGCGGGGCCACCCGTGCCCGCTTTTTGGAAGAGTACTTGGGGCCCAAAAGTATTATCGAGCTTGTTTGGCCCAAAGGTGCCCGCATGGATCGGGCCGGCGACGAACTCATGAAAGGGGAGGAATTCCTGGAACTGGGCCTTATTGGGATCGTAATAATGCGCCGCGCAGTAGTGAACATCCGCCGTAAGCCAGATCGTATTGTGCACTTTATTTTTCTTGAGAGAGGCGAGTAGGTTCGCAAGTTCTAGCTCACGGCCCCGCGCCAGACCGTCACCATTGGCGACTGCCTCAATAGTGCTCTTACCCTGATAGCTATCTCCCACGACAAGGCCCAGTGGCATGTCCGAGGCAATCACTTTCCAGAGTGCCCGGCTCCCCGCCAGCTCACGCTTGAGCCAGGCAAGCTGTGTGGCTCCCAGCAGCGCGGTATCGGGGCCGGAGGTGGCCTCTTTGCCCTCGGTGTTGTCTCCTCGGTAGGTGCGCATATCAATCATAAAGACATCAAGCAGCGGGCCGTAGGCGATCTTGCGGTAGACACGCCCCGGCTCGTCGGGGAACTCACGGATCGGCAGGTACTCCCGAAATGCCTGGTTAGCGCGTGCGGAGAGAAGGGCGGCGCTCTTAGTCTTATACCGTGGATCGTCGAGGATGCGGCCCGGAAACCAGTTGTTCAGTGTCTCGTGATCGTCCCACTGCACCAGCATCGGCACCTCGGCGGCAAACGCGCGGTAGTGGGTGTCGAGCAGATTGTAGGCGAAGTTCCCTCGAAACTCTGAAAGAGTCTCGGCTACCTTAGACTTGGCCTCTGTCACTACGTTCTTCCAGAGGGAGCCATCTGGGAGACGCACTTCCGACGACAAAATACCGTCTGCATAGATACAGTCCCCTGAGTTGATAAAGAAATCCGGCTTGCTGGCCCGCATCGCGCCGTAGCCCTTGAGGCCACCAAACGCTTCGTTGATGCCCCAGCCCTGGCCCACCGTGTCGCCAGTCCAGACAAACGTAATATCCCGCTTCTTCACAGGAGCGGTTCGGAGTCGCCCGATTAGGGGCGCACTGGTGGCTCGATCACTCTCAAGGCCGGTGAATGTCACGCGGTAGAAGACATCTTCCCCGGAGGGCAGCCCGGTCACGAGAAGCTTGCCTGTAAAATCAGAGCTCTCTAGGACGACCGGGCCGGGGAGCCGTCGAGGATTCAGGAACGATTCCGTAGCCGCCAGTTCGACCTGCATCCGTGCAGGCCGGTCCGCACGGCTCCAGATAATCGCGCTGTCAAACGAGATATCGCCGCTTTGTACACCGTGTGTTAGCTCAGGGCGATCCGAACGAATAAATGAGAGTTTCATGTTCTCACTATACAAACAAAAAAGGCTTGCTTCGGCAAGCCTTTGATAAATTATTAATCGGGGCGACAGGATTCGAACCTGCGACCTCTGCGACCCGAACGCAGCGCTCTACCAAGCTGAGCCACGCCCCGAAGCGGAAGGAATAGTATCATGCCGATGGTGAATCTGCAAGCGATGAAAACTTTTGTTGTGGGGATTGATGCGGGGGGAACCAGCGTCCGGCTACGCTGGAAAAATTTAGAGAGTGGGATCGAAGAACAAGCGAGCCTGCCTGCGGCTCCCGACGGGGGGCCAGAGCCCGCTCTCGAACTTTTACATCAAGTTCCGGGGGAGGTTGTGGCGCTTGTCGCCGGAATTACAAAGGTCAGTCGAGGAGAGACGAAAGCCGCTTGGGAGCGGGCGCTCGGAGCCGCTTGCCCTGCCGCAGTCGTAAATATAGTGCCGGATTTTGTGGTGGCGTTCCATGGGGCAGTACCGGAAGGAGTCGGGCTACTGTGCATTGCTGGGACGGGCTCGGTGATCTATGGTGAGAATAGGGCAGGAAAGCCGGTACGGGTCGGGGGGCGTGGCTGGGAGTACGGCGATGAGGGCAGTGGTGCCTATGTCACGGCGGAGCTCATGCGACGAACACTCCGTGCTTGCGATGGGCTCTGGCCCCAGACGCCGCTGACCCAGGCCGTCTGCACGACTCTCGAAACCGAGGATGCAGCCCTTCTGGGGGAGTGGGGGCGGCAGCGGGCGCTGACCTTCGGACGGGGCTTTCTGGTGCAGCTCGTCGCGACATCGGCACAAAATGGCGACGATGAAGCCAAGGGGCTCTTTACGGGCGCGGCGGGCTGGTTGGCTCGCTATGTCCGGGCTGCCCACGCGCAGCTCGACTTCGCAGACGGGGAGTGGGCGCGTGTTGCTTGTGTAGGGGGGATGTGGGAGCTGGGCGACTGGATGCGTCCCGCTTTTGAAATGCTATTGGCCCGGTGGTTGCCCGGTGTCGTCACAATAGCCCCTCAGGGCACACCCTGCGAGGGAGCGCTGCAACTGGCGGAACGCTCGGTGCTGTAACACGGTAGAATGAGCGGGTATCTTTTACTGAGGAGGTCGTAATGGACTCGGATAATCCCACATTGAAATGGTCCCTGGCAGCAGTTGGCGTCGTAGTGGTCTGCTTCTGCCTGGGGTATTTTGTCTTTGGTTCCAAGGGGGGCACCCCTGAAAATATTGTGGTGGCGACGCCGACCCCGGCGCCTCCCCCGAGCCTCCCGGTGACCATGGTGGATAATCATGGGCTTCAGGTTGAGGATATTACTGCGGAAAAGGAAGCGGATCGCAAGCGCAGAGAGGAAGCGGAAAAAGCTCGCCTCGCGGCGAAACTGAAGCTAGAGCAGGAGCAAGAGCAAGCGAAACTGGTCGAGCCGACACCTGATCCTGATGTGACAGCAACACCTGATCCTGATGCAATGCCGACACCCGATCCTGATGCAATGCCGACACCTGAACCTAAGACAACGATAAGTAATGACCCTGCAAAACCGGCAGGTGAAGCCAGCAAGCCCGAGGGAGAGAAGCCCAAACAGGAAATAGAGAAGCCCAAGCCTGGCGAGGAAAAAACGGCGTCTAAAAGCCTTTTTCGTGTGCGGGTTGGAGGGCCCAAAGCCTCCCGCGAGGATGCCGAAAAACTGATCGCTGAGCTGCGAGGGCAGGGCTACTCTCCCACCATTATTGCCGATCAGCGCAAGGGGAAGACGGTCTTTCACGTACAACTGGGAGCCTTTAGCGATGCCGCCGCCGCCGAGCGCCGGAAAAAAGAACTGGAGCGTAACGGTCATGATGTTAGCGTTCATTAGCCTGCTGAGCCTCACTTTAGTGCAGGCTCAGCCCCCAGCACCGCAGTTCCCCACATCCCCACTGGTGCGCCATACTTTTGCCACAACAGACGATGGCTGGTTGGGGATGGGAGATATTGCCAAGGTTAGCCGGACATCCCCACCGCAACCGACGCTTCACTTCGAGTACATGGTCAGCAAGACGAATCTCAATGCGCTCGTGCGACCGGTGGAGGCAGATGTCCTCAAAGGCGCACAGCGCCTTCACTTTGAGCTCAAGACCGATACGGACACTACGGTGGCCGTGACGCTCCAGGAAAAAGGTGGTGGGCGCTTTACGGCAGTGGCGACTCTCCCGAAAAACCTCTGGCAGGACATTGATCTGGGGCCGACTGATTTTACGCTGGGCAAGGATAAAAACGATCCCGCAGATGCAAATGGAAAGCTCGATATGGATAAAGTCGAGTCTGTTAGCCTAGTAGACCTACATGTGTTTTTTCTTCAGGCAGAGGGGGCACTTGCAACCGCACTCTTTCCTGGAATTGTGGCCGGCCCCCGGGAGCTCTGGCTACGCGAGTTCTCTGCCACGACAGCGCCTCTACCGGCAACCACACTCGATGGCCTGGCACGACCGCAGATCGGCTGGATGGGTGTCGGAGGACTGACCCTCCAGCGGGCCGTGATCGGAAGTCCGCTAACAGGACGAGCACTAGAAGCCACCTACACCGTTTCCCAAGGGAAGATCGCCGGGCTCCTGCGCACACTGCCGCTTGGTGCACTGACGGAGAAGACAAGCCTTAACTTGAGTGTCGCCGCGAAAAAATCAATGACCCTGCTTTTCCAATTAGAAGACGACCAGGGCGGCAAGTTTGATCTAACCGTTGAGGTGGCGGGCCTGCGTGCTGTCCGAAAGCTCTCGCTGCTGCTGAGCGATTTCAAGCCCTCGAACGAGAGCAAACGTGACAAAATTGATCTGGCGCGTGTCAAACAGGTGCTGATCCTGGATATCAGCGGCCTGCTGGAGAGTGTCGAGCAAAACAACACCCTCTGGCTGGCAAACCTGGAGGCAAAATAACACGTGACCCCTGAGGCAGAACTTCACTACACCCGAGGCCGGCTTCACTTACGCCGTGGCGAATCGCTGCTCCCCTATGCACAAGCGGCGAAAGAGATGCAGACGGCGCTTGAGAACTTTGAGAGAGCAAAACTACTTGAGCCGACAAACCCTGAGATTCACTACTGGATGGCCCATACCCTGCGCCACCTTGAACAGCCCGACCAGGCACTAAGCGCCGCACGTTTTGCCCTACAGAAAAATCCTAGGAACGAGGACTATGCCCGGCTCGTGCGGATGCTGGAGGGGGCAGAGACGTCGGTTGCCCCGACGCGCTCCGCGCCCCCGCTACGTAGCAATGGTGCTGCCCCAGAACCTCCAAAACCCGCGCTGACATGGGATGATATTGTCCTGCCCGCCAAGACCAAGCGCGAGCTGCGCCAGATGCAGCTTCTCCTCGAAAACCCCGCGCAGGCGCGCCGTCTTGGTGTGGATCCCCCCACGGGCCTCTTGCTCTACGGCCCGCCTGGCACCGGAAAGACAACCATTGCCCGCATTCTGGCGGCGCAGGCCAAGTCTAAGTTCTTCGCTACCAGCCCCGCTGAGGTGAATTCCATGTGGGTGGGGGAAGGGGAGAAAGCCGTCGCGAAGCTCTTTAACGAGGCGCGGCAGAGTGCTCCGGCAATTATCTTTCTGGATGAAGTGGATGCGCTGATTCCAAGCCGCGTCGGAGGGATGCACATGCCCTCGGACAAAGTGGTGAATCAGTTTCTCCACGAGATGGACGGCCTCACGCCGAACCAAGGACTCTTTGTGGTAGGCGCGACCAACCGACCCGATATGCTCGACCCCGCCCTGGTGCGTGGCGGCCGACTCTCGCGGCAGATCGAGATCCCGCTCCCGGATGAAGCTGCGCGCCGCCAGATTCTGGGGGTTTGTGTCAAACGCGCGATCATCGGCGACGATGTCAACTTAGATCGCCTTGCAACAGGCGCGGAGGAGTTCTCTGGTGCTGATCTACGGGCACTGGTGAACGAGGCAGGGATGCAGGCGCTGATCCGGCTCGCAGATGAAGGGGGGATCGAGGCCGTCACTATGGCGGACTTTGAGATCGCTCTGGAGAACATGGACAAGACCGAGGACTAGTTAGGCACACTGATTGTGCCTGGGTACCCTGGCAGGGCGAGCGCATCTAAATTCTGGGGATTATTTTGGGCCATAATAATGCATGGCCGACTCCAAAAAACGAAAAACACTTGCACTGATTTTCGTAG
>NZ_JAYVPL010000088.1:0-5757 GCF_043757465.1 Armatimonas sp.
AGGTTGAGCGATCATGGTAAATTCCTTTGGTTTCGTCACCTAAGAAGATACCCGCTCCGCCTGCCGAACCCGCTGCACAAACTAGCACACCCCGTAGTAGGTGTTCCGCATCAACAAAATCTTCGCCATTGTTTTCCGCGGCTACCTGAGCAAAGTAGACCGCACGTTGCGCCTGTTCGGTGAACTGCTGCCACATGGCTGGGATCGCTAGCCCTTCTCCAGGATGGCGTCACCGACGCCTGAGGTGACTTTGATCTGCACACTGCCGCCACGTCCGAGCGTGCCGGTGAGCAGACCGCCGGTGTCACCGACGGAGCGGGGGCGGCGGGTAAGGGGGAAGTCGGAGCGGAACTTGCCGGTCTGGGTGCTGACGGTGGCATCGCCCTTGGTATTGCTGGGGATCTTGATCTGTACCGTCCCCACACTCGCGGACACACTCAGGCTCTGCTTGGGGGCGGACTTGAGCTGCGCAAGTATGCTGCCCACTTGTGTTTGGAGCACTATCCGGTTCGCCGTATTGGTCTCAAGGGTCGTGCGAATAGATCCCACCTTTAGAGTTGCCTGGAGGTCGTTGACCGTGCCATTTAGCTCGAGATCACCTGTCTCCATTCCAATGACAGTGCCACCTTTGAGAACTTTGAGGTTGTCGAGCTTCACCAGTCCATTGCCACTCTTGATCGTCAGCGCTCCCGCCTCACCTGAGATTACCGTTGTGCCCACAACAAGGCTGCTGGTGAGGCGCAGTCCCACGGGGATATGTACCTCGATATCGAGCTCCACTTCGGGAGCATCTTCGGTGTATCGCTCCGTGCGCAGGTCGTCTGGAATCACATCCTCTAAAACCAGTGTGCCTCCAGCAGTGTCGTATTTCGGGGTGGTTCTCTGGATGGTGGATAGCGCGAGGGGTTTATCTTTTGCGCGGACGGTTCGGAAGGCTCTGATCTGAATCTCGTTCTTACGATCGGTATCAATGTGAATGGTTCCAACGACACCTTTGATTACGACTGCTGTGATGCCTTGGGCCGGGAACTCCCACTTGTACTCTTTCTTCTCCTCCACGGTCGCGTGGGCGCTTGTCGCGATCAGAAGGGCACTCAGTGTGGCAATGATTCTCATAGATGGTAGTTCCTAGTGTACCAGAACGTCTCCTAGCCACGCGGCTGTGACAGCTCCTGTTACGGTTGCTAGTATATTTACGGCATCATTGCGCAGCCAGTTTAGTCCACGTGCTGGTTTGCCATGGGGGATTTCACTCCAGCGTCCGGTTTTTTCATCGCGCCACTGTGCCTGAAGAGTCGCCCCCAGCACGGAATCCGCGAGTGCTCCCACAAACCCCGCCAGCGTGACGGCGAGAAAAAGCTCTCCGCGCCCCCAATAATAGGGGAGCCAGCCGAGAAGCGCCGCGCCTGCGAGTGCTGCCAGCGTTCCGAGAGGGGAGATCGCACCTGACTCACCGGGTTCGGCTGGCACGAGATTGGTGATCCGTCGTGGTTTGCCCCCAAAGAGCGAGCCGATCTCCGTCGCCCACGTGTCGGCATTGGCGGCAGCCAGTGCGCCTAGCATCGCCTCAGGATAGCCCAGTACGGCACAGAGCGCGGCAACTCCTCCGTTGGCGAGCACTTGCCAGGCATCGCGCTGACCTGATTTCTCAAACCCGAGTTTCTCTTTTTTGTGCTTGCCGAGCTTGGAGAGTGCCGTGGAGGTTCCAAAGAACGCGAGGAGGGCACCCGCCGCCAGCCAGCCGCCGAACGCCAAGTGACAAAAGCCCACGCCCGCCGCCGCCAGAGCGCCCCGGGCCGTGAGTGCTCTCACCCGCCAGGCAACAAACCCCGCGAGAGGGGCACCGAGTGTGGCGGCAAGAAGGGGAGTCATAGTGAAGGTATTTTAGCGCAGACGGACAAAAACAACCTATAAGCCAAAGTCCTACCTGCCGAAAATACGGGTATGAAGAGCCTTCCCCTCTGGCAGAGGAGTGCGATTGCCGTTGCCTATCTCGTCTTTGCCCTGATGCTCGGTCAGGTGCTACTGACAAGCCTTACGTACAACCAGGGGTACCTGGGGTACTCACTCGACGATCCCTACATCCATCTGGCTCTGGCTAAGAACCTGGCACATGGGCACTACGGCCTCAATCCGGGAGAGATTTCCGCTCCCGCTTCAAGCATCCTCTGGCCGTTCTTGCTGGTTCCTGGCTTCTGGTTGGGGGGGGCGCTCTGGTTGCCTCTTATCTGGAATATCTTAGCGGGGGCGGGGGCGATCTGGGTGGCGGGGCTGATTGTCGGGGTTGCACTGCGGCGTGCGCCGCAGGAGCGCCAGAGACTTATGGGGATAATCCTGCTGGTGGGCTTTGTCTTTGCGACCAACTTGATTGGGGTGATCTTTACTGGGATGGAGCACACCCTGCACCTGTTTCTCTCGCTGGCGGCTCTCTGGGGGCTGGTGCGGGAGCGTGAAGAAAACAGGGCTCCGTGGTGGCTGGCAATAGTGCTGGCACTGGGGCCGCTAGTACGCTACGAGGGGCTGGCACTGAGCCTGCCGGCGATTGGCTATCTGATACTTGCCCGTCGGCGCTTTAGTACGGCAGGACTGGCGTTAGTGCTGCTTTTCGTGCCCCTGGTGGGCTTCTCGGTCTATCTGCACTCTCATGGTATGGGCTGGCTGCCAAGCTCCGTGGTGGCCAAGTCCCGGCAGTACTTACAAAATACAACGGCACTGGAGCGGGTCTGGTTCAATATTTCCTCGAATCTGTGGCGGCTGGAGGGAACACAGATTGTGGTGCTGATTGCCCTGGTGCTGCAGGGAGCGCTCCGTCGCTCCACGCGCTGGCTGTGCGTCTGGGCCGGGTGCGGGGCGATTCTTCACCTGATCGGAGGGCGTATCGGCTGGTTTGCACGCTACGAGGTCTATCTGGTGGCGGTGCTGCTGGCGGCGCTGGCTCTCTCGCGGAGCCGGTGGCTGGCCAAGACACGTCCGCTGGGGCTGGTGGCAGCGGCTCTGGGAGCCAGTGCACTCTATCTACAACCCGCTCTGGAGACACCTGAGGCCACCAACGATATCTACATCCAGCAGTACCAGATGCAGCGCCTGGCCCGGATGTGGGATGGCCCGGTGGCGGTCAATGATATCGGCTGGGTGACGCTCACGGCGGAGCACTATGTTCTCGATCTCTATGGTCTGGGTAACCTGGAGGTGCTGACACGAAGCCAGCGCGAGCCGATGTCGGTCTGGGCACAGGAGCTGGCCCTGCGCCATAATGTCCAGCTGGTGATGATCTACGATTCCTGGTTCCCCCCCCAGCTCTTGCCCGCTACTTGGAGACGTGTGGGAACTCTGGCAATGGATCGAAAAGCAGTTACCTCGGCGCAGAACCAGGTAGCGCTCTTTGCGACAACCCTGGAGGCGGAGCAGCGCCTGAAGGCTCTCCTGCCCGAGTTTGCCAAAAAACTTCCCTCCAAGGCGCTCGTCGCCTATGCCGATGGGACAATTATCCCCTCGCAGAGCCCGGAGCCCCCGCAGCTAGCGGCTCGCTAGAAAGAGAATGATCAAGAGCGGCAGATCGGCGGCGAGGGCATGGAGCAAGATCGCATCCCCCAAAGTTTCCGTAATATCGGCGACCTCTCCCAGCGCGAAGCCAATGGTCATGACACCCAGCACAGCAAGGGGCGCGACCCAGAGCGGGGCGATGAGAAAGATCGGGAGGCTGTGCCACGCCCCGAAGAAGAACGCGACAGAGAGCGAAGGGAGGGGCTGGCCCGGCACAAAACTTCGTAGCCGCAGGCCACCACGCCAGAAAAGCTCCTCGACCAGCGGGTTGCCGATCAGAAAGTAGGGGAAGAGCCACAGAAAGCTTGCCTTCGTCACACCAACTGTGGCGAGGCGCTCGATCAGGAAATCCGCTGGCAGAACCCACTTTCCCAGGAGCTGGTAAAGTCCCACAAGCACGAGATTGCTAACCAGGGCAATGCCTAGATGGGTTTTCAGCGGCCACTGTGGACGAAGACGGCACGCGAAGCCGCCGAGCCGCCAGGTGCCGTAGAGGCAGACACAGGCATAAAAGAGAAACGCTAAAAATGCGGAGTGGAAGAGAAAAAGGCCCGCCGCGACGGCGGGCCAGGGAAGCAAGGCCAATCCCAACAAAGCTCCCCTGCTTGCGGGGGCGGCGCTAGAAAATCGCGTTTTCGGTCTCTTTGTCGAAGACATGGCAGTGTTCGGCGTCTATCACAATGTCCAGCGGGGCATTCTCTTTGGCGATCGTACTGGCATCCACCACGGAGACGAGCGCATTGCCGCCGAGATCAATGTAAAGATTTGAGGTCGCCCCCATCTGCTCGATCACTTCGACGCGCGCCCGCACGACGTTCTCAGGCATCCCCGATACCAGTGACTTGTCGTTAAGATGCTCAGGGCGGATGCCGAAGATGATTTCCTTGCCGACGTAGGGCGCTAAAACGCTGGCACGCTCGGCGCTGAGAGTCACGGAGAAGCCGCCGCAGCTAATTACCGGGCGGTTGCCCTCCATTGTGACTTTCGCGTTGTTCACGAAGTTCATGGGGGGCATGCCGATAAAGCCTGCTACAAACATATTGGCGGGGTGGCGGTAGATGTTCTGCGGAGTGTCGCACTGCTGGAGCAGACCGTTGTTCATGACTGCGATCCGCTGGCCCATGGTCATGGCCTCGACCTGGTCGTGGGTGACATAGATCGTGGTCACTTTGAGCTCGCGATGAAGGTTGATCAGCTCGAAACGTGTCTGGACACGCAGCTTGGCATCCAGGTTCGAGAGGGGCTCGTCCATCAGAAACACTTCCGGCTCGCGGACAATCGCACGGCCCAGTGCCACACGCTGTCGCTGCCCGCCCGAGAGCGCTTTGGGTTTGCGGTCTAAGTAATCGGTGATATCGAGCTTTCTCGCCGCCGCCTGGATCTTGGCATCAATGCTGGCCTCGATCTCTTTGTACTGCGGCGAGAACTTCTGCCAGATCGGGGGGAGCATGCGTAGACGCAGCCCGAAGGCCATGTTGTCATAGACACTCATGTGTGGGTAGAGCGCGTAATTTTGAAAGACCATGGCGATATTGCGATCTCGCGGCGGCACGTCGTTGACAACGCGCTCCCCGATAAGAATCTCGCCGCTGGTGACTTCCTCAAGCCCTGCGACCATACGCATCGTCGTGGTCTTGCCGCAGCCCGACGGCCCGACTAGCACCATAAACTCGCCATCATGTATCTCAAGATCGAGATCTTTAACAGCATTTACTTCCTTCTTGGACTGCTGATCCACGAAGGTCTTGTTCAAATTGCGAAGAATGACTTTTGCCATAATTGTCCTGCCAGGAGTATAACCTAGTCCGGCGGCTTCGGCAACTACTTCACTTCGGCGACAATCACTTTCACTGCATTTCCCGCCACATCAGTGAGGCGGTAGTTTCGGCCATTGAAGAAATAGGTGAGCGTCTCGTGATTAATTGCCGTTGAGAAGTTAAACGTCAAAGGCATGGTCAGAAACTACTGCCTCTCCAAAAGCATCTCTGATGCGTCGTGGTCGCAGTTTCGTACCATTCTGACGAATAAGGCTTCAAGTGCCAGTCGTCAGTTGGTCGAAATAAACCCTGCCTACACGAGCCAAATGTGTTCCCGCTGTGGGAACATCGCAAAGAAGCCATTGAAGGAACGCTGGCATCACTGCCCGATTTGCGGGTTGTCGCTTGACAGGGACACCAACGCCGCGTTCAATATCCTCAAAGCCGCTATGGGACA
>NZ_JAYVPL010000089.1:0-21812 GCF_043757465.1 Armatimonas sp.
CAGTGTCTGATTGGGCTATACTCATGGGGAAACTCCTGGGGTAGGTTTGGTTGTCAAACTCATTCTACACCGGGAGTTTCAACCCATGACTGGAGTTAGATTAGAGTTAGCCTCGCTCGGTTTGAGAGAGCTGGCACTCGGGAGGTTTTGAGAGATGTTTAAACAATATGGCAGCAAAGGACTGCTTGCCTTGGGATTGTTGGTCGGCCTCGTGCCCGCCGCGAAAGCGTTTGATACCGGGCCGCACCAGGATCTGACACGTGAGGTGCTTGCGGAGATTGGGTTCAACCAGGATGCCAATGAGACGGTGCAGCTAGAGAACTGGCTTACGGACTACTACACCAATCAGCCTCTTCTGAAAAAGGTACTGCCCTCGATTCATGTGAGCCTGGACAAGCTCCACTTCGATAACCTGACCACGACGAGCCAGGTGGATCACTACTGGCAGCGCTTCACGGTCAACTCCAAGATTGCCTTTCAAGAAGCGGCACGTAACAAGGACTCGTTTCGTATCTTAGTGCTACTTGGCATGAGCTTGCATGCTGTCCAGGACTTCTACACCCATTCCAACTGGGTCGAGACACATCCCGCCCCTCCCGGCTCCGACTACGCGACCGTCACCTGGTTTGATACCAAGAACCGTAATAGTGTCCGAACGGGCAGCTACCCCGCGCTCTCCAATCCACCGGGAGCCAACGATCATGGCAACTACACCCACGGTCTGAACCACGACTCGCAGTCGCGCCCGGAGTTTCATCGTGCCTATACGTTCGCCTATGCCGCGTCGCGCCAGTGGGTAAGCCAGGTGCGTGCCTGGGTCACGGAAATTGACGCCAACGAGTGGCAAGCGGCTCAGCACCAGAGCCTGAGCAGCTCCGACCGATCACAGCTCAAAGCGGGGCTGGAGGCTGCCTATCGTATCTCCGAGTGGGTGGCAGCCGATGGCAACGATGGACACTGGAAGGGAAAGGGGAGCGGAAGCGGCCCTGAGTTCTATGCGGCAGGGGCCGCTTGGATGACGACTCCCTGCGAAAAGTTCACCCGCCCGTTCTTCACCCCCGTACCCTCAGAAGACTATATCAAAAAGCACAACTGTGTCTGGGCACTCACCGCAGCCAATGCCGATGGCCGACAAGAGCTTGGTGTGGATGCTCCGGCCACGGTTGCCGTTCCCAAAGTGGCGCACATCCCGATCAAGAAGCAGATGATCGTGGTGCGTGCCACCGAGATCAAAGAACTCCCCGTAGGACTCTTTGACACGAAGATTGACTCCCTGGGAACCGCTGATTTCTACGCGAAGATCACCATTGATGGAATGACCCTGATCGAGAATACTTACCAGAATAAAGAGCGTGTCGTGGACCCCTGGGATACGTTCAAGTTCGTGGACGACTCGAAAGAGCGTGTGGACATTCATATCGAGGTCTGGGACGAGGACATGCCTTTCAAGATAAGTGACGACCACTGCGACATCAATCCGGGGGATAAAGTTGATCTCGACATGACCCTCAATACCCGAAGTCAGGAGCTCAGTGGAGATGTGCGTGGGATCTTCGACAACCACGATAAGCCCTGGGGAGAGGGAGGCAAGGGGAAGGATCCCGCTTTCCTGAAAGCCTACTGCCGTTCCCGCAAGCTGGCCGATCTTGCGCCGGACAACGATGGGCAGGAGCCGGTCTCGGTTGCTAAAGCATCGGTATTCCCTGGTATCTTCTCCCTGCTCGCTCTGGGGCTCGTGGGAGGGGTGGTCGCGGAGCGACGCTGAAAGTAACTTGCTGTTGATGTAAAAAAGAGCCTGGCAGAAACTGCCAGGCTCGCTTTTTTTTGGAGGCAAGCTCTAGGTGAGGCTAGTTGTCGTTGCCATGGCCGCTATTGCCGCCGCCACCATGAGTGGACTCGTTGCCCCAGCCGTGGTCGTTCACGGCATCCCCGCCACTGCCGTGCTCGGCGGCATCGCGGAAGTCATGCTTCTGGCCGACTTTGCCGATACCGTCTTTGCGGGGATCGAACGCACGGGCTTTGGTGGCCGTGAGCGTGTTGGTCGTGGCATCGTAGGTGCCTTCTACCCCGACATTGGGCGTGGTGGCCAGTGCGGCGTAGAAGTCTGCGGCGGCGAGCATTGCGCCCTTGTCGCCCCGGAAGACCGTGGAGGCGTTGGTGACGACACTCACCGTGGTACCTGCGACCGTGAAGCCACCGGCGCGCTGGATGGTCAGGGTGAAGGTGCCCGCGGCGGCGTTCAGTGCGGAGGCGACTCCACCTGCTCGTGGCGTTTTCCAGTCGTCGGCGATGCTACCCGTACCGCGAACCTCAAGTTTTGTGGCGACAAGAGTCTGGGCCGTGGTGTCCAGCGTCCCCTCGATCTCGACCTTTGCGCCCTCTGTGAGAGTGGCACCGTAGAGAGCGGTGGAGGCGGTGGTGGTCACGGCGACGGTCTGGCCGCTGCCCATGGTGAGGGTGAAGCTCAGTGTGGGAGCCGTCCCGGAGATAGCGCTCACCGTGCCGTGGTAGTCATCTTTCTCGTGGCGAGCGGGATCACTGAGTCCCGCACCATCGCCCTCGACCACGGAGGGCAAGATATTGCTTCCCCGAACGATAAAACGAGCCAGATCGAAGTCAATGCAGATATTGGTCGCTGTGGCACTGATGGTCTTGGGGGAGCGGAAGGTGACAGGGATCACCGCGTTGCCATTGACATCTCGTGCGACACTAGCATCCACCGTCAGCGAGGTGCCCGTTGTCTGGCCCGTCTTGATGAGCTGCATGGTCGAGGCCACAGTTATGCTCACTCCCGTGTACGTTCCGGCGGGCACCGTGGCACTACTCAGGAAGGAGTAGCGAGCACCGCTGGCATCGCGCAAGGTTCTGAGGTCGAGAGTTACCCCTGCCGCATTGTCAAAGACCACCACGGGAGCACCACCGCCTTGAGGAGTCAGCTCCACATGGTAGATGGTGGCCCAGATATGGCCGTAGTCTTCGCGGGGGCTGTCCGTCACCAGGATCGTCGCCCGACTACCCGTTAATGCCGAGGTGCCGCCACCGCCGCAGCCTGCTAGCATCAGTGCGCCCATTGCAATGCTCAGTGCGCCCACTGCAATGCTCAGTGCGGTAATCTTCACAAATTTCATTGGTTATTGTTCTCCATTCCGAAGTCGTGTCGGATTCACTTAGTAAGAAGACGCTTGTGGGGCAAATAATACAGTGTGGGGAAAATAAATCGCCCCGATGAACCGGGGCGTCTTATTGTCCTCGTGCCTCGGACACAAAGGGCGTGCCGCCCATCCCGAATCAACTCTGTATGGCCCGGAGGGCCTTCGTGTCGGAGCCTGCGACGTCAAAATGACGCCCCCGTTCATGGGGGCGATACGAGGGGCGATTTGTTAGCTTACTTCACCGCGAGCGCACCGGGGATATTTAGCACCCCTTTGCCGAGCTTGCCGGAGTAGCTGGGATTGAGTGAGTCCACCGAGCGGGCACTCTTGCGCAGTGCATCCGCGACTTTATCCGAGTCGAGGCTGGGATTGGAAGCCCGGATCAGCGCGGCGGCTCCCGCGACAAACGGGGCGGCGAAGCTCGTGCCCGACCAAGTGGCGAAGCTGCTATTGAGGTAGGTGCTGCGGATACTGGTGCCCGGCGCGGAGAGCGTGATATGCGAGCCGTAGTTGGAGAAGCTGGCTTTCGTATCCGTGCTATCCACTGCCGCCACCGCAATGGCCTCACTGAAGCCCGCTGGATAGTCGCGCTGCTCTTTTCCCGCATTTCCCGCCGACGCAACAATCACCACCCCCGCCTTGCGAGCGTCCTGAATGGCGCTCTGAAGGGTGCGCGAGGCAGTGGGCGTGCCAAAGCTTAAGTTCACCACACTTGCGCCATGCGAAACGGCCCAGCGCAGGCCCCGCACCACATTAAATACCGTTCCCGTGCCATCGGCGTTGAGCACGCGCACCGGCAGAATCTTTGCCTCGGGAGCGAGCTGTGCGATGACGCCTGAGACCATCGTGCCATGCCCCTGCACCTGGTTTTGCACGCCATCGGCCACTTCCTCAGGCGTGGCGCTGGGCGTGATGGCATTGTAGCCCGCCACAAGATGCCCGCTCAGAGTGGGGTGGCTGGCCTGCACCCCTGTGTCGAGCACCGCAACAATGACAGCACTGGTGCGCTTGATGCTCCGTGAGGCGCTGAGCCCGAGCTGCTGGCTGGCGGTGGGATTGATAGCCACACTACTAAAATCACTTGCAAGGGGTGTGTAGCGACTGTCACTGGTACCTACAAAATCAAAAGGGACGTGGATCGGGTCTCCTGTGACACTGCCACCTTCCGGGCAGCGAACCCCGTCGTCAGGTTCAGCATCGGTGAAGCGCGCATCGCCTCGTAGTCGCTCCGAGAGCTTAGTGCGATCCTCTTTATCATCCTCGCGTTGCCTGAAACGGTAGAGGTTGCCGCTAGGATCGCCATCCTCCAGTGTCAGCCCGTACTCGCGTGCCAGTGCTGCGGCATCAGTGCCCGGCTGAATCCGTAGCAGAATCCCTCGCTCATTATTGTTGCCAAAAGGCGAGGGGAAAGCGCTCGCGCCGCTTCCGCCACAGCCGCTCAGTGCCAGACCTAAAATCCCAAGTCCCAGTAAAGCAAGTGCGCCAAATGCTGATCTCGTTAACATTTCTTTATCCACTCCCCATCAGGCAGAACGCCGCCCAGTAGTACGGGTGCGGCCACAGCGCTTGTAGCTCTTGCTGTGCCGCTCGCAAGGCTTGGGACGGTGTCTGTCCCCGCGCGATTTTCCCGTAGAATCCCTGCATCAGTGCCGCCGTCGCCGCGTCATCGGCAGGCCAGAGGCTCGCAGCGACACGCTGTGCTCCTGCGGCCAGAAAGCCACGCACCAACCCAAAAGGCTCGTCGCCCGCCGCGATCTGTGCCACCGCCGTCTGGCACGCCGAAAGAGTGACCAGATCGGCATCGAGCGGCAAGCCATAGAGATCTCGCGCCAGAAGCCACCCGTCGGAGAGCTGCAAGCCCGAGAAGAGCGGATTATCCTGCCGAAAGAGCGCATGGGTCGCAAAGTGCAGGATCGCCTTGCCTTTCATCCGTTCTCGTACCGCCGTCAGGGTTGCCGCACTGCCCGCGAGCGCCGTCACCTCCGTGAGACACGGCGCTATTGCTTCGACTTCAGCCTGTGCCTGCTCGGTTCCCACGCTTGGCAGGCTCACTAAGAGTGCCGGGCCGGTACGGAGCTTTGATTGTCTACGTCGGCTCACCAGTGTGTGCCAGATCGCGGCGCTGGGCGTGATAACCAGCTCGTACTGATCGAGTAAGGAGGTGTCTCCGTCGCGAAAGGCCGCGAGAGGAAGCCCATGCAGCACGCCTGTCGGGACGATAACCAGCCGCTCTGTGCGGATTTTTGGGGCAAGGGGTCGGAAAACTAAGTCGTAGAGCTGTGAAAGAACGGCGTCCAGCTCGATCTTGAGAGCGGGTGCGAGCAGAGGCCGGAGCGCGGGGGCTCCTGCCATTTTCTGCAAGTGATAGCGAAAGCGACGCGCTGCATGCCGGAGCTCAGATAACCCCGCCAGATGGGGGAAGGCAGTGAGGCGCTCTCGTTCCAGTACAAATGCCCCGAGGCTCTCCCCAAAGTGTCCAAAGATCAGCAGGGTTTCGTCGGGCGCGAGCGCTGCTTGAAGCGCTGCCAGATCGGGCAGCGTGCTCTGGAAGATACTTTTCGGTAGCAAGTGTGCCAGCTCACTCTTGCGGAGAGCCTGCGCGTAGGCGTTTTCGAGCTGCGAGAGATCGCGGGAGAGCTGGCCGTGGCGCTGGGGCTCGCTCGGGTCTTGAGGTAGTGTCTCTCGGTAGGCACGGCTGAGCTCCGCCCGGAGCGTTTCCAGCGTCGGGCTGGACGGCAAACTCTCAGCGGCGGAGAGCACGCGCTCCAGAAGCAGCCGTGAGCGGGAGCGCTCCGTGACGGCTAGCGCTTCGGCAAGCTCGGCTTCGGTGGGAGAGCCGCTGAGCAGTAAACTCGCCAGCTCGCTGTAGATCGCTTCTTTATCGGAGAGAAACGCCACGTGCAGCTCCTCGGGCGCGATTCCCGCCCGAAGGCTCTCCAGTGCGGTGACACTGCGCCGGAAGTGCTCTAGTGCCGTGGCTCTGTCCGTTGCTTGCACTTGTAGCCCGAGCGCACGCTCCGCGCGACTCTCCAGCCAGACTTTACCCGTGGTGCGGGCAAGCGCTGCGACACTCTCCAGCTCCTCACCCAGAAGGAGCTGCGCCTCGGCGGCCCAGCCGGGCAAGCCTGCGAGCTTAAAGCCTGTCCATGCGGCTTGCGCGGCCACGCGAGCCTCGGCTTCGCGGCCTCGGCGCTGACGCAGCAGCGCACGCAGAAGCTGCAGATGTGCCTGCTGAACAGTATTACCCTGCGCCACAAAGAGCGTCTCTGCCTGAGTCAGTGCCGCTTCCGCGTCGCTGTCGCGGCCCTGCTGTGCTAAAATCGCCGCTTGGCCAAGTGCAGCGCGCGCACGGTCGTAGTCTAGGGGAAGCTGTGCAAAGATCGCTTGGGCACGGCTGTAGTGCGCCAGTGCCTCGGGCCAGAGATTCAGCGCACGGCAGGCCTCACCCGCATCAATGGCCGCTCGCGCCTCCTCGTGCACGGTGCCCTCGCTCTGAAACACAGAAATTGCCTCAGTGAGTAGTGCAAGCGCACGGGCGTAGCGGCCCGCCGTGACACTCAGAAAGCCCAGATTGGTGTTGACGACGGCGGCATCAAATGCGGAGCCTAGCGTGGTGTAGATCTCACGCGCCCGCGCGTAGCGCTCCTCTGCCTCTGCCTCGCGTCCTAGATAGGTGAGAGTGATTCCCGCGTTCACCGCAAGCCCGGCGTGCAGGCGTGGGTCCGCGTCTAACCGGCTCGCTTTCTCGTAGCAGGTCAGCGCTTCGGGGTACTGGTCGCGGCGCAGGTGCAGGCTTCCCAGGTTGCCAAGCACACGCGCGGCATCGCGGGGTGGAAGCTGCGGCTCTAGCATCTCTGCCAGAGCAAGGGCCTCATCGTAGCGGCCTAACATGCCGAGGCTATCAATCTCGCCAATCCGAACTTGCGTGGCCAGAAGCGTGTCGCCTACGTCTTGTGCGGCTTGGACAGCACGGGCAAACGCGGCTAGGGCGTCTTCGTGGCGGCCCTGCTGCCGGAGGGCGCGCGCCTCCGAGAGTGCGTCCATGTCTAACTGCCGACCTCGACTCCGGGCAGAAGAATATCCGCGCTCTCCAGAGCGCAGCGCAGGGCATAGACTCCAGGCGCGACCCCCGCCACGTGGAACTCACTACCCTCTTGCCGGGCGCTTGTCTCTGTACTCTGCACCGAAAACAGCGTCACGGACTCGGGCACCAGCGGCCCGTTATTTTTCGCATAGACTTGCCCAATCAGATAGCGGTTCGTCCCCGAGTCGGCCTCGTCCCAGAGCGTGATCAGATGGCTCTCGGTCTCATAGAGCCGCTGCTGCGCCTCGCCGCCACGCGCCGTGGCGAGTGGCTGGCCGCCCGAGACCAATCGAGC
The DNA here is from genome assembly GCF_043757465.1 of Armatimonas sp. Classification (GTDB taxonomy): domain Bacteria; phylum Armatimonadota; class Armatimonadia; order Armatimonadales; family Armatimonadaceae; genus Armatimonas. The sequence goes on from NZ_JAYVPL010000089.1 coordinate 7,532, forward strand.
AATAAGAGACGGACGATGGGGTTTAGGCAGCATCCGTGCCAGCCCGAGGGCGAAGCCAAGCGCCTCCGCCGACGGCGCAGGCTCCGGTTCCAGCGCCGACCGTAGAGTTGTTTGCAGCCACTCGTCCGTAAATTCGTCCATGTCTCTTATCAAGAACCCGCAAGCGTCGGAAAAAATACGCCTACGCCTCCAGCTCCTCCCACTTCTTTTTCAGCCGCTCCAGACACCGCGCCCGCTGCGGCCCGATACTGCCCACAGGAATCCCAAGCTGCTGCGAGACCTCAGCATACGGCGTGGCTTCGTCGGCGTAGAGCAGGCCCAGCAGCCTCTGGCACTTTTCCGGCAAGTGCTCCAGTGCTTGCCGAACGAAGTGCGCTTGCTCGGCGGCGAGCAAGTCTTCTTCGGGCAAGTGGGTATCGGCGAGCGCCTCGGCGTCTTCCAGGCCCATGGTTGGTTTGCGTCGCAGGAGCCGCAGGCCCTCTTGCCGCGCCACCTGTGCAATCCAGCCCGCCAGGCGCTCCGTGTCGCGCAGCTCGGAAAGATGCAGGCAAAGCTTGAGGCTGACATTCTGGAAAATATCCTCGGCATCGGCTTGTGAAAAACCCATCCGGAGTGGAATATGAAAGATCAGCCGTTGGTAGCGCAAGATCAGCGCCTCCCACGCCGCCGCCTCGCCTCCCAGACACGCAGCAATAAGCTCCGTATCCGTGCGCTCTTTCCATCCACGCTTCCACATCGGTTTTGTTATATCAAATTTGCCGCGCAAGCGAGAGTCCCGCATTATCCGTCAGCTCAGTGAGGCGCTACAAATCCCGATAGCCGCTCTGGCGCAAGAGTATCCCCTGCGCCAGAAAGTAGCCTAACCTCATTGTTCCCCCGCCCGGCGGGGGTTAGGGGGCTCTCTAATCCACGCCTTTAATGCTGGCAATCGGGGTGAGGATGGTTTCGACGGTGGCAAGATCAGCCGCGACCACGGCATCAATTACGTCTTTGGCGGGTTTGTAGACATCGGGGGACTCGTCAATGGGGACGTTGCCGCCCGCATTTACCATCACATTGAGCGCTTTCATCTGGCGATTCACCCCGCTCTGGGTGAGGCTCTGCTTGGCCGCGCCACGGCTCATCTTGCGACCACAGCCGTGATTGACACTCCACAACGCATTGGCCGCGCCGGGCCTGGCACGCAGAATGTAGCTGTTGTCGCCCATCGAGCCGGGGATGAGCACGGGATGGCCGGTGGCTTCCCACTTGGTTCCCACCAGCTCCGGGTGGCCTGCCGGATAGGCACGGGTCGCGCCCTTGCGGTGTACCCAGGCGGAGTCACCGTCGGGGGTTTTCTCGGGTTGCGCTAAGTTGTGGCTGATCTCGTAGACCAGCTCGGGCTCCTTGCCAAAGACCCGCCGAAATGCCGTGCCGATCTGCTCCCAGAGAAACAAGCGGTTGGCGATGGCGAAGTTTGCCCCCGCAGACACCGCGTTCTTGTAGCCCCACCAGAGCTTGGAGTCCGGCTTGATGTAGGTCGCTTCGACGCCGATGCCGTGTCGGTCTTTGACTTCGGCGCGGGCGGCGTACATGTAGTGCTGTGCGAGCTGAAAGCCAAAGCCACGCGAGCCGGTGTGTACCATCACCCACAGATAGCCGTCTTGGTCATGCTGCAACTCCGCGAAGTGATTGCCTCCCCCAAGAGAGCCAAGCTGGCCAATGCCACGGTTAAACGCCCGCTCGGGCGCTTCCCAGCCATCGTCCACGGGCAGGAAATCCCGCTCGGAGTTCTCTCGCTCGTAGCCCAGTGCCGCCGCGCCGGTGCGGATGATCTCTTGGAATTGCTTGTTGCTCACGGAGATATTTCCGCGCTGCCCGACCCCTAGTCCAATGCGACGCATCACTTCCTCGCTGAACTTGCGCCGTAGTTTTTCATCCAACCCTTTGGTATGGGGGACATCGGACTTGAAGCATAAAATTCCGCACCCAATATCAAAACCAATCGGGGCGAGTAGCAGCGTCCCATCGGTGGAGATGACGCAGCCCACGGGGACGCAGTTGCCGACATGGGCATCCGGGGTGAGAACTAAGTCCTTGACACCAGGATAGGTTGCGGCCCAGGCAAGCTGTGCAAATACCGATTCTTCAAGCTGGCCGAAGAGTTTTTCGGTGAAGAAAAGGCGTGCAGGGTTCTCCAGTCCTAGCTCATGGAAGTCCAGGGTATAGTAGCCGCCACTTTCATGGCGAACGCAGGCATCTTTATAGCTCATACGGCACAGTATCGCAGGAAAGTGGTACAGTGTTAAAGATAAAATGTCGGAGGGATTTGCAGATGAACTCAGCTCAGCGTCTATTGCGAATCGCGGTGGTTTTTCTGGTAGTTTGTATGGGACTCTTTCCTCCCTACATTATCCGCGAGGATGTCAAAAACACACGGCGGGTGTGCTATGGACCCATCTGGCAGGCACCGTACCCCGCTAAATCAGACGTCTTGCCGTCGCAGCCGTACTGTCCCGAAGGGCAGCCCAATGGCTTTCTTCTGCTGGCCCAGCTTACGGTGCTCTGGATGGGGAGCAGCTATCTCTACACGGGGCTGGGCAAGCTCGCCTGGGATCCGGATAAGTACCCGGAGTACTACCGCCCATAAGCTGTAGAATAAGCGGTGATGATTCCCCAAGTTGCTGTTCCTGCGGCGCAGACTGCGCTGCCGTTTCCCCACCTGCCTGCCGTCTTGCTGGATGAACCCAACACGGGCTACGGGCTAGCGCAGGCGCTCTGTCGGGAGCAGAAGGCCCAGGGGCGCGTGCTCTGGGTGGACGCGACCGCCAATATAGACCGGGTGAACACGGCGGAGAAGATTCAGGCGCTCGTGGCCAAGATCAAGAGTGTCGGGTTCAACACCGTGGTTTTTGATGTCAAGCCGATTTTAGGGGAGATGCTCTACCCGAGCAAGTTCGCTCCCAAGCTCACCGAGTGGGTGCGGCCCTGGGCGACCTACAAGCTGCCCGCTGATTTTGATCCCCTCAAAGTCATGAGTGCGGAGTGTCGCAAGCAAGGCCTCAGCTTAATTATCGCGTTCAATGCGTTTTCCGAGGGGCACCGGGAGTTTCCCAAGAAGGGCCTCGCGGTCGAGAAGCCGCAGTGGCAGACAGTGCTCTACGAAAACACGGTTGCTGTCGAGGGGAACACGCTGGGCGAGGCGCTGCAGATTGTCACGGAGACGAGCAAGCTGCCGAGGCTCACGGCGGAGAGTTTTTCGGTCGCGCTCGACAAAGACGGCAAGCTCGTGGCGCTCTTTGAGGGTGTGTCCCTGGCGGCACTTGCCCCCAAACCCAGCGAGGGGGGCGCATTTTTCGTGGCGGTGGGGGCAAGTGAGGCCACATGGCTGCGGGCGAAGAAGCTCGGGGAGACGCTCGTGCCCACACTGACCCCACGCTTTGTGAAGCTCGGGGACATGCCCCAGCGCCAGGTGCCGCTGATGACCAATCCCCATCACCCCGACGTGCGGCAGCGCCTGCTTGAGATTCTCGCGGAAGTGGCGCGGGGCTACGATATAGACGGCGTGATCTTCGATGACCGGCTGCGCTACGCCGCGCTCAACGCCGATTTTTCGGACTTCGCCCGGCAGGACTTTGAGAAGGCTCTGGGCAAGCCGGTGGAGAGCTGGCCGCAGGATATCTTCCGCTGGGAGGTTGCCTGGCCAGACCTGAGCCGCCGCTGGCCCGTACCCGGCCCGCTCTACGAGCAGTGGCTGACGTTTCGCGCCCGGACCCTGAAAAACTTCGTCGCCGATGCCGCCAAGACCGTGAAGGCGATCAAGCCGCAGCTAAGCTTCGCCACCTATGTCGGCTCGTGGTACCCGGACTACCCGGAGCTGGGAGCAAACTGGGCCGCCGATGACCTGCAAGCGGGATTGCACTTTCTCAGTGATAGCTACCGAAGCGCGGGCTGGGCGGGGCTGACGGACTTTATGGTAACGGGCTGCTACTACAAAATCCCCACCCTGCGGGATGCGCTGGCTCTGGGGCGCAATATCGGCGATACCGTGGAGGCCGCCGGGCAGTTCTCGAATCGGGCCGTGGGGGATGCGACATTTGTCTATGCGGGGATCTCACTGGAGCACTACAAGAATCGCCCGGAGGAGCTCAAGCGCACGCTGCAAGCCGCCTGCGCCACGACCCAGGGCATCATGTGTTTCGATCTCTCGCACGATATCGAGCCGCTCTGGCCGCTCTTTACCGAGGCCTTCAAAGTCAGCGCTCCCGCGCCCCACACCGTGCCCGGCCTCCTCACTGAGCTGCGCCGCCGCCGCACTGCACAACGTGCCAGTGGCAAGCCCGAGCCGCCCGTGATTCTCTACCGAGGAACCTCAGGGACGGGGTTTTAACCTCTCCCCACTCGCACCGCTCGCCACCCTCCCGAACCCCCACCGCAAGCGGTGGAGCACGTACGAGCAACTGCGTTGCTCACAGGCTACGCCTGATATGAGCCGGAGAGGGTCACGAGCGGTGCGAGTGGGGAGAGGTTAAATCACGCATCGTAAAAACATCACCAAACTTTCGTATGAGCGGTGGAAGCCTCAGAGCCAGCGTGATAAATGCTCGCCTAGGATCATTGACGGGCAAGGGGCGGCCCATTCTGGTGTTGAACTCCGCCCTTCGCGCCACGCGTTTTGCCAGCCGACGGTGCGTGGCAAGGGCGTTTTCGAGTGACTCAGGCGCTCCATTCCAGGCATCGGCGAGGGTTGCCGCGCCGAGAATACCAAGGTTCATGCCCTGACCGCCAATCGGACTGACGACATGGGCGGCATCGCCTACGAGTGCGACACGTCCTTGCAGAAGCGTATCCGCGACGAACCCCTCGATGCCAAAGGGGCTGATCCAGGAGCAGGTTTGTACGGGGAGCCGCCGCCCCGTGCGCGCGAGGATCAGCGTGGCAAGGCTTTCGACATCTTGTGGGCAGCTTGCCTCACCGAGCCGGGCGACCCAGCGGCGCTGCTGATGGGGCAGGGGGAACGACTCGACGATCCCCTGGCGGCTGAAGAACAGAGCCGCATCGCTGCCAAACTCGGTGTCGTCGGCGAAGTCTCCCATCAGGTAGCGGTCCGGGTAGCGAGCGCCGGTCTGCGTGATTTTTGCGAGGGGGCGAACTGAGCTATTCTTGCCATCGCACCCCACTAAAAGCGCCGCGCTGAGAGTTTCGCCTGCCGTGCAGAAAATCTGGACACTTTGTTGGTTTTGCTCAACGCCTACAAACTCATAGCCTCGGCGGAGTGCGTCGGGTGCAAGGACTTCTAGTCGTGCCTCCAGGAGTGCTTCCGTGCGTGCTTGCGGCAGGGCAAGAGGGGACTCTGGGAGGGCGAGCCGCCCGCGTTTTTGGGCATCGCAGAAGACCTGGCCGCCGTGGATTGCCACGCCCTCGGCTCGGAGCGCCTCCCCGAGCCCCAGCGTGTTCAATATATCCAGCGCGGGCGGGTGAATGCCGATGGCACGTGAGTGCGGCGAGCGCTCGGTGCGCGCTTCGAGTACCACGATTTTTAGGCCACGCTGTGCCAGCAAGCACGCGAGCGTGAGCCCGACCGGCCCTGCGCCAATAATTGCGATCTCTACGGTTTCCATTGTAGTTGAAGCCGAAACGGGGAGGAGGTTTGGACTGTCCAGCCTGCCGGAGTGAGCGCCTGAAGCTCTGTGAGAGTGAAGGCACGGCGGATCGAGCGCAGGCCGTCCTCAAGGATATAGGAGCCCTGGAACCAGCCACCGATCAGAGGGAAGAGTGCCAGCGCCCAGTCATCACGGCAGAGATCGTTGTGCACCACACGAACCGTGGCGAGTCGCTCGCAGGCCGCGCACAGAGTGGGGATGTCCTCGTCGGCGAGATGGTGCAGCACGTGGTTGGAGAGCACGAGATCAAAGCGTGTGCGGAGGCTATACGCATCGGTCTGCTCGAAGCGGACATTATTTTGGTTCTCTTGCTCGTGTGCGAAGGCGATGGCGCGCGGGTCGGGATCTACTCCGAGAAACGTCGCGGGCAGACCATCGTGCCGGGCGAGCCGTGCGAGGTGCCGCACTACATCACCGCCACCACAGCCGATATCCAGAACGGTTTGGGCGCCTTCTTGCAACGCGGGGCGAAGCTCGCGGTAGTAGATCTGTGTCCAACCGGAGAGGAGCGCATTGATAGACGGAAACTGCGCGTAGGTACGCGTCAGCTTTTGTGGATCGCAGCCTGGTTCGTCCATACGCTCCGTGAGTGTCTCGGCGCGTGTGCTGAGAAAGTGGGTCATACCGCCGTCAGCAGCGCTGTTTCGATGGTCAGGCCTGGCCCAAATGCCATGGCCAGCAGGGTGTCACTTGGGGTGATGCCGCGTGTGAGTAGCTCTTTTAGCACAAAGAGAATCGTGGCGCTGCTCATGTTGCCACAGTTTCTCAGCACTTCTCGTGAGGCGGCCAGGGCGGTCTCGGGCAGTCTCAGGCCCTTCTCCACTCTATCTAGGATCGCCCGCCCGCCGGGATGCACTGCCCAGTGGCTCACTTGCTCCTGGGTGAGGTGTGTCTTACTGAGGATCGGCTGGATCGCAGCAACGACACTGGTCTGGATGATCTCGGGCACGTACGAGGAGAGCTGCATCTGAAAGCCAATATCGCCAATTGTCCATGCCATGTCAGAGTCGCCTGCGGGCGCTATTGCGGAGGCGAATGCATCTAAGCGAAGCGCCGCGCCCACGGGTTCACGGGCGCTGATAATTGCCGCACTCGCCCCGTCGGCGAACACGGAACCCGCGAGAAGATCGTCCATTCCCGCCGTCCATTGCACGTGCAGTGAGCATAGCTCCAGACAAACCACGAGCACCACAGCATCCGGGTTAGCCTCGCAAAATGCCCGTGCCATACGCAGTGCGGGGAAGGCGGCGTAGCAGCCCATGAAGCCCAGATGGTAGCGCTCCACCGAGGCGTGGAGCCCCAGCGCTTTGAGTATCGCAAAGTCCGGGCCGGGCTGGAAGAACCCCGTGCAGGAAACTGTGATGAGATGTGTGAGTTGCTCGGGCGCAAACCCCGGAGCCGCCTCCAGCGCATGGGCGGCAATACTCGGAAACATCGTGCGGGCCGCCTTGGTGTAGAGTGCGTTGCGCGCCCCTGTCGAGGGGCAGAGAAACGCATCGGCTGCTTGGTCGTAGAAAATGCCTGGGGCCGCGCCTGGGAGAAAATCCGTCACCACACTAGCGCGCCGCTCAATCGCCGAGTGGGCATAGAGGTGGTGGATGATCTTCTCCGTGCGCCGGTCACCTTGCGTCACCGAGCGTTTTAGTGCGGCAGCAATCTCTTCCTGGGCGTAGGAAGTTTCGGGCAGAAGTGTCTCGATATGATGAAGATAGACAGGCATGCTGAATTGTATCTCTGATTTTCCGGCTGTAGTTCTAAGGCGACTTTGCCGATACTCTCACCAGGAAGGCGCCTTAATGTGGATCTATAGTAAGAAGTCAAGTGCGGCATATAATATTAATCATGTCGCTCGTTTATTTATCGAAGTCACCGGTTCGGGGGCCGCGCTCAAAGTCGAGATTGGGGGCAAGCCACAGATGCTGGCCTACTACGACGATAAAGACATGGCGCAGGCAGCACTTCTGGACATTCTTGCGAAGCGTGAGCTGGGGATTCCCCTCATGCGGATTTAGAGTACAATCGCTTTGTGAACTTTCCTGATCTGCACCGGCACCTAGGGGGCGCGACCCATGCACGCATTCTCTGGGGCTGGATTGAGAAGCACGGTCGGCAGACGGCAACTGCGGCGCGGCTCCGGGAGCAGTTCCCGGACTACGCCGCTTTTTCGTATTTCTTCAACCGGCCTTTTACCGACCTCGCCGACTATCTGAGCGTGCACCATCTTGTCGAGGAACTGCAATCCGAGGAGCTGGCCTACTTCACGCACCGCGCGGTGCGTGGCGCGGCGGTCTTTGAGGCGCTGGACTACTTAGAGCTGCGTTTCAACCCCTACAAGCGCACGCCCATCCGTCTCCCCGAAGCCGATCGCCTCGCCCTGATGCCCGAGGCCGCGCAACAAGTCATTCGTGCCGCCCAGACCGAGTTTCCCATCCGCACCGCCTTTATTCTTTGTATGGACCGAGGCTTTACGCCCGCGCTCAACCGCCAGATTATCGCGCTCGCCAAAGCTCTCCCGGAAGTGGTTGCTGTAGACTTAGCGGGCCCGTACCAGCCCGGCGGCCCGACACTAGACCAGTGGGCGGAGCTCTACGCCGAGGCAAGATCTCTGGGGCTGCACACCACGGCGCACATGGCCGAGTCTGACCCCACGGACATCCACCCGAGCCTCTTTCCCTACTTAGAGCGCATCGGCCACGGCATCCAGATCGCGCTGCACCGCCCCGAGCTGCTCCCCGAGCTCGCCGAGCGCGGCATCTGCCTGGAAGTCTGCCCGACCACGTATCTGCGCACCAACACACTCCAAAACCTCGCCGAGCTACGCCCCGTCTTCGAGCGCTGCGCCGCCGCCGGAGTCGCCATCTCGATTGCCACGGACAACCCCGCGCTCCACGGCGAGGCCGGAAAGCTCGTGAATGAGTACGAAAAGCTCGTCCGCGCTGAAGCGATCCACTTCAACGATATTTTAGCCCACGCCGCCGTGGGGTATAAATTTGCGTTTAGCGCAGTATTGCGGTGACCGTGGTGCCTTTGCCGGGTGTGCTCTCAATGGTGAGGGTTCCGCCCAGCGCGGCGGCGATGGCGTGGCAGATGGAGAGGCCCAGCCCCGCGCCGCCGTCGTCGCGGGTGCGGGCGGTGTCGGGGCGAAAGAAGGGCTGGCCGAGCTTCTCCAAGTGCTCCGGCGCGATCCCACAGCCCGTGTCGGAGACCGTGAGCACGAGCGTGGTGCCGTCGCGGGTGGCGTGAACCGCCACTTTTCCCTCGGGGGGCGTGTGCCTCAGGGCGTTGCTGACTAGATTACTCACGAGGCGAAGTAGTAGGTCGCGGTCTGTGGCAAACGTCAGGGTGGGGAAGACCTCCAGTGTCGCAGGAGCAGGAACGGCGGCGAGAAGTGCCTCCGCGAGTCGGACTTCGGTGCGGCGGACGGGGAACGCACCGTTCTGGGAGCGGGCCAGAAAGAGGAGATCCCCCACCAGCCGGTTCGCCCGGTCCGTGGCATCGTCGGCGCTGGAGATGGCCTCATCGCGCAGGGCGGGTGGCAGATCGGAGCGGCGGAGCAGGCCCAGTGCCGTTTTGATGGTCGCCAGTGGGGTACGTAGCTCGTGGCTGGCATGCGACGTGAACTGTTTCTGGCGCGTGAAGGCATCATTAAGCTGTGCTAGAGAGCGGTTGAGCATCTTTGTGAGCTGATCCAGCTCATCGCCGCCACCGGGTTCGGGCAGGCGCTCGGCAAGATTCTCGGCCTCGATATGGCTGGCCACTTCGGTGAGCTGGCGGATGGGAGCCAGCGCCCGACTGGTCAGCCAGAGCCCACCTAGACCCGCGACCAGGCAAAGTACCGGCAGGAGCAGCACCAGGCTGTAAGCCACTGAGGCCAGCGCCGCTTCGGTGGGGCCGGTAGGAATCGCTGTCTGAACCGCGCCGCGTGTGTGGCCCTCAGGATCCGTGATAGGAAGGGTGTAGGTACGCAGCTCCATGCCGTCCTCCTCCCCTGTGCCAAACACCGCCGTGCCTTTCTTTGCCGTATCAAGACTCGCGGTAGACCAGGGGGCCTGGCCGTCGGTATCGTCGTTGTCGAAGTTCCAGTGGCGTGGTTGGAGAAGCAAGCCCAGCTCGGCGGGACGGGGGCGCGGGGCTCCCGGCGGCCCGTCAAAGCCGCGTGGGGGGCGTCCCTGTCCTTCAGGGCCGTCTGGGCCATTGGGGCCACTGGGGCCGCGCCGAGCCATGCGCTCCGAGTCGTGTTTTGCCTGCTGAATCAGCATCTCGTCCAGCCGTCCCCAGAGCACCCGCCCCACCACAAAGCGCGTCGCACCCGCAAAAGCCAGCAGCGCCAGGGCGAGGAGGCTGACGCTGCCGATGGTCAGGCGCGTGCGAACCGAAATCCTCACAGGACTCCCTCATTATTATTAGGGGCGGGGGGGGCCTCCCGCAGAATATAGCCGCGTCGGTGAACCGTATGAATAAGCTTCTGGCTCTCTTCGCGTCCCCCGTCTATCTTTCGGCGTAGCGCCGCCACGTGCACATCCACCGTGTTCGAGGCTGAGTCGGGATCGCCCCAGGCGGCGAGAATCGCCTCTCGGGTAATCACATGGCCCTCACGGCTGGCGAGCGTGGTGAGCAGCTCGTACTCACGGGGAGTCAGGGCGAGGAGCTGGCCGCCGCGCGTGGCCTCCTGCGCCTCGGTATCTATCTCGATATCCGCCACTTTAATATGCCGCCGCCGCTGCAGGCGCTCCCGCCGCAGCAGCGCCGCCACCCGCGCTTGTAACTCCTCAAAAGCAAAGGGCTTAGGCAGATAGTCATCCGCTCCGAGATTGAGCCCTTTGACCCGCTCCTCGATTTCGTCGAGGGCCGTGAGCATCAGAATCGGCGTGGTGTTGCGCCGGTCTCGCAGCCGCCGACAGACGCCCCAGCCGTCCATTCCGGGCAGCATTAAATCCAGTAAGATCACCGCCCAGCCGCCCTCGCAAGCGCGCTCGAAGCCGTCTAAGCCGTCGCGGCACCAGGTCACGCTGTAGCCCGCCAGCTCCAGCCCCTGGGACACCAGCCGTCCCAGAGGGATTTCGTCTTCGATCAAGAGCACGCGCATAAAAACATTGTACGAGCCTTTTTCAGGAATCGCCCAACCACCCACTGAAAGTGGGTGTCTAAGAGCCTCGTGCCTCGGCTGAGAAATCGCTCCGCGATTGGGTACCTCTAAATTTCTCAGTCGCGGAGCGACTTTTTGGCCGAAGGCCCTCAGACGCCTACTTTCAGTGGGCGGACAATAAATCCTACGAATTTTTCGTAGGATTTATGCTTGGTGTCTTGAAATATACGCTGTACTGCGGTATGCTTTTCTCCGGTTGGCAGACTCGACCCGAGAGTGCTAAAACGTGCTAGGGACTTGTGCTGCCCAAAATCTGTTACATTTGAGGTTCAATTAAAAATGCTGAAACCACTTGGAGACCGAATCGTTGTGAAGGCCGTCGAGGCCGAGACGACCACGGCGGGGGGAATTCTCCTGCCCGACACCGCAAAAGAGAAGCCGCAGACGGCGGAAGTGCTGGCCGTTGGGCCGGGCAAGACACTGGACAATGGCACCGTTGCCGCCATGGAAATTAAAGTGGGCGATAAAGTCGTCTACGGCAAGTACAGTGGCACCGAGATCAAAGTGGATGGTCAAGAGCTGATCATTCTGCGCCAGGACGATGTCCTTGGGATCCAGGAGGGCTAAACAGACACCATGGCATCCAAGGAAATTATCTACGATGAGGCCGCCCGGCGTGCGCTGGAGCGTGGCGTCAATATTCTGGCCGACGCAGTCCGTGTGACGATGGGACCCAAGGGCCGCAACGTCGTGCTTGAGAAAAAATACGGCGCTCCGAGCATTGTCAACGACGGTGTCACTATTGCCAAGGAGATCGAAGTCGAGGACAAGTTCGAGAACATGGGCGCACAGCTCGTTCGCGAAGTGGCCTCCAAGACCAACGACGTGGCCGGTGACGGTACCACGACCGCTACTGTGCTTGCTCAGTCCATCGTCAAAGAGGGGCTCCGCAATGTCGCCGCCGGTTCCAACCCCATGCTGATCAAGCGCGGGATGGACAAGGCCGTGGACGCCGTCGTGGCGAGCCTGCACGCGCTGGCCGTGGTGGTTGAGGGCAACGATGCGATCGCTAATGTCGCGACCATCTCCGCCAACGACAAGACTATCGGAACGCTCGTGGCCAAGGCTATGGACGCCGTGGGCAAGGATGGCGTGATCACGGTTGAGGAGTCCAAGGGCACCCAGACCGAGCTGGATCTCGTGGAAGGGATGCAGTTCGACAAGGGCTACATCTCCCCCTACATGGTCACCGATGCGGAGCGCATGGAGGCTGTGATCGAGGAGCCGTACCTGCTGCTCTTTGAGAAGAAAATCAGCTCCATCCAGGATCTGATCAAGCCGCTGGAGGCCGTTGCTCGCACCGGCAAGCCGCTCTTGATCATCGCAGAAGACGTAGACGGCGAAGCACTGGCAACTCTTGTGGTCAACAAGCTGCGTGGCATCCTGAACGTGGTCGCGGTCAAGGCTCCTGGCTTTGGCGACCGCCGCAAGGCCATGATGGAGGACCTCGCGATTCTTACCGAGGGCAAGTTCATCACCGAGGATCTGGGTCTGAAGCTGGAGAACGTGGACCTAACCTACCTGGGCCGCGCCAAGCGTGTTGTCATCACCAAAGAGGACACCACGATTGTCGAGGGCGCAGGCGCTCCCGCCGCGATTCAGGGCCGCATCGCCCAGATCAAGGCACAGATTGATAACTCCGACTCCGACTACGACCGTGAGAAGCTCCAGGAGCGTCTTGCTAAGCTTGCCGGTGGCGTTGCCGTCATCAAGGTGGGCGCGGCCACGGAAGTTGAGCTGAAAGAGAAGAAGCTGCGCATTGAGGACGCTCTGTCCGCGACCCGCGCCGCCGTCGAAGAGGGCATCGTCGCGGGAGGAGGTCACGCGCTTCTGCTGGCCGCCGACGCCATTGACCTTGCCGACTACAGCGGCGACGAGAAGATCGGCGCGCTGATCATCAAGAAGGCACTGGAGGCTCCGGCCCGCCAGATCGCGGAGAACGCCGGTAAAGAAGGCTCCGTCGTGGTGAGCAATGTCCGCGAGTCCGGTAAGGGCTACAACGCGGCCACGGATACCTACGAGGATCTGCTCGCCGCTGGTGTGGTGGACCCGACCAAGGTGACCCGTTTTGCCCTGCAGAACGCGGCCTCCATCGCGGGCCTGCTCCTCACCACCGAGTGCCTAATCGCCGAGCGCCCCGAGAAGTCCGCACCCGCCCCCGGTGGCGGCGGCGGTGGTGGCATGCCCGGAATGGGCGGCATGGGCGGGTTCTAAGCTAGCCCTCTCTCCCGGCTTCGCCGACCCCTCCTCCCAACCCTGGGAGGAGGGGTTTTCTATTTGTTTGCTCCGTGGTAGCATAACGAAATGGAAGAAAAATCACTTAGTGTTGCTGAGTTTGATGCCCGTTTACAGCAGGCAACGGAGCGACTTCGGATGCAGACGGACGAGCATGAGGCGCGAAACACAGCGCTTGAGGCACTGATTTCTCAAAAAGAAGTGCTAGCGCAACGGTTAGAGGCTCTCTGGCGGGAGATGCAGCAAGTGGACTCCGAGATTGCCCGCCTTCGCCCGGTACACTGATGCGCCTTTCTCTGCGAAGGCAGGTGCGTCAACGAGATCGGTTCCGCTGTGCCTACTGTGGCATTTCCGAAGAAGAAATCGGGGCCGAACTTACCATTGACCACTTTCGGCCTGTGCGTCATGGGGGAAGTCATGCGCTCGAAAATCTTGTCTATGCTTGCCATGCCTGTAACGAGTTCAAGGGCCATTTCTGGTCTGCGGAGGTTGCGGGACGATTGCTACATCCCGGCCAGGATGAGATCGCACATCATATTCAGGAAGGCGACGATGGAAGTCTCTTGGGGTTGACAGAGCGCGGTCGTCTTCATAGCGTCTGGCACGGATTGAAGCAGCATTTGGTCTTCAGCCAGGCGAATCGGAACAGCGTTAGCCACAGAGTGATTTTGAGGGCACGCGGTATAATTTCCCCATGTACCTGAAATCTCTACGCCTGGAAAACATAGCCTGCTTCGAAGAGCTAGACCTAGACTTCACCGACGAAAACGGCGAACCCTGCAAGTGGGTTGTATTGCTTGGTGAGAATGGTATGGGAAAGAGTACGATTATTAGATTACTTGCGGTTGGGCTTATGGGGGAAGATAATTTAGATGTAGTAGCGGGAGATATGAATTGGAATTCGCTAATGCGAGCTCAAGAAATTGATTTTGAAAATCTTAACACTGGAGACGGTTTTATAGATATTGATGAACATTTTAAAAATTTCAAAATGCAAGTCAATATTGCCATAAAACCACTGAATTCTAGTGAAACTGGGATGAAATCTTCTACATTTCTTGCTGGAAATTTTGCAGATTTTTTTCCTTTGCTACAACCTGAATTTAATGTGAATGCTGACCCACCTGTAGATGTAATTTATGATGGTAACAATAATTTTAATGAATCGCATACGGGTACATTCCCCGGAGCTTGCTCCGTGACCGCTTGGGATACGTGGGCATCTCTTAGGATGCCCACTTCTTCTGTGGCTTCGGCT
>NZ_JAYVPL010000090.1:0-21524 GCF_043757465.1 Armatimonas sp.
CCCAGTTTTCAGGCGTTTGCCCAAGTTTGCTATGAATGCTGAAAATGCCTTTCCCATCTACGAAATGACTCAGCCCTTGATTATAGGGATTTCCATACAGTTAGATGTGTCGCACATATCTTGCCAAATGCGGTTCCCCTGTACTTATTGCCGATCCGGGGCGAACCTGAACCAGGGACACTGCTGCTGCTGGGTTTTGCCGCGCCCGTTGTGCTGCGCCTGAGCCGCCGCAAGTAGGCTTGTAGCGCTCACCGTGATAGAGATGCAACATAATAAGTATTATCGGACGTTGCATTGGCAATAAAAAACAGGAGCGTTTTGCTCCTGTTTTTACGCTGCTTGTGGAATATCGCCCATGCGTTGCTCGATGCGCTTGACCTGATCGTGGCACCGATCAAGAAGATCCTCGACAGAATCTGATGCTGCGGAAACCCCAGCCTGTTTCCCTCGCGACCAAATGAGATAGGCGGCTGTTGCCGCAGATACTGTCGCTGCTACGATGCCTACAACCCAATACGCTTTCTTTCTCTCTGTCCTCATCGTCTGCTCTCCTCTGAAGTTGCTCTTCAGTGTATCATGCCCCCATGGCGCTGACAGGGTGATTTAGTTCACGCCTGACTCCCATTTTCGGCTCCCAGTCACACTTTCTGGAGTCAATAGCCTCATTTTATCGCCGTGGGGTCGCCAAAAAGCCCGTGGGCGTGGACTTTTTGGGCAAAGAGCTTCAGTCCCGCCTCCTCACGTGCTCCCAGGTCGTAAACAATAGCATGGGAGAAGTAGGCTTGCGCACGCTCCAAACTCTCGCCATGCTCCTGTGCGCGCCGCCTCGCCACATCGTCCAAGTGTGCTGTCCCCCACTCCTTGGCGGTCAGTAAGTGCGAGCAAAGCGTGTCGGTTAGTAAATCGGGGCGACCGATCCAGAGGGCGAAAACAAAGGGTAAGTTTGTCCAGTCCTTCCATATCTCCCCCAGATCCAGCGCCAGCAAGCTCTTGTCGTAGTCACAATAGCCTTTGTCGCCGATGAGAAGTGCGGCATCGTGTTCCGCCAGCATGGAATCTAGATCCGGGGCCATCGCGGTGTATTCGGGGCGCAAGCCAAAACGCTCCTCTAAAATGATCCTGGTGAGAGTCACCGAGGTCAGCGAGGACGTATCGAGGGCGACGCGCTTGATCTGCTCGATAGGCACCTGCGAGAAGACACGGACGGAGCGAACTGGGCCATCGCACGCCACGGAAATCCCAGGAGCGTAGCGGAGCTGAGGGCGACGAACCCATGCGACAGCGGAGACAAGTCCGGCAGAAAAATCTCCGGGTTCCAGGCGAGGAGCAAGCTGGGACGGCAGGATAAACTCCACGCTCGCTCCCACAGCTCTGCCCGCTTCTGTCTCGGTAAACCAATCGGTGAGCGGACGGGCGTTGAGGTAGGGAACAGACCCAAGCTTTAAAATGAACGTGTTCATAAATAAATTATACCTTATTTTGGTGTATAATCTCTAGCAATTATGAGCATGGATGAAACGCCGACGACGACTCCGACCACGACGCCCCCCACGACCAAAGGTGTCACGCCACGAAAACTCCTGGGCTGGAGTCTTCTGCTTCTCATCGGAGGCGGGGTTGTCAATTTTGGGATCAATACTTTCCTGACGAAATCGCAGCTTGGACAGGTTGCCAGCAAAGAGCCTGTACAACAGCAAGACGGGGTCGCGAAGCTCATGGGGCGTAAAGTACTCTTCGATGCCCTTCAGGGAGGTGCTCCTCCCCCCACACGCCTGGCAGCGATCATGACCCTCCAGGCACTGACGGCGGAAGGAAAAAGTAAAGACGCCTTTGAGCAGCTCCTTCAGATGTGTAAAGACCCGGATACGGAGTCGGCGGAGAAGAAGACCCATCCCGTGCGCGATGCCGCCCGTGCCGCCGTCGCCGCTGTCGGTGCAAGCTACGCAGAGCGCCTGCTAGACGCCGCTAAAGACCCGGACGGTAACATTCGTGACGGTGCGCGGGAAGCGCTCAAGAAAATCGGTGCGCCGCTCAAGGAGCAGATGGCAAAGCGCCTGAGTGATAAGGATCTACGCGGTCCCATGGGCGAGGTACTGGCGGGGATCGGGCCGGAGACTGTCGCGCTAATTGCGCCCTACCTCAGTGACGAAAAAATCAAGACCGATGCCGGGGCGAAGATTTCGCTCATCGAGACGCTGGGGAAATTCAGTGTCCCGGAAGCCGCTACCCCGATTCTGCCGTTTATCTCCGACACCGACCCGAATGTCCGACGCTCGGTGATCACCTCGCTGGCCAATATCGGTGACCCTGTCGGTGCGCCCGTGCTGATTCAGGCGCTCCAGAGCACCGAGACCGACGCGTCGGCCCGTGCCGCTGCCGCCGGTGCGCTGGGCGGTATCGCGACCCCTGAAGCGAACGCCGCGATGCTCACGGCTCTGAGTGACTACGACACTTTTGTCGGAATCGCTGCCGCCGCTGGGCTACGACGGGCAGGAGATGCCGCCGCCGCGCAAGTGGCTCAGGCACTGGCGAGCGCAAGCCCTTCCGTTCGCACCCTCGCGGCTGAGGCATCCGGCGGCCAGCGCTCGTCCGCGCTCGCTACCAAGGCACTCACAGACTCTGACCCCGCAGTGCGTGCAAAAGCCGCCGCGGCTCTGGGCGAGGTGCTCTTTCGTGCCGCCAGTATTCGCAAAACCCTTGCGACTCTCGCCTCCTCCACCAATGACAAAACCCGCGATCTCGCGGTCACCGAGCTACTTCGCTTCGGGGCGGAGCAAGAGGTCAGAGGTGCAGGAATCCCCGTCGCCGCTAAAGCAAATTTAATCGCTTCGTACACTGCCAAACGGGACGCGGAAAAAGATGAGAAGAAGAAAGCCACCTGGGACAAGCGTATCGCTAAGCTCACTGCGGCGGCTCCCCTCTCCGCTCTCGCCTCCCCCACGGAGTTTGCGCCGCTCCTCACTGCCCTTGCGGATAAAGAAGGCGCCTCCGAGGCCGCCGCCGTCGCGCTGGGCCGCCTAGGGATGGTCGCGGTGGAGGCACTCAAGACGAAGCTGGGCAGTGGCGACGATACCCTGGCCTACTACGCCTCCAAAGCACTGGCGAGCGTCGGTCGCGATGCCGTAGACAGGCTCCTGCCACTGGCCACCGACGGTAATCCCGCCGCACGCTGGGCTGCCATCACGCTCGGGGAGATCCGCGACCCGAAAGCCGCTTCCGCACTGGAGACGCTCGCCAAGTCCAAAAATGAGGACACCGCCTACATCGCGCAGGCCGCCCTCTCCAAAGTGAAACCGGGCTAAAACATATGGCACCTTTGCGTTTTGGAATCGTGGGCTGTGGCGGGATCGCTGGGCTGCATGCGCGGACGTTTCGCGATGGACTGGAGAAAGACGGTACCGCCGTGTTGGTCGCCGGTGCGGAGACGGATCTAAAGCGTCGCGAGGCGTTCGGAGCCAAGTGGAACCTCCCCATGCACGACTCCCTAGAGAGCTTGCTGGCTCGCGACGATATTGACGCGGTCGCCATTACATCACCCAGTGGCCTGCACGCCACGCACGCGATCCAGGTCGTCAAGTCCGGGCGGCACGCGCTCTCGGAGAAGCCACTCGACACCAATGCCGAGCGTGCCGCCGCCGCCGTGGCTGCGGCAAAAGAGGCAGGGGTCGTGCTGGGGGGCATCTTCCAGCAGCGCTTCAACGCGGGCGTTCAGAAAGTGCGCCGTGCAGTGCAAGCTGGTGCATTCGGGGAGCTAGTCTACGTGCAGTGCGAGACTCCCTGGTACCGCGCCCAGAGCTACTACGACTCGGGCTCGTGGCGTGGGACGTGGGACTTAGACGGCGGCGTGCTCTCCAATCAAGGAGTCCACATGGTGGATCGTCTGCTCTGGCTGGCGGGCGACTGGGACGAAGTGCTGCACGCTGTGTGCTCCCTCGGAAAGTTCCGCAACATCGAAGCTGAGACACTGGGTGTCGCCACGGTTCGGCTCAAAAACGGTGCGATTGCCACGATCACGGGCACCACGCTCGCCTACGACGGTCTCGCTCAGCGGGTGCTGATCTGCGGCACCGATGGCAGCGCGGCCTTTAACGGGGAAGAGCTAGTGACGTTCAAGACCCGCGAGCCGTTCGAGGAGGCAACGGAAAACGCCTCTGAGGCCACCGACACCGACAACAAAGCCGCCGACCCGCTCGCGCTCTCCTCTAACCAGCACGAGGCCAACTACCGCGACTTTATCGCCGCGGTTCGTGAGGGCAAGGAGTCGCTTATCAAGCCCGACGAAGGCGTCCGTGTGGTGGCGCTCCTCAACGCCATCTATGCCGCCGCAGGAGCAGGTCCATACGCTGGGTAATCGGAAGAACGGCGAGGTAGTAGCCGTCGGGGTCGTATTTTTGGAGCTGCTCGCGGGTGCCAGTCGGCCCATGGTTCCAGTTATTGACCCGGTTGCAGTCAAAGTAGCTCTGCGCAATTTCCCCCCAGTACTCACCAGGATTGGACGCTGCGTAGGTATTTTTCCAAAGTCCCTCACGGTAGCCGCGGCGCCGATATGGAGACCATACAGACTAAGAGGCTTTTTGTAGAACCGCCGCGCCGCGTCACGATCAGCCTCGCGATAGTTCGCAAAGAAGCTCTCCGGCGGCGGCGTGACATGAATCGTTTTGCGCATCATGCCACCCCTGCCAGGCGCTTTACGTGATACGCGCAGTTCTTCGTACATGCCCGGCCAACCTCCGCTTTCCCGTAGCACTTGACACAGACCTGCCCCTTGCGTTTGCAGTAGGCACAGTCAAAATTCTCGGTGGCCGGGTCGCCACAGTGCGGGCAGAGGCCGTATTTCTGGCTGGGCTGAAGCTTGCTATCTACGGCCACTCGGTGATCGAATAAGAAGCATTCACCGTCGAAGGCGCCGCCCTCGGGGAACTCGGCGAAGTAGTTTAAAATCCCACCATCGAGCTGATAGACATTCTCATAGCCTTTTTCCTCCAGCGTGAGAATTGCTTTTTCGCAACGAATCCCACCCGTGCAGTAGATCAGAATGGTCTTCTCTTTGGGAAGCGGATTACCCTCCATATAGTTTGAAAACTCAGAGAACTTAGTGATATTGGGGTCTACCGCGCCTCTAAACTTCCCGATACGTGTCTCGTAGTCGTTGCGCGTGTCCAGCACCACCACATCGCTTTCGTTTTCTAATAACGCGTGCCACTCTTTGGGCGACAGGTGCCGGTGCTGGTCGCTTTGCGGGAAAATACCGGGAAGCTCCGCCGTCACGATTTCGTCGCGAATCTGAACCGTCCAGCGCCGAAAGACGGACTTCATCGAAAAAGAATCTTTAAATTTCAGACCTGCAAACTCGGGGATTTTGAGAAGTGCTGCTTTGAATGCCGTCAGTGAGTCGGGCGTGGCACAGACAGTCGCATTAATGCCCTCCGTGGCCAGTAAGATCAGCCCCTGGACACCAAGTTCCTCCCCCAACGGCGTCAACTTTTCTTTAATAGTCTCGACACGCTCCGGCGATATTGCGACAAACTTATAGAAAGCAGCGATAGCATGGGTCATATAATGGCATTTTACCGCCCCTATCAGGAAAATTCTGGTAGTTTTCACAAGATAGTTTGCCACCAATTTACCCAATCTATAAATTAGTAGCATGAACATCCTGACAAGACCACTTCCATCGCTCCGCCGCGAAGCACAAAAGCCGGTTCCGCGCGTCATTGATGACAGTGATGAGCTACTCCCGCTGGAGCCACCCAATATCTGCCTGACAGGAAAGCCGGAGCTGGTGCTGGAGCTTCTCGCGGCGCTGCCCGAGAACCTCCCTCTGTCCCGACAGCGCCAGGTCATTGAGCGGATCCTGGAGCACAGAGCCCCCATAGACCCCGATGTACTGTTGGGGGAGGTTGTCTGGAAGAAGCGTGCGCTCCTCCAAACTCTCAAGCACTTGGAAGACCAGCAGACCTATGAGCAGGCGACGATCACAGCAGAAATAGAGGTGCTCTGGAACCGCCGAGAGGCAGTACAGGAAGCGTTTGTCCACCAGGGAGCAGCCCTGCAAAAGTGTGTTGCCGAGCTCGACCAGCTCCTGAGTTTTCTAGGCGAAGAGGGTGCCGATACGATACCCGCTCACGAGCCCGTCCCGTTCTTCAACCTAGCCGCCTGAGCGGACAAAGTACGCCAACTACCAGGGGAGTTCGTCGGCGTAGGGAATCCAGATATTCTTCACCTGGGTGGCAGTCCTCAGAAAAACATCGTGGCGCGGTAGTGCGCCAGGCTTGAGGCACCAGGTTCGCTTCAGATTTCCCACCGATGCTCTCTCAATCAGAGACGCATTCTCCCCGACATACCAGACACCATCTACATCGTCGTGTTCTGCCAGGGTCTTCATCAGGGTGTCGCGCTCGCCGGTGACAATATTGACCACACCTCCAGGGACATCACTCGTCTCAAGGACTTGGTAAAAATCCGTGGCGGAGAGAGGGTGCACCTCCGAGGGGATCACAATCACGGCATTGCCCAGCGCGATTGCCGGAGCAACAAACTGAATCAGTCCAAGAAGCGGCTGCTCCGTCGGACAAGCAATCCCCAGCACCCCGAGCGGCTCCGGCATCGCCAACACCACACTCTTTTGCACGGTTCGATGGATAGCGCCCTCGTTTTTGTCGGCCCACGCGGCCCAGAAGAAGAGCTGCGCAATGGCAGCGTCCACTTCCGAGGCACCGTCGTGCCCCGTCTGCATTGCGATACGTGCCGCAAATTCCGCCGTCCGGTAGCTTAAGTTCTCCGCGAGATAGTACAGAATCTGCCCTCGGTTGTGACCGCTTGCCCCCCCCCAGCCAGACGAAGCCGCCCGTGACGCCTCCACTGCATTACGGATGTCTTTCCGGTTGCCCTCGCCCACTTCCCCAAGGTGTGCGCCCCCCGGCCCCAGAACGCTTCGACTATAGCCTGAGTCGGGCCGCGCCTGCTTACCGCCAATATAAAGCTTCGCCGTTTGATCTAGCCCCCCCGCCCCCCGTCCAACGGGGGAAATATAATGATTTCCCTCATTTCCCCTATTGTCCCCGCGCTGGGCGGGGGGTAGGGGGCTAGCAACCAAATACTCCCAGAGCCCCTCTTTGCCACCCTCGCGCCCGAAGCCCGACTCGCGGTAGCCCCCAAACCCGGCGGCGGCGTCAAAGAGATTCGTGCCGTTGATCCAGACCGTGCCCGCCTTGAGCTTAGGAGCGGTTTCCAGGCACTGGTTGATGCTCTCCGACCAGAGCGACGCTGCCAGGCCATAGGGCGTGTTATTTGCCAGGGCGACGGCTTCAGCAGGCGTGCGAAACGACAGGGCCACCAGCACCGGGCCGAAGATCTCCTCTTGCACGACTCGCGACGCAGGTGAGACACCCGTTAGTAGTGTGGGCGGGTAGAAATAGCCCTCTTCCGGGCAGGCAGTGACGGGCTGGAAAAGTATCGCACCCTCGGCCACGCCTGCTCGCACCAGCTCGTCAATGCGCGTGAGCTGGATGGGCGCGACAATCGCCCCGATATCGGTCACTTTGTCCAGTGGATCACCGACCCGCAGCGTCTCCATGCGCCGCTTGAGCTTAGCAAGAAAGCGCGGCTCGATACTTTCCTGGACGAGGAGACGGCTTCCTGCGCAGCAGACCTGGCCCTGATTGAACCAGATCGCATCCACGACGCCCTCGACAGCGGCGTCTAGGTCGGCGTCCTCGAAGACAATAAACGGGGACTTCCCCCCCAGCTCCAGGGTCAATTTCTTGCCCGTTCCCGCAGTCGCCTGTCGAATCTGCCGCCCGACTTCCGTAGAACCCGTGAAAGCGATCTTATGCACATCAGGGTGGGCAACCAGCGCCGCGCCGGTGGCACCAGCGCCTGTGACAATATTCACGACGCCAGGTGGCAGCCCGATCTCCTGGCAGATCTGTGCAAAGAGCAGCGCCGTCAGTGACGTAAACTCAGCGGGTTTCAGCACAATGGTGCAGCCAGCCGCCAGCGCCGGAGCGATCTTCCAGGAGAGCATGAGCAACGGGAAATTCCACGGAATGATCTGGCCGCAGACCCCCACCGCCTCGTAGCCGGGGTATTCGGTCTCGAGCAGGGTCGCCCAGCCGGCATGGTGGTAAAAATGCCGAGCGACTAACGGAATATCAATGTCACGGGTCTCGCGGATCGGCTTGCCGTTATCAAGCGTCTCCAGCACCGCAAAGAGCCGGGCGTGCTTCTGCACCTGCCGCGCCAGCGCGTAGAGAAAGCGTGCCCGCTGTGACCCCCCAAGCGCTTTCCAGCCAGCCAGTGCCGCGCTTGCCGCAGCGACGGCAGCGGCGATATCGGTGTCGGTGCCCTGGCCAATCTGAGCCAGTACCTTACCGTTTGCGGGGTTCGTACTGGGAAAATGGGAAGCCGCTACCGTCCACACACCGCCGATAAAGTGCCCGAAGCCCTCAGTGTGTGTTGCAAGCCACTCCTGCGCAGGGGCCGCACTCTCGGGCGCAGGGCCGTAGTCCATGGTCTGAAAAATCTCCGCGACACTCATAGAGAAAATACGGCTTTGAGGAGATCCTCACGCGTCACGATTCCCACCAACGTGCCTTCAGAATCAACGACGGGCAGGCGGTTGATCTTCTTGCTGATCATGGTGCGTGTCGCTTCGATAACGGTAGTTTCCTCCGTTGCCATCTGGAGATTGGTGGACATCACGGAGCGCACACAGAGGTCCGCTCCGGCGTGGTAGAGGCGCTGAAGCACCTCCTCGGAGGCCAAAAAACCCCCGAAGGCCGCCGTCCGAGGAAGCGCTGCCCGCTTGCGCCCCTCGTTCAGCAAGTCAGACTCTGAGAGAATGCCCACCAAGTTGCCCTGAGCATCTACCACAGGAGCGCCACTGATCTGCTTCTCTGACAGCAGCGCCGCAGCCTCCCGTAGGGTGGCGTTTTCCGAAATCGTCACGACATCACGGGTCATGATCCCAGCAATAGTTTGCATAGTCAGTTACTTCACCAGGAGAGCGTACTCGGTTCTGGTGCGATACGTCTGACCGGGCATCAGGATCGTATTGGGGAAGTTCTTATGGTTCGGGGAATCCGGAAAGTGCTGCGTCTCCAGACAGATGCCAGAGTACTGAACATACTTCCAGCCGCCCTTACCCGTCAGTGTCCCATCCAGGAAGTTGCCCGTGTAGAACTGCAAGCCGGGCTGGTCGGTGCGGATCTCCAGTAGGCGGCCCGTGGTGGCTTCGGAGAGACGTGCGACAGTCGCGTAGCCCTTGGCTCCTGGCAGGAGAACATAGTTGAGATCGTAGCCAATATTAGGCTCTTTACCGCCGGCTGCCAGGAGCCGATCACCGACTATCGCGGGCTGGGCGAAAAAGTCGTAGGGAGTGTCTACGACGGGCAAGATCTTGCCCGTGGGCAGGAGATCCTCGTCGCCTTCCGTGTAGCTCTTAGCCGCGATATAAAGCTCGTGATCCAGAATTGTCCCCTTACCTTTGAGATTGAAGTAGGCATGGTTGGTTAAGTTAATCGGACACGGCTTATCAGTTGTCGCGGCGTATTCCATTTTGACGGTATTGGCTTCGGTAAGTGTGTAGATCACCGACGCGTTCACATTGCCGGGGTAGCCTTCCTCGCCATCTTTACTGAAGTAGGTAAACTGCACCGCCGGGCCATCGGGCCGTGCAACAATCTGAGCCTTCCAGTTCACCCAGGGAAAGGCATGACCATCGCCGCCATGCAGGTGGTTAGGAGGATTATTGATCGCCAGCTTATAGGTCTTCCCACCGAGCGTGAAGCGCCCCTTGCCGATCCGGTTGCAATAGCGCCCCACGGTCGAACCCATGAACGGATGTTTTGCCTTGGGAGGGGCCTGATACTCATAGGCCGCCAGGTTATCAAACCCGAGACAAATATCAGCCATCTTGCCCTCTTTGTCCGGCGCGTGGAGCTCTGTTAAAGTCGCACCATAGGTCATGATCTTCGCAACAAGACCATTCTTGTTGCGAAGAGTGTAGAGATCTACCGCGACTCCACTCTTGAGCTTGCCAAACGATGATTTCGTAATGCCTGCCATGTCTTCTTCCATTCCTTCCTCACAAACGAGTTCAACGCTATTGTACCAGTCATGGTATACTGTGGCACGGGCCGCACCCATGCGGCCCGTATTTTATTGCCATGCTCACCGAACTTACCCCCCAAAAAACCACCAAGTATATCTTCGTCACTGGCGGCGTCGTCAGCTCTATCGGCAAGGGAATCACCTCCGCCGCGCTGGGACGTTTGCTCAGAAACCGGGGCTTTCAGGTCACCCTGATGAAGCTTGATCCCTACATCAATGTGGATGCGGGTACGATGAACCCCTTTCAGCATGGGGAGGTCTTTGTCACCGACGATGGCGCGGAGACGGATCTAGATCTGGGGCACTACGAGCGGTTTGTGGACATCAGCCTGAGCCGCTCCGCCAGCGTGACAACGGGCGTCGTCTACGGTGCCGTGATTGCCAAGGAGCGGCGCGGCGACTATCTGGGCGGAACCGTCCAGGTGATTCCTCATATCACCAACGAGATCAAGGAGCGCATTGTCGCTCTGGGGAAATCCACGGGCGCGGATGTGGTTCTGGCTGAGGTCGGCGGCACGGTGGGAGATATTGAGGGGCTGCCCTTTCTGGAGGCAATCCGCCAGATGAAACGCGATGCGGGGCCGGGTAATGTTCTGTTTGTTCATGTGACTCTGATTCCTAGTGTCGGACCCTGGAACGAGATCAAGACCAAGCCGACGCAGCACTCCGTGGTCCGTCTGCGCGAGGTCGGTATCGCGCCCGATGTTCTGGTCTGCCGCGTCAAAGAGGGGCTCTCTGCCGAGCACCGCGAGAAGATCGCGCTCTTTTGCGATGTGGATGCTGAGGCCGTTATCTCCGCGCGGGATGTCGAGACGATCTATGAGATTCCGGTCATCTATGAAGAAGAGGGCTTTGCCAGCCTCGTGACCCGCCGTCTGGGCCTCCCCCATACTGAGGCCAATCTCGATGAGTGGAAGACCATTGTTCAGCGCATCCTTCACCCGGAGCACACGGTCAAAGTCGCGGTCGTCGGCAAGTATGTCCAGAACGGGGATGCCTACATCTCCATCGCGGAGAGCCTGAAGCACGCTGGAATCGCCCACAACTGCCACGTTGAGCTAGACTGGGTAGACTCTGAAGCGCTGGAAGATCAAGGCGTTGATGTGATTGGGCGGTTCCGCGAGAGCGATGCGATTGTTGTCTGCCCCGGCTTTGGTGCGCGGGGTATCGAGGGGAAGATCGAAGCCGTACGCTACGCCCGTGAGAACGCGATCCCCTATTTTGGCATTTGTTTAGGCATGCAGATGGCAGTGATTGAGTTTGCCCGCAATGTCTGTAACCTCGTCGGGGCCAACTCCACGGAGATGGACGAGAAAACGTCGCATCCGGTGATCCACTTGATGCACGACCAGTACCGCATTGAGGACAAGGGGGCCACCATGCGTCTAGGGCTCTGGGACTGCCATCTCTCCGAGGGAAGCCTGGCCGCCCAGCTCTACGGTAAGACCTTTATCCAGGAGCGTCACCGCCACCGCTACGAGTTCAACAACGACTACCGTGAGCGTCTTACCACAGCTGGTCTTGTCTGCTCAGGAGTGAACAAAGAGAAAAACCTGGTGGAGATTGTCGAGCTGCCCAATCATCCCTTCTTTGTAGGGGTTCAGTTCCACCCTGAGTTCAAGAGCCGCCCCAACCGGGCGCAGCCACTCTTTGCGGGTTTGATCTCGGCGGCACTCGCCACAAAAAAAGCCAGAAGCTAAGGCTCCTGGCTTTCGTGTCTGAGCTAAGCGGCTCTAGCCACCAAGTGTCTTCATCTGGTTGTCGATCGTTTGCTTGACCATGGGCTTCATCTTGGCAGGAGCAATCGCGAGAATCTCGTCCCCAAATTTTTTCGCGAGGGGCTTCATCTCCGCGAACATCTTTTTTGTGATCGGCTTCGCCTCGGCTTCCGCCTTCTTCACGTTCGGATCCGCCTTGGCTTTGGTCTGTAGCTCGGCCATTTTCTTTTGGAGTGCCATCCCCTTAGGACCCTGCTGATCCGCGGGTTTCATCGCCTTAGCTTCCTTCATAAAGGCATCTTGCTGCGTCTTATACTTGGTTAGCCCGTACTTCGCCTCGATAGCATCCAACCGTGGTTTGTACTTTTTCTGGATCGTATCCAACTGAGGCATGTATTTTTTCTGGATGGTAGCGGTCTTTGCCTGGAAATCCTGCATTTCCTTCATCTCCGCCGCACTGGGCTGTCCCCCAGCCGGGGGCTGGCCCTGAGCCAGCGCGGAGGGGCTCCCCACACTCAAGGCAAGTGCCATTGAAAAAGCGGCCGCCAGCCGCAGCATCCATTGTTTCATGATCGAATTCATCCTGTGTTTAAATTTCACTGTCCCATTGAAGACAGCACTGTATACGTTTACGTTACGGCTTTCGGTTCCCACCAGTTAACCGTCTGTGAAGTCCACAGGCACCAAGAAGGTTTTCTGCGTTCCCATGTAGAACGAAGTGTACCAGAGGATTAGGTTTTTATGCACATGAGGCGTGTTTTCATCTATCTCCTATGTGTCTTGTGCTGGCTTTCTAGCCCGGCGAGTGCACAACCCCCGCAGCGCCTGATCGCGACTCTGGATCGAGCAGGCACCATCACGGTTCGATTTGCCGGAAGCCAGCGCGTCTACGCAACTCTCCGCCCTGGCATTTTCGAGAGTATGTGGCAGTTCCGCACCGCCACTGCCGCCCCCGGTATTGGCATGGCACGCATCCGGGCCCGAAGTGCAAACGCCACTGTGGCCGTTACATTTGAAGCCGCTCTGGAAGCTATCTCGGATCGAAATCTGCGCCTGAAGTACACGCTCACGCCCAATAAAGACCTAAAAGTGAACAGTGCCCATCTGGCTTTGCTGAGTACGATTGAGGAATGGACTCAGGCAAAGGCGATTCTGGGAACACGGGAAGTGATCGTTGAGGAAAACACACCGAAACAGGCGAATGTGATTGCAGGTGACGGAGGGATTATCCTCACGCGCCGAGGAGCGACTCTCTCCGCCGAGACAAAAGATCAGCCGCTTCTGCTGCAGGACAACCGTGCCTTTAAGGCCCAAGAGCTTGAGCTTCGCTTTGGAAAACAATCCCCCGAGCCCGGTGGTCGCCTCTGGAAAGCGGGGCAGACAGAGACCTTCGAGACACTCGTGTCGTTTCCGGCTCCCCTCGCTCTCATCCGAGAAGAGCCCATCACGATCAACGCGGGCGACGACTGGATTCCCCTAGAGGAAACGAGTGCGGAGATCACACCGGGCAGTGTTCTGGACTTCTCGACTCTCCTAGATGCCCCTGCTGGAAAGTACGGACGTGTCGTGGTCAGCGGGGGGCACTTCAGCTTTGAGAAAGGCCTCAAGGCGCAGCGTTTCTGGGGAGTGAATCTTTGCTTCGGGGCAAACTATCTGGATAAACCCCATGCGGATAAGCTCGCCGAACGCCTGGGACGCTTAGGCTATAACAGTGTTCGTATCCACCACTACGATGGAGAAGCTGTCAATGCCGCGTCGTTGGACAAGCTCGACTACCTGATCGCAGCACTCAAGAAACGCGGCCTCTACATCAAAACCGACCTGTTTGTCTCACGCCCGGTGCCCGACACCCTCTCACTGGGAGATTTCAAGGCGGCGGTTCTTGTTTCAGACACTGCCTTTGGCAACTGGAAGGATTTTGCTCGAACCCTGCTCACGCATGTCAATCCCTACACCCAGCTTGCCTGGAAAGATGAACCGGCGCTGGGCTGGATTTGCGTGGTCAATGAACCGAACCTGACCAACGGGCTTGCGACTTTCAAACCAGAGTTACTTGCGCTACTGGAAAAAGAGTGGCAGGTGTGGCGCAAAAGCCGTAATCTGCCGACAGCGCCTCTGCCTCGCACCGTCGGCAACGACCGTGCGGGGCGGGAAGTGGGAGGATTTCTTGCAATGCTCCATGAGCGTGGTTTTGCCAAGATGAAAGCCGCTATTCGTGAGCTGGGCTGCAAGGCACTTCTGACTGATCTCAATGGCTGGTCCGAGAGTCCGGCGTTTATGGCGGCGCGTACCGACCTCGATTTTGTGGATACTCACTTTTACTGGGATCATCCCAACTTTCTGGAAGAGGACTGGAAACTGCCATCCTCTGGAAATCAAGACGGTGCTTCCGCCCTGAGTAACGGGGGAACCGGCCCGGGCGGGGTTGCAATGACCCGTCTTTTTGGCAAGCCCTTTACTGTCAGTGAGTTCAACTACACTGCTCCAAACCGCACCCGTGCAGAGGGTGGTCTCTTGATGGGCGCAGCGGCTGCGCTCCAGAACTGGGATGCGGTCTGGCAGTTTGCCTACGCCCACACCGTTGAGTCCGCAGTGGCCCCCGGAGCCCTGAGTTATTTTGATCTTGCAAACGATCCGGCGGGCCTGATGAGTAGCCGGGCGGGTTCGCTCTTGTTCCTGCGTGGGGATGCGCGCACGGCTCCCAATGCCGTTTCACGGCACCTGCGTCGCGATGAGCTTCTCACAAAGCCAGAGCTTGGTGTCTCGGTCGGGTTTGGGGAGCTGGCGCTCGTCACCCGTATTGGCACCTGGGTGGAAGAGGCTACCGGCCCGCTGGCTCCCCCCCGCCCTACGGAGCTTCGCCTGACCAAAGGTGACTCTAAAGATGCACTAGCACAGCTCTTCCAGTCCAACCGTCTCGCTGCGACCAACCGCACCAACTTCGAGACCCAGGAGCGCCAGGCCGAGACCGGGGAGATTGCTGTCAACGGCCAGTTCGGCTCGCTGCGCATCACTACGCCGAAGCTTTTAGGGGGCATCTGCCCGGAAGGGGACTCGATCCAGTGCGGTCCGCTACGCATCGGCGCGGAAGTCGCGGAGGCCACGGTCTATGTGACCTCCCTTGATGGCAAGCCCGTCTCCGAGAGTGCCCGGCTTCTGGTGGCCCACATTACCGATGTCCAGAACACGGGAATTCGCTATGGCGCTCCCGATCTTAAAATTCTGGAGGCCTGGGGCACACTTCCCCACTTGGTAAAACGCGGTGTCGTCAATGTTACTCTCACGCGCAAGCTTGCGGGCAAGGTGGAAGCCTGGCGCTTGGATACTAGCGGGAAACGTGTCGCTCCTCTGGAGGCCAAGCTAGCGGGCACCGAGCTAAGACTTCCGCTGAGCACTCTCGGGCCGGATGGTAAAGCGACGATATACTATGAAGTAGTGATTAAGTAACCTCCCCTCGCGCTTCGCGCGACCCCCTCCGGTTACACAAAGGGGGTGGGAGCTAGATTGAGGTTTTTCATGGGGCTTTTGGACGGTAAAAAAGGGATTCTCTACGGGGTGCGCAACTCCTGGTCTGCGGGCTGGGGTTGTGCTCAGTCGCTGGCACGCGAGGGCGCACAGTTCGTCATGACGTATTACGGCGAGCGCGAGGAAAACGATGTCAAGAAGCTGGCGGCCAAGCTTCCAGAGGGCAGTGTCCCCTTAATCGAGCCCTGTAATCTGCTGGACCCAGAACAGATCGCGGCGCTTCACGAGAAAGTCGCGGCTACGTTCGGGACGCTAGACTTTGTGGTGCACTCGGTAGCCTTTGCTAAGGGGCTGGATGGTCGGATGATTGATGTGAGTGGCCCAGACTTTGATATCTCGCTCCAGTCGTCCACCTACACACTCATTGCCGCCGCCAAAGCCGCCGAACCACTCATGACCAACGGCGGAAGTATCGTCACACTCACGTATCTTGGCGGTGTTCGGGTCGTGCCCAACTACAACACGGCGGGTATCGCCAAGGCCGCCCTAGAGTCTACGGTACGCTACCTGGCCTACGATCTAGGGGCGCAAAATATCCGCGTGAATGCCATCTCCGCCGGTCCCATGAAAACCCTCTCCGCGATGGGGATCAAGGGCTTCCGCGATATTCTCAAGAGCATTGCCAGTGCCGCGCCGCTGCACCACAATACCGAGATCACCGAAGTGGGCGACACCTGCGCCTTCTTCGTCTCCGACTGGTCTCGCGGCACCACAGGTGATGTGCTCTATGTGGATTCCGGCTATCATATTTTAGGGATTCCAGACTATGGCAACAACTCCGGGGGCTAGTGTTGTCGCCTGTCTGCTCCTGCTCCTTGGTTGTGGGGGCGGGGGCGGTAGCAACGATCCGGGGGCAAGCTCCGTGGTGGCGGCGCGAGCGACTCTGGCGGCGGACTCCGTGCCCGAGGTGCTGGTGCAGTGGGCCGCACCGCTGGATATCGCCGCCCAGCGCATTGTGGAGTACCAGGTATTTCGCAACAGCGACCGGATCGGGGCTGTGGACAAAGACGGACGCAGCTTCCGAGACACGACGGCGTCCGGGACGTTCGCCTTCCAGGAGGCGAGCGGCACGACTTTAACGCCCCGCACGGGAAACCACTCCCCTGTTCGGCCCGGCGGAACTGTTCGCTACCAGGTACGCGTGCTCTTCCAGCGCATCGAGCCCAGTGGGGCGACCTCCTACGCGGAGACGAGCCTCAACACGCCTGGTGTGGCCACCACGCCGCTGGTTCGCCCGAGCATCGCCAGTGTCACGCCGCAGTCGGTGGAGGCCCTGGTGCGCTTCCCCAAGCTCGACGGTGCGGATCAGTACCAGGTGGAAACCTCCGTGTTTTCCGACTTTCGTAGCAAAACCGTCCGTGGCCCCGTGCAGGTCACGAGCGGCGAGGGCCTCATCACGATCCCTTGGCCCGCAGACAGTGCGCCTGGCAACACGGTCTATGCACGCGTCGGGGGCCGCGCCACCGGCGATGCGAACCCGCCGCTCACCACGGATCCCAACGGCGACGATTACCTCTACTCAGTCGCGCAAACGGTTACTCGCCCCTGAACCGCCCCGTCTCGAACCCACCCGCCTCATTCTTTGGCTCGCGGTTTCCGGTACAATGGACTACGTGTCTTCTTCCCTCGCTCGTCTCTTTGGAAAAAATGGTCCGCTCTCCAAACGCCTGCCTGGCTTTGCGCCCCGCGCGGAACAGACGGCGCTGGCGGAGGCGATTGCGCTGGGGTTGGCGGAGAGCCGTCCGTGTCTGGCTGAGGCGGGAACGGGTGTCGGAAAAAGCCTGGCCTATCTCGTGCCGCTGCTGCGCTGGCTGGAAAAGTCCGAGGGGCGCGCCGTCATCTCCACCCACACCCTCGCGCTCCAGAGTCAGCTCATCGAGCGCGATATTCCCGCTGTGCTCACCGCGTTGGAATCGCCGATTGAGGCGGCGGTGCTTAAAGGCCGACAGAATTTTTTATGTTTTCAAGAACTGGAGATTGCATCGGGTGAGCTGTGGACGTTTGGCGATCCTACCTTCAAGAACATCCAGCGCTGGTCGAGCGAGACCGACACGGGCGATGTGTCGGAGCTGGATTTCTCCTACTCGGGCTGGAGCGAGATCGCCGCGCACCCAGACACCTGCCGTCACCGGGAGTGCCGCCACTACGACAAGTGTTTTTATTACAAAGCCCGTAAAAACGCCGAGCAGTGTCGGCTCATCGTCGTCAATCATGCGCTTTTCTTCGCGGATCTACGCCTGCGCCGCCAGGCCCCCGATGGCCCGACGCTGCTTCCTACCTACGATGCCGTGGTCTTTGACGAGGCGCACCATGTAGACGATGTGGCGACCCGTGCTTTCGGGCTGGAGTGGAGCTCGCGCCGCGTGCCGATCTTACTGTCGCGCTGCAAGCGGCTCGCTCAGCTCAAGCCACAGCATCTTGCCGCCATAGACGCGATTCATCAGCGTCTTTTAGATCCGTATCTCGCGGCTCGAAACGACGAGGGGTTTATGCACGAGGTGGACGCGCCGCAGTTTCGGGAGCTGCGCGACGCCGTGACGGTCTCCCTAGATGCTCTTGCCAAAGACCTAATCAATATCGCGGAGACGACCACCAGGCCCCAGGAAAAAGAAAAAGCCGTCGGGCTGGCAAAGACGGCTACCCGCCTCTCAACGGAGCTTTCCGCGTTTCACACCGAGCCGCAGGACGACTCGTACTTTCTCTGGTACCACAACCGCCAGATGCGCGGCGGAGGAATACTCACCACACTCGTACGCACGCCCTATGATATTGCCCCAACACTAGAAGACACCCTCTACGCCCGCATCGAGCGCGTGAGTTTCGTCTCCGCTACGCTGGCCACGGGTGGCGGCTTCGAGAGCACGGCCAAGCGCCTGGGGCTAACCTCCCCCCTAGCCCCCGCCAGCCCCCTAGCCCCCGCCGAGCGGGGGGACAATAAGGAGCAAGACAGCGAGGAGGATTTTATTTCCTCTGAGCCCCCTCGCCGGGCGAGAGATGGGGGGGAGGAATACCAGATTACCGCGCTCCAGGTCATCCAGGGCTCGCCGTTTGACTACGAAAAAAACAGCCTGCTCTATGTTCCACGTCATCTCGGGCCACCGGCGAGCAGCGACGAGTACGCGGAGCGGATGCTCTTCGAGGTGCAAACCCTCGTGGGTCTCGCCAAAGGCCGAACCTTTGTACTATTTACCTCGCACCGGATGTTATCTCTCGCCAAGGAGCGCCTGAAAGCGAGCTTCGACTACCCGATTTTTGCCCAGGGAGAGGCGCCCAACGCCCGGCTTGTGGAGAGCTTCACCAAAGCGGGTAACGGTGTTTTACTGGGAACCAGCAGCTTCTGGGAGGGCGTCGATGTGCCGGGCGACGCCCTCTCGCTCGTGATTTTAGACAAGCTCCCCTTCCCCACCCCGGACTCACCGCCGCTGCGAGCACGAGAGGCGCGTATCAAGGCCTCCGGCGGCGATGCCTTCGCCGAGTTCAGTATGCCCACCACGGAGCTGCGCCTCAAACAAGGGGTGGGGCGCTTGCTGCGCACCACGACAGATCGCGGTGTCGTGGCCATTTTAGATGCCCGTCTCTGGAGCAAGTCCTACGGCAGAAAACTTCTCGATGCGCTCCCCCCCTGCCCTCGCACCGACCAGATTAGCCAGGTGGCACAGTTCTTTGCAGCATATCCGGGTTGACATATCATCCAGCCGGGTATACATTGTAACTACTATGATAAAAACGCGACTGGTGAAGATTGGGAATTCCCAGGGAATTCGAATTCCCAAACTGTTGCTACAACAAACACAACTTACCGATGAAGTGGAGCTGGACGTGGAAGAGGGGAAGCTCATCGTCCGCTCCGTACGGCCCGTTCGTCAGGGCTGGGACGCACAGTTTCGCGTCATGGCGGAAGCCAGAGAGGACACGCTTCTGGATAACGAAGCGCTCACTCTTACTCGCTGGGAGACCGAAGAATGGAGTTGGTAGTTCAACGCTTTGAGGTCTGCTTGGTCAACCTCGACCCCACGATAGGTAGTGAAATTCAGAAAACGCGCCCTTGCCTTGTCGTCTCGCCCGACGAGATCAACCGAAATATTGCCACGGTGATCCTAGCTCCTATGACCACTGCCGCGCGAAACTATCCCACCCGAATTCCCTGTGAGTTCCAGGGGGAATCCGGCCAGGTAGTTCTGGATCAACTTCGCACCGTGGACAAGACCCGCCTCGTTAAACGCCTTGGCTCCGTTAGCGACGATGAAAAACGCGCCGTCCTGCACGCTCTTGCGGAGCTATTTGCGGAGTAACCCACCATGAACAAGCCCGTGATTGTCGGACTCGGGGAGGTGCTCTGGGACTTGCTGCCCCACGGAAAGTATCTCGGAGGAGCCCCCGCAAATTTTGCGTTCCATGCCAGCCAGCTCGGCGCGGAGGGTATTGTCGCCAGTGCCATCGGGCGCGATGCCCTCGGCGATGAAATTCTCCAGCGCCTCGAAAGCCTTGGTCTCGCCACCGATTACCTTCAGCGCAACGACTCCCCCACCGGCACGGTCACAGCCACGCTGGATGCCGAGGGAAAAGCGACCTACACGATTCATGAGAACACGGCCTGGGATGATTTTCGCGCCCACTCCGGGTGGGATTCGCTTGCAAAGCACACCGATGCAGTGTGTTTTGGGAGCTTGGCCCAACGCTCTCCGGAGTCCTGTGCGATCCTGCGCCGCTTCGTGCACAGGACGCCCTCACACTGCCTACGCCTCTTTGATATCAACCTGCGTCAGCACTACTTTGAACAGGCGACAACCCACTTTTCTCTTCAGCTTGCCCATGTCTTCAAACTCAACGACGAAGAGCTGCCCGTGGTGGCGTCACTTCTGGAGCTTTCCGGCAGTGAGGAGTCTCTTATCGCGGCCTTTTGGGAGCGCTACCCGAATCTCCAGCTCGTTGCCCTGACTCGCGGGGCACAGGGGAGCACACTTTTTACCCGCTTCCGTCGCTCAGATCATCCGGGCTATCCCCTCGCTGATGGCGTGAAACCCGACACGGTCGGGGCGGGCGATGCGTTCACGGCGACACTTGCCGTTGGTCTCCTGCGCTTTGAGGACCTCGACACGCTTCATGAGAAAGCCAGCCGGATTGCGAGCTTTGTCTGCTCCCAACCCGGCGCGACCCCCACACATCCTGCTACGGAATCAGCCCTCGAACAAAAACATCCATGACGTTGTTGGTGTCACCCACGACGAGATTGGAGGCGACGGAGCAGAACATCACGGTCGTGCCGTCTGCGCTTAACGAGACGCTGCCGGTGCTCAGCCCACCGCTAGAGCCATTGGCAGACCCTGGTTTGCCCGCCACGATCCCCTTGGATACCATGTAGGTCTTCCCTGTACTGATATCGCGCAGAAAGACATCCTCAAGGTTGTTGTTATCGGTGAAGCCATTACTGGATTTGGTAACCAGGTTGTTTGCTAGAGACTGAAACGCGACGCGCATCCCGTTGGCGCTGATGCTAATGCCCCAGCCCTCGCTGTAGCCGCTGGCACCGTTGCCCTGGCCGCCCGATGAGTCCACTACGGAGGCTCGGATCGTGGTGCTGGTGAGCGTGTCGCGTACAAACACGTCCTCAAGGTTGTTATTATCGCCATTGACGAAGTTGTTGCGTGAGGCAAATCGGGCTACCCACCAGGTTGGTGGCAAGGGAGCGAAACGCCACAATATTACCGTCGCCGCTGATGGCAGAGGAGTCGCTCAGGCCATTGCCCGTCGTTCCCGTTCCCTCATCAGAAACAAGGGTGGTGGTTCCCAGCACCCGATCGTGGACAAACACATCGTTGGCACCGTTGGTGTCTCCGGGCACCAAATTGGTGGCAGTGGAACTAAACGCGACATAGCGCCCGTCCGCGCTGATACTCGGGTTGTTGCTGTTTCCGCCCACCGCCTGCGCCCCACCCGTCGCCACCGAGACGCGCGTTGTGATGCCCGTCGTGCGGTCATGCACAAAGATATCGGAGACACCATTGGTATCTCCCACGACAAGATTGGTCGCCACGGAGCGAAAGGCCACAAACTGCCCGTTGGCGCTGAGCTTAGGGCTCGTAAAAAAATAACCTCCCGATTCATATAGGATTTACATTTACTCTCGGATAGATAGTGTAGTTCCATTGCGGACAGATGTCATGGTAA
>NZ_JAYVPL010000091.1:0-61625 GCF_043757465.1 Armatimonas sp.
AGCCGAAGCTCAAAGGGAACCGGGCATCCTGAGAGATGCCCGGACGTTCCAAGCGGACGCGGAGCAAGCTCCGGGGAATGTACCCGTACGCTATTCAGGGTTCCCCGCAAGAAATCCTGAGGACTCACCCCACGCCGAGCCGCTTCCCTACGAACCTGGGTCTCTATTTCGGGATCAAGAGTCAGTGACATAACGAAATTATACCGTCTCAGTTGCCCGAAAGCGCCGATAGAAGCTGGAAATTTTGTATAATTTGCATTATGCAACGTGTGTCAAGCAGTGAGATCTCGGTAAATAGCCACGCGGATCAACCGATGGAAGCGAGTCGGCTCTTTTGCAACGTGCCCACGGAGATTGGGCCGCTTCAGAGCGCGTTCTCCACCCTTCAGCCCGGAAAGATTCCCTGGCTTGGCTGGCTGAAGGCACTGGTCATAGCAGCGACGTGTGGAGCGGGCGGCTGCGTCTTTGCCTATATGATTGTCTACTTCGACGGGCCAACCTGGCTCTATCCCCTCTTTGCGATGCCCTGCTTTCTTGGAACCCTCTACCTCTTTGCTCCTGCCGCACGCATCACATATGTCGGGGAGAAAGGGATATTTATCTGGCAGCGAAAGCTCGGTAAAGAGTCTGAGCAAACCCTTCTCTTTACTTCTGAGATCAGGCTACATGTTCGGACAAGCCGCAACTTCAACCATGGTATCTACACGGGCACTGACTATGGCTTCGCTTTTCTGACGCCACTCCCTGAGGAGAAGCTCATCATTGATGGAATGTATTTTTCCTTGAAAGACAATATCCCCTCTGGCAATGAGTTTCATTTTGGCAAGAGCGCAGAACGTGCCTATACCCAAGCCCTTCAAACGCCTCTGATGCGCGACCTTTGGGCAGGCAAGTCCAAAGAGTTCCCCATCGAAAATGGCCCGCTTCTGACCCTCTCCAGCCGAGGAATCACCTTCACGCAGAAAGAAAAAACCGATGAGATTCCCCTGGCAGAACTTGCCTCGGTCTCCGTGAACGATGGCTATGTGACGATCTGGCGCAAGGGAGGGAAGGCGGGCTTTCTGGGCATTGGTCGGGATGGTGTCTACCGATTCGAGTACGCCGCCTTTCCCAATGCCCAGCTCTTCTTTCGCGCTCTGGACACTATGCTCAGGCGGTGAGCGCGGTAAGAAGCGCGGCAACGGCGGCCTCAGGGGGGCCATCCAGCGAGCAGCCTGATGCGAGCTTGTGGCCACCACCACCAAAGCTTGCGGCAACGGCGGCGACGTCCCAGGGTTCTTGGGCACGCAGGCTAACCCGTAGCTTGCCCGAGGGCATCTGGCGCAGGAACATTGCCACTTCCGCGCCACGGACGGCACGAAGCGCGGTGGCGATCCCATCCGTGTCTTTGTCGGTAGCGTCGAACTCGGTGAAGTCGGATTGAATCACCCAGGACCAGACCAGCTTGCCATCGGCGCTGCGGGCCATGCGGTCCATCGCGCGGCCTAAAAGTTTTTGCGCCCCGAAGCTGGCGTTCTCGTAGACACTCTCGTAGATCACGGTGGGCGAGGCTCCAGCGGCGATCAGTGCGCCACCGACAGCCATCGTGCGGGGCTTGGTGTTCGAGAATCTAAAGCTCCCCGTGTCCGTCAGCACGCCGCAGAGAAGGCACTGCGCAATCTCGGGGGTAAGCTCGACACCAAGCGCAAGCAAGAGATCGTAGACCAGCTCCGCCGTGGATGCCGACGTGGCATCGAGAAGGCGCACCTGCCCGAACTGTCCGCCGGTCACGTGGTGATCAATATCCATTACCAGCGGAGCGGAGAGCACCGTCTCTGCATTCTCGCCAAGCCGCTTCAGATCGCCCGCATCCAAGCCCACACCGAGGCCAAAGTCTCGGCGGTCTGTGTGGGTCTGTATTTTTTCGATGCCCGGCAGAAAGGCCAGTGTCTCTGGGACGCCATCCGCAGAGAGATAGGTAACTTCCTTGCCCAGCGCCTCCAGCCCCAGCCCGAAGCCCAGCATCGAGCCGATGGCATCCCCGTCGGGGTTTACATGGCAAGCCAGTACGATCCGCGTCGCGCTCCAGACAGCTTGCACCGCCTCATCGAGCCCTTCCCGATCCAGCGGAGCATTGGGGTTGAGTGCCATCTACTTTCCGGTTTCCTCGGCCATTTCCTCACGCACGGCGGCAAGCTCCTCTTCCGTAGCGGGGGGCATGCTCGCGGCGAACTGCTGCTCCTCGCGCAGGAGCTCAAACATTCGAACACCACGGTCAATGCCCTCATCAAAACGAAAAACCAGCATCGGCACCGTCCGCAGCTCCAGCAGGGAGCCCAGCCGCCCCCGGATAAAGCCTGCGCCACTGCGCAACGCCTTCATCGCGGCATGTTTCTCCTGCTCATCGCCCATCACGGAGATGAATACTTTGGCAATGGAAAAGTCCTGCGCCACTTCCACATCGGTCACACTGACCAGGGCCACGCGGGGATCGCCCACGTCTTTACTCAAAATTTCGGCCAGGTCGCGCTTGATCATCTCAGCAACCCGTGCCTGTCGTAGTGTCGGCATAGTTTCTTTCTAAAGCATCTCGATACCGTAGTCGTCTAAAACCACATTGGCATCGTTATCCACGTAATCTATCACCTTTTGGAGTATTTGGTTGGCGAGAAGGGCACTATTGCTCACTACCGTAACACCAAGTGTGGCCCGTCGCCAAATATCCAGATCGTCC
Source organism: Armatimonas sp. (assembly GCF_043757465.1). Lineage (GTDB taxonomy): Bacteria > Armatimonadota > Armatimonadia > Armatimonadales > Armatimonadaceae > Armatimonas. The sequence goes on from NZ_JAYVPL010000091.1 coordinate 2,714, forward strand.
ACTTCCGCGATAGACACATTGAATTTGTTTCGCACACGTGCCACCAGGCTCTTTATCGCCTGGCGTTTGTCTTTGAGAGAGTCGGCATAGCCGAGGGAGAGGCAGAGAGTGAGAACACCGATATGCATGAGCAGAGCCCGCACAGCGCTTGGGGCGGACAGCCAAAATAAAATCCGGCCCCCTTGTTAGGAAGGTGCCGGATTGATTATATCGTCTAGGGCTCTACCCGCCGATCTTTTTCTTCTCGCCCTCTTTGGGCTTAACAGTCTCTTTGGGCTTCGTGCTGTCCTTGGGCTTCACAATTTCCTTGGGCTTGTCTTTGTCCGGGATACTGAACTCAGGCAGCTTGTCCTTGAGCTTGGACTGCATCTGCTTTTGGGTGTCTTCCCGCAGCTTTCGGGCTTCGTCTGAGTCTCGGACGATGCGCGGGGTGAGGAAGACGAGCAGCTCAGTCTTGCTCTTGGTGGTTGAGTTGGACTGGAAGAGCTTGCCCAGCACGGGAATATCGCCCAGCACCGGGAGTTTATTGACCGTGGCCGAGATGGAGTCCTTGATAATCCCTCCCAGCACAATCGTCTCACCGTCTTTGACACTGACCGTGGTCTGGGCCTCGCGCTGATTGATGATTGGAGCATTGAAGTCCGTGTAGCGCACAAAGTCGTTGGCGGTCTGGGTAACATCCATCGTGACATAGCCATTGGACGTAATACGGGGCGTGACCGTCAGAATGATTCCCACATCGAGAAACGAGTAGTTAAACGTCAGCACCCCATTGGCATTGGTCTGCTGACTGGTCACATACGGCAAGCTCTGGCTGATATTGATCTCCGCAGTGGAGTTGTTACTCGTGAAGATACGCGGTGAGGAGAGCACCTCGAAGCGTGCATCGGTCTTGAGTGCCTGAAGGAACGCGCCGTACTGGCCTCCCGTGAGCGTGTAGCGCATGCCCTGAGGCTGGGTTGATGTGGTCTGACTGCCAAACTGAACCGTCCCTGCGCCCTTGGTGTCTTTGGCTCCGAGCGCCCCCAGCACACTGCCGGTTCCCTGGGTGAAGTTCCACTCCACCCCCATTTTATTGGTGGCATCCAGGCTCGCCTCGACAATCAGTGTCTCGATCATCACCTGCTCGGGGATCTTATCAAGCTGCTCGACGATCTGCTGTAGCAGCGCACGGTTCTCGGGCGATGTCACGATAATGATGCTATTGGTGTTGATGTCCGGGATGACAGTCACCTGCCCCGTGAGATCGCGCAGGTTCACCACGCGGCCATTGGCATCGAGCCCACGGGTTCCCTGGCTCTGCTGCGACGAGCGAGTGGTACCTCCCTGGCCACCGCCGAAGCCGCCGAAGCCCCCCCCCCCAAAGCCACCGAAGCCGCCAAAGCCTTGCTGAACAGTGACATTGGTCGCTAGCTCACCCGCGTTCGCCGTCGGGTCCGCGAGCCCCACGGAGATCGGTGCATCTTGGCTCCGCCCCCCTAGCGATGCAGGGCTGTTGCTGCCGCCACCGCCGGTGTTGCGACTATTTGTGTTGTTTCGACTCGCTGCCCCGGTCTGTCCTGTCGTGGTGCGTCCTGTATTGCGAGAGTTTGAGCGGCTCCCAAAGCTCTGGCTCAGCACATCGGCCATCTGATCGGCGCGCGCATTCTCCAGAGTAATTACGAACGTACTGTTCTCAAACGTAATGGGCTTGTCCAGCTCTTTAACCACTTTACCGACAAGATCCAGGTTTTCCTGTGTGCCGGTAATAATCAGCGAGTTGGTTCGTCCCTCCGCCACGACATTACCCTGTCCCGCTGCCGCGCCGCCACGCCCCCCGAAGCCCCCAAAGCCACCGCCGCCGCCGAAGCGCTGGTCAATGGTCTGCTGCGAACCCGTTGCGCCGCCCCGCCCGCGAGGGATATTGGCGATGAGTACGTTCTGTACAACGGTTACTAGATCGGATGCATTGGCGAACTGAAGCGGGAAGACCTGGGATTTTTGCGGCTGCTCAGTCTGCTTATCTATCTCCTCGATAAGATCCGCGACTTGACCTTGCTCCCGTGTGGGTGCGTTCACAATCACCGAGTTGGAGTAGTCATCGGCAGAGGCACGTACCACGGAGGCGCTAGCCCCACCCCGCCCGAAGCCACCGCCACCAAACAGGCTTGCTAAGCCCCCGCCGCCTTGGCCACCGCCACCAAACATACTGGAGAAGCCGCCGCCGCGCTGACCACCGCCGCCAAAGCCACCGCCACCACGCTGCGGGTCGGGATCAGGGCCTGCACTAGGGCCATTACCCCCGCCACCAGGCGCAGTAGTCGGGGGAATCCCCCCGGTTGCGCCCGGGATACCACCGCCCAGAAGCCCTGCCAGAGGATTGTTCTGCTGCCCGGAACCCGCAAAGACATCGTTGATCACGCGAGCCACTTGCGAGGCACTGGCGTACTTGAGCTGGTAGACCTTCGGAGCCGTACTGGTGGTGCTACCGCCGCCACGGCCAGAGAACATACTGGGATCAAATCCCGTGGGAAAGCCGGTCCCACGCCCACTACTACCGCCACGACCGGACTGTGGGCGGGCCTTGATCATGAGAAAATTCCCGCTCTTCGTCATGTCAAAGTTCCGGAGCCCCAGCGCAGCATTGAGCTGTGCGAAAGCATCTTTGAGTGTTTGACTCGTCGGACTCTGAAGCGTGAGTACCCCCGTCAAGGTGGGGTCTTTCACGAAGGCGATCCCACTGGCCTCGCTAAAAACACTGAGCACAGCATCCACGCCTGCATTGCGGAAGTCTAGCTTCAGACGGGTCTTGGGATTGAGCTTGAACTGCTCCCACGCGGGCTTGGGGAAGTCCATTGCGCCCCCGCCCCCGAAATTGCCAAAGCCGCCCTGGTCGAACTGGGCGAGCGCGGCAGAAGGTGTGACAGTCACTGCCAGTAGCAGTAGCGGAAAGTGACGAAAGATTCTGTTTGTTTTCATGGTTGGCTCCGCGTAGATTGGGTTGGTGCCACTCCGGGTGGCAGGTTAATTGTCAGTGGACGATTTGACTGGGGATCGGCGGCGACACCTTGTCGCGGCACTCCAACACCGGGCACTGTCGGCCCGTTGGGTAATAAGACAGGCATTACACTGGACTGCGTTTCGGACGGTGGCTCCACGAAGACCATCTGGGCGCCATTGGCCAGCATGACTCCGCTCGCCGTCACCGAAAGAATCTGCTGCCCCATCCAGGTCTCGCCCGCTTTGACGCTCTTAGATTCCCCGGTAGCAGCGTTCTCCAGCAGGGCAAGCTTGACTCCATTATAGACATAAATCCCTGTGAGTGCCCATGTCGGTTTGGCAACAACAGATGCTCCGCCTCCAGGGGGCTGCGGCTTCGCCACCACAATTTTCGGGGTAAAGGAGTCGCGCAGGGGGCTGGTCAGGCGCACAAATGTCGCCGTCATGTCGGACTCAGGAAAGCCGGGCGGTGCCGTGATCTTCGCCTTCGGGGGGCTATGTGCAGTTCGCCGCTTACCGCCCTCAGAATCTCCTAAAAAGTAGAAGGCAACTCCTCCTACCACCGCCAGGAAGGCGAACCATCCAACGGGTTTACTGATCTTAGCCATGAGTAGCCCCCCCCTTCGTCTCTGTGTTTGTGGAGCTGGGCAACGCCGGGATAAAGGCCGAGAGCCCCAGGGTCGCGCTCACGGCATTGGAGCTGGCATCGCTGGACGCGAGCTGGAGCGAGCGCAGTGAGAGCTTACTGCCTGGTGCATCTAGAGTGGCTGCAAATGCATGAACCGCAGGATAGGGGCCGGAAACCTGGACGCTGAAGGGCAGCTCAGTCAGCTCCGGCAGGTTCTGCAGGCGCTGGGGACGAAACGCGGAGAGCTTGAGCTTGTGGCCATTGGCCTCCTGTGTCAGACGAGCCAGAACAGCAGCGGTGATCGTGTCTGGATCCCCTTGCCAGAGCCGCGCCGTCGCCAGTGCGTGTGCCTGCTGACCCTCACTCTGGGTCGTCTCGATCTGAGCAAGAAGCTGCGTCCGTTTTTTGACGTTGACTTTTGCAATCCCATCCGTTGTGGGCTCCGGCACCAGGAGTATAAAGGCTAGTGAGCCCGCTAAGATCACCAGAGCGGCTAGGATCACTGCACTAGGCCCTGCCTCTTGAGGATTCTTAAAGTTAAGAAGCGGATTTTTCATTGACTACCCCCTACGCTCGCAACTTTCGGAGCGATCCTACTTCGGGTCGCCTTCTTCCCCGTTTTCTCAGGCGCGGGCATGGGCAAGTTCCCCACAGCAGTCGCGGCAACATTGAACTGCACGATTGGAGTCTCCTCAATCTTCCCGCCGTTGGCAAAGACCAGCTTCACGTCCCGGAACCTAGGGCTGACACTGAGGCTATTCACGAGCTGAGCCACCTGCTGCCCTGTCTTGGCGGTTCCTCGGAGCTGGAGCGGCTTGCCCCGCTCCGTGTTCATTCCAATCAACCAGACCCCCTCAGGAAGCGTGTTGCTGGCGGCCTTGATAATATCACTGAGCGGCTGCGCGGGCATAAAGGCACGGTTCAGGCTCTCGCGTACGAGTAGCGCACGGCCCGCCTTCGCCTGTTCCGCATCGCGGATCGCCGTGAGTTTCTTAAGTTTCCCGTCCCAGCTCGCTTTCGATTTATCAACCGTAGCCTGTGCTTCCGTCCGAGTGACCCAGATATAACCAGCCAGCAGAAACGACGAAACCAGCAATAAGAGCGACAGTCGGCTCTTATCTCCCAGGCGCTTCTTGCTCTCTTTGGCACGATCCTCGTTCAGAGCGAAGGAGAACTCAGGCGCGAAGTGCAGCGCCTCAAGAGTTCGTCCACGAACGGCATCCAGTGGTCCAGCCCCGGCCGCCATGAGAGTGCGCTGCGCTTCCATCCCGAGATTGGCGTCCTCGGGCGCCATACGGCTGAAGCGCACGATACCCCCTTGAACCACATCCAGGTTGATTCCGGTGGGGAGCTTATCCACCACCAGCGCATCGGGGCGCGCGGCAATCGCGGGTGCAGCCAGAGCAACCGGAAAGATCCGTGTTGCCTTCAAACCGGCCTGAGCCAGCTCCATGCGCAACTGGACGAGATCCTGGGCGCGCATGGCGGCCACCAGCGTGAGCCACCCCTCCGCATTCTGATCCTCTGTCTGGATGGCATCAAACGCCAAATCGCTGGCAGGCACGGGGAAAAGTTGCCCCAGCCGCAGGTTGAGCAGTCGGCGCAGCTCCTCCGGAGTTGCCTTGGGCAGACGGAGGGTCTTGAGGAACACGCAGCTTCGGCTGACACCCACCAGCGCCTCTTTATGTCCTCGGATAAAGCGTCCCAGCTCCGAGATATCCGCGCCCCGTGCGCGCCGATTATCGGCGCGATCCATCGCCAGCACCGTGCCTGGAGCCCACTCAAGGTGGAGGGTTGGCAGCGTTCTCCCTTTCATAATGTCCCCTCCCAGCGCCACCACGCTGGTATTGTTGTTGAATTGATGCGCTCAAGTTTGAGCACCTGCGGTTTACTATTGCGAATCCCCACCAGCGCCTCCAGTGCGACTCCCGCCCCCCCACTCTCGCCCCAAGCCCGCACGATAAACGTATCGCTCCCCACACACACCGCATCGGCGACCTGGCCCAGCAGAGCACCTGTCAGTGCGGGAATGCTGGTCAGCTCGCCCAGGGAGGCGAAGCCCGTGCTCTGGCGCGTGACAATTGCACTGGTAATATCGGAAGTCATCCCGGGCAGGCTGAGGAGTACCGCTTCGGGTGCCGTGTTGATATTCACCTTGCCCGTGAGGCGTGTCTGGGTGGAGAAGCTCGCCGTATCGAGAACTTGTTGCGCGGCTTGTGGTGCGACCCCATTGCGGCCCAGTAGGTTAGCAAACGATGTGAACGGTCCCTGGGTCACAAGCTGTACCGGTAGCCCGAGCTGGAGCATTGTCAGGGGGCTCAGGTTCTGCTGGTTCAAGTTGGTACGGGCGCCCCCACTGGCCGTGGTGTTGGGCGACCCACTGGAGACAGTCAGCACACTGATCAGTGCCAGCGTCTCCCCCACCTCGTCTTCCAGAAGGTTAGTAGCGGTAATCTCCTCGGCCTCAGGGGTATAAAGAGTACGCGCCGTCCAGCCTTTCACTAAGGCCAGCTCCGTGAGCGTTGTGAAATTGGCGAGCTTGGTGTTGTAGGGAGTCAGCAGCTCATTGTAGAACTGATCCTTGGCCCCCTCAGTGCGCGCTTGCTGACCGGCCTCGCGCCAGTCAAGAACACTGGCGACCTGCTCACTGGTAAGGGGTAGAGTCTGGAGCTGCGTCTCCGTAAGAGTATTGATGTTGAGCCGACTGCCCGCATCCAGAATCTGGACTCGGTAGGTTGCCCCGCTAGTTAGCTCCGTCGCCGTCGTGCCATTTCCACCGACGAGTGCCCAGTCGTCGTCTAGCTTCACCAGATTCGTCGTGACTTCTTGCAAGCCCGAGAGCGCGATTGCGAGCCCAGAGCGAGCGGCTGCCTCCGCACGACGCTCGCGCAGAGTGTTCATCGTGGTATTGAGGTAGGTGTTCTGGTTCGCGGCAAAAGTGGCTAAGAGAGCGAGTAAGCCGGCCAGGATCACGAGGGTCAGCACCATCACCCCACCGCGCTGCGCTCGCTTCTTTCCTCGTCTCATGCCGTGCCTCCCGTACTGGTAGCAGTAGCGGGATTGTCGGAATCTACATCGCTAGCGGCCAGTGGTACCACAAAAGTATGCGTCTGGGCCTCAGAGTCTGTGGCGAGCGTGTAGCTCACTCGCACTGCTGCGGGAAGCCGCCGCGTGCCGCTTAGGGTATCCCAGATCGTGACCCACTCGGTACCATCATAGAACTCAAAGCCAAGCTGCGTCACCGCAGGCTCTAGCACCGACTCCGTGCCGCCTTGTGTCGCATCGCCATCAGCGGGCTGCTGCAAACGCTCAAAGAGCCCCGTGGTGCTCGTGGCGTCTCCCCCGACGGGTGCAATTCCTAACGAGACCTCGGTGATGCCTCCTTGTGGGCCAAACTGCTCGTGCTGGGTCTCAAAATCATCGGTACTCTGCTGGGTCGCCAGTGAAAGCCCCAGAGAGTCCGTTGTAAATGTCAGCCGATCCGCTCCCAGCTTACCGTCGCCCTGCTCAGCGGCGGCAACAAAATATGTTGTCGTGTCCGCAGTGTCTTCCGAGAGCAGTGCGCCTTCCAGAAGACGGGTGATACGTTTCTCCACCCGCGCCGCCGGGTTCTGCTCACTCTGGCGCTGTGCTTGGCGGCGCTGCATGTCCAGTCCCCCGACAAAGGCGTAGACAAGCGCACTGGTGAGAATGCCCATCATCACGAGCACCACCAGTAGCTCCAGCAGGGAAACCCCTGCCCGTCGCTTTCGTCTTCGTCGGTCTTGACTCACTGTCCGCTTGTCCCTGTTCCTGTGGTAGTTGTCTCTGGCCGGAAGAAGACCCGCTCAGAGATCACCTGCTCCGCCTCACCCCGCACCGCCGTAATCGTCGCTTCCTCCACATTCGCATCCTCGGTGGCTTGAAGCTCAAGAGTCCACTGGGCATCCGCGTAGCCCTCGGCGGAGAAGTCCCCTTTGGTAGCCGCCGTTCGCAGATCACTCTCGACACGCAGCTCCGCTAGCTTCTGGACGGCCAGCCGCTGAAGAAGCTCTGCATTCCGGGCATAGGCATCGCTGCGAGAGAGCCGCCCTAGTGCCGTCAGCACCCCGGACAGTGCAATCCCAACCAGCGCCGTAGTGACCAGCATTTCCACTAGAGTGAAGGCGCGCTTACCCACGTTTTTGCAGCTCCCCCGCACTCCAGCGCTCTTCGCCGGGCTCGATCGCATTGGTGCTACTCCAGCGGGGCAGCTCGCCCGCCCCTGGCAGGCTCAGGCTGAGAATCTGATTCCCTTCCACAAATTCCAGCCGCCCGACACGGGCCGAGCCATCAGGATAGATAGTCCACTCCCACGAAGCCAGATCCGTGCTCTTGCCCTCTAGCTGGGCTGCATCAAGTTGAATCTCTTTGCCTAAGCTCAGTCGCTTAAACTCAGTGATATCCGTCGTGTCTTTCCCAATCCGCTCCAGCACGAGGGTGCTGCTGCCTTCCGCGCGTAGGGTGATGGCTTGCTGGCTCTTGCGGGCCTCGTTTTGCGCCTCAGCGGGCAAGCGTAGAATGCTTGATTTAAGGCTCTGCACCTCGCGTGAGCGCTGAAGCGCAACCGTATTGGGCATTACCAGCGCTGCCAGCAAAGCAAGTATCGTAATCACTACCGTCGCCTCAATCAGCGTGAACAAGCTTCCCCGCCGGGCGGGGGCCGGGGAGGAGGCAGTCATCTATTCGCTCGTGATATCCGAGGCATCACCCTCACCACCAGGAGCGCTGTCCGCACCATACGATGCGATGATGAAGTCCTGGCCGTCGGGTCCTGGCGACTCGTAGATATAATCGTTCTGCCAGGGATCGGTAGAGATTGCCTTCTGCGTGTAAGGGCCACGCCAGTTATTGATCCCGCTCGGCTGCGACTGTAGTGCCATCAGCCCTTGTTCGGTAGTGGGGAACTGATCGGTATCCACTTTGTACTGCGAGAGCAAACCGGAAAGAGTCGCAATATCGCTGGCAGCCTTAGCACGCTTGGCATCCCCCGTGCGGTTAACCACACGCGGAACAATCAGAGCGGCTAAAATCGCCAGGATCAACACCACAACCAGCATCTCAATAAGCGTAAACGCACGTTTTTGTTTTTTCATTTAATTGTTTCCTGCGCTTGAAATATCGGCAAGAGCACCGACAAAACAACAAACCCTACAAACGTTCCCATAGTCAGAACAATCACCGGCTCCACCATAGAGACAAGACGACGCATCCCCGTGTCAACCTCGAAGTCGAGGCTGTCCGAGACACGCCCGAGCATACGCGGCAGATCCCCTGTCTCCTCACCAATAGCCACCATGTGGGTCAGCACCGGCGGGAAGGTTCCGGTATCCTGCATGGCCTCCGCGATAGGGCGCCCATTACGCACTTCCTCGGAGACCTCTTTAGCACTTGTCTGGAACACCCGGTTGCCCGCGGAGAGCCCGGCAATATCCAGCGCCTCCAGGATCGGAACCCCCCCATAGACCAGTGTCCCCAGCACGCGGGCGAAGCGTGAGATCGTCGCCTTCATCACCACCGGCCCAATCAGAGGCGCTTTCAGCATAAACTTATCTCGCTGATACGCCCCGTTTGCAGTCGCCAGCCAGCCCTTGACCAGCAGACTCCCTCCAATAAGCACCGCAAGAACCAGGATCCAGTTTTTAGTAATAAAATCGGTGCTCGCGAGAAGCATCTTGGTGGTCAACGGCAAGTCGTTGCCCAAAGACTTGAAGACCCCAGAGAGACGGGGAACCACAAACAAGAGCAAGAACAACACCACGAACACTGCCGTAGACGCCAGGATCGCTGGATAGACCAGGGCACCGCTGATCTGGCTGCGCCGTGCGACCTCTTTTTCCTGGAAATCCGCCAGCCGCCCCGCCACTTCGGGAAACTGGCCACTGGCTTCCCCAGCGCGCAGGGTCTGCGTGAAGACCTCATTGAAGAACTTAGGGTGCTTGCTCAGTGCCTGACTGACAGGCATACCAGAGCGTACATCCTCCAGAGTCTGCTCACAGACTTCCCGGAGTACCTGGCTTTCAGACTGCTCTGCTACCACCTGAAGCACACGATCCAGCGGGAGCCCCGCCTGCGACAGATCGGCAAGCCGCCGTGTAAAGAGCGCGAGCTCCTGGCGCGACGGTGCACGCCGTCCGCCAAAACTCGAACCCGCAGTGGCCACGGAGCTCTTGGCCTCATTGATCTCAAGAACGAAGCGTCCCTCGGCATCGAGCCGCGCCAGTGCGGCCTCTTTGGTCTCCGCCTCGATCACGCCCGTGCGCTGTGCACCGCTGGCATCCATCGCGGTGTACGAGAAACTCAGCGCCGCCATGGCTTAGAGTGCCTCCCGCTGACAGACACGCAGAACCTCTTCAGGAGTTGTCTTGCCCGCCAGCACCGCCAGCTTGCCGTCTCCCAGGAGCGTCCGCATCCCGTAGGTCTTGACAGCATAGTCCTTCATCTGGTTGGAGCTGGCACGATCCACGGTCATCCGGCGGATCGGCTCATCAATCACAAAAAGCTCGTAGAGACCGACACGGCCTTTGTAGCCGCTTCCCTGGCACTTCTCGCAGCCCATGCCTTTTCGAAACGGAGCACTTCCCGCCCATTCGTGCGGCGTAATCCCCACTCCCTCAAGGATCTCACTCTCGGGCAAGTAGGGTGTCGCGCAGCTAGGGCAGACGCGGCGCACGAGGCGCTGAGCCACGGCACCGATCAGCGAGGAGGCCACGAGATACGGCTCGACCCCCATGTCCAGAAGGCGCGTCACCGAGCCAGGGGAGTCGTTGGTGTGCAGGGTGGAGAAGACTAAGTGCCCGGTCAGCGCCGCGTGAATCGCGATCTCCGCCGTCTCGTGGTCGCGAATCTCTCCGACCATGATCACATCCGGGTCCTGGCGCACGATACTGCGAAGCCCATTAGCAAACGTCAGGCCGATCGCGGCGCGCACGGGAATCTGGCTGATGCCGGGCACCTGGTACTCAACGGGATCCTCAATGGTCAAGATATTGGTAGTCGGCGACCAGATCTCCTGTAGCGACGCATACAGCGTCGTGGACTTTCCCGCACCGGTCGGGCCCGTCGCCAGGATCACGCCGTAGGGCACTTTGATGATCTGGCGGTAGCGCTCCAGCATGTCCGGCTGGATGCCCAGCTCCGCAAGGCCCAGCATCGCGGTGCCTTTATCCAGGATACGCATCACGGCCCGCTCGCCAAAGACCGTCGGTACAATCGAGACACGGACATCAATGGCGCGCCCGGCAATCATGATCTTAATGCGCCCGTCTTGAGGCAAGCGGCGCTCGGCGATATTCATCTCGCCGAGAATCTTCAGGCGCGAGACGATCGCGGCGTGCATGCGCTTGGGCGGAGCCATCATGGCGCGCAGCATGCCGTCTATGCGGCAGCGAATCCTGACTTCTTTCTCGTAGGGCTCGATATGGATATCCGATGCCCCATCACGCACTGCCTGTGCAAAGATCAGGTTGACCATCTGCACCACAGCCGTCTCCCCCGCCATCTTCTGCAGATCCGCCAGATCCGTATTCTCGTCGGCGTCTATGGCATTGGCATCATCACCCTGCCCTGGAAGACCCGCCAGGATCTTCTCCAAAAAAATCTCCTCGATCTTTTCCTTGATGATGGCAGGCGGCGCAAGAACAGCACGAGTGGGCCTTTGTAGCAAAACCCCTAGCTCATCCACAGCCCCCAGAGAAAGAGGCGAACCAATAGCAGCCACAAGAGTGCCGTGGTGCAATTTCAGCGGCAGGATCTGGTACTTGAGCGCGAAGTCTCCCGGAACCAGCGAGACCGCTTCGTCCTGAGGTCGTGTGATCTCAAGATCAACATGCTCAAATGCATCTTCAAGAGGAGGTAGAGTGATCGGTTCTGAAGCAGTCATGTTATTCACAGTAAAGACGTTATCCGTCTCTAAAAGTTCGTGGCCCTTACTCATATTATAAACATCATCGTGAAAAAAAAGTGAAACTGGAGGCTAAGCACCCATTAATTATTTTTTAATCTTTTAGCACTTTAGACATACGTGGTATGTAACTGCTAAACAACGTCCTTAGTTCCCATTATATCAAGAAAAACAAAACGCCACAGCGAGGATTCAGCTTTTCATAGTTTATAACACTTAAGTTAATACGGGTTAATATCTCATACAGGGCACTTAACGGCACTGGATTCAGCAGATTCATCTCACTGGAAAAAATTATATGTCCGCATAAAAGGATCGTTTTCTTGAGATAACATAGAGGTTCTCATCCCAGCAAAATAATTAGCACCCCACTACCATGAACACCCGACTAAGCACCCACAAAGAACCTGTTTCTGACAGAATTTCTCTCTTTTTCCATCCCGATACCTTCTATGAGCAATGTACGCGAGCCTAGATTTGTCCGTCATGAAATTGAGATCGTATTATTGTGCTCCTTCATGAGCTTTCCACCGCCCCAAAATAGATTCGCTTTATAGCTTATCGTAGTGTGGGTTTCCCCTCTCCTAAATGGCGGAGTTTGCTCGGGTACAATAGGCACACTATGGCCCCCGATCTTCCCGTCACTAAACTCAAAGGCGTCGGGGAGAAGCTGGCGGAGACGCTCTGGAAGCTGCAAATCCGCACCCTGCGTGAGCTGGTCGGGCATTTTCCGCGCCGCTACGAAGACCGCACCCGTTTTGTGAAGATCGGCGACGTGCGCGATGGCGAGTACGCGACAATCTTAGGGAAAGTCACGGCGGTGGAGAACAAGCCACTGCGCAATAAGCTCGTCCTCACCAAAGTGACGCTCGACGACGGCTCGCGGGTGCTGGCATCGCTGACCTGGTTCAACCAGTGGCGCATGAAAGCGACTTTCGAGAAGCTGATCGGCAAGCAGGTGGTGGCCTACGGTCAGGTGAAGCGCCGCTACGCCCCGGAGATCAATACGCCCGAGTGGGAGGCCATTGACGAAGACGGCTCCGTGGACTCGCTGGCCATTGGACGGATCGTCCCGGTCTATCCGCTCACGGAGGGCCTCTCCCAGACCCGCCTGCGCCGCTTCGCCTACGAGGCCGTGAATCTGTGTGCCGCCGAGTTCGACGATGCCCTCCCCGATGCCCTGCGCAAGCGGCGAAATCTCCCGGGCATTGAGGCCGCGCTCCGCAATATTCACTACCCCGAGAGCGACGAAGCACTGCAAGCCGCCCGGCACCGGCTGGCCTATGAAGAGCTGCTCGCGCTGCAGATATTAGTGGCCCAGAAGAAGCGCGAGGTGGCCCGTCAGCCAGGGATCGCCTTTCCCGATGCTATCGGCCCCGTGATGGAGCTGCGCACGGTTCTCCCCTTCACGTTCACTGGCGCTCAAGAGCGCGTAATCGCGGAGCTAGGAAGCGACATGGCCTCTCCCACCCCGATGAACCGGCTGATTCAGGGCGATGTCGGCTCGGGAAAAACAGCCGTGGCGATGGCGGCGATGACCATTGCGGCGCGCGGCGGGTATCAGGCGGCGCTCATGGCCCCCACCGAAATTCTCGCCGAGCAGCACCTCAAGAGCATCCGGGCAAGACTAGAGGAGCTGGGCCTGCGCGTGGACTTGCTGACCGGATCGCGGCCCGCCAAGGAGAAAGCCGCCGTGAAAGAGCGTCTGCTCAGCGGCGAGACCAGTGTGGTCGTCGGGACACACGCGCTGATCCAGGAGAGCGTGGGTTTTCATAAGCTTGGCCTCGTGGTGATTGATGAGCAGCACCGCTTCGGGGTCTTGCAGCGCGCCGCGCTCTCAGACAAAGGCGTTCGGCCCGATGTGCTGGTCATGACCGCAACCCCGATCCCGCGCACGCTCACCCTCACGGTCTACGGCGACTTAGATGTCTCGATTCTCGATGAGCTGCCGCCGGGCCGCAAGCCGATCCGCACGCACTGGAAACGCCGCGCTGAGCAGGACAAAGTCTACGCGGGCATTAAACAAATGGTGACTCAGGGGCGGCAAGCCTTTATCGTCTGCCCGCTGGTCGAGGAGTCCGAGAAGCGCGAGGCGAAAGCGGCGACGCACCTAGCCGAGCACTTAAAAACCCATGTCTTCCCCGAGCTCTCCATCGGCCTGCTTCACGGGCAGCTCAAGTCCGATGAGAAAGACGCCGTGATGGAAGCTTTCCGTAAAAATGAGCACCAAGTCCTCGTCGCAACAACCGTGATCGAAGTGGGTGTGGACGTGCCCAACGCCGCTGTGATTGTGATCGAGGACGCCGACAACTTCGGGCTGGCACAGCTTCACCAGCTGCGTGGCCGGGTCGGGCGCGGTGAGCACGCGTCGTTTTGTGTGCTTCTCGCTGATCCCGCCACACCCGATGGCACGGCGCGCATGGAGGTGATGTGCGCCACCAGCGACGGCTTCGTGATCGCCGAAGAGGATCTGAAACTCCGTGGCCCCGGTGAGTTCTTCGGCACGCGCCAGTCCGGCATCCCCAGCCTCAAAGTCGCCGATGTGCTGCGTGACCAGGACATTCTCCTCGAAGCCCGCACCGACGCCTTCGACCTGCTCAGCCGCGACCCACAGCTCATCCGCCCCGAAAATGCCCTGCTCAAACAAGCCGTCGCCGCCCACAAACGCGCTTCGGAGGCGCTCATCGCCGCTCCGTAATCCGCCCCCTCTTTTATTGCTTGATTTACCCCATTCGTATGCTACGATAGTGCCTGATGGATCGTATCGAAAACCTCTCGCTCCGTGACCTACGCCTGCTCGTGATCCTCGCAGAGCGCCGCCACTTTGCACGCACCGCCGAGGAGTTCGGCCTGAGCCAGGCAACCCTCTCTGCCACCGTGAAGAAAATCGAGGTGGCATTCGGGAAGCCGCTGTTTGAGCGATCCAGTCGGCATGTCGGGCTAACCCCTGAGGGCGAGAGTGTCGTGCGTCAGGCGCTGATCGTCTTAGAGGAGTCTGCCGTCCTCGCCCAGACCTTTCAGTCAGCGTCTGCCCCACTCTGTGGCCGTTTTCGCCTTGGTGCGTTCCCAACCCTCGCGCCGTATCTCTTTCCATTGGTTCTGCCGGGCCTGCTGGCCAGCTACCCGAGGCTCCAGCTCGTGCTCACCGAGGCGCTCAGCGACGAGCTAGTGCGGATGCTGCGTACCCGGCACATAGATGCAGCCCTTCTCGCACTGCCGCAGGACGAGAGTGATCTGGCACTCTGGCCGCTCTTTAGGGAGCCGTTCTGGCTGGGAGTCGCTCTGGAGCATCCCCTTGCCCAAAAAGACGTGCTTACGGTCGCGGATGTCCCGCTGGAGGAGCTACTTCTACTGGAGCCTGGGCACTGCCTGCGCGATCAGGTGCTGGCCGCATGTGGCACAGGCTACTTGGCACACCGGCGGCTGGTGCACGCGGCGGGGCTAGAAACGCAGCGGGCGCTGGTCGCCGCCCGCCTCGGGTGCGCGATCCTGCCCGCCCTCGCCACTCGTCGCCCGGATGCGGCCATCAAGGCAATCTCATTTGCCCCCCCGACACCGGGAAGAACCATCGCGCTCGTGACCCGTAAAACCGGCAAGGACGACCGTGATGCCCAAAGCCTCGTTGCCTTCCTCCGCCGCCTCCCCGATACCCAACCCCTGCTAGAGCCCACGTAGCTGTAAAGAATATTCTCCCTCAGCCGAATCGGCGATCCATCGGAAAATCCGAAGCTTTGCTTCGGCGGAGAGGCGTTGATCTGGCCCTCGCTCCCGGCGACAATGGGGCTATGCAAACACACTTCCCCCTGGCCCTCGGTCGCGAGTCGGCATCTGACCAAAGCGCGACGGAGCAGCTATAATGAGTGATACCAACAACGATGCGGAACGAGAGTATTTTCTGATGAGCAGCCGACGCGCTTTTCTGGTAGCGTTAGGCTGTTCTCTGACCTCTGGCGCAGCCGGATTCCCCGGGATACCCCGGAGCTTGCTCCGGTCAGAGAATGCCCTTGACACAAACAACGTCCCCATTTCAACGACTAGGCAGGAGTATATGGAAAGTAACACATCAGCAGACAATAACGGTGCGAGCAAGTGCCCGTTTAGCAGTGGAACCCTAAGACAAGGTGCAGGTGGTGGAGCGAGAAATCACGACTGGTGGCCCAATCAGCTGAGGCTGAACATCCTCCGGCAGCACTCTTCCCTCTCCAACCCGATGGGCGAGGCGTTCCACTACGCGGAAGCGTTCAAGTCTCTTGATCTGAAGGCGGTGAAGAAAGATATCTTCGCCCTGATGACCACATCGCAAGACTGGTGGCCCGCCGACTACGGTCACTATGGGCCGTTCTTCATTCGGATGGCGTGGCACAGCGCGGGAACCTACCGCATCTCGGACGGTCGTGGCGGTGCAGGCGCGGGGATGCAGCGCTTTGCCCCGCTCAATAGCTGGCCGGACAATGCGAACCTCGACAAGGCACGTCTGCTGCTCTGGCCGATCAAGAAAAAATACGGCAAGAAGCTCTCGTGGGCAGACTTAATGATCCTTGCGGGCAACTGCGCTCTGGAGTCTGCGGGCTTCAAGACCTTTGGTTTCGCGGGTGGCCGTGAAGATGTCTGGGAGCCTCAGGAAGATATCTACTGGGGCGCTGAGACTGAGTGGCTCGGGGATAAGCGCTACACAGGCGACCGCCAGCTAGAGAATCCGCTGGGTGCCGTTCAGATGGGCTTGATCTACGTCAATCCCCAAGGCCCTAATGGAAACCCGGATCCGCTCGCCTCGGCTCGTGACATCCGAGAGACCTTTGGCCGCATGGCGATGAACGACGAGGAGACAGTGGCGCTCATTGCGGGCGGGCACACATTAGGCAAGACCCACGGTGCCGCAGATCCCAGCAAGTACGTGGACAGAGAGCCCGCCGCCGCGAGCATTGAGGAGCAGGGCCTCGGCTGGAAAAACGCCTACGGCAAGGGAAACGCAGGCGACACCATTACCAGTGGTCTTGAAGGCGCTTGGACAACCACCCCAACGAAGTGGAGCAACAACTACTTCGAGAACCTGTTCGGCTACGAGTGGGAGCTAACCAAGAGCCCGGCAGGGGCGCAACAGTGGAAACCCAAGGGCAATGCAGCTGCGGACAGCGTACCTGATGCACACAATCCCTCTAAACGTCACGCTCCTATGATGCTGACCAGCGACCTTGCCCTGCGATTTGACCCGGCCTACGAGAAGATCTCGCGGCGCTTCCTGGCGAACCCCAAGGAGTTCGACGATGCCTTCGCCCGTGCCTGGTTTAAGCTGACGCACCGCGATATGGGGCCACGCTCACGCTATATGGGTTCCGAAGTACCAAAAGAGGTATTGATCTGGCAAGACCCGGTTCCCACTGTGACACACAAGCTCATTGAGACAAAAGATATTGTGTCACTGAAGTCTAAAATACTGGCTTCAGGACTGACGGTGTCTCAGCTGGTATCCACGGCTTGGGCGTCGGCGGCAACCTTCCGTGGCTCCGATAAGCGCGGTGGGGCAAATGGCGCACGCATTCGTCTGGCCCCTCAAAAAGACTGGGAAGTCAACCATCCTGCCGAATTAACGAAAGTTCTCAACACGCTTGAAGGTATCCAAACAGCGTTCAACAAGGCGCAATCAGGCGGCAAGATGGTCTCTCTCGCGGACTTGATTGTTCTGGGCGGCTGTGCAGGCATCGAGAAGGCAGCAAAAAATGCGGGCCATAACGTGAAAGTTCCGTTTACCCCAGGACGAGCAGATGCCTCACAAAAACAGACAGATACCGCGTCTTTTGCGGTCTTAGAGCCCACTGCAGACGGTTTCCGCAACTATGTGAATGCCAAACACACGGCATTGCCCGAGGAGCTTCTGGTTGACAAGGCGCAGCTAATGATGCTGACAGCACCAGAGATGACGGCACTCGTTGGGGGGATGCGTGTGCTGAATACAAACTTTGGCCAGTCCAAACACGGCGTCTTTACGAAGCGCACTGAGGTTCTGACCAATGACTTCTTTGTCAACCTGCTCGATCTGAGCACAACATGGAAGGCGAGTTCGGATACCAAAGAGGTGTTCGAGGGGCATGATCGTGCGACAGGCGCCCTAAAGTGGACAGGTACACGTGTGGACCTCATCTTCGGTTCAAACTCGGAGCTACGGGCCATCGCCGAAGTCTACGGATGTGAAGACTCGCAGGAGCAGTTCGTCAAGGACTTTGTGGGTGCATGGAACAAGGTCATGAATCTTGACCGTTTCGACCTAGCCTGAGCCTACGGCTCTGTCGTCCAATGACGCGGGGAGGGGGATTCCCCCCTCCTCGCTCCAAAATAGCAAGAGTCAAAGAAGAAAACGCTCCTGAAGCGGCAGTATCTCGATCACGAAATCGGGATAAAATAGGCCCATGTCCTATTCGAAGTTTACAACTCTGACGGAAGTATTAGAAAAATTCGGACTGAGTGTGATTTATGATGAGGAGCTTTTCGCAGAAGTGGTGCCCGCGCCGCCGGGGGAGCTTCTGGTGGCGACACTGGACGAGTACCTGCCGCTGGCGCTGGCGATTGGGACAGAGAAAGCTCGCTCGGAGCTGCTGATCATGCCGGTTCTGGCCGAGGTGCGCCGTCAGTTGCAGGCGCAGATCAGCCTGTTCTCGGGTGTGGACTTTAATGTGGATCCTAAAAACGGCCTCAATGGCTACTGCGACTATCTCCTCTCACGCTCACGCGACCCCTTCACCATCCAGGCCCCCGTCTTTGCGCTGGTCGAAGCTAAAAATGAGAAACTCGTCACCGGCCTAGGCCAGTGTGTCGCCGAGATGCTCGCCGCGCAGATCTTCAATCAGCGCGCCAACAAACCCCTGTCTCCTCTCTACGGAGCCGTCACCACCGGCGAGCTCTGGCGCTTCGTTAAGCTAGAGGGCACAGAGCTGACGGTGGATCGGGACAATGAAACTATCCATCCCCTGGAGCGGCTCCTGGGAATACTGACGGCTATAGCACGAGGAGCAGCTTCTTGACCAAGAAACCCGACTGGCTTCCCTACGCCGCCCCGATGGCACTCTTTCTCGTACTGACCGCGCTGGAGAGCTACTTGCCGATCGCGCTCTATCCCTTCGTTTACAGCGTCAAGGCGCTTCTGGTACTGATTGCGCTGTTGTATTTCCACCGCGAGTGGAAGAGCGAGCTTCGTGGCGACGGCAAAGCAGTGGCGCTGGGCGTTGTTGCCGGACTGCTCGGGCTGTGGCTGTGGCTGAAGCTGGATGCACGCCAACCAGCGGGCTGGTCTATTGGAGCGCGCACGGCCTACAACCCGTTCGAGGCGATTGCGAATCCCACGCTTCGCTATAGCTTTATCACGGTGCGCTTTATCGGCCTTGCGCTTCTCGTCCCAGTGATGGAGGAGGTTTTCTGGCGCTCATTTCTGCTGCGCTACGCAACCGACCAGGACAAGTGGAAAAGCCTGACGCTCGGGCAGTTTTCCCTCGCCGCCTTTGGGATTGTCACCGGGCTTTTTGCGCTCGCCCACCCCGAGTGGCTGGCGGCCATCGGCTACGCGGCGCTGATGGCGGGGCTACTGCGCCACACGAAATCCCTACTCGCGTGCATCGTCGCGCATGGCGTCACCAACGCGGCGCTTGGGATATTTGTCTTGCTGACAGGCAAGTGGCATTACTGGTGAAGTAGAGTCAAGCTAGTGGTGCAGCGCGGCCTTCACACTTCCAAAGAGGGGCAGGTCGGCCTGGAGGAGCGAGATATTGCGCCACACACGGCCTCCTTCGTGCGCCACAACCCGCAGAGAGTGGCCGTGTGTGGAGAGAGTTTGCTGGAACGAGAGAAGCCAGCGCAGGCCGTCGCTGTCGGCCCAGGAAGCCTGGGTGGTATCAAGGAGCACCTCACGCGCACCCGTGCGTTCGATCTGTGCCAGCAGTAGTGCGGGATCAGGCCCGCCCGAGAGCGGAGAATCGCAGCGCAACAGCGCGGTGCGGCCCGCAGAATAGATATTGATCATAGTCGTCTTTGTCGCTTTTTTTTCGCAACACTGCGAAAGTGTCGGTTCTCCCGACAGTACGCATTATACCCTCGCAGGTAGAATGCCATCATGATAGAAAAACCAGAATTTTCCCACCTGGATGAAAAAGGGACGGCACGGATGGTGGATGTCTCCCAGAAAACCCCGTCCCACCGCACCGCCACCGCCACAGGAACCGTGCGCCTCTCCGAGACGCTGCGTCAGCTCGTGGCGGAAAAGGCACTCCCCAAGGGTGATGTCTTCACAGTCGCAAAAGTGGCAGGAATTCTGGCGGCGAAGCGGTGCGGTGAGCTGATCCCCCTGTGCCATCCCCTCCCACTCACCAACATTCAGGTGGAGCTGGCACTGACCGAAACCGGTGTCGAAATTACGGCGACGGCGTCCTGTGTGGGGCCAACTGGCGTGGAGATGGAGGCGCTTACCGCTGTCAGTGTCGCCGCCCTGACGGTCTACGACATGTGCAAGTCCGCCGACAAGGGCATGGTCATTGAGGCAGTCCGGCTCTTAACGAAAACGGGGGGAAAGAGTGGAGCGTGGCATGCAGAGCTATGACGAAGCCCTCGCGCAGATTCTCGGGTCAGTGACGCTGCCGCTCACAACGGAGCTTGTGCCATTAGAGCAAGCCCGGGGTCGCGCCGTTGCCTCGGATATTTGGGCGACTTGTGATCTTCCGCCGTTTGACAACTCCATGGTGGATGGCTATGCCGTGCGCACGGCCAGTGTCGGCAGCGCCTCCGAGGAGCTTGGCCTCAGCCTGCCGATTACCATGGAGATTCCCGCGGGCTCCTGGCCCACTCGCACCCTTCGGGCAGGTGAGGCGGCGCGCATCTTCACGGGTGCGCCCATCCCCGAGGGCTGCGACGCCGTGGTGATGGTGGAGGACACGCAAGAGTCAGAGGAAAACGACGGAGACGAAGCAGGCAGGGTGACGCTGCGCCATCCCGGCTCGGGCGGCTACATCCGGCGGCGCGGGTCGGACATTGCGGTGGGGGCTCTGGCAATCCCAGCGGGCACCACGCTCCGTGCAGGCGAGATCGGGCTGCTGGCGGCACTAGGACTCTCTGAGATACCCTGCCCACGACGCCCCCGTGTCGGGATTCTCTCCACCGGCGACGAGCTAATCTCGCTTGCCCACACTCCGCTGAGCCCTGGCCAGATCCGTGACTCCAACGGCCCCGCGCTTGCGGCAGCGATTGAGGAGGCAGGGGGCTTAGTCGTGCAGCGAGCCCATGCAAACGACATGCCTGAGGCGGTCGCGGAGGCATTTGCGAAGCTCTCTGGCTGCGATGTTATCCTCTCGTCGGGCGGTGTCTCGGTGGGCGATCACGACCACGTGAAGGCTGTTCTCGAAGCCCAGGGGACATTGAGCTTCTGGCGCATCGCGATCAAGCCGGGCAAGCCACTCGCGTTTGGGACACTTGGCGACGCGCTATTTTTCGGCCTCCCCGGCAACCCCGTTTCGTCTTTAGTCACTTTTGAGCTGTTCGTGCGTCCGCTTTTACAAAAACTCGCCGGGCACACACGCTGCCTGCGGTCACAGATCACTGTCACCCTAGCCGCGCCACTCCCTCACGCCCCCGGACGGCGGGAGTTTGTGCGCGCCAGTCTCGACGACAATCTCCGGGCCACGCCCACGGGTGCACAGGGTTCACACCGCACCTCCAGCATGGTCGGAGCCGATGTGCTGATCATTGCCCATGAAGCTCACGGCGACTACCCAGCGGGCGCGACTCTCCCTGCCCTGCTACTACGCTAATACAGCCGTTCACTGTGCCGCCAGCGCACTGACCTCGTCCCAGCGCACGGCATCAAAGGCGATGAGCCACGCAAACGGGCGGCCTTTGGCATCGCTATAGACTGCAACCGCCCCTTGCAGCTCCCCTTCCAGCCCCGCGCCACGCCTGAGCGGCTCCCGCACTTTCCCCGCCGCCGCCAAAAGCCGCTCTAAGTTCTCCCGCCCTTCCACATACACCATCGCGCGCCGGGTCCCAATCTTCCACAGTGATGTCTTCATGCCGCAGAGTTTATCAAACTATAGTTTGCTTCGCAAGCACGGTAGACTGCTCTCTGTGACAGAACGCGAGGATCTACGTTTCCGACTACGCCACTGGGCACGCTGGAAACTGGGGGTACCTCGGGAGGCGCTTCATTCGCTGGGCTGGGATGTTGCCGCCGGGGCGTGCGCGGGCATCTATCTGGGGATGACCATGCCGTTTCTGATACGGATCGCCCGCGCGGAGCTGCATGCCAGCGACTTTGCCATCGGGGTGATGAACGCCGCGCCGTTTGTGGGCAATCTTCTCGCGCCCGTCTGGGCCCGCCAGATGGAGGGCAAGGCGAAGATGCCTTTCTGCCAGGTGAGCTGGATCACGGGCCGCTCGCTTTTGCTGCTCATGCCGCTCGCCGCCACGGCCTGGGGTTTTGTGGGCATCATCGCGCTCTTGCTCTTTATCGGCACGATCAGCTCACCCGCCTACACATCGCTCATGAAAGACATCTACCCGGATCGTGCACGGGGCCAGCTCATGAGCTACGTGCGCATTATCGTGCAGGCGTTCACGTTCCTCTCTACCCTCGTCACAGGCCGCTTGATGGACCGTGGCGTGGGCTTCGGGCCGCTTTTTGCTGTCGCGGGTGTGGCTGGCATTCTCGCCGCGATTTTCTTTCGCAAAGTCCGCCCTCTTCCCAGCACCGCGCCGCCGTCTCTGGAGCCGCCGCAACCGCTCCCGAGCTTTCTCGTTAACACACTGGGAATTCTCAAAGAGAATCAAAGCTACCGATGGTTCGCGCTCTCGGTGATGCTCTATGGCTTTGGTAATCTGATGGCCTGGCCGCTCTACCAGCTCTACCAGGTGGAGCACCTGCATATTCGCCCCACGCAGATCGCCAATCTCACCAATGTCACGTCCCTCTGCGCCATGGTCGGATCCCTGTTCTGGGGGCGCTTTATTGACCGCCACGGCGCGGCGCAGACGGTCTTCCGGGCGATCTTGCTCATTACCTCAATCTCCGTGGTGTACTTCTTCGCGCACTCGGTGAGCCTGCTCTATGCTGCGTCGTTTCTCTCGGGATTCGGCATGGCGGGCATCGAGCTGAGCTACACAGCGAGCATCTTAAACTACGCCGAGCACGGAAAAGCGGCCCGCTACCAAGCGCTCCACTCGCTGCTGCTAGGAATTCGCGGCGTCCTCGCCCCACTCGTTGCGCTGCCCCTCCTGCGCGTCATCGGCTACCAAGGCGTCTTTATCATCACGTTTCTGTTCATGCTCCTGGGAGCCTATCTCCAGTGGCGCGCAACGAAAGCCCTCGAAATCCGCCCCGTCTGACTGTTGGCTATTTCCCACAGATGGAGCAGTCTTTGACATGGCAGAACTGGCTCAGCTCCTGGTGCAGGCGCTCTCGTGCACGGTGGATGCGTGAGCGAACGGTGCCAATGGGAATCTGGAGGCGGCTGGCAATGACCGCATAGTTCAGCCCCTCCAGGTCACACAGAAGCAGCGGCACTCGGAACGACTCGGGAAGCTTCTGGAGGGCTAGCTGAAACTCCTCGGAGAGCAGTGGGTCGAGCAACCAATCCTGTGGGCTAGGACCATCCGAGACAGGCTCCTTGAACTCGGAGAGGGCGTGTACAGGGCGACGCTTGGCACGGCGCGTTTGATCAATACGATTGGTGGTCAGGATGCGAAACACCCACCGGTCAAAACCATGCCCCTGGTAGGAATCAAACGCCTGAAAGGCTTCTAGGAGCGACTCCGCCAGTAGGTCCTCCGCATCGGCAACATTGCCACAGTGACGATAGGCATAGGCATAGAAGCGATCCCAGTGCTGCACCGTGAGAGATTCAAAGTGCTTTCCACGGTCGCACTCCTCGCCATGCCCCCATTCTACGCACGGTGTCGCCACAAATCCCATAACACTATTCTAAAAAATGGAGATGAATAATAGATGAAAGCCCGCCTCAGAAGTATCTAAAGCGGGCTTTCGGAGCCAATCGGCTCTGCGCCAGAGGCTACACGACATCCGAAGGCAGGGATTTGCCCCGATGGCACTGCTTGTACTTCTTGCCACTCCCACACGGGCACGGATCGTTGGGATCTATCTTGCGTGGTGCCGTGCTCTGTGCTGCCTCCGCGGCTGCGGCAAGCAGTGCATTGACCTCAGGAGCTATCGGATTCTCCGTGGGCTCACCCCCTTCGCCGTTCAGCTCCATCGGGCTTGATTCGCCACCGAACTGCTGGAGAAGGTTGAAGATATCCTGCTCCTGCTCGTAGTCCGTCATCTCCTGCTGGAGCTGGGCCACGAAGACATTGCGCACGGTATCTCCCACCAGCCCGGCCTGCATGTCGCTGAAGAGCTTCATGGCCTCTGTCTTGTAGGCCACCAGCGGGTCGGTCTGTGCGTAGCCGCGCAGACCGATTCCCTCGCGCAGGTAGTCAACGTTCTGGAGGTGCTGGATCCAGGTCTGGTCAATAGTCTGCCGCAACAAGTGCCGCTCGATCTCGCGCATCAGCTCGCTGCCGACCTCTTCCTCCTTCGCATCGTAGGCTTCCTCGGCAAGCTCGTGCAGTCGCTTCGTGAGGTCGGCCTTGGTAAAGTCCTTCAGCTCCTCGTAGCTGGCAAAGTTAGCCAGCGGGAACTGCTCATTCAGCTCTTGATAGAGCTTCTCTTTGTCCCACTCTTCCGAGGGCACTCCCTCAGGACAGTTTAGCTCGACGGCGGTCTCGACGCTCTCATGCAGGTAGCTGACAAGCGTGTCGCGTAGCTCGGCCTCCTCCAGGATCTTGCGGCGCTCTCCGTAGATCACCTCACGCTGGACATTCATCACATCATCGTACTCAAGAACATGCTTTCGAGAGTCGAAGTTGTGCTGCTCCACTTTCTTCTGCGCCCGCTCGATCATCTTGGAGAGAATGGGCATGTCCACGGCCTGGTCTTCCTCCCACGCCTTGAGCGCCGCCATCTGGAGGCTGTTGCGCTCCCCAAACGCGCGCCAGAGGTAGTCTTCCAGCGAGACATGGAACTTGCTGGTGCCAGGGTCTCCCTGCCGACCCGAGCGGCCTCGGAGCTGGTTATCAATGCGCCGCGACTCGTGGCGCTCCGTGCCCAGAATGTAGAGCCCGCCCCGCTTGCGCACTTCCTCACGCTCCTGGGCAAGATCAAGCGCAGCTTCCTCCGTGAGAGACTGCGTACCCGCCGTCGCATCGGCGGCCATGTCGCGACCAGTCACCACGTGGGCGATCCCCGCGCGCCGCCCGCCGCGACGGTAGGAGTAGTCGCGCTCTTTCTCGCTCTCCCCTGCCAGCTCCTTGTACTGTGAGCCCCCCAGGATAATATCAACGCCACGACCTGCCATATTGGTTGCAATGGTCACCGCGCCGCGCCGCCCGGCCTCGGCAATAATTAACGCCTCTTGCTCATGGTACTTAGCATTCAGGACATTGTGCGGGATGCCGTACTCCAGCGCCTCGCGCAGCGCTTTGAGCTCCTCATCGCTCTTCAGGCCAATAATGGAGGCGAAGGCGCTTACCTGTGCCTCATCGGTCATCTTCGTGCCCATGCTCAGCTCTTTTGCTAGCGGGGCCAGCATCGGCAGGTTTAGGTCATCGAGCCGTCGGTTGAGCACGGCGGAGAACTGCGCGTACTTCTCCTCGCCCACCTCCTTGCGCTTCTCTAGGAGCCGCGTCCGCAGAATCACCACGGCGGCCAGGAGCTCCAGAGTCTGGAAGGTAAGCCGGGAGCTGACGCGCTCACTCATCTCGATGGAGCGTGTTCCCACGAGAAGCGGCTGCTGCCGACAGTGGATCAACAAGATCTCCGAGGCAATCCCGCGCAGCTTGGCCTCCAGGCTCTTGTAGATCATGTCCGCATTGTCTTTACGGAGCATGGGCTTGTTGGTGGGCACCTGCACCACATCGAGTGCATAGATCTTGCGGAACTCGTCCTCTTCCGTCTTAGCGGTTCCGGTCATCCCGGCGAGCTTGGCATAGAGCCTAAAGTAGTTCTGGATCGTGATGGTCGCGAGTGTCTGCTGCTCGTTTTCGATCTTGATCCCCTCTTTGGCCTCCACCGCCTGGTGCAGACCATCAGACCAGCGCCGTCCGAACATCAAGCGCCCCGTGGACTCGTCCACGATCACGATCTCGGGCTTGCCCTCTTGATTGGGTTTCACCACGTAGTCCACGTCCAGCTCGAAGACACCATGCGCCTTGATGGCGGCGACAGCGTGCTGCATGTACTCCAGGTTCTCCATCGCCGAGATGTCCTGAATGTCATGGCCCATCTTGCGCAGAATCTCCTCGACTCTTTCCATTCCGCGCTCGGTAAACGTGGCGTTCTTAGCCTTCTCGTCCACGGTGTAGTCTTTCTCATCCGTGGTCGTGTCGTACTTGTCTTTCTTGGCTGTGCCTTTCTCAAGCTGGGGCATGATGCCCGCAAAGACATAGTAGAGTTCGCTGGAGCGCTGCGCGGTACCGGAGATAATCAGCGGGGTGCGCGCCTCGTCAATTAAGTTTGAGTCGCACTCATCAATAACAGCGAACCAGTGCCCTCGGTGCTGAACCACATGCTCCAGAGTGGGGGCCATATTGTCGCGCAGGTAGTCAAAACCCAGCTCGGCGCTGGTGGCGTAGAGAATGTCGCACGAGTAGGCATCACGGCGGTCGTGGGTCTGGCGGGAGTACTTGAAGCGCTCGTCCAGTCCATCCACCGCGGGGTCTTCGTAGGTCGGGTCGTAGATAAAAGTCCCGCCGCCCTCACCCGTCTCCGGGGAGTGGCCCTGCAAGATTCCAACCGTCATCCCTAGAGCCGCAAAGACCGGCCCCATCCAGACTGCATCGCGCTTGACAAGATAGTCGTTGGCGGTCACTAAGTGCGCACCTTTTCCAGCAATCGCATTTAGATAGGTCGCCAGCGTGGACGTCAGTGTCTTGCCCTCGCCCGTACGCAGCTCGGAGATACGGCCATCGTGCTGAACCATCCCGCCAATAAGCTGAACATCGAAGTGACGCATCCCTAGCGTCCGCCACGCCGCCTCACGGCACGCCGCGAACGCCTCCACCATGATGCTATCCAGCGCCTTGTCGTAGGCGGCACGCAGGTCCTTGTTGCCCTGGTAGCCCAATATCTCGCCGACACGCCGGTAGAACAGGCTGGACTTCCCGTTGTCATCCTCGGAATTGAACTTCCGAAACACCCCTTCGAGCGCCTCAGCACGCCGTCGGTCTTTATCGCCCACCACCTCATCGAGCCGTTGCCGAAACTCCTCGGTATGGGCCTTGCGCTGCTCCTCGGTGAGCTCCGAGCTGCCAAGTAGCTCCTCGGCACGCCGCTTGAACTCCGCTTCGATCGTGGCGATTTTATCCTCCACTTTCGCACAGACCTGAGTCACGACACGGAGCCGGAACTCGTCCGTCTTGGCCAAGAGTTCTTCGTCGGTGAGCTTCTTAAACGTAGGCTCAATCGCGTTGACCGTCTCCACTACCTTGCGGTACTTGCGGATGTCACGCTCGTTATTATCAAAAAGTTTTCGTAGAAAATCCATAGTTTTAAATATCTGAAGAAAAGGCTTTCCGTCCGCAGGACGGCGTAAAGCTGGGCCCGGCCTTTCAGGGTCGGGGAAAGCAAAGAAAAGAGAAAAAGGCGATTTACCCGTGCGGCGGTGCGCGGGAGCCACAGGCGGTGCGCTCGTAGCGCGCTCGTGGTGCAGAGGGTGCGGCACAGAGCGGACGCTCACTGCGTCGCTCAGGCAGAGACACACTGGCTCGGGTGGGAGTGAGAACGGCAAGCGCATTTAGATCCGCTGCCGGTTCCAGACGCACCAGCTTGAGGCGACCGCTCTGGGCTGCGGCCTTGATGGCTTCTTCTTCTTGAGTCGTCGCCCGGCGTGGCGAGAGCGCAGCCTCAGCGGGAACCACCGCCACATTTGCCTGACGCAGCGCCGCCAGCACCACCGCCGTCGTGCTCGGGGTGAGCAAGAGGGTGGAGAGCAGAAGCAGGCTCCAGGTCCAGATTGGCTGGCGATGAATCATACGGCTCATGAGAAAATTCGCTAGCGGATATTGTATCATCTAGGGCATGACCTACGCGACTCTCTCAGGCATCGGCATTCACACAGGCCAGCCTTGCTCCGCAACACTCAGTGCACTTCCTCCTGGCTCCGGCATTCTGTTTGAGACGCCCGAGGGACTCATTCCCGCTCGCGCCGAGAATGTCGTGGAGACACTGCGCTGCACGGTACTGGGGTGTGGCGCGGCCCGTCTCTCGACTGTGGAGCACCTGCTCTCCGCCTGCGCCGGGCGTGGTATCCGCGATCTCAAGGTGAGTGTGAGTGGCCCGGAGCTCCCCATTCTTGATGGTAGTGCGGCGGGCTGGGCGGCCACACTTCCGCAGGGCGCACTTGCACTGCGCGAGCTTCCCCAGCCGATTATTGTGACGGGCCGAGGCGGCGCGTTTATCGCCTGCTACCCGGCGGAGATGCTCACCGTCACCTGCGCTATCGCCTTCGAGCACCCACTCGTCGGCACACAGCTCGCGCGCTTCGCTCCCCTTGCACTCAGTGCTGGGGAAGCTTATCTGGAACAAATCGCCCCCGCGCGTACATTTGGCTTTATCGAGGAAGTTCAGAAGCTACTGGACGCCGGGTTGGCCAAGGGGGGATCGCTGGAAAATGCCGTTATTGTCCACCCGGATCGCTACGAGCCCGCGCTTCGCTTTGACAACGAGCTTGCCCGTCATAAGCTTTTAGACTTGCTAGGAGATCTGCTGCTTGCTGGTTTTCTGCCAAAAGCGGATATAATCGCCATGAAACCCAGCCACGGGCTAAACTGCCAACTGGCGTCCCTTTTGTCGAGGATTGATTTTGAGTAACGAAATAATTTTGCCGATTGAGGCGGCGACGCTCCTGCGTATCCTGCCACACCGCTATCCCTTTCTACTCGTAGACCGTGTGCTCGAAGTGGAGCTGGGCAAGCGCATCCTAGCCCGCAAGAACGTGACGGTCAACGAGCCCCACTTTGTCGGGCACTTTCCGATGGTTCCGATCATGCCAGGCGTCTTACAGATCGAGTGTATGGCCCAGGTCGGGGGAGTTTTGCTCCTGCTAGAGCCGGGCAACGAGGGCAAGCTGGCCCTGCTCACGGGTATTGAGAAGGCTCGTTTCAGGCGCAAAGTGGTTCCGGGCGATGTGCTAGAGATCGAGATCACGGTCATTAAAGTACGTGGTGCGATGGGCTGGATTCACTGCGAGGCAAAAGTCGAGGGCAAGATTGCCTCGGAGGCCGACATCTCCTTTGCACTGGCGGAAGGGAACATGAACGATCTATGAGTACCCCTAAAATTCACGCGACTGCCGTCATTGATCCCACTGCCCAGATCGGGGAAAATGTGGAGATTGGTGCCTACACGGTTATCGGCCCCGACTGTATTGTCGGTGAGGGCACTATTCTGGGTCCCCATGTGGTTATGGAGCAGTATACAGAGCTGGGCAACCTGTGCCAGGTGCGTGCCGGAGCCGTGCTCGGTGGCCCCCCACAGGACAATAAGTTCAAGGGCGAGCGCTCGTTCGTGCGCGTCGGTGACCGAACCCAGATCCGCGAGTTTGTCACCATTCACCGCTCCACGGGTGAGGACGAAGCCACAACGGTGGGTGAAGATGGGCTGATCATGGCTTATGTGCATATCGGCCACAACTGCCACGTCGGCAACAAAGTCATGCTCTCGTCGTATGCGGGCCTCTCTGGCCATATCTATGTCGAGGACAATGTGGTTGTCGGGGGCATTGTGGGGATGCATCAGTTCGTGCGTGTGGGCCGCTACGCCATGGTGGGCGGGTACTCCAAAGTGGTTCAGGATGTCCCCCCGTTCATGCTCGCGGATGGCCGCCCCGCCGATGTGCTGGATCTGAACATTCGGGGGCTGCGCCGTGCGGGCATTGATGCCAATACGCGAAACGCGCTCAAGCAGGCCTATAAGTTCCTCTACCGCTCCAACCTGAACCGTACCCAGGCCCTGGAGGCGATTGCCGAGGAGCTGGACTCCAACCCGGACTTGGACTACTTAGTGCAGTTCATTGAGCGGATGAAAGACGGTACCTCAGGCCGTCAGGAAGACCGCCCCCGGCGCTAACCTATGCGCATTGTGATCACTGCCGCCGAAGCCTCCGGAGACCGCGTCGCGGGTCAGCTCGCTCGTGAGCTGCGTCGCCTAGTTCCGGAGGTGGAGATCTACGGGAGCGGCGGCACGTGGCTGCGTGACGCGGGCGCGGAGGTTCTGGTGGACGCCAACGCCTTTGGTGTCATTGGTATCGCAGCGGCTCTGAAGCGGTTCCCGCAGATGCTCTCTGCCCGACACCGGCTCCTCACCGAGCTCAAGAAGCGCCCCCCGGATGTGCTCATCCCCATTGATGCACGGGCCTTCCATCTGGGAATCGGCCCGATTCAGGGGCTGGTGCCCTGGGCACGGCGCCACCTCCCCCAAACCAAGATTCTCTACTACTTCCCTCCAGGCTCGTGGCACAAGACCTTAAAGTACACCCCTTTGAGCGGCTTGGTGGATGCCGTTGCCTCCCCCTTTCCCTGGAACGCGAGCGAGCTCAACCGGCTGGGTGTCCGCGCGGAGTTTGTCGGGCATCCGCTGCTCGATCTGGTGAAGCCCTCGCAGCCGCTTGCCCTCTTTGCCAAGAAGTACGGGCTGGATACCGATAAGCCCCTGGTCGGGCTGCTGCCAGGAAGCCGAACGCAGGAGATTGAGGCCATTCTGCCCGTCCAGCTTGCCGCCGCCCTCCAGATCGCCCAGCGCATCCCCGGTGTCCAGTTTCTGATCGCCCTGGCCCCTACGGTAGCGCGGGCACAGGTGGAGGCCGCGATCATTGAGGCCACACGCCACCCCGAGGTCTTGAAGGAACAGCCCAAGCCCTCCTCGGACACCCGGCAGCGCCGCATTGTTCTGGCGGAGGGTTCCGCAGAGGCATTGCGCCAGCGACAGCGGGAGTGGAGTGAGCACGCACAGCCGCACCGCAGTGATCGCCTGGTGATTCCTCCTTTCGCCATTGTGGAGGATGCCACCTACGATGTGCTCTCCGCCGCCGATGTGCTGATCTGCAAGTCCGGAACCACGACCCTGGAGGCAGCGATCCTGGGAAAGCCGATGGTGATAGTCTACAAGCTCGGGCGCGGCAATGCGCTCCAGCTCGCGCTGATTCGCAAGAGTTTACCCCGCTTTGTGGGGATGCCCAATATTATCGCAGGCAAAGAGATCTGCCGGGAGCTCTTGCAGGAAGCAGCTACCCCGGAGGCAATCGCCTCGGAGATATTGGGAATGCTCCTTGATCCAGATCGCATGGCCCGGATGCGCCGCGACTTAGCCCAGGTGCGCTCTCAGCTCGGGGAGCCAGGCGGTGCGGAGCGCACCGCCCAGCTCGCCCTCTCCCTAAGCTCGCCCTCTCCCTAGTGGGCGCGTGTTCGAGCGTAGAGCTGGATTAGGGTTGCGCTGTCACGAGAGCTGAGCGCGGAGCTGGTCTTGATAATGTCGTGCATCACATCACCGTTGAAGGCGCTGTGCCCGTTGTCTCCTATGTTACGCCCGACAATGCCCAGGCTATGGCCGAACTCATGCTCGGCAGTGGGCAAGAGAAGCGCACTGGCGACGCCCTTCCTGAACGTGATGTCACTCTTCTGAATGATGCCATCCGTGGTGGGATTACTGGGAGAATCAAAAAATCTCACCTGGGTAATTCCCACCCCGCCATCCGCAGCGTTCACCGTATCGCTAAATGTCACCGTAATATCCGCTTCGGTGGCATCCGTGGTCTGCGTGAAGCGTACCAGGTTACTCGTGCCCGTGCTCCAGGCAGCGGCGGCAGCCATCAGCTCCGTCGAGCGGTCGGCTGTTCCGTCGAGACCAATAAAGACTTTAAGCGGACTAGCAGTCTTGCTGCTGGACCAGCGTAGCGAGAGGTTAAGCTCACTAAAATAATCCGCAGTGGTGGGAGCGGGCGTGCTACTACTACCGGCGCAGCCCCCCAGGACAGAAAAAAGAGCCAAACTACCAAAAAAGTGTCGTTTCATAGGTAATAGTATACAGGGTACAATCGGCACATGCGTGCAATCTTGCTTTCCTGGGAGTACCCACCTATGCGGGTGGGCGGTATCGCGGCGGCGCTGGAGGGGCTTGCTCCGGCGCTCGCGCGCTCGGGCGTGGAGACCCATGTGGTCACTTGTGGAGACTCGGGCGGGGCCCCGGAGGAGAACCCGGTTCCGAATCTCTTTATTCACCGCGTCACTGTGACGGAGCCGTCGGATAATTTTGTGCACTGGGTTCACTTGCTCAACGATAAGTTAGATGAGCGCGCCGATGCGCTGATTAAAGAGTGGAAGAAAAAAGAGGCGCGTAAAAAGAATAAAACGCCCATTGTGCTCCATGTTCATGACTGGCTGGGCCAGTTCGCCGGGATCGCACTCAAGCAGCGCTACAAACTGCCGATGCTCTCGACAATCCATGCGACTGAGTTCGGGCGTAATAGTGGGATTCGCACCGAGGGACAGCGCTACATCAATCAGTGCGAGACGGAGCTTGCCCATGAGTCGTGGCGGGTGATTGTGTGCTCGAACTTTATGCGCGGCGAGGTGGAGTACGCGCTGGGCGTGCCGTGGGACAAGATGGACGTGCTGCCCAACGGGGTGGAGACGCGCGTTTTCGAGGGACTGGAGGGCACTGCCTGGTCAAGCTTCCGCCGTCGCTTTGTCGCGGATAACGAGAAGCTGGTGTTCTTTATCGGTCGGCCTGTTCACGAAAAAGGCGCACATATTCTGGTGCAAGCGCTCCCCAAAGTGCGGGAGCTGGGGGTCAATGCCAAGCTCGTGATCTCCGGTGGCGGTGTCCGGGGGCACTTAGAGGCGCTCGCCTGGCAGCTCGGGGTCTGGGATCATGTTTATTTCACAGGGCGCGTGAGTGACGAGGATCGTGACAACCTCTACCAGGTTGCCGATGTCGCAGTCTTCCCCAGCCTTTATGAACCCTTTGGCATTGTGGCGCTGGAGGCAATGGCGGCGCACACGCCTGTGGTGGTAAGTGATGCAGGCGGGCTGGCTGAGGTAGTCGAGCACAATATGACGGGCACGACAACCTTAAGGGGCGATGCGGACTCGCTCGCCTGGGGAATCGCCCGCGCGGTGCGCGATCCCGGCCACTCCCGCTGGATGGCACAAAACGCCTACGAACGTGTGGAGAACATCTTCAACTGGGATGTCATCGCCGCAGATACCAAGGCCGTCTACGAGCGTGTCTGGGAAGAGTACAAAGCCTCTGACTGGGGACTCTAGCCCCTCAACAACTGCCCCCATAAATGCCCCCAACTGTGGGGGCATTTTTTCTTCTTGACTTTCTTAACAATTCCTGGCACACTAGAGATACAGACGTGGGACACTCTCCTACAACTGTGAGGGTATCGTCAACAAAAACGGTTCTTAACCGTTTCTTAGCTCGGAGTTAATAGTTCGCCCCACCGTCGGGGATAGACTGCCTGTGTGGGTACAAACCCACCAAACAGCGGAGGAACCAAACAAATGCAACAAACCAAACGTGGTTTCACACTTATCGAACTCTTAGTCGTGATCGCGATCATCGCGATTCTCGCCGCGATTCTCTTTCCTGTTTTTGCCCAAGCCCGTGAAAAGGCCCGCCAGACTGCCTGTCTCTCCAATGTAAAGCAAATCGGCACGTCCATGATGATGTATGTCCAGGACTACGACGAGATCACTCCAGGTGCTCGTGGTGGTGGCTGGGAGTGGTGGACGGAGCTAATGCCCTATATCAAGAACCTTGATGTGCTCAACTGCCCGGATCGCACCAATGGTGGCCCGCGTACCCAGGGTTCCGTTGCGGGTGTGACCGCAGGCTGTGTGGGGGGAGTGTTCGTCCAGAGCCGGTACTCAGGCTACGGCTACAACTGGGGACCGATAAACTACCGTGGTGGTGGTCTGATGGGGCCGTCTATACCTGCCGTAGCGGGCGATGCTTGTGGTCGCCGCCATTCCGGAACGGCAATCGCCTCCATTGACTCCCCTGCACAGATGTTCGCCTACGGAGACACCTACGATACCCCCCGTATGACGGTCGGTATTGGCTTCGCAATGGACGGTGCAGGTGCCCTGAGCCGTAACTCCTCGATCCGGCATGGCGCACAGTGGAACATGGGCTTTATGGATGGTCACGCCAAGAACGTCAAGATGATTGGCGGATTCATGGTGGGTGGTTTCAATAGCCGCATGGCCATGCCTGCCGTCCCGGCTATTGGTAGAATGGCGTACTGTGCTGACCCTGGCTATATCGTCAACAACGCCGGAACGGCACAGCCCGATGGGACTAATATTCCCAGCACCCTGCGCTGTGATCAGGTAACAGACTGGATTCTCGCCAACTATCCGCGCTGTACAGCTGCCTCAAATGGCGGCAACTGTCTCTGGCTGGACTAGGAGCTCTGATGATGAAATTCAAAATCCTCGCTCTTAGTGCCCTAGCCCTACTCGCACTAGGGGGCTGCTCGAAAACAGAAGAGACTGTCGTGGATCAGAGCGCGGCGAAGGCTAGGCCGGGAGCCAACACGCCACCCGCTGCCGCGTCCGCCGACACTGTGGCGAAGCAACGGGCGGAAAAAGAAGGTAAGTAGTTGCCGCAAGGCACGTAGCACTTAACGAGAGGCTCCCTTAACTTTAGGGAGCCTCTCTGAATTTTAGACCATGCAAAAAACATTCCCTCATTTTGGTGCGCCCGCGGGCACGCAATTCGCGAAAGTAGTGCCGGGTGGAACGACGATCCTGCCTAACGGACGCTTTCTCACCCCGCTGGGCAAGCGGCTCTGGGCTCCGCGTGAGAACTTATGGAGTGTTGGGCTCTCGCCCGATGGCAAGACACTGGCGGGGCTCTATGAGGGTGGCTTGGCGCTCTGGCCAACAAATTCCAGCGAGACTAAGCCCAGGGTGATTGCACGGCGCGATGCGGGCTTCGCGGGCGTCTTCACCAAAGACGGAGCGCGCTATATTGTGTCAAGTGGCGATGCAGATCACGGGATCGAGATCTACAACACGGGCGACTGGGACGCCGAGACGGTGAAGATTGCAGCGGATAAAGAAGCCTATATCAACGACATCGCGCTCTCCCCCGACGAGCGCTGGGTCTACGGCGTGGACGTCGCACGGCAGAGAGTGGTGGTCTTTGATCTGCAAGCGGGTAAAGTGGCAGCGGACGTGCCCGCGGGGCGACAGCCGTATGCCTGCGTGCTCTCCGCCGACGGCAAGCGGCTCTTTATCGCCAACATTGGAATTTTCGATTACAGCTTGGTGCCACCGCCCACGCCCGGCAGTGACGGAAACAAACGTGGTCTTGCCATTCCCGCGTTTGGTTTTCCCTCACCCGAGGCAGAGAAAGGTGTGGAGCGCGAGGGACGAAAAGTGCCCGGCCTCGGCAGCCCCTACGTGCCCGATGCACAGAGCCTCTGGGCCTACGATGTGAGCAATCCTGCCGCACCGAAAGTGACGGCAAAGGCCAAGACAGGCATTCTGATCCACGCGCCTGCCGATGGCGGCAAGTCCGTGGGGGGGAGTGCGCCCAATGCGCTGCTGCTGCGCGGCACTCTGCTCTTTGTGAGCAACGCCAACAACGATACGGTACAGATTTTTGATGTCGCGACAATGAAACCGCGCAAGAGTATAAAGCTCACGCCCACTAAAGAGACCGCGCTACTGCGTGGCGTAATTCCCACCGGCATGGCACTGAATAAAACCGGGACGCGGCTCTATGTCTGCGAGGCGGGGCTCAATGCCGTGGCCGTGATTGACCCCAAAGCTGGCGTCGTGTTGGGGCATATTCCGACCGGGTGGTTTCCGGTGCAGTGTGCGCTTTCCAGTGATGAGAAGACGCTCTATATCGGCTCGCAAAAGGGCCTGGGACGCGGCCCGAGTGGCTCCAAGAACCCACGCCCCACTACCGACGAGCGCTCCGGGCTCTCCGCCATGCCCGGTATGGTGGACTGCGTAAGCCTTCCAAACCTCAATCTGGCCAGTGCGACGAAAGCCACTCTCGCCAATAACGGGCTGGTTCCTAAAGCTACGCCACTGCCAAAGCTCCCCAAAGAGATCGAGTATGTTGTGTTTATCACCAAAGAGAACCACACGTTCGATGGCATCTTCGGCACTCTGGAGAACGCTGCCGCTGAGCCTGAGTACGCCGAGTGGGGCGAGCGCGGCTGGATTCGGGAGAACGGCAAGGACGAGCGCATCCCGATCATGCCCAACCACCTGAAGCTGGCGCGGCAGTTTAGTATCTCCGATAACTTCTATATGGAGCCCGATGCCTCTGGCGATGGTCATAGATGGCTCGTCGGAGTCTATCCAAGCCTCTGGACCACCCGCGTCTTCTACTCCGGCTGGAATTTCTCGCTCTCCGAGTCGGCACGCGGGCGTATGATCAGCTTCGGCTCCAACGGAAGCCAGATCCCCGAGGACTACCTTGAGAATGGCTCGCTCTGGGAGCACTTAGCGCGGGGCGGCGTGAGCTTTCGCAACTACGGCGAGGGCTTCGAGCTGCCGCACAACGAGGAGGGCGATCCCGCGACCAAGTCTGGGGCGTTCACGCTCGTCAACTTCCCCATGCCTAAAGTCCTCTACGACAACACGTGCTTCAACTTCCCGGCCTACAACAACAACATCCCCGATATCGCCCGCGCCGACTGGTTTCGAGAAGATATTGCGGACTACAGAAAGAAGCACCAGGGCAAGCTCCCGCGCTTTATCAATATCGCCCTCTGCAACGACCATGGCGCAGGCAAGCGCCCTGAGCGTGGCTACCCCTACACCAGCAGCTTCATGGCCGACAATGACCTGGCACTGGGCCGCGTTGTTGAGTTTCTCTCGCACCAGCCCGAGTGGAAGAAAATGGCGATCTTCGTCACGCAAGACGACTCCGGCGGCGACGGCGATCACATTGACCGGCACCGCAGCTTTGTTCTTGGGATTGGGCCGTGGATGAAGAAGCACTACGTGACGCACCAGCACACCAGCATCATGAGTATCATCAAGACCATCTACCGGCTCTTCAATCTGGGGCCGAACAACCTCTTCGATGCACTCGCCACCGATCTCTCCGACATGTTTACCACGACACCAGACTTCACCCCCTACAAGCACACCCCTGCCGACCCGCGTGTCTTCAAGCCCGCCGACACATTTGATCCTTCGGACCCGCAGTTTAAGCGCCGCCGGGGCGAGAAGCCTGAAGTGCCCCTCGACGACCCGAAGTTTATTGACTCTCTGCGCCAAAAATAAGACTGTAGTACAATGCGCTCGTGAATAAACTCTACTTGGAGACGGCGACCTCTCTGGCACGCCAAGCGGGAGAGATTGGCCGCTCAATCTTCGTCACTGCCCGCGAGAGCACCTGGAAGTCCGACAACACGCCCGTGACTGCGGCGGATATTGCGATCAACGATCTGGTGATCCGAGAGATCTCCCGAATCTACCCCGGCCATGCTATTCTGGGCGAAGAGGCCAGCCAGACGCACGAGGGTGCTGACCATATCTGGGTGTGTGACCCTATTGACGGCACAATCCCCTACGCGCTTGGCATTCCCACATCGGCGTTCTCGCTCGGCCTGGTGATCGCCGGTGTCACCGAAATAGGCGTCGCCTACGACTTCCATGCCGACCGGATGTACACGGCGGAGCGGGGCAAGGGCGCGTTCTGCAACGGCCAGCCGCTCACGGCGTTTACGGGTACCAGCCTGCGCGCCACGGTCACGGATGTCGAGGGCCTCTGGTGGAGCGGCTTTCCCGTGGGTGAGCTTACCGAGCTTCCGAATCTCTTAGAGCGTGAGGGCAGCAAGATTCTCAAGGTCTGCTCGATGGTCTACGCCGGATTGTTAGTTGCACGCGGCGAGCTGGCAGGAATGATCAGCCGGGGCGACAAGCCCTGGGACGTGGCAGCGATGGACTTGATCATCCGCGAGGCAGGCGGCTGCGTCACCGATCTCAAAGGTAACCCGCTGCGCTGCGACGGCCCGATTCCTGGTAGCGTGGTCTGTGGCGCAGGCGTACAGGACGCCTACCTCAACTTAATTGACGAGGCTTTTAGCTCCTAGCACCGCCGACAAAAATCCCCCGGCAGCATCTAATAGTTCGCGGGCTTTGTCGGCACTGACGCCTTTTCTTGCCATGACGATCCCCACTTTTGCGGAGCCGCCGGACTCGGTGAGGAGCCGGGCGGCGGTCTCGGCGTCCGTTTGGCCGAGGTCGGCGATGAGGCGCTGGGCGCGAGCGACGAGCTTGATGTTGGTGGCCTGGACATCTACCATTCGATTTCCTAGAGTTTTCCCAATCCTGACCATCGCGCCGGTGGAGAGCATGTTGCAGATGAGCTTTTGTGCCGTGCCGGACTTGAGGCGCGTGGAGCCCTGAAGCACTTCGGCCCCGACGATGGCCTGAATCGCAATATCGGCGTCGTCGCACAGGGGCGCGGGGGTGGCGCAGGCAACACCGACGGTGACAGCGCCCCGCTCTTTTGCACGGGCAATTGCGCCGCGAACATAGGGTGCCCCGCCCGAGGCGCTCATTCCCACGATCACATCATGCTGGCCGACACGGGCGTTGTCTATAGCGTCAGCGCCTGCTTGCCTATCGTCTTCGGCACCCTCGATGGCCTTGGTGAGCGCGCGCTCGCCGCCTGCGATGATACCAAAGACCTGCTCCACGGAGACACCGAACGTGGGGAGGCACTCGCTGGCATCGAGCACACCCAGGCGGCCCGAGGTGCCCGCCCCCACATAGATGAGCCGTCCACCTGAGCGCATTCCCTCGGCGATGGCGTCCACGGCGCGAGCGATCTCGGGAATGCAGCCACGCACGATAGCGGCGACGGTAGCGTCTTCGTCGTTGATGCGTCGCAGAAGCTCGTCGGTGGGCAGACGGTCTATGCCCTCGGTGTGCGGATTCACAAGCTCAGTACTGGGTAGGGTGTTCATGGTGTATTTTGCCTGCCCCCCATCCCCCGCCCGGCGGGGGGGGATACAAGGTAAAGCTCGTATTCCTTATTGTCCCCCCGCTTGGCGGGGGTTAGGGGGTAAAAAGCGCTTCTATCCTCGCACAACCTTGAGTGCGTTGCTGCCTTTCTCGTTGCCGGTCTTGGTGACGACATAGACTTTGACAAGAACGCCCTCGCCGCTTTCGATAAGCTCCAGGCTGCCGTGCCAGGTGAGGGTATCGGCACTGATCATGGCGACCACGGCCTCATTGCGAGTGTTGTAGCTAGGCAGAGGTGCGACACGGACACTGTAGTGATCGAGCTGGTCGTTGGCAGAGGCGGTCCAGGCAAGCTGGGCGCAGGTGTGGTCGGTGCTCCACTGCCCGCTTAACACCACGGCCTCGGGGGTGCTGCCCCCTGTGGGATAAAGGCTGGGCACGGTGGTGAGCAAGGGGTGCGCGGCCTCGAAGTGAGCAACCACGGCGTTTTTATACTGGCGCAAACGGGTGACAAGCTCGGTGCGGAGGGTGTCACGGGTGCGCCGGTCTACGGCAAGCCCCTGCTCTTGAAGGCTAATCTGCTTATACACATCTTGCAGGGCAACTAATTCCTGCTGAAAGTTTGGCAGGGTGTAGCCCCCAGCGAGCTTCAAGCCCCCGCTGATCGCCTCGTCCCCAACCGCCACGTTAATTTTTTGCCAGAGGGTGTCCATCTCGGTGAAAGGCTTGAGTGTCCCGGCCATGTCTGCGGTCGCCAGCGGAAGCGTGGGGAGTGTCTTTGCAAACGGTGTTCCGTCGAGCGCACTCTTCACCGCCCCTCGAAACTGCGTCAGCCTTGGACGGAGCTTCGTCTTAAGCTGATCGCGCCTACGTGCCAGCGTCGCCAGGATCAGCACCGCCGCATCTACTTTTTGAACGAGCGTCGTTATATTAATCTGATCCGCAACAAGATTGCTGAGGCTGTAGCCCCCTTTAAGCTCTAGCGCGTCTGGAGCAAGGCTAACATTAACCCGCTCCCAGTGACTCGCCACATTTCCCAATGTCACCTGAAACCCACTGATGGTTGTAATCGGCATCTAAATTCTTTCCTCAATAGCATTGATGCTAGTCGTTATTGTACCACTCTGAAACAAAAACAGCACGGCAATTTAACTTGGCGTATCTACGAAATCCAGCAAAGGTAATCTGTCAATCCACATATTTAATTCTTGCAAAACTATCAACAACGATTGTAACGTCTCTTGTGTAATGGGATGATGTCTCCCCAGCATGTTATTAAATATTTTAAATGCTTTTTTTAGTAGTGGCACGGCGTCTGCTTTTTTCCCCATGTAATAATACATTACCGCCAAATTGTTGAGGCTTTGTGCAGTATCGGGATGATTGGCACCAAGCGACACTTCATAGATCAAAAGAGCGCGTTCAAACAGAGGAAGCGCGGCGGCATAGTCACCCTGAGATTTGTACAGTTCCGCCAAGTTGTTGAGGCTAGTAGCAGTAAAGGGATGATTGGCACCAAGTGACATTTCGCGAATCGAAAGAGCGCGTTCATATAGAAGAAGCGCAGCGGCATAGTTACCCTGAGATTCATACAGTCCTGCTAAGTTGCTGAGGCTTCTAGCGGTATCGGGATGATTGGCACCAAGCGACATTTCACTGATCAAAAGAGCGCGTTCAAACAGAGGAAGCACGGCAGCATAGTTGCCCTGAGATTTATATAGCATTGCCAAATTATTAAGGCTAGTAGCGGTATTGGGATGATTGGCACCAAGAGACATTTCGCGAATCGAAAGAGCGCGTTCAAACAGAGGAAGTGCGGCAGCATAGTTACCCTGAGATTTATATAGCATTGCCAAATTATTAAGGCTAGTAGCGGTATTGGGATGATTGGCACCAAGAGACATTTCGCGAATCGAAAGAGCACGTTCAGACAGAGGAAGCGCGGCAGCATAGTTACCCTGAGATTCATACAGTTCTGCTAAGTTGCTGAGGCTTCTAGCGGTATCAGGATGATTGGCACCAAGCGACGTTTCATAGATCAAAAGAGCGCGTTTGTACAAAGGAAGCGCGGCAGCATAGTCACCCTGAGATTTGTACAATCCTGCCAAGTTGCTAAGGCTAGTAGCAGTAGAGGGATGATTGGCACCAAGCGACATTTCACTGATCAAAAGAGCGCGTTCAAACAGAGGAAGCGCGGCAGCATAGTTGCCCTGAGATTTATATAGCATTGCCAAATTATTAAGGCTAGTAGCAGTAGAGGGATGATTGGCACCAAGTGACATTTCGCGAATCGAAAGAGCGCGTTCATACAGAGGAAGCGCGACGACATAGTTGCCCTGAGATTCATGCAGTCCTGCTAAGTTGTTGAGGCTAGTAGCAGTAGAGGGATGATTGGCACCAAGTGACATTTCGCGAATCGAAAGAGCGCGTTCAAACAGAGGAAGCGCGGCAGCATAGTCACCCTGAGATTCATGCAGTCCTGCTAAGTTGCTGAGGCTTCCAGCGGTATCAGGATGATCGGCACCAAGCGACGTTTCACAGATCAAAAGAGCACGTTCAGACAGAGGAAGCGCGGCGGCATAGTTGCCCTGAGATTCATGCAGTCCTGCTAAGTTGTTGAGGCTAGTAGCAGTATCAGGATGATCGGCACCAAGAGACATTTCACTGATCAAAAGAGCGCGTTCAAACAGAGGAAGTGCGGCAGCATAGTTACCCTGAGATTTATATAGCATTGCCAAATTATTAAGGCTAGTAGCGGTATCAGGATGATTGGCGCCAAGCGACATTTCACTGATCAAAAGAGCGCGTTCAAACAGAGGAAGCGCGGCAGCATAGTCACCCTGAGATTTATGCAGTCCTGCTAAGTTGTTGAGGCTAGTAGCGGTATTGGGATGATCGGCACCAAGCGACATTTCACTGATCAAAAGAGCGCGTTCAAACAGAGGAAGCGCGGCGGCATAGTTGCCCTGAGATTCATACAACATTGCCAAGTTGTTGAGGCTAGTAGCGGTATTGGGATGATTGGCACCAAGAGACATTTCACAGATTGAAAGAGCGCGTTCAAACAGAGGAAGCGCGGCAGCATAGTTGCCCTGAATGCGATACAGTGCACCCAGATTATTGAGACTTTCAGCGGTATCAGGATGATTGGCGCCAGGCGACGTTTCGCGAATCGAAAGAGCACGTTTGTACAAAGGAAGCACGGTGGCATAATCAGCTTGGCGTTCTTTATGAAACCCTAGCTGGTTACAGAGCAACCCTGCGTGCTCTGTTTCAATGCCATGTCGAAAGATAATATCGGTAATTTTTTGTGAATGGCTTGCCAGATGGCTGTAGTGATCCCAGCGAGTATTCCAATCGGTGGGGTGAGATTGCGAAACGGCGGTGATTGCAAGTTGCTGGTACTGGCTGTGTTCTTCCTCTGTCAAGCCATCAAGAATAACATCTTGTACCAACCGGTGCAGAGAGAAAAGCTGAGTGCCATAGACATAGCTCTCGTCGGTGCGGACACTCATAAGGGAAAACTTGAGGAGTCTTTGGATAGTTACATCGTAGACCAAAGCGTCAGCGGCGCACTTCTGGAGTGGCTCGGAGAGATGCGAACCAGCTTGTTTAAGAATGACATCGGGGATGTCGTCGGGGGCGAGAAACGCACACACACGAAGGAATTCGATGGCGGCTTCTCGGGCGACGGCGGCGGTTTCTTCATCCTCGCTGTCTTCCGGCCAGACTTCCCCAATACGCTGAACAGCGACCTCAAAGGTCGTCGCTACCGACTCATGCGAGATACCGGCCTGCGCTCCCCGGCGCTTGCGGAGCCTTGCCCCGCTCTGTGCATAGAGTGCCTGGTAGCTTGCCACTGTGCTAACGGAAGCTGCGATATAGGCACCGGCCTGATCCAGCGCAAGGGGCAAGCCGTCTACCGTGTGAGAGAATTTCTTTGCCGCTTTCCGCTCGGGAGATCCTTGGGGGTCGTGTCCGGCGCGAGTAAGGAGCAAGTCCGCCCCGGCATCATCGTTTAGCTCTTGCAGAGACACCCCGGCATCTTTAGGGACGATCTGATGGATTCGGGTGGTGATTAGCACCTGCCCCCCTCCCCCGGTGGGAAGATACGGCGCAATCGTTTGCAGGTCTTCGACGTTATCCAGAACCAGGAGGTAGTCGTCGTGGGTAGAAAGCTCCTGGCGCACGGCTTCACGTACCACGGAAATATCGGGAGTCTCGGCCTGCGGGAGCCGCAAGACGTAGGCGACACTCCGGTACTCTTCGTCTAGCGTGGCGGCACTCTCCGCACGCACCCAAAGAATTCCCAGGGGATACGACGCGGCGCTTGCATGGGCATACTCTAGCGCCGTCTGGGTTTTCCCCATCCCTCCCAGGCCAAAGAGATATGTTTTTTGGTGGCGCTCAAAGGCCTGGGAGAGCGCGGCAAGCTCCGCACGTCGCCCCACAAAGCCTTGGTTTCTTTCGTCAATCCGCCACGCCCGCTCTTTACCTGCCCAGAGCCGGGGATCAATACGCACTGCTTTTGCCACTTCCTTGGGCAAAGCATCTAGTCGTGTATCAAGATGTGCCTTCAGCCCGGCAACATCCACCCCGATTTTCTGAAGAATCTCTTGATGCCGTTGCAGTAAATCCACATCCAGCTTCCGGGCAAAGTCTTCTCCCCACGCAATGCAGCGCTTCTCAAATGCCTCAAAAGTGACTGTATTTGTCGCCTTTTGCTCCCGTGCAAAGGCCACCAGCTCCCCCAGCATTAAGAGTGTCAGCCCCGCGTGCCCTTTCCCATCCCCGGCAGCGTCGTGCTTGATAACTTCACGGAGTGCCTTTGGGAAAATCTCAGGTAGTAGCGCCGCCAGCCGCCAATAAATGGCCTCACCCGTGGTGGCTGTCACCATTCCCTCGGGCGCTTTCTCCCACCCCAGATTTTTCAGTAGCGCGAACCAGTCGTCCGTGTGCAGTATCCGAACGTGCCCAACCGCCTCGGGAGTGACCGCGAACACACCCGGGAGCGACGCTTCCCGTAGAGCATCCGGGATTGCCCGCTCACTTTTGACTTGCTCTTCCCAGCGCGGCCCGATTCCCCGCGCCCAGGCAAGCACCGGCTCCTTTTCGGCCCGATGCAGCGGCGGCTCAAGCTGCTCGACAGCCGCCAGGAGAGAAATTGAGAGTGCCTGCCCCACCAGCTCCGTCAGATCGTGGTTTCGGAGCAGTTCCTCATGCCCCGTGAGCCGCTGTACCAGATTCTCGGAGACATCCCCACCAAACACCTCCCCGCTCAGGCTTTTTAGAAGATCGATC
Organism: Armatimonas sp.; assembly: GCF_043757465.1. GTDB lineage: Bacteria > Armatimonadota > Armatimonadia > Armatimonadales > Armatimonadaceae > Armatimonas. The sequence continues at coordinate 46,576 of NZ_JAYVPL010000091.1, forward strand.
AGTGTTGCGCCTGCAACGGCCACTGCTGCCTTTCCCGGTTCCACGGCTCCCATTAGGGTCGCGGCAACTAGAAGCGTTCCGAACGTCAGCATTCGGACAGTCGTGTTTTGAAGAGTAGGTCGAGCCATGCTCTATTTTACCTTTTTAAGTGCGCTATAATGAAGGACGATATGCCAACCTACGGTTACCGCTGCACCGTGTGCAGCCATGAGTTCGAGCGCGTTCAAAAGATGAGCGACCCGCGCATCACCGAGTGCGAAGAGTGCGACGGCCTGGTGAAGAAGATCATCTACCCCGTTGGAATCTCTTTCAAGGGCGACGGCTTCTACATCAACGACTCGAAAAAAGAGACGTCCAAGGCCAAGCCTGCGGAGACCAAGCCTGCCGAAGCCGAGAGCAAGTCCACGGAAGCCAAAACCGAGACTGCCTCTACGGAGACGAAAACCGAGACCAAGTCCGACACTCCCAAAACGGAAACGGCCTCGGCTTCAACAACGAAGACCGAGACCAAACCCGCCGCGCCGTAGCCCGCCGATTTCAATCGGCGGACTCTATCCACGGATTAACCAGCGTCTCCCGCAAGCGTTTCCTCGTTCACGGGGGCTGATGCCTCTTTTGTTGGCATCGCCAGTGCGCCCAAGCGCCCCATCGCCGACTCCATCAAGCCGCGCACGGAGTCGGGAAGGTTGGAGGACGCGCCCTCCACGAGTGCACCGAACTGCTGGCCCTTGAGAAACGACTCGCTCATCCGCTTCACCGATTCTGGATCGCCCCAGATTGTCATGTTCGCGTTGGCGAATGCCTGGCCCATCGCCTGAGCGGCGGCGATCTTGGCGTCTCGGTCCGCCTCGATCATCGCCTTGGCGATCTCCAGCTGCACCGAGACACTGGCGTGGGCGGACTTGGCTTCCAGCTCCGCCTGCATCACCTCGACGCGCTGTCGCTCGATGGTGACGCGCTCCCGCTCCACCGCGATGGGAACCATCTGGAGCGCCTGATCTCCTTCGGCGCTCAGCTCCTTGGCTTGCTTTTCCGCGCGGGCCTTCAGGATCATCGCTTCTGCCATCTTTGCAGCGGCCTGTTGCTCGGCGTCGGCGTTTTTCGCGATTGCGTAGGCATCGGCATCGGACTGAGCGGCGCGCTCTAGCTTTAGCCGCTCGGCATCGGTCTCGATCTGGATGATCTCCTGACGCTTGCGGCGCTCGGCCTCCGCCACCACGCGCGTCGTCTGGACTTCCTGCGCCGCCGTCTCACGGGCATTTTCGGCGTTGAGCTTCTCCGTCTCCGCCTTGGCACGGGCCTGCTCGGCGTTGGCGATCGCCGCGCCGCGCTCTTGTTCACGAACCGTGACTTCTTTCTCACGCTCCACAGCAGCGATCTGGGAGACTTTTTCGCGCTCTTGATTGGCGAGCTCGATGGCCTTGGTCTTCTCGACCTCGGCTACCTGAATCGCCTGTGAGGAAGCGGCCTTGGCGACCTCGGACTTGCGGTGCTCGTCGGCCTCCGTGGACTCCGCAGACTGGCGTGCCTTCGACTCCGCGATCTTGCGCTCGGAGTCGGCCTGCGCGATGGCTTCGGCGGCGGAGCGTTGGGACGATGCCATGGCGATCTGTTTGTTTTTATCGGCTTCGGCCCGTGCGTTGGCTTCTTCCACCTCGCGCTCGGCGATGTACTTGGCCGCAGAGACATCCTGCTCTTTTTTCTGACGCTGCGCCGTGCGCTCGATCTCGTTGCGACGGACGCTCTCCTCGGAGACCATCTGAGAGATCGTACGTGCTCCCTGGGCATCAAACACGTTCTGGTCGGGGCGCAGCGAGTCTAGGGGCGCCTGGTCTAAGTTGGAGATCGTCACGGACTCTAAGGTCAGGCCATTGGCAGCCAGATCGTGGGTCACCATCTCCTGAACCTTAGCGGCGAACTCATTGCGACGCGCGTTCAGGTCATTGAGAGTCTGCTGGGCCGCCACGGTGCGCAGCGCGGAGACGAGCTTCTCCTGCACAAGATCCTGGATGGCATGGGTGCCGACAAAGGCATCCGGGAGTGTGCTCGCGGCTGTCTGGATAGATTCCACATCCTTGGCGACTCGCACAAAAAATGCGGCGCGTATATCCACCCGCAGAAAGTCCGACGTGATCAGCGCCTCGGTGCCCTTACGCTCCACTTCGAGCTTGAGAGTGCGCAGCGGGATGCGCTTGATCTGGTGGAAGACGGGGAAAACCGTCGTTCCGCCGTCAATCATCACCTTTTGCCCACCCATTCCCGTCCGAACAAAGGCCTCATCGGGGCGGGTGCGGACATAGAGCTTGGCGATTCCCGCTAAAATCGTACTGATCAGGAACACCGCCGTTCCAAAGAGTGCGGCTCCAATCCGAGCGGGCGGCTCAAAGCTCGGCACCAGCCACGGCCCGATCATCAGCGCGAGCCCGGCCAAGACGCCTACCATCAACATCAGTCCCAGCCCCGTATTTTCTTTCGTCTCTCCCATATCAATCCTCCTTTATTCGAACCAGGTCATCCCACTTTTGCACCGTGAACACCTGTCGCTCACGGTCATAGTCAATAACGATTACTTTTGTGTCCATCGGGATCGCGGCTCCCCCCAGCACCGTGCGACAGTCGAGCTGTCTCAGCGTGCCCAGAGAGTCGTAGAGGCGCACGGTGCCACTGCTCTCCGTAATGGGATAGATTGCAGTGCCCTCACGTCCAATCAGCTCGTGTCGCTTCACGGAGAAACTCTGGCTCGTGGGCAGGAAGCGCCCCACCAGCCGCGCCGTTCCCGATGTCGCGAGGAGGCTGCCGACCAAGGCCAGCCCTATAGTGAATCCGATGCTGTGCACTCCGAGAGTCAGGTTTCCCAGGCTCCCGATCACGGCCCAATAGACCAGCAGGCAGATTAAAATTACCGAGAGCGGTGCCTGCCCCACGCCGATCAGCGCGAGCGGCGAGACATGTCCTTCAGACTCTGACTCTGCTTCTTGATCGCTATCGTGGTTGGTGCCATCGTGGCCGACATGGCCCTCCAGATCATGGTCGTGACCTCCTTCACTCTCCCCGTGATCTCCTCCCACACTCACTGCGGTTGCAAGAGCAAGGAGTACTGCCAGTGCAAGCGGCACTAAAAACACCACCCACTGCCATTTCAATAAATCTGTCATGTTCTGCGGCCCTCCTTCAGGGATATTAGTACCATTAGTACCGATATTGTTGCGTTCGGTCTCTCACTTTGTTGCGTCCGGCCTCTCACTATTGAATAGCAAAACAGGTACAAATGGTTGGAAGTTTTTTTTAGGAGTTGAAACGGAGAGGTACTGTCATGCGCGGATCAGCCGAACGCAGAGAGTCGTAACGTGCACACCGCCATCGGAGGCAGCAAGTGCAACGGTACAGTGAGCCGCATCCGGCAGGAAGCAGTTTGAAAAAGCCACCTCACCTTCGCCGCCAAAGACCTCGATACTCGTGCGGTCGCACAAAACGCGTAGCTTTAAGTGCTTGCCTTCCGGCAGGGGCATGCGTGGCCTCCACATCGAACGCCTCCCCTTCCCAGAGCCCTGTAAGGCCACAGCCGGGCACCAGCACCGTCTCCATCACCTCCCAGCTCTCCCGCCAGAGCAAAGAGATCTCTGGAATCGGCTGCCGACAGAGGCGTTTTTGCCCACCGATCTCACGAAGGGTTATGTCCGTCGGAAAGGTGAGCTGTTGATTGAAGGGCATCCCTGGATAGCTCCCGCCACGCATCCAGGCGATGAGCACACGACGGTTATCTCGCGCATGGCTCCAAGTCTGAGCGGCATAGAAGTTCATCCCGTAGTCCAGCTTTAGGCGCTCCCCCTCAGGACGAAAGGTCTTCCCATCGAACTGCCCCAGCACGTACTCACCGTCCGCTCCAAAGAGAACCCAGTTCCCCTCAAGCTCGAAGCACTCCGGACACTCGTAGAACCCCTCGATGCGACTGGCGAAGCTCCAGGCAGTCAGACGAGGCGATGTGTAGAACTCGATCCCATCACTTGTGCCCCGGCGTACATAAAGTGCCATGCACCAGTGCGCTGCGCCTGCATGCCAGAAGACCCGGGGATCCCGATTTTCCCCTTCGATATTCGGAAGAACCGGGTTCCACGCGAGCTGCTGAAAGCTTTGCCCTCCATCGTTGGAGAATGCCATCCGCTGATCAAAAGGCCTTCCAGCAAATGTATAGAAAAGCAGCAGCGCCTTCTTCCCACAGTCCGCAGCCCCTCGCTCGTCGAGAACCGCGGATCCGGAGAAGATCGTCCCTTCGCCGTAGGGCTCCAGCGCAAGTGGCAGATGCTCCCAGTGCACCAGATCCGTGCTGTGAGCGTGCCCCCAGGTCATGTTTCCCCAGTCTGTGCCCTTTGGGTTGTGCTGATAGAACAGATGCCAGAAGCCCTGATGAAAGATCAGCCCATTGGGGTCGTTTAGCCAGCCACGCGGTGCCGTAAAGTGAAACAGAGGTCGTAGAGGCTCGGTCATAACTCTTTATTCCACACTCCGTATTTTAGGTACGGTATACTTTATCCTGAATGACCACACTTCCGCTTGCACTTTCAGACTCCTTCGGTCGCCGGATCGAGTATCTGCGTATCTCCCTAACAGATCGCTGCAATCTACGCTGTGTCTACTGCATGCCAGAGGAGGGTGTCCCCTACGAAAACCTCGATAATGTCCTGAGCTTCGAGGAGATCGAGCGGGTGGTACGGGCGCTGGCAAGCGTCGGGCTTAAAAAAGTGCGCCTCACCGGCGGAGAGCCTCTGGTGCGCAAGAACGTCCCCGAGCTGGCGGCACGCCTCACGGCAATTCCTGGAATTCGCGAAGTGACACTTACCACTAACGGGATTCTCCTGGCGCGCGATGCTCAGGCGCTCTGGGACGCGGGCGTGCGGCGGCTCAATCTCTCGATGGACACGCTTCAACCGGAGCGCTTTATCAAGCTCGCACGGCGCGCGGAGTTCGAGCGTGCGTGGGAAGGGCTTGAGACGGCACTGGCTGTCGGGTTTACCCCCATCAAGCTGAACTGCGTACTCATGCGCGGCATCAACGACGATGAAATCGAGGCATTTGGGCAGCTCACCAAAGACCGTCCGCTCTCGGTGCGCTTCTTGGAGTACATGCCGATAGGGCAAGTGAGCAACGCGCAGTGGCGAGCGCACTATGTGAAGAACGAAGACGCCATCGCGCAGCTTAAAGCGCTCTGGCCGGATTTGGAAACTCTCGATGATGCACCGGAGAGCACGAGCAGTAACTTCAAGATTCCGGGGGCGCGGGGCACAGTGGGAGTGATCAATCCGATCAGCCATAGGTTCTGTGAGGGCTGCAATCGGCTGCGGCTCACTGCCAACGGAAAGCTGGTTCCCTGCCTCGCCGATAACTACGAGTACGATTTGATGAGGCCGCTTCGGGAGAGCTGCTCCGCTCAAGAGATTCTGGAGCATGCGGCGGCGGCACTGGCGCACAAGCCAATCCAGAGTGATTTTGAGGGGCGACTGGCACGCGGTGGCAGCTTACGGACGATGTCTCAGATCGGCGGCTAGAGCTTATTCGTCGGCCTGGTGATCGAACTCCGCGATCAGCTCACTCAGCCCTTGGGCATCGAGCTGGCCGTGAAAAGTTGCTTGTTCGCGCATGGTGATAGGCCCCTGTGTCGCAAAGCTCTGCTGGGAAGGCAGATCAAGCTCCAGCGTTGCATCAGAGAGAATTCCTTGATCCCACTCCTCCTGGCGCAAGAACTGCTCACCGCGTCGTCGGCAGCGGGAACAGCGGTAGCGCACGAGGACGTAGCTCGGGCCAAAGGGTCGGGGGTAGTACCCCGCACGTAGAACTTCCCTCTCTCCGATACGTTGCCCACAGGTGCAACGAAGGGCTGTCCGTCCCATTGTCTCCTCCAGGAAGCGCTATGGCAGTCTGCCATGCGCCGCCCCAATTGTATCACTCTCTACTGAATCGGCAAGCCAAACCCAAGCCCTGCCCCCACAGGAGTAGACTCGGAGTTACGCGCGGTGAGGGAGTCGATCTGCGTTGACTTGGTCATGCTGGCACGCTCCCGATCCGAAAGCCCAAGGTTTATCTTGACGCGTTTCGTGCGCGTTTGCAGGTTGCCTGTATCGTCCAAAATCCCTGAACTTTCTCCCGGCGGACGTGTAGCGACCACGATCGGCTGCGCGATACTCGGAGCAGGAGTCGGAAGAGCCTCAGGATCGCTCTTTGTGCTAGAGCGTGCCGTTGCCGTGGCCGGCGCCCCTCCCAGCCGAGCAGCAGGCTCAGGAAGCACGGTGGAAGTGTGCACATCCGCCGCGGATGCTGGACGTGCTACGGTGATATTGCCGTGATCCTCCAGGGTGCTCTCTTGTGGTGCAATCCTTGCCGCCGGAGGAGCCGGTGTCGGCAGCACGACAGAAGGCACGTGTGCGACGGCTAATGCGGGCGCAGGTGTCGGCTTCGGCGCGGACAGCTTTTTAGGAGGAGCGACTCCTACGGAAGTAATGGGAGCAGGTGTTGGAGCCGCCTGCTCTCGGATCGCCACCTGCGGCGGCGCAACTCCATCCGATTGTGGGGGCGAGACAATTTGTGGGGGCGAGACAATCTCAGTCTTGGAAAGACGCGGCACGACGACCACACAGAGCGCAGCCGCTGTCAGAGCGCCTCCGAGGGCAAAGCGTGCAGGAGCCGGGCGCAAAACGAGTGCCAGCTTATCCCAGAGTGTCGGGCGGGCGTAGGTCGCCGCCGCAATTCGCCTGGAAAGTCCAGGAGGCAGGGGAGCGATATCAGGCGCGGACGATGCCCCCTTCAGCAGAGCAGCAAAGGCTTCGTCATCCCTGCTTTCATTCGTGATTTCCTCGGGTATCATTTTTTTCTCGCTTAGTCACAAGATGTCCAATTTTTCCGTATACAACCTGTACGCCGTTAGAATCGGTTGCAATCCACAAAGTTTCAAGATTCTTTATTATCGGCATGGTACAACGAGGACACTATGGCAGAATCACGTAATTCTCCGGGAAGCGAATCCTCCGGGCTCAACCTGCGGAAGTTCAACTCCACCAGCGTCACCACCACGACCGAGGTGATCACTCCCAAGCTCTCCGCCGCGCTCATGGGCCGACGGGTCATTTTGATCGGGGTGGTTTTCCTTGCTCTGGGAGCCGTGGCGGTGCTCACGTTCCAGAGCAGCGGATTTAACCCCTTTGAACAAACCTCCCATGGCCCCGGCTTGGTCAAACCCGAGCCGACCTTGCCACAGTAGGTAAGCACGATGTCCAACGAGCGTGTTGTCTGTGCCGCGTGCGGCTCCAATAATTTTGCCACTCAGGCCGCGTGCTGGAAGTGTGGCCGGGCACTGGTCGCCTCCGTCGCACGCCCCGCCTATGCCCTGCCCACGAGCGAATCGCCTGCCGCGTTTTGGTCGTCGGTGGCGATTGGTATTTTCTTCCCGATTATCTCGATTCCAGTCGGGCTGGTGTTTCTGATGCTCGACGACAAGCGTAAGACTCAGATCGGCTGGTGGAATATCCTCTTTGGCCTGCTTGGAACCGTGCTCAACGGGATTGTGGTGATGGTCTCGCTGGCTCCCCTCGTGATGAACGCCACCCGGATGATTCCCGGGCTCGGTGGTCGTGGTGCGGCTCAGTCGCAGGACATGAACTCCGAAGTGGCTCCCTTAGAGATCCCTGGCCAGCGCCCCTTCGCCACTCCTCCCCGATGAGCGGCACCATTGCTGCCCTAGCGACGGCATCCGGAGCCGCAGGGATTGGTGTGATTCGGCTCTCCGGCCCAGATGCTTTTCTGGTCGCTGAGCGCACGGCTCGCCGGTCACTGGCAAGCCAGCCCCCCCGAGTTCTGCGCCGCGCCACGGTCTTTGCACTCGATTCTGCCGAAGCGCTCGACGATGGCCTGCTTGTCAAGTTCCCTGCCCCCCACTCGTTCACGGGCGAGGATGTGGTGGAGTTTCAGGGCCACGGTGGGGCGGTGACACTCGCGCAGGTGCTCGCGGCGTTTCTGGCCGCCGGGGCACGGCTGGCGCGACCAGGGGAGTTCTCCGAGCGCGCGTTTCACAACGGCAAGCTGGATCTCGCCCAGGCCGAGGCTCTGGCGGACCTCATCTCCGCCCGCTCGGTCGCGGCGCAACGGGCAGCGCGCCGTCAGCTCGCGGGCAGCCTCTCGCACGAAGCCACCGCTATCGCTTCAGACTTACAAGAGGCGCTTGCACGGCTAGAGGCGACGATAGATTTCCCCGAGGATGTGGGTGAGCTCGTGCCGGAGACCGTCGAGGCGCCGCTCAGCCGCGCCGCCGCCCGGCTGGAGACACTTCTGGCGGGAGCGCACTACGGTCGCAAGCTCACCGAGGGGCTCACTGTCGCGCTGACGGGCGCACCCAACGTGGGGAAATCGTCGCTGCTCAATGCCTTGGCCGGAGCGGAGCGCGCCATTGTGACCGAGATTCCTGGCACGACACGCGATATTCTCGCCGAGGAGCTTGTGCTAGCGGGCGTCCCCGTGCGCGTCTTGGACACGGCGGGCCTGCGCGAGACCGACGACCCCATCGAGAAGATCGGGGTTGCCCGCGCCCGAGAGGCCGCAGCCACTGCCGATGTGGTGATCCTCGTCGTGGACGCCACGCGCCCGACGCCTCTGACAGACCTCCACCGCAATACCGTCGTCGCCGTGAACAAGTCCGATCTTGCAACGCCCGATTTGACGTGCTTTGCGCCCTACCCAGCGGTTGCTGTCTCCGCGAAAACGGGCCTAGGGCTCGCCGCGCTTGCGGAGGCGGTGATCGGCACGTCGCTTCCCGCCTCGGATGCCCCCCTCATCACCCGCGCCCGCCACGAAGATGCCCTCCGCCGCGTCGCCGCGTTTGTTACGGAGGCACGCAGCACGCTCGCTCTTGGGCTCCCCGCCGAGCTGATCGCCGTGGATGCCCACGGAGCGCTGGCGGCGCTGGGAGAGCTTACCGGCCAGACAACGCGCGAGGAGATCATCCGGGGGATCTTCTCGCGTTTTTGCATCGGAAAGTAACAGTCGTTTGGATATTGTCAGTCACAGTGTCCCGTAGAGCCGGTCACCGAAGTCGCCAAGGCCGGGGCAGATGTATTTCTTATCGTTGAGCTGGCGGTCCAGTGCGGCGGCGTAGATCGGGACATCGGGGTGGGCTTCGTTCACCGCAGCGACGCCCTCCGGGGCCGCGACAACACAGACTAACCGGACATCTTTCGCGCCCGCTTCCTTGACCAGCGCGATCGCATGGTTCGCCGAGCCGCCCGTGGCCAGCATCGGGTCCACCACCAGTGTTGTCTTCCCGGTAACCTGAGGCAGCTTGCAGTAGTAGCTAGATGCAACCGCCGTGGCGTGATCCCGCTCCAGGCCAATATAGCCCACGGAGACATCTGGGAAAAGCTCCAGAAAGGGCTCTAGCATCGCCAGCCCCGCCCGCAGAATCGGAATCACCACCAGCCCCTGCGCCAGCACCTGTCCCTCCATCAACTCCAGCGGAGTGGTGAGAGAAACGGCGGTGATCGGCAAGTCGCGGGTCGCCTCTAAAGCCAGCAATGTCGTGAGGCGGCGGGCGAGAGGGCGAAAGTGCTGAGGGTCTGTTTCGGCGGCACGCAGGCCGGTGAGTAAGTGCAGTGCAAGCGGGTGGGTACAAAGATGGATAGCCATGACGCTATTTTACCCGTGCTAGAAAGCCCGTGAGAGTGTCACGGCCTCCACCTGCGCGGCCCCCGCTTTTCGCAGTGCGGTAGCGGCGCAGTGCAGCGTCGCGCCGGTGGTCATCACATCATCGAGAAGAAGCAAGCGCCTGTCTGCAATGCCACTCGGATCGGCAACCGCGAAGTCGTCGGGGGAGAGATTCGCCAGGCGCTGGTCGGCTCCCAAGCGCATCTGGGATTGCTCCGCCCGCACCCTGATAAATGCCTCCGCGGGTAAAAGTGGGAGTGTGAGCTGCTCGGCGAGGGGTCGGGCAAGAAGCTCCGCCTGGTTGTAGCCACGCACACGCCGCTTGCGGGCTGAGAGCGGCATCGCGACCACGGCATCAAATAGTGGCTCGGGGAAAAACTCCGTCAGGCAGCGCTGGGCAAGCCACGCGCCCAGTGGCTCGGCGAGAGATTCTTTCCCACGGTACTTCAGCAAGTGCAGCCCGTAGCGCAAACCTCCCACATGCCGCCCCGCGGCTCTCGCACGCGTAAACGCCCAGCCCCCCCACTGATCCGCCGCCGCGTCGCACAAGCGGCAGACACGCTCAGGTTCGCTCGGGTGCCCACAGACCACGCAAACCGGCTCCGGCACGAGCGCGAACTGCGCCACGCACTCGGAACACAGAAGTGGCTCCTCCCAGCTCTCGCAAACCAGACAGCGGGGTGGGTAGATCAGATCGAGAAAGCCATCCAGCGCTCTCACTTCACCAGAAACTCAACCTTGGCACGGTAGGTTTTCCCACCAATCTCACACTGCGCCTCGACAGGGTAGCTCCCCGCAGGTACCCCCAGCGGGACGACCAGCTTGAAGCTGACACTGCGGCGCTCATTGGGATAGGAAACCGAGAAGGTGCGTTTATCCTCTCCCTCAACGGTCCAGCCCGCCGGGAGTGCGAGGCGTACCTGCCCCACGGTCTTGCTGTCGCGCCTTCCCGTAATGGTCGCGACCAGCAAGCGCCGCCGCTGTGGGCCGTCGGGTGCAAGCGCAACGAGAGGCTTCACATCGTTGTCCAGCACAAATGAGAACGGCTCCTGGCGGTCCACGCTCCCAAGGGCAACCGCGCTCCCTCCCTCTTCGCGCTCGGCCCCGGCCCGCAGAACGACACTGGCAGGCTCCGGCCCCTCCCCGAGCACAAAGCGAAACTCACGCCGTAGACGCTCACCGGGATTGAGAATCAGGCTCGGGTCTTTCGGGTTGGTAATCGTGGTACCATCGGGCAAGAAAATCTGCTTGAGAAAGAGCGGTTTCTCCCCAGAGTTACTCAGCTCCAGTGTCCCCCGCACCAGGCTCCCCGTCACGAGCCTGCGATCTCGCAGGCTCATTCGAACCGCCAGGGTTCCCAGAATTGCCTCGCTTTCATCGGTGAGCTGGAGGCGCACCAGTGGCAGCTCCGGGGTGGGCTCGGCAAGCGCCGCAGCCCCCAAAAGCGCACGGAACCCGAACTCCGTTCCCGGCTTGCGCTGTGCCCCCAGTAGTGCGCAAGGCACCGCCACGACCATGCCGCTCCCCTGCGCGGTTTTGAACTGACGCGCCTGAACACTCCCCTCAGGCAGCAAGACCTCCGCCCAGACCGGGTGCTCTTTGTTCTGCACGGTATCAAAGCGGCGGATCAGCGCTTTGGCTCCCTCGGGGGAAGTCACGAGCCGAATGCTAAAGTTCTCCGCACCACGAAACCAGCCATCGCCACTGGCATCGAGATCGAAGCGGATGTCCTGGGGCTCTTTAGACTCCACTGCAAGATAGAGAAACTGGTCGTCCCAGTCGAAGTAGACCCGCCCCTCAGGCGCATCGTAGAGCAGATCCCAGCCCTCAAGTGTTTCCAGAGGCACCGTGTGTTTAATACGCTTGCGCTCGTAGCCGTTTCCACTGGCAGCAAGCGGCGCGGTCTGACGCCCCTCGGGTACCTGGGCAAGTGCCACGCCTGGAACGAGAAAAAGTAAGCTACTCCAGACGGCTGAAGCGATCTGAAAGTTGTGTGTCCTGAAGGAAGTTCTGAGCATACCTGAGTTTCTGCTGCGCCTCGCCGTTTTCCGGATCCAGACGTAGAGCTTTCTTATACTGGAACAGTGCCGCCGCATACTGCTGATCCTGATAGAGTGCATTGCCCAGTGACAGTGCCTCCACAACTCGCCCCTGGCGTAAAAGCTCATTGAGCTCCGGCCCGGAGACGCCCTTCTGACGCGCTTCGGTGAAGGCCACGAGTGCCCCAGGCGCATTGCCCTGGTGCAGGAGAGCCCTCCCACGCGCCAGTGCACTCTCCGCCGCCGCGTAGCGTGCCTCGGCAAGAAGCGCACGGGCAGCGGTCGCCAGAGGATCTGCCTGAATGGCTTCCAGGAAAGCCGCCTCCGCCGCTTCGGTGTTCCGCTCGGTTAGAGCAACCTGGGCCTCCGAAAGTTTCGTGCTGTACCAGCGCTGCCGAAGTGCCCCGTGCGCCTCCGTGAGCCGCGCATCCGCGGGAAGTTCTTGTGCTGCCAGAGTGAGATGGGAGCTCGCTCCTGCAAAGTCCCCCACGGTCTCGGCGGTCTGGGCCGCGGCGAGTGCACGCTGCCGCAGGTCGGTGAGTACCTCGCCCAGAAGCGCACAGGAGCGCAGATCCGAGGGCACCACTGCCAGACGCGTTCGGAGCACCTCGGCGGCGGCGTTCACATTCCCCCTGTCCCATGCCCCCTGCGCCTCCGCCAGAGTGGCCTCTTCCGAGAGTGAGGCAACCCGCTCCCCAAAAGTCAGCTCGTAGGCAGTGAGTGTCCCATCCCGCAGGCTCACGGCGACAAAGCGCCCCGACGGCGAGATAGAGATTCCCGTGGGCCGCGCGTCTTCGAAGTCTATGTCCCAGGTAGGCAGTCCCTCTTCGGACAGAAAAACCAGCCGCCCACTTGTCCCGTCCAGTGCGAGCAGCACCGCGACACTCTTGCCCTCAGCATCTAAAGACAGCTCAACCGGGGTGCCGATCAGCTCGGTGAACCAGAGGAGCGTGCCATCGCTGCCGACCATCCCCACCCCCCCGACCTCGACCTGCGGCCCTCCCGTGGCAAAAACGGTGCGCTCGGGGCCGATGGTGGCAATCGCAAGGAGTGGGACATCCTGCCGGTGGTTCCAGACTGTCTTGCGGGTCTGATCAATCAAAGTCAGATCGCCACTCTCGCCCGCGACCGCCATAAAACAAGCGCTGCGGTCTATGCAGACACGGTTAATGGGAAAAGAAATATCTTTGGTCCACAGTAACCGGCCGCCCAGCTCCCCCAGTGCCACGGAGTGCCCGGAGCCGACAATGTCACAGAACGCTGCGGCAAACCGTGGCGTATCCACCCCGAGGGAGACATCGGTGTACGAAGCGCGCCGGTCGGGCAGAAAGCGTGTCTTACGATTCTCCCGAAACAGATAAAGGTCATCGTCGGTGGTGCCAATGTAGGTGGAACCATCGGGCGCGATCTCGGTCTTACGGAGGGTCTCAACACTGTAGGTATGCACCCGACGGCTACGCCCCTGCTCCGAGTAGCGCACTAAGTGAAAGGTTCGCACCTCAAGCTCATCGGGGACGGAGACCAAAAGTGTCCCGTCGTCCTGCATCGCATAACGAGAGAGAGCGGCCAGGCCACGCGCTTTTCGGAGGAAGGTGAGGTTGACGTTCGTAATGTCGGGCATGCAGTAGAGATTATAGCACGACACTGCCTTGCCCCGCCTCGGACAAAGTGCTACAATCTAACGATGAATGAGGAACTGACAAGGCGGTCGTTTTTGAAGCTGTCTGCCGCCACAACAGTGGCCGCGGCTGTCGGGCATTCGGCAAGTGCTCGAATAACAGCCAAACGAATACCACTGGGGCTAGAGCTTTACTCGGTGCGCGATGCGCTTGCCAAAGACCTGATGGGAACCGTACGCGCAGTCGCCAAGCTCGGCTATGAGGTGGTTGAGTTCTACTCCCCCTACCAGTCCTGGACTCCTGAGTACGCCAAAGAAGTACGCAAGCTTCTGGATGAGCTGAAGATTAAGTGTCTGTCCACCCACAACAGCCGCTCCGGGCTTGAGGGCGACGGCCTCAAGAAGGCAATTGAACTCAACCAAGTTCTAGGCTCCAAGACCATTGTCATGGCCAGCGCGGGTAGAACACAGACCCAGGACGACTGGAAGCGTGTTGCGGAGACACTCACAAGCGCGGCAGCAGTGCTGAAGCCGCTAAAGATGCGGGCGGGCTACCACAACCACCAGACCGAGTTCATCGAGAAAGAAGGCTTCCGGCCCATCCAGCTCCTGGCTGCCAACACCCCCAAAGAGGTCACGCTCCAGTTCGATGTGGGAACGTGCATGGAAGTCGGCTACGATCCCCTCGCCTGGATCGCGGCCAACCCCGGACGGATTCGCTCGCTCCACCTCAAAGACTGGGGCAAGACCGAGGGCTACAAAGTGCTCTTTAGCGAGGGCGAGACGCCCTGGGCCAAGCTTCTGGACTTAGCGGCGAGCAAGGGCGGGGCGGAGTGCTTCCTGATCGAGCAAGAAGGCAGCCGTTTCCCGTCTTTGGAGACCGCCGAAAAATGCCTGGCAAACTACCGTAAGCTGCGCCCCGCCTAACTCCGTCCCGCCTCACTCCATCCCCCAAGGCAAGGCAAGAGAATGCATCATTTTTGGAAAGCTCTGTTGATGCTTGCGGCGCTGTGCACGGCTAGCGCCCTGCCTGCGGCTAAAAATCAGCCCACGGCTAAAAAGCACCCCAGAGGCAGGTGGTACGCTGCTCGACCGCACGACGGTTCTATTCGGTAGCAACCTAGGCAATGCCAGTAGCCACGATACTAAAAACATGCCGATTCCCGGCTTCGAGCTCGCCGCGTGAGCTTTATTTTATCGGTGCGGCGTTCCATACCTTGAGGTCGTCAAACCAGCCGTCCTTGCCCCCGACGCCAAGCTCGATCTTAGACTTCGTCGCGTGCCCAATGCCGGGGGACTTCAGATAGCCCACAGGCTTGCCCTCAATCGTGACACGCATTTGGTCGCCGACGGTTTCTACAACAAGGCGGTACCACTTTCCCGTCTCTAACTTAGTGGGGAAGCTGGCGCTGTGCGCGGCGAGCGGCTTACTGATCTGCGCTTTATTTGCCACAGGGTCTTTGCGCAGCTCGATCAAGGCATTGCTCTGGCTACCATCGCGCTCATCAATGAGGGTGACTTTATCAAGGCGCACTTGGGCACGGCAAAGATGACCGTAGTGCGAACCCGTGAACTTGCGATCATCGAACTCCACATCAATCATGGTCGCGCCCTCAACTTTAGTTTCCGCTAATTGGGGGTAGTTTGCATGGCATGGCCAAAGACGATACAAGAGCTTATCAGAACACAGGAAAGACCTTTGACCATGCCAA